>CAZTWK010000035.1:0-36068 GCA_964617805.1 uncultured Fibrobacteraceae bacterium | reverse complement strand
GAACCCCATCGCCATGATCCTCTCGGCCAAGATGATGCTCGACCACCTGGGCGAGGTCGACATGGCCAAGAAGCTCGAGGCCGCGGTGGCCGAGGTCATCGCCGAGGGCAAGGTGCAGACCTACGACATGGGCGGCAGCAACACGACGACCGAGATGGCGGAGGCCATCGTGGCCAAGTGCTAGGCTGAGCGTCGGGTCGCATCGCAGAAAGAGCCCCCGGAGGAACGGCCTCCGGGGGTTTACTACGTCGAGGTCCGTCGATCATCTGGGCCGAAAATGCCATCATCGAGAGGTTCGCTGCTAAGGTTCGAGTTCCGCCGCCCGACCGATCATCTGGCTCAGTTCGATGACATCCCCGTCCGCGGGCAGCTCACTCACCAGCCGTTGGGCGGGCTCTGCGAGATCCTCCAGAGAGCTTCCGCGCGCCCAGTAGCTTTCGCGCAGGATCTCGGCGAATTCGGCGGCCACCGCCGCGGCGCGCAGATGCGGCGAGGCGGCGTGCCAGGTCGTCGCGAGATCGCGGGTACCGATGCGCCGCTCGATCTCGGTCACCTCGCCGGCTCGATCATCGTGGGCTGGCTTCGCCCAGCGCAGACTCACGACACCGAGATCGCGAGACCGCCCCCGCGACCGATCGCGGAGGGCCTCGTCGGTCAGCTTGATCTCGTAGAGCGCCACGGCGGTGTGACCCGCGCCGATCTCGCCCGCGTCCACGGTATCGTCGCGGAAATCCTCGTCGGCCACATCCCGGTTCTCGTAGCCGAGCAGGCGCCAACGATCGACGGCGTCCGGATCGAATTCCACCTGCGTCATCACATCGGCCCCGACCACCTGCAGCGTGCCGGTCAGATTCCGGCGCAGGACCCGTTCGGCGTCGGCGAGGTGGTGCACATAGTGATAGGTGCCGTCACCGTCGTCGGCGAGCTGCTCCATGAGCACGTCGTTGTAGTTGCCCATTCCGAAGCCGATCGTGGTCAGGTAGATCCCCTTGTCCGCCTCGCGGCGAACCGCCGCGAATATCGAATCGTGCCCTGTGCGGCCGATGTTGGCCACGCCATCGCTGCAGAGGATGATCCGGTTGATGACGCCTGCGGCGGCGTGCTCCCGGGCCATGGCGTAGCCCAGATCCAATCCCGCCTCGGCATTGGTCCCGCCGTGCGGCCTCAGGCCGTCGATGGTGCCGAGGATCGCCCCGATCTCGTCGGCTCCGACGGGCTCGAGAAGGCGCGATGCCGAATTGCCGTACTCGACGATGCCCACGCGATCGTCCTCGCGCAGCTCTCCGGCCAATACGCGGAGGGCCCGCTTGACGAGGCCCAGCCGGTTTTCGCGCCGCATACTGGAGGACGTATCGATCACGAAGACGAGGTTGGCCGGAGGGCGCGCGGAATCCTCTATGTCCCGAGCGCAAACACCGATGCGCACGAGATGATACCCGTCGCCGAATCGACTCGCGGCGCCGTCGACGTGGAGCGAGAAATCGCCCTCGCCGGCGTGGGGCAGCCCCGGCGCGATGCGGTTGACCAGTTCCTCGAGACGGATCGCCTCGGCCGGCGGCAGGTGGCCGTCCTCGAGGTAGCGGCGCGCGATGGTCCAGCTGGCGTCGTCGACTTCCAGGGCGAAGGTCGAGAGGCGATCGTCCTCGGTCGCCACGAAGGGATTCACCCCGTAGTGCTTGTGGTAGACCAGGTCGTAGGGACGGTCGTTGGGATTGCGGGTGCCGCCGGACTCGGCGCCCATGGTCGGAGGTGCCGTGCTGTTTATGTCGCCGCGGATGTAGCGTTCGCCGTCGCGCATCTGCACGCCGGCCTGCTTGGTCACGGCCGCCTCCACCGAATCGATGGCGTAGTCCTGGAGGCGGTCGCCGCCGAAGCGCAGCTCGGTTGCGGCGCTCTTCACCTCGACCATGCAGTTCACGCCCTGGACCTGAATCATGTCGAGGGTTTCGACGATTTCGGTTTCCAGCGGGAACTCGACCGTGGTCAGCTCGCCGGGCTCCACGACCACGCTCTCTTTGTGGGGTTTGTAGCCGAGGTAGAGGACCTGGATCGTGTACTCGCCGCCGACCAGGCGGAATTCGAAGACGCCCAGCGAATCGGTCAAGGCGCCGCGCGTCGTTCCTTTCAACAGGACATTGGCGTGGCAAAGCGGCCGTCCCGTCTCGGCGTCGACAACGCGTCCCCGGAGGGTGCCGGTTTCGGGTGTCGAGTCGCCGGCCGACGTCGCGGCCGCGATGACGGCGATCAGGAGCAGTCCCACCGTGGCTTTGAGAATCTTGCTTTCAGTCATGACGATACCTCTGCATATGGTCTGTATGGGGTCACGATCGCGCGCATCGTCGCGCTTGATTAGGATGCGGACGACAGCGGGACGAAGTCAAATCGACGGTTCCGACCGGTGCCGGTCGCGACCTGAAGTGGACTGCGGGCGAATGTCCGGTTCGACCACGGCGACGATCTCGCATATCATCCCCCCAACCGAGCAAGGACCATCAAGCACGCCCTCCGGCCGGAGCGTATGCTTCGGGTCGAGAGGAGGCATCATGCGCACCACCACGCTACACGACTACCAGCAGCGGTTGCTCCGCGTCCTGCTCTACATCCAGAAGAACCTGGACCGCGACCCATCGCTGGAGGAACTGGCCGAGGTGGCCCATTTCTCGCCCTACCACTTCCACCGCATCTTCCGCGGCATGGTGGGCGAGTCGGTGCGGGCCCATATCCGGCGGCTGCGGCTGGAGCAGGCGGCGGGACGGCTGCTCACGGGCGACGATCCGGTCATCCGCATCGCCCTGGACGCCGGCTACGAATCCCACGCCGCCTTCACGCGGGCCTTCAGCGCCATGACCGGCCTCTCGCCGAGCGAGTACCGCAAGAACCGGCGACCGCTGGTCGCCCACGCGCCCCGGCTCCGCAGCACGGCGGACGGGGAGATCGCCTTCCATACCCCGGAGACCGGAGGATCGACCATGGATGCGACCATCAAGAGGATTCCCGAGCAGCGCGTGGCCTTCATCAGGCACGTCGGCCCCTACGACCAGTGCGGCGGCGCGTGGAGCAGGCTGTGCATGAAGCTCGGCCCGGAGGGCCGCCTCGGGCCGGGCGCGACGTTCATCGGGCTGTCCTACGACGACCCCGACGTGACGCCCGCCGACAAGCTCCGTTACGACGCCTGCGTGACCGTCGGCGACGACTTCGAGCCCGCGGGCGAGATCGGCGTGCAGACCGTCGGCGGCGGCGCCTACGCCGTGACCACCCACCACGGGCCCTACGACAAGCTCTACGAGACCTACGCCGAGCTCTGCGGCCAGTGGATCCCCGCCCACGACCGCACGATCCGCGCCGAGCCCTGCCTCGAGATATACCTCAACGATCCCGAGAGCACGCCGCCCGAGGAGCTGCTGACGGACGTCCACATGCCCATCGAGGGGGACGCGTAGCCATGGCCGACAAGATCGACCTGACGAAGGTGCACAAGGAGCAGTTCAAGGCCGCGCGCAAGCCGTTTGTGCTCGACGTCGGCGAGGCGCGCTACCTCGCCGTCGCCGGACGGGGAGAGCCGGGCGGCGAGGCCTTCGCCGCGGCGGTCGGGGCACTCTATGCCATGGCCTACACCATCAAGATGACGCGCAAGTCCGAGGGCCGCGGCGACTACGTGGTCTGCAAGCTGGAAGCGCAGTGGTGGGGCGACGGCGACCGCCCGCTCGACGACGTGCCGCCGGCCGACTGGAACTGGCGTCTGATGATCCGCACGCCCGAGGTGGTGGACGCGGCCGACCGCGACGCGGCCGTGGCCACGCTGCTGGACAAGGGCAAGGACGCCGCCGTCGCGACCGTGGAGCTGATAGACATCACGGAGGGCCCCTGCGTGCAGATGCTGCACGTGGGCCCCTACGAGCAGGAGCCCGAGACCGTCGAGGCGATGCTCGCCTTCGCCGCCGGCGAGGGCCTGGCGCCCCACGGCCGCCACCACGAGATCTACCTCTCGGATCCTCGGCGGGTGGCGCCGGAGAGGCTGCGGACGATCCTGCGGGTGCCGGTGCGGGCAGTGGACTAGTCCGGCCCCAGACGCCAGACGGCCAGCTCGTACTCGCTCATGGGATCGGCGTCCGAGCCGGGATCCTTCACCAGGCCTGTGTCGCGGCAACGCGTGAACCAGGCGACGGCTTCCTCGTGCCGTCCCGCCAGCCGGCAGGCCTCCCCGGAGTAGTAGTAGCCCTCGCAGCGCTGGGCGGGCGTTGCGACCGCCTCGTCCACCAGATCCGCCGGCGCCACCTTCCCCTCGAGACAGTCGAAGACGCGGACCAGCCAGGGATTGCCCCGGATGCCGGCGCGGGCCGCGGCCAGGTGCGCCTTCGCCTCGTCCGGCCGGCCCAGATCGTGCAGGACGACGTAGCGCCGGGCGTCGGCGAAGGAGGTGTAGGCCAGCATGCGGGCGGCCGTGGCGTAGTCCCGGGCGGCCGCCTCCAGTTCGCCGAGGATCCAGCGCGGCGTGCCGCGGTGGTAATAGACCCAGGCCGCCATGCGGTCGCCCCCGTAGAGATCCACCGCCAGGTCCAGGTCGGCCAGCGCCATGCGGTACCTCCCCAGCATCCGGTAGGTGTTGGCGCGCTGGGTGTGGGCCGAGGCGGAGCGCGGCGCGGCCTCGATCGTGCGGTCGTACGCCGCGAGCGCGTCCTCGTAGCGCCCGAGGGCCAGGTACTGTCGGGCCATGTTCTCCAACCAGGTCTCCGGTCGCTCCGCGTGCGCGATGAGCTCGCCCATGGCCTCGATGGACAGGGCGTGCTCGCCGGTCGTGCGCCCCAGCCGCACCACGGCCTCGCGAGCGATCAGGTCCTCCGGCGCGAGCCGCAACGCCGCGTGGGCCCGCGACAGGGCCAGACGGGGATCCAGGGTGGCGAACATGCCGCGCAGCAGGCCGTCCGCCGTCCGCGGCACCGACACGTTCGACACGTCCACCGGGTGAGGGGGCGGCACGTCGTGATCCGCGTAGATCTCCGCCAGCAGCGCCCGGCAGTCCCAGCGCGTGGAGTCGGCCGCCAGGATCTTCTCCAGCTTGTTCATCACGGCGTGGGGCTCCGACATGAAGTACTGGGCGTGGGCGCTGAGGAGCCTGGACTCCGGCAGGTCCGGGTAACGCCGGGCGACGTTTTCGGCCTGCATCGCGGCGCGCCCCGAGTCCTCCAGGCGGAACAGCTCGCACTTGGCCGACATGATGCTATGTCGCGCGGTCTCCACGTCGTAGGGGGGGCCCAGGATCGAGATCGCCGCGTAGACCGCCGCCGCCAGCGCGACCAGGCCCGCGACCGCCACCGCCCGCCGCTTGCGCAGGACCTTGCCCAGTACGTAGAGGGGACTGGCCGGCCGCGCGCGGATGGGATCGGAGGCTAGGTGGCGCCGGATGTCCTCGGCCTTCTCGGCGACGGTCCGGTAGCGCCGCGCCGGGTCCTTCTCCAGGGCCTTGAGCAGGATGGTGTCCAGGTCGCCGCGCAGTTCCGCGCGATGGCTGCTGGGCCGGGCCGGCGCCAGCTCGCAGATGGTGTGCACCGTGTCCCGGGAGAGCCCGCCCACGTCATAGGCCGGCTCGCCGGTCAACAGCTCGTAGCCGATGATGCCAAGGGAGTAGACATCGGTGCGGGCGTCGATGTCCTCGGGATCGCCGCCCGCCTGCTCCGGGCTCATGTAGCGCGGCGTGCCCTCGACCACGCCCGGCCGGGTCACCAGCGAGGCCAGGGGCAGGTCGGGACGCGTGATGCGGGCCAGTCCGAAGTCCAGGACGTGGGGCTCGCCCTTCTCGTCGACCAGGATGTTGGAGGGCTTCAGGTCGCGGTGGATCACGTCGTGGCGGTGGGCGTAGTGCACCGCGTCGCAGACCTTGGCGAGCAGTTCGAGGATCGCCTCGCGCCCCAGGTCGTGGCGCCGCACGTAGGCGTCCAGGGGCAGGCCGTCCACCAGCTCCATGGCGAAGAAGTGCTGGCCCTCCTCGGTGTGGCCGGTCTCGTAGATGGTGGCGATGGCGGGGTGCTTGAGCCGGGCCAGGGTCTGGGTCTCGCGGGCGAAGCGCTGCAGGCGGTTGCGCCCGGCGAAGCGGCCGCCCTTGAGGACCTTCAGGGCCACAGGCCGCACCGGCGCGGCCTGCTCGGCCTCGTAGACGAGCGCCTGGCCGCCCTCGCCGATGAGGCGCTTCACCGCATAGTCGCCGATGCGCTCGGGGACCACGAGCACGGCCTGTTCGACGCCGGCCGAGAGCAGCTCGATCTCGGAACGGATCTCGACGGCGCGTTCACGGCAGCGCGGGCAGTCGGCGAGGTGCGCGTCGAGCTCGGCGGCCTCCCGGTCCACCCAGCTCCAGAGCTGCTCGCGCGATACGTCGCAGTTCAAGTCTCGCCCCCTGCCTCCGGTCCCGGCCCCATTCTAGCAGCCCCGGCGAAAAAATGACCGTCGAATCGCCGCCACGGACGTTATACTGGCAGACCCATCACCGACCTGCCCGGGAGCGCGCCATGCCCGATGAGCGACGTGAAGACCTGACCCCCACGCTGATCGCCGGCCTGCGCGGCGGCGACGCCCGCTCCGGCGAACTGCTCGACCACCTCTACGGCCGGAAGCTCGTGCGCTTCTGCATCGGCTACGTGGGCGATCCCACCGAGGCCGAGGACGTGGTGCAGGACGTCTTCGTCAAGGTGCTGCGCAACGACGCGGTCCCCGACAACTTCCGCGCCTGGATCTACAAGATCTGCCGCAACCGCTGCCTGGACGTGCTGCGCGGCCGCGGCCGCCGACGCGACGACCAGGCCCTGCTGACCAACGCCCCCTACAAGGCCGAGCTCACCGGCCAGCTCACCCGGCTGGTCAAGGAGGAGCGCCACGAGAAGCTGCGCCGCCTGCTCGACGAGCTGCCGCCGGCCCAGACCGAGGTGCTGCGCCTGCGCTACACCGAGGGGCTGTCGCGGGCCGAGATCGCCGAGGTGTTGGACATCGCCGAGTCGGTGGTCAAATCCCGCCTGTACGAGGGGCTGGAGAAGCTGCGCAGCCACGATTCGCTGGTCGACGGCGGCTGACCCGTCCCCTCCCCAGATATTTTTCCGTCGTTTCCCATCCTGCGGCGTCAGGACATACAGAGGCGCGGCCCCAGCCTAGACCGCCGCGTCGCCCGTCTTGACCCGACCGGAGGGACCGCCATGAGAAAACGAACCGCAAGCCACGCCTTGAACTCGCCCCGGATCGCGCTTCTCGTCCTGCTCGTCGTCTGTTGCTGGCAGGGGTGGGCGGTGGCGCAGCCGTGCTGCGAGACGACCATCGTCAGTTATCCGTATGTGGAAGACTTCGAGGACGAGCAGGAATGCTCGACCGACTGCGACGACGCCTGCCCCCTCTCCGGAGACTGGCTCAATGCCGACTCCGGCGACGACATGGACTGGATCGTCGACGAGTACAACACTCCCAGCAGCAGCACCGGACCGACCTACGACCACAATCCCGGCACGTCCAGCGGCAACTACCTCTACACCGAGGCCAGCAGCTGCGATTACTCGACGGCCATTCTCTACTCGCCCTGCTTCGACCTGATGGACCTGGAACACCCCGAACTGCACTTCTGGTACAGCATGTACGGCAGCAGCATGGGAACCATGTCCCTGGAGATCAGCGCCGACGACTGCGAAACCTGGACCGAGGTCTGGTCCCTGAGCGGGGACCAGGGCAACGACTGGCTGCGGGCCGTGGTGAAGCTGGACGACTACCTCGACCAGACGGTGCGTTTCCGCATCCTCGGCACCACGGAGGGTGGCATCCGCAGCGACATGGCCATCGACGACGTCCTGTTGAGGGACGTGCCCGATTGCCCCGCAACCGTTCAAGACTATCCGTACGTGGAGGACTTCGAGGGCGAAGAGCTCTGCAGCACCAATTGCGCGGAAGCCTGTCCCCTGTCCGGAAACTGGACCAACGAGGACACCGACGACGACATGGACTGGATCGTCGACGAGTACAACACCCCCACCGGCAGCACCGGACCGACCTACGACCACAATCCCGGCACCTCCGACGGCAACTACCTCTACACCGAGGCCAGCAGCTGCGAGAACTCGACGGCCGTCCTCTACTCGCCCTGCTTCGACCTGGCGGGCCTGGAGTATCCCGAGCTGCACTTCTGGTACAGCATGTACGGCAGCAGCATGGGATCCCTGGAGCTCGAGATCAGCAGCGACCCGTACGTTACCTGGGACCCGCTCTGGTCCCTGAGCGGGGACCAGGGCAACGACTGGCTGAGGGCCGTGGTGGAACTGGACGGCTACCTCGACCAGTCGGTGCGCTTCCGCTTCGTCGGCACGACGGGCGGCGATATTCGCAGCGACATGGGCATCGACGACATCCTGTTGAGGGACGTGCCCTGTTGCCCCGTGGTCGTCACCAGCTATCCGTACGAGGAGGACTTCGAGGGCGAAGAGCTCTGCAACACCGACTGCGAGGACGCCTGTCCCCTGTCCGGGAACTGGACCAACGCGGACACCGACGACGACATGGACTGGATCGTCGACGAGTACAACACCCCCAGCAACAGCACCGGACCGACCTACGACCACAATCCCGGCACCTCCGACGGCAACTACCTCTACACCGAGGCCAGCAGCTGCGAGAACTCGACGGCCGTCCTCTACTCGCCCTGCTTCGACCTGGCGGGCCTGGAAAATCCCGAGCTGCACTTCTGGTACAGCATGTACGGCAGCAGCATGGGAACCATGTCCCTGGAGATCAGCGAGGACAACTGCGGAGCCTGGACCGAGATCTGGTCCCTGAGCGGGGACCAGGGCAACGACTGGCTGAGGGCCGTGGTGAAGCTGGACGACTACCTCGACCAGACGGTGCGCTTCCGCTTCGTCGGCACGACGGGCGACGGAATTCGCAGCGACATGGCCATCGACGACGTCCTGCTGAGGGACGTGCCCAATTGTCCCGCGACCGTGATCAACTATCCGTATGTGGAGGACTTCGAGGGCGAAGAGCTCTGCGACACCGACTGCGCGATCGCCTGTCCCCTGTCCGGGAACTGGACCAACGCGGACACCGACGACCACATGGACTGGATCGTCGACGAGTACAACACCCCCAGCAACAGCACCGGACCGACCTACGACCACAATCCCGGCACCTCCGACGGCAACTACCTCTACACCGAGGCCAGCAGCTGCGAGAACTCGACGGCCGTCCTCTACTCGCCCTGCTTCGACCTGGCGGGCCTGGAAAATCCCGAGCTGCACTTCTGGTACAGCATGTACGGCAGCAGCATGGGCTCCCTGGAGCTCAAAATCAGCAGCGACCCGTACGACACCTGGGACACGCTCTGGTCCCTGAGCGGCGACCAGGGCAACGACTGGCTGAGGGCCGTGGTGGAGCTGGACGGCTACCTCGAGCAGTCGGTGCGCTTCCAATTCGTCGGCACGACGGGCAGCGGCATCAACAGCGACATGGCCATCGACGACATCCTGTTGAGGGACAAGCCCTGTTGTCCCGATATCGTCGCCAGCTTTCCCTATGTGGAGGACTTCGAGGGTGAAGAGCTCTGCAACACCGACTGCGCGGACGCCTGTCCCCTGTCCGGAAACTGGACCAACGCGGACACCGACGACGACATGGACTGGATCGTCGACGAGTACAACACCCCCAGCAACAGCACCGGACCGACCTACGACCACAACCCCGGGACGTCCGACGGCAACTACCTCTACACCGAGGCCAGCGAGTGCGAGACCTCGACGGCCGTCCTCTACTCCCCCTGCTTCGATTTCGAGCAGCTGAACGATCCGCAGCTGAGCTTCTGGTACAGCATGTACGGCAGCGACATGGGAACCATGTCCCTCGAGATCAGCGAGGACAACTGCGGTAGCTGGACGGAAATCTGGACCCTGACGGGGAATCAAGGCAACGATTGGCTCCAGGCCAACATCGACCTGGCCGCCTACAGCGGCGAATCGATCCGCCTGCGGTTCATCGGCACCACCGGCGGCGGCATCCGGAGTGACATGGCCATCGACGACGTCCAGATCGACGGCGAGGCCACGACGTCCTGCTCATCGACGGTATCGGTGTACCCGTACAGCCAGGATTTCGAAAGCGAGATACTCTGCCTGACCGACTGCCTGGCGTCTTGCGAGCTGGATTTCAGCGGCTGGGTCAACGACGGCATCGCTGACGACATGGACTGGCTGGTCGCACAGAACGCCACGCCCGATCCCGGCACCGGGCCGAGCGGAAACCACACGCCGGGACTCCTGGACGGCAACTACCTCTACACGGAATCGACCGGCTGTCCGAACGCCTCGGCCGTCCTCTATTCGCCGTGCTTCAACCTCGGCAACGAGGACATCAATTGGCTCACCTTCCACTACCACATGTACGGCACTGGCATGGGAACGTTGACCCTGGAGGCGGCTTCACGCCCCGTCGGCAGCTTGACGGAGTTGTGGAGCCGGAGCGGCGACCAGGGCGACGTGTGGCAGAGCGCGAGCGTCGATCTGGGCGGCTACAGGAACCAGACCGTCCAGCTGCGCTTCAGGGGTCTCGTCGGCGACACCGGGCTCAGCGACATGGCGATCGACGACATCTCGCTCCAGGTCGAGGCGACCGGGGTCGACCCGGGCGGCCTCCCCCGCGCCGTCGCCCTGCACCAGAACGTGCCCAATCCCTTCAACCCGCAGACCGAGATCCACTTCGACCTGCCTGCGGCCACCAAGGCGCGGCTGCTGGTGCTGGATCTCCAGGGACGGGTGGTGCGCACCCTGGTGGACGGTCTGCTGATGCCGGCGGGACGTCACCGCTCCGTGTGGAACGGGCGTGACGACCGCGGCCGCCAGGTGGCCACCGGCACGTACCTCTACATGCTGCGTACCTCGGAGTTCGTCGAGACGCGGCGCATGGTCCTGCTGAAGTGAGCTGAGCCTTGGCGGGGCCCGACCCCCGTCGCGCCAGAGGACCCTTGGGCGAGGGTCCGGGCGCGGCGGGGGTTTTCCTTACCCCGCGCCGAATCGTCAAGCCCGGAACGGCTTTAGAGATGCCGCCGCGATCCGCGCCGCCCCCCCTTGACACGTGGGGTATACTTCTTCTCGACACGTGTCATAGCCGGCCGCTGCTCCCAAGGACGGGAGCCGCGGCTGGTTTTTTTCGGGCCGGGTTATTCGGGCGGCAGCGAGCCGGCGAAGGCGGCGCCGCGCTCGATCCAGGCGTAGAGGTCGTCCTGGGTGCGGACGCCCGCGGCGTCCACGTAGACCATGCCCCGGAGCGGCTTGCCGGTGAAGTCCATCTCGCGGGCGTGGGGCAGGGCGAGGGTTGCCTCGTAGGCTTCGGGGCCGACGCGGACCATCAGCCGGTCCTCGACGACCCCGCAGCACATGTTGCCGTTGATCAGCAGGCAGAGGCCGCCGAACATCTTCTTCTCGGCGACCCCGTCGTGGCCGGCGAGGACCTCGCGCACGCGTTCGGCGAGGGGCTCGTCGTAGGCCATGCTAGGCCTCGACCGGCTTCGCCGCGTCCCGCTTCTTGGTCACCGCCATGAACACCAGCAAGGCGATCAGCGAGATCACCCCCACGCCCGCGTAGGCGTACCACAGGTAGTGGGCCTGGGCGTAAACCTCGGGCATGGGCCCCTCGCCGGCCAGGGCGGCGGTGTGGGCGGCCCGGGTGACGGTGTCGAGGGTGCCGGGCTCGGGACAGTACTTCGAGAGCAGCCAACCCGAGAACAGGAACCCGAAGATCCAGGCGAAGAAGGTGTTCATGTGGGCGAAGCCCAGGAAGGTGCCCTCCTTGCCCGGAGGCGCCTGCTTGGAGGCGAACTCGAGCCACTTGGGGCTGAGGAAGCACTCGGCCAGGCCCTGGATGGCGATGCCGATGATCATCATGAAGGTGATCGGATGCAGCTCGAGGCCGAGGATGTTGACGTTACTGTGCATCCACCCCGAGGCGGCCATCGTGATGGCCGAGAACGGGATCATGCACATGGCCACCAGGATGGAGTTCTGGGGCTTCCACTTGCGCACGAGCTGCGTGATCAGCACCACGAAGAGCACCACCACCAGCGGGTTGATGTTGGCGTACCACTCGGGCTTGTAGGTCTCGCCGGCCATGCGCAGCACGTAGTCCGGCATGGAGGCGTAGAGCTGGCCCTGGATGGCCCAGAAACCCGCGGTGATGAGGATCAGGGAGAGGAAGCGGCCGTTGGTCATGGCCATCTTCATGCCCTGCAGGGTCTCGCGCACGCTGGCGGCCTTGCCGGTGGTGGCGTCCTTGTCCGGGAAGTAGATCAGGGCCACGATGATCAGGGCCAACAGCGACGCGCCCGCCGAGAAGAAGGGGACGGTCTCCACGCCCATCTGGATGCGCATGGGCGCGACGACCGTCTTGCCCGTGAAGGATCCGATGTTCACCACCATGTAGAAGATGGAGAAGGCCCGGGCGCGGTTGGCCGAGTCCGAGGCCTTGGATACGGTGCCGGTGATCACCGGCTTGACGATGGCCCCGCCGATGATGATCAGGGTCAAGCCCACCATGACGGGCCCGATGGTGTGGAACACACCCAGGGTACCGTAGCCCACCGCCAGCAGGGCGAAGGCGGCCATCAGGGCGGGCCGGAAGCCGATGCGGTCCGCGATGGCGCCGGTGAAGAAGGGGACCAGGTAGATCCAGCCGCCGAAGTAGGCCGCCACGGCGCCGGCCTCCACGTCGGTCAGGCCGACCACGCGGATCAGGTAGGTCCGCAGGGCGATGAAGGTCCCGTAGTAGGCCGCCCGCTCGCAGAGTTCCGCGGCGTTGCCGGTCCAGAACATGCGGGGAAAGCGCCAGGTTGTCGCGCCTTGGGTCATGAAATCCACTCCCGGGTGTCGTGGGGGGGTTGCAGACGAGTCCGGGCATTGTAGGGGGCCGCGGGGCATTTGGGTACACCGTTTTTCGGCCGGCGGGCGGGGCGGACAACCCGACTGGCGCTGGCGCCGCGCCCCCGCTGCCCTTAGAATGAGGGCCGCCGGTCGCGTGACCGGAGCTTCCCGTCCGACGCACGCAGAGGGGAATCATGGCCGCATCCGGCTCCAAGAAAGTCATCTACGCCGCGCTGGTCGGCAACGCGCTGATCGCGGTCACCAAGCTGTTCGCCTCGGCGCTCACCGGCAGCTCGGCCATGCTGTCCGAGGGCATCCACTCCATCGTCGACACCTCCAACCAGGTGCTGCTGCTGCTGGGCCTCAAGCGGGCGCAGCGCCCCCCCGACGCGCGCTATCCCTTCGGGCACGGCAAGGAGATCTACTTCTGGAGCTTCGTGGTGGCGATCATGATCTTCGCCGTGGGCTCGGGCATCTCCCTCTACGAAGGCTATCAGCACATCCGCCACCCCCACCCCATCGAGAACCCGAACATCAACTACATCGTGCTCGCCCTGTCGATGGTCTTCGAGGGCGTGGCCTGGACCATGGCCTACCGCGAGTTCAATCGCACCCGGGGCCGCCGCGGCATGCTGCAGGCCGTGCAGGAGAGCAAGGATCCCTCGACCTTCGTGGTGCTCTTCGAGGACTCGGCGGCCATGCTG
Source organism: uncultured Fibrobacteraceae bacterium (assembly GCA_964617805.1). Taxonomy (GTDB): domain Bacteria; phylum Krumholzibacteriota; class Krumholzibacteriia; order LZORAL124-64-63; family LZORAL124-64-63; genus JAHIYU01. The sequence goes on along the minus strand of CAZTWK010000035.1, from coordinate 22,498 downwards.
GGCCTGCTGGTGGCCTTCGCGGGCGTGTGGCTCAGCCAGCTCACCGGCGCCGCCTGGCTGGACGGGGCCGCGTCGGTCGTCATCGGCCTGATCCTGGGCGGCACCGCCTTCTGGCTGGCCTGGGAGACCAAGAGCCTGCTCATCGGCGAGAGCGCGCGGCCCGAGCTGGTCGAGGGCGTGCGCCGCCTGGCGCAGGACGTGCCCGAGATCGAGCGCGTGGGCGAGGTGCTGACCCTGCACATGGGGCCCGAGTTCGTGCTGGTGACGCTGACCGTCGACTTCCGCGACGACTGCCCGGCCGGCCACGTGGAGACGGCCGTGGCGCGTCTGGACGGCGCCATCAAGGCCGAGTTCCCACGCGTCAAGCGGGTCTTCGTGGAGGCCGAGGCCCTGGGCAGATCCAGCGCCCCGTAAACACCCACCAAATTACTAGACATTTATAATGACAATCATCATCATTTGATATATATTCAATGCCTTACGGTCGAAAACAATGAACACGAGAGGTAGATGAAATGCACGACGGATGCGGCGGCGTCAGCGAAGACGGACGCGCCATGGTGGACAAGCTGCGCATGATGGGCTTCCGCAACATGCCCCTGCCCGTGCAGGCCAAGATCGCCTGCGAGTGCGGCGAGAGCTTCATGATGGCCAAGTTCGAGGACCGCTGCCCGCACTGCGGCATGGTCTACGGCGTGACGCCCTGTTCCGCGGGAGATCCGACGGCCATCCGGCCCGCCGGCGTCGATTACTGATAGCGCTCGCCCGCGTGCTCGATCCAGCCCGGATCGTGGCGCCCGTCCGGATCGTGATGGGTCCAGTGCAGCACGCTCCCCCGCTCGTTCCACTCGTACTCGCCGCGCACGGTCACCGCGCCGCCGGCCCGCAGGGGCACGCGCGGCGCCAGCGCCACGAAGAGGATCAGCAACAGCAGTACCGGACTTCGCCTGTTTTTCAGGGCGGCCATGAGGTCCTGCCCTGTGATAAGGTCCCGTGACGCCCGTCAGTGAACATTGCGGAGGAAGACCATGCAACCCATCGAACGTCTCGGCGCCTTCTACCTGGGTCGCGAGGTCGATCCGGAGACGCGCGACCGCGCGGACGCGCCGACCATGTACGACGCGCGCGACCTCACCACCCACGCCGTCTGCGTGGGCATGACCGGCTCGGGCAAGACCGGCCTCTGCATCGGCCTGCTGGAGGAAGCGGCGATGGACGGCGTGCCAGCCCTGATCATCGACCCCAAGGGCGACATCGCCAACCTGCTGCTGACCTTCCCCGAACTGCGGCCCGCGGACTTCGCTCCCTGGGTCAACCCCGACGACGCCCGGCGCAAGGGCATGGACATACCCGCCTACGCCGCCAAGACCGCCGAGACCTGGCGCACGGGCCTGGCCGAGTGGGGCCAGGACGGCGAGCGCATCCGGCGGCTGCGCGAGAGCGCCGACTTCCGCGTCTACACGCCGGGCTCGGACGCGGGCCTGCCCGTGTCCATCCTGGCCTCCCTGCGCACGCCGCGCCAAGGCTGGGAGGGCCACGAGGAGGACCTGCGCGAGCAGATCCGCGGCACCGTGAACGCGCTGCTGGGCCTGGCCGGCATCGACGCCGACCCCCTGCGCAGCCCCGAGCACATCCTGCTGGCCAACATCTTCGAGCACTACTGGCGCGACGGAAACGACCTGGACCTGGCGACGCTCATCACCGCCATCCAGAATCCGCCGGTGCGTAAGCTGGGCGTCTTCGACGTGGACACCTTCTTCCCCGCCACAGATCGTTTCGGCCTGGCCATGTCCCTGAACAACATCATGGCCTCGCCGGGCTTCGCCCCCTGGCTCAAGGGCGACCCATTGGACGTGGCCGCCATGCTGCAGTCGCCGGACGGCCGGCCGCGCCACGCCATCTTCTCCATCGCCCACCTGGACGACAGTCAACGCATGTTCTTCGTCACCCTTCTTCTGGAACAGACGGTGGCCTGGGTCCGGCGCCAGAGCGGCACCGCCAGCCTGCGCGCGCTGCTGTACATGGACGAGGTCTTCGGCTTCCTGCCGCCCACGGCCAACCCGCCCTCGAAGGCGCCCATGCTCACGCTGCTCAAGCAGGCCCGCGCCGCGGGACTGGGCGTGGTGCTCACCACCCAGAACCCCATCGACCTGGACTACAAGGCCCTGTCCAACACCGGCACCTGGTTCATCGGCAAACTGCAGACCGAGCAGGACAAGGCCCGCATCCTGGACGGGCTCGAGTCGGCCAGCGGCGGCGTGTCGCGCGGCGAGGTGTCCGACCTGATCGGCGACCTGGGCAAGCGCGTGTTCCTGCTGCACAACGTGCACGAGAGCGCGCCCATGCTGTTGGAGACGCGCTGGGTCATGAGCTACCTGCGCGGTCCGCTGACGCGCGACCAGATCCGCCTGCTCAAACCGCCCGTCGACGCGCCGACGGCGTCCGCCGCCACACCCGGCGCTCCGGAGGCCCCCGCCGCGGTGGCCCCGGTCCCCGACGCCCTGCCCGACGGTTACGCGCGCACGCCGCCGGCCCTACCGCCGGGACTGCCCCAGGCCTACCTGCCCGTCGCGCGTTCGGGCGCCGAGGGCGTGACGGCCCTCTCCGCACGCGAGGGCCGCGCGCTCACCGATCCCGAGCCCGCCCTGCTCTACGAGCCACGCCTGCTGGCCCTGGCCCGCGTGGGATTCGTGGACCGCAAGCGCGACGTGGACAAGGAGCGCGTCGTCGGCCGCCTGCTGGATCCCGACAGCCTCGGCGCGGTGGTGCGCTGGGACGAGGGCGAGGCCGTCGCGCTCGACGCCAACGCGGTCCTGCCCGGGGCCGAGGGCGAGGCCGTCTTCGCGCCGGTGCCCGCCACCCTCGACACGGTCAAGCTGCTGAAGGCCGCCGAGCGGGACTTCCGCGACTCCCTCTACCAGGACCAGCGCCTGGAGATCTTCCACATCCCCGCGCTGAAGCTCTACGGCGAGGCCGGCGAGAGCGAGGCCGAATTCCTGGGCCGGGCCCGGCTCGCCGCGCGCGAGAAGCGCGACGCCGAGGTGGACAAGCTGCGCCGCAAGGTGCAGCGCTCCCTGGACCGGCTGGAAAAGAAGCTCGTCCGCGAGGAGCGCGAGCTCGAGGAGGACAGGGCCGACCACGCGTCGCGCAAGCGCGAGGAGCTGCTCTCGGCCGGCGAGACCATCATCGGCATGCTGGGCGTATTCGGCGGCCGCAAGAAGTCGTCGGCCCTGTCGAGCGCCGCGCGCAAGCGCCGCATGACCGCCAACGCCAAGATGGACATCGCCGAGTCCGAGGAGGAGATCGTCGCCCTGCGCGAGGAGCTAGCGGCCGTGCAGGCCCAGTTCGAGGAGGACGCCGAGGTCATCGCCGACAAGTGGGACGCCCTGCTGGACGAGCCCGGGACCCACGTGGTCAAGCCCCGGCGCACCGACGTGCGGGTGGACATGGTGGCCCTGGCCTGGACACCGGTCTGGGAGATCGGCCACACCTCGGCGGCCGGGCGGCGCACCGGCGGACGGGTGGAGGCCTGGAAGTAGCAACCTGATCGCCCGAGCTTCGTACTCTCCCGGTGAACCCCGGAGAGAGGAGACCCTCGATGCCCGATCTGCAGGTGATGACCCTCGCCGCCCTGAAGGCCATGCGCCACACCCTCGACCTCAGCCCGAAGGACACGGTGCTGGTGGTGGGTGACGAGGCCAGCGGCGCCTGTCCCGACGCCTTCCTGGCGGCGGCCCGCGCCCACGGCTGCCTCGCCGACATCTTCCGCCTGCCCGAGACGCGCCGCCCCCTGGTGGAGATGCCCGAGGGCATGGGAGACCTGCTCGAGGGCCGCGACGTGGTGATCAACGCCATCGCCGGCCGCAGCGACGAGATCCCCTTCCGCCTGAAGTGGATCCGGGCCATCGAGGCGCGCGACCTGCGCATGGGCCACAGCCCCGGCATCATCGACGACATGATGGAGGGCGGCGCCCTGGACGTGGACTACGCGGCCATGGCCGACACCGCGCAGCGCCTCTTCGACCGCTTCGCCGACGCGGACGCGGTGCGCATCACCACCGACGCGGGCACCGACCTGGTGCTGGGCGTGGCCGGGCGGCCCATCGTCTCCGACGTGCACATCACGATGACCGAGAAGGGCGTCAACCTGCCCTGCGGCGAGGTCTACTGCTGCCCCGTGGAGGATCGCGCCGACGGCGTGCTGGTCGTCGACGGCTGCTTCGGTTCCGACGGCAACGTGCCGGCCCCGGCCACGATCACCTGCCGCGAGGGCCGGGTGGTCGAGGTCGTGAGCGTCGACCCGGACCTCACCCACCGCATCGTCGAGCTGATGGACACCGACGACGGCGCGCGCACCATCGCCGAACTGGGCATCGGCCTCAACCCCGGCGCCGCCCTGCGCGGCAACATGCTCGAGGACGAGAAGGCCCTGCGCACCGCCCACGTGGCCTTCGGCAGCAACTGGGGCATGCCCGGCGGCCTGAACCGCTCGAAGACGCACATCGACTACCTCTTCCACAAGCCCACCATGGAGGTCACGCGAAGCGACGGTTCGACCGTGCGCGTGATGACCGACGGCGACATCGCATAGAAAAGGGCGGCGGGTATCCTTGCCCGCCGCCCCGGCACCTCCGCCGCAGAAACACAGAGGTACCCGTGATCAGAGGTACCAGTTGAGCTGCAGCGAGGCGATGCCGCTGCCCAGGACCGTCTCCTCGAAGCCCGGCAGGTCCTCGAAGGCCAGGCCGCGGCCGTCCAGCGCCAGGCCGAGGGCGAATTGCCGGCCGAGCCGCCACTCGTAGCCCAGGCCCAGGCTGCCGGCGCCCTCGGCCTCGCGCTCGCTCCAGTTCACGAGCGTCGGCGGGCCGAGCAGCTTCACGTTGGCCGCGCCGCCGCCGACACCCGCGCGCAGGAAGAAGCCGCCGCCGCCGGGATGCCAGGTGACGGTGACCAGGGTCATGACGCCCTGCACGTCCACCTCGGCGTTGGTCTTGCCGAAGGCGTGCGCCTCCAGGGAGAAGAGCACGTGGTCGGAGACGCCGAAGCCGACGCGGCCCAGGCCGCCGAACACGTTGTCGATCTCGGTCTCGACCCGGGTGCCGAGGCGCTCGTACTCCAGGCCGGCGCCGCCGCCGCCGAGGTTGAAGCCCAGGACCAGGCCCTTGCGGTCGTGGGGGAACTCGCCCGCGCGGGCGCCGCCGGCCAGGGCCGCCAGCAGGACCAGAATCAGCGTGAGGGCGATCAACGGGGCGCGTAGCCAGATGCGTCTGTAGATGATGTGCTTGTCCATGCCGTCTCTCCTCTGTCGAGACCCGCCAGGGGTCGTGGTTGGCTCTGGCTGGTACATCGCAGGGAGCGTGCCTGGTGAACGCGCGGGGCGCATACCGCGCAAGCGGCTGTCGGTCAACGGATTGTGGGCGGGGAGCACGAAAAAGCGGTCGCCGCCGGGGCGTGCCGCGAAACCTCAACCGTGGTGATTGTTCACGCTATTCGTGGCGCCGCTTGTGGTGCTCGACCCACCCGTCGGGGTCGTCGCGCTGGGGACCTACGGGCCGAGAAAGGAGGAATGGGCGAGGTTCGGAATGGATGTGTCTCCGTATCGATATCGGGTCTCGATGCCGCTGTCTTCGTCGTACGTCAAGAGCCAGCGCGCCCATAGTGCACGACCGGTAATATTGCCGACACCGAACAGCCAGCGCACTCAAACTTGTTGACAGTCAAGGGTTAGGCCAATATCCTCGTGCATCACGATTCCGATATATCCTGTGATTTCGATCGCTGCGACACATTCATAAGCTCGGAGACTATTATGGGCGCAGTGGCCGTCGATTCGAAGAGGAAGTACCCGCGTTTTTCATCACCCGTCCCGATCGCACTCAAGCAAGATGGGGAAGAAGAGAGAGTTGTCCTGCCCCGTGACATATCACTGGGGGGATGTTACTTCGAGTCTGTCGTCGATGTAAAAGTAAACAAGAAGATCCTGTCGCTCAAGGTCCTGACAAATGAAAACATATCGGTCAAGAATCCCCGAATAATACCCCACTGCAACGGAGACGAGGGGTGTGCCGTCAGCTGGGAGATCGATGGCAAGCATGCCGCCCAATTCGACCAGCACCTGCGCGAGAAATGCGGCTCGATAGGTGACGCGGAGAAGATCGAATACATAAAGGCCGAGCAGTCATACCTGACCCAGGCGATCCAGTCGGGAGAAGAGGCCAAGGAAAAGCGGATGCGCTCCGTGTACTTGTTGGTGGTTGCCTATCTGGCTCTCGCCATCGTGCCCATGCGATTGGACGCGAGCCAGATCACGAGGGAGTTCCTGTCCTTCTACAGCATCGCCGGGCTATGGGGATCTGTCGGCATCCTGGTGTACCTGATGCGGCACCTTCGATTCCTCGGCAACCACTACCGCAGAAAGTCCATGTACTACAAGGCGCTCAATCTGAACAGGGCATACGTTTTCGATGGCGATTACAAGTTCTACGAGGGCACCGTGTTTCCCATGGGGGTCCACTACGCGGCCAATCGCCAGGGTCCTCTTCCTCCGCAGCAGACCCAGGGCGCAGAGCGCCACTTCCTGTGGTATCCGAGTTTTTACATGATCTTCATCCAGGCTCTTTTCGTCGCCGGCATGCTGCATTTCCTCGGCATGATCCTGCGCGCTCTGGACACGAGCGGTTTTACCGCCGGCGGGATTCTGAGGGAGGGTGGACTCTTCAGTGTGAAGTATTTCCGCATCGCCGCCACCAGCTTCCTGATCGTCGTCATCGGGTGGCTTCAGATGAGCTGTACACACTGTATGTTCTATTCGCGCAAGGTCTGGGAGGCGAGAAGGATGGACGTGACGCTTCCCGACCCTCGCTGTCCCCGGCTGTGTGAGACCCTGCCAGCAATTGCCAAACGATACAGGTATTTCGGGTTCCTTCTGGCCATTCTGGCCGCCGCACAGATCTTCTATGTCTTCCCGATAGTCCGCGACGAGTACCAGTATGTCAGTTCCGTTCTGGTGTGGTGGTTCCATCCGTTCACGGCAATCGTCTTGGCGGTCCTTTTCTTTGTAATGAAAATATTCTACACGAAGGACTCCATAAGAAACGCATCAGCACTCTAGTTCGACATGACGAGAACCACAGATCCGTCGCTACAGGATGAGCGCGGGTCCGTGAATCCGCCCAGGAACGCCCCTGTCGCCATCGCCGTCCCCGATCCGCTCCACAGGTGGTGATGATGGCTCGCGCACGCGGCCTCCCGGTTGCCCGCCGGACGGGGATGGGGTAACGTCATTCCGGAGGTGAGTCCCATGTTCCGCAAACTCGACGACTTCTTCAACGCCTACCGGACCCTGGTCGAAGGCACGCAGAAGATCCTGGCCGCCGTCGACGACGAGTCCATGTGCCAGAACGTGGCGCCGGGGTACCGCACCCTGCGCGGCCTGGCCTGGCACATCGTGACCACCGTGCCCGAGATGATGAACCAGGTGGGCCTGGGCCTCTCGTCGGTGGACGAGAAGACCCTGCCCCCGGGCGAGTCCGACGCGGTGCGCGCCGCCTACGACAAGGTGAGCGGGGAGCTGGTCGCCGCCCTCGAGGCCAAGTGGAGCGACGACGACCTGGCGAAGACCGACGACCTCTACGGCGAGACCTGGGCCCGCGGCCTCACCCTGCGCATCCTCATGGACCACGAGATCCACCACCGCGGCCAGCTCACGGTGCTGCTGCGCCAGGCCGGCCGGCCGGTGCCGGGGATCTACGGGCCGAGCAAGGAGGAGTGGGCGAAGTTCGGGATGGATGCACCGCCCTATTGATCAACGGGAGGAAACGGACATGTTCGCCGCACACCGCACGACCCTGGGCGCCCTGCACCTGGTGCTGGGCCTGATGAACCTGGTCGCCGCCACCATCGTGGCGTTGGTGCTGGGCGGGGTGATCTCCATCGCCAGCGACGCGATCGTCACCGAGGTGCTGGGAATTGTCATGCTGTTGGTAGGAGCGATCCTGGGCCTAGCCTCGCTGCCCGCCCTGATCGCCGGCTACGGCCTGCTGAAGAACGCCGACTGGGCGCGCGTGGCGGCCATCGTCTCGGCCTTCCTGAATCTCGCCGCCGCGCCGCTCGGCACGGCCGTTGCCACCTACACGTTGGTGGTGGCGTTCCGCGACGACAAGCCTCTGCCTGATAATCCTCGGGGCTAGCCTAGTCGGCCAGTTCCGTCAGGAAAGCTCTCACTGCCGCAGCCGTCCCCGGTCCGTCCCACAGGTGGAGATAATGATTCGCGCCGTCGCGCACGACGATCACGGCGTGGGGCGCGGCCTGCTGGAAACTGGCCACCTGGGTGGCCATCCACTCGCGCTCGATGCGCATGCGCTCCCGGGCCAGGGCCAGATCCTCGGCGCCGAAGGCGGCGTGGGCGGGGTAGCGCGCGGCGAGGGTGGGCCGGGCGAAGATGGCCAGCGCGGGGGCGCGCAGGCTCTCGTAGGGCGGGGGCGGCAGGGCGTGGCGGATCAGGCCGGGGGCGGTGGCGGAGCCGGTGGCGTCGATCAGGCGGCCGTCGTCCCGGAAGCGGAACAGGGCCATGATCTCACCCACCGGCGCGACGAAGCCGCGGGCCCGGCGCAGCCACTCGCGTACGGCCTGCGGCGACATCTTGTCGGCGCGCGAGGGCGATTCGGAGGCGGGGTGGGGCGCCATGTCGTCCAGTTCGCCGAGGCGGCTGTGATCGTAGGCCGCGTCCAGGAACACCAGGGCGCGGGCGCGGCCCGGCCAGAGCTTCTCGAACCAGGCCATCTCCGAGCCGGCGAGGGAATGTCCCACCAGCACGGGGCGCGCGATGCCCATCTGCCGGCAGACGCGCACGATGTCGCGGGCCAGGGTGCGCTGGTCGTAGCCGTTGACCGAGTGGGTCGAGGCGCCGAAGCCGCGCCGGGTGATCCCGCGCACGCGGGCGTGGCGCGTGAGCCGGGGCGCGAAGTCCTCGAAGACGTGGGCCGTGTTGCCCAGTCCCGCCAGCAGCAGCACTTCGGGGCCGTCGCCGCCCCAGTCCAGCACCTCGAGCTCGATGCCCTCGTCCACCTCCACGAAGAGGGTGTCCGGGGCGGCGGCAAGGGCCGGTCCGGCGGCGAGGACACAGGCGGCGAGCACGATCGAGGGGCGCATGGCGACTCCGGTCGGCGGTTGAGGACACCCCTTCAATCTAGGTCATATCCCACCTGTGTCAGGTGACTTTTTCGGCTGTTGGATCTATCATCGTCCGCCATGAACCCGGGAGGCGGTCCTTGATCGAAACGACACTCATGTGGATCAGCGGCGCGGTGCTCGCGGCGACCCTGGCCTGGGTCGCGGCCGTGTCGCTGCGCGAGGGCGAGCCGCGGGCCGCGCGCGTGGCCGGCCTGCTGGCCGTGCTGCTGGCGGCGCCCTGCGTCGTCGTGGCCCTGGCGGATTTCCCCGGCCGCGGGCCCGTCGCCTGGGTGCTGGCCGGGGTCGTGCCGGCCGCCGTCCTGCTCTGGCTCGTGCCCGTGCGCGGGCCGCGCCACGCCCACGCCGAGGCGCGCGGGCGCATCGACGAGCGGACGGTCATGTTCGCGCGCATGGTGCTCGAGCCCGGCACCGAGCGCTTCGAAAACTACTACCGCGAGTTCCCCGAGCACCGCGCCATCGACGACCGCTGGCGCGTCAAGCCCGGCTTCTGGGGCGAAAAGGCCATGTACGCCCACCGCTGGCTCTTCGCCGCGGCGGAGGCGAGCAACGAGCTGATCGCACCCCTGCAGGACCTGGTCGACGGCGAGCCGCGCGGCGAGCGTTCCGACGTGGACCCGGCGGAACTGACCCGCTTCCTGCGCGTCTGGACGGAGAAGCTGGGCGCCTTCACCACGGGCGTCACCGAGACCCACCACGAGCACTGGTACTCGCTGACCGGCCGGCGCGACCCTTACGGCGTGCCGGCGGAACTGCCGCACCCCTACGCCCTGGCCTTCGCCGTCGAGATGGACAAGGAGATGATCGACCACGCGCCCACCGCCCCGGTCTTCGTGGAGACCAACCGCCAGTACCTCAACGCGGCGTCCATCGCCGTGCAGGTCGCGTACTTCCTGAGGTCGCAGGGTTTCGCCGCCCGCGCCCACATCGACGCCAATTACCGGGTCATCGCGCCGCTGGTGGCCCGCGACGCCGGCCTCGGTGAGATCGGCCGCATGGGCCTGGTGATGACGCCCGAGGTGGGCCCGCGCATGCGCCTGGGCGTGGTGACCACCGACGCGCCCCTGGTGCCGTCGGCGCCCACCCGCGACGAGAGCGTGCTGGATTTCTGCGCCACCTGCGAGAAGTGCGCCGAAGCCTGCCCCAGCGCCGCCATCCCGCGCGGCCCCCGAATGGAGATCGACGGCGTCGTGCGCTGGCGGATCCACCAGGAGAGCTGCTTCAGCTACTGGTGCAGCATCGGCACCGACTGCGCCCGCTGCGTGCAGGTCTGCCCCTACTCGCACCCCGACAACCTCATGCACCGCCTGGTGCGCGCGGGCGTGGAACGCTCGGCCCTCTTCCGCCGCGCCGCCCTGAAGGCCGACGACCTCTTCTACGGACGCAAGCCCCCGACCCGCCCGCTGCGGGACTGGATGGGAGAGCCATGAGCGACGACCCCCGCACCCTGCACGACGTCCTCTGGAGCGGCGCCGACCACCTGGCCCGCCGGCCCGCGGACGACGACCCGCAACCGGCGGTGACCGTCATGGGCGCGCTCATGCTCACCCACGCCGCCCTGGAGGCCTACCTCAACTACGTGGGCACCCGCCTCGCGCCCGAGGTCTGGGCCGAGGAGAAGACGACCTTCACGGCCACCCCCTACCGCGGCGTCCTGGGCAAGCTCAACTGGCTCTGCGAGCGGCTCGAGATCGCGCAGGACTGGGGCGTTCAGCCCTGGCAGTCGCTCAAGGCGCTGGACACCTGGCGCAACAAGCTGGCCCACGGCAAGGACGGGGCGGGCGGCGCGGTGCCCCCCGACCTGCTCGCGGCCTGCAACGCCGAAGGGCTGGCCTACTGTCGCGACGCGGTGCGCGAGGTCTGCCGGGGTCTGCATGCGGTGGTGGTGGAGAAGTTCCAGGTGGAGGAGGGAGCGGCGCGGGCACCTTTCGAGGTGTTTGAGTAATTCCCGCTTCGCCTGAAAGCCGGTATCATTTCAATCAGTATCATATCAAGTCGTATCGGAGCCTCGCGATAGTGCGAGTAATGATGGCCGCCGACTGATCAATCCACATTTCCAGGTTGATCCGGCGCTACCCTTGTTGTACAGTTTTGCAATTCAATTGCGAATTTGTACAAAACGGGCGGGGCACATGTATATTCCCAGGACGGCGGAAAAAAGCCTGCGCAAGCTGGCCGAGGGATTCCCGGTCGTCGCGATCACGGGCCCCCGGCAGTCAGGGAAAACGACCCTCGCGCGCCGGGTTTTTGCCGATAAGCCGTACGTATCTCTGGAACATCCAGCAGAGCGTGAGTGGGCGACCGATGATCCGGATGGTTTCCTGGACCGGTATCCGGAGGGCGCCGTGCTGGACGAGGCCCAGCGCTGCCCCGAGCTGTTCTCCTACCTGCAGGTCCGTGTCGATGCGTCCGGGGCCGTCGGGCAGTACGTCCTGACGGGCTCCCAGCAGTTCGGACTGAACGAGCGCATCAGCCAGTCCCTCGCCGGACGCGCCGGCACCCTGACGCTGCTGCCCTTCACGCTGGAGGAACTCGCGGACAAAAGGAAGGCGCCGGGAAGCATCAACCGGCTCATCTGGCAAGGTCTCTACCCGCCCCTCTACGATCGTAAGCTCGATCCCGCCCAATGGTACGCCAACTACGTCGCGAACTACCTGGAGCGCGATCTGCGGCAAATCGTGGCCGTACGGAACTTGGCCGCCTTCCAGCGCTTCCTGATGCTGTGCGCCGGGCGCACCGGGCAGCTTCTGAACGTCTCGTCCCTCGCTTCTGATACGGGCGTCTCTCCCAACACAGCCGCCAGTTGGCTTTCCGTGCTGGAGGCGAGCTACGTGATCAGGTTGTTGAGACCGCACCACAGGAACTTCAACAAACGTCTCGTCAAGATGCCCAAGCTCTACTTCTTGGACCCGGGGCTCGCGGCCCATCTCGTCGGCATAAATGATCCACGGCAGATCGAGAGCCATCCCCTGAGAGGGGCCTTCTTTGAGACGTGGATTGTTTCCGAGCTGTCGAAGGCGCGACTGAACCGCGGACTGCGGGCTGGACTGACCTTCTGGCGGGACAACCACGGCAACGAGGTCGATATCATCATCGAGCAGGGCACCATGACGCATGCCGTCGAGGTCAAGTCCTCCGCGACCGTGCGGTCCGACGCGTTCAGGTCCCTGGACACTTGGATCCGCATCGCAGGGGATCGGGCCGGTCAGACCTGGCTCGTCGGCGGCGGCAGGAGAAGCGGAGTCTTCAACACACACCGGCTGGTGTCCTGGCGTGATATGGGATTGTTGGTCGACCAGATGTTGCCATGACCCCTGGCCGAGGACACACAGGGTGAAAGGTGGGAGGATGCCCACGCAACATCGCCGAGCCGGTTTACACGTGTAAAGAGACGGGTGCCATGACTCCTGACCCGCGTACTTCATTCCTCGCTCTCGTCACGACGTCGCTCCTCCTCGCCAGCTGCGGCGACCCCATAGACGAATCCACCCCGCCCCCGCACGCGCGCACAGAAACCGCCGCCCCCGACCTCTCCCCCTTCGTCCGCCTCGCCCTCGACTGCGCCGAGCAGGAGTACCCCAACAAGATCGCCCACACCATGACCGCCGACGCCGACCTGGCGCCGCCGCGCGAGCTGCACCCCGCCTTCTACGGCTGCTTCGACTGGCACTCGGCGGTGCACGGGCACTGGCTGCTGGCCCGTTACGCGCGCGTCAATCCCGGGGCGCCCGCGGCCGTCGAGGCGCGCGCCGTGCTGGACCGTCACCTCACCCCCGTGCGCATGGCCGGCGAGGTGGCCTACTTCGCCTCGGCGCAACGCGGATCGTGGGAGCGTCCCTACGGCCTGGCCTGGTTGCTGCAGCTGGCGGCCGAGCTGCGCGCATGGGCGGGCGAGGGCGACGCGGACGCGCGGCGCTGGGCCGACGCCCTGCGCCCCCTGGAGGAAGTCTGCGCGGCGCGGCTGAAGACCTGGCTGCCCAGGCTGGCCTACCCCATCCGCACCGGCGAGCACAGCCAGACCGCCTTCGCCTTCGGCCTGGCCCTGGACTACGCGCGCGTGGCGGGCGACACGGAGCTGGCCGCGCTGATCGAGGCGCGGTCGCGCGCCTTCTACCTGGACGACCGCGACGCGAGCCTCGCCTACGAGCCCTCGGGCCAGGACTTCCTCTCGCCGCTCCTGGCCGAGGCCGACCTGATGAGCCGCCTGCTGCCGCCGGCCGGCTTCGCCGACTGGCTGGCGCGTTTCCTGCCCGGGATCGGCGCGCCCGGCTGGCTGCCCGTGGCCCGGGTCACCGACCGCGCCGACGGCAAGCTGGCCCACCTGGACGGGCTCAACCTAAGCCGCGCCTGGATGCTGCAGCGCATCGCCGCCGCCCTGCCCGCGGACGACCCGCGCCGCGTCGCCGTCCGGCGCGCCCGGGACGCCCACGCCCGCGCCGGCCTCGCGGCCGTCACCGGCGAGCACTACGCCGGCGGGCACTGGCTCGGCACCTACGCCATCTACCTGTTGACCGAATAGGGAATCCGAGCGTTAGGCTCTGTCAGAACATCCTCTCCCGTCGCCGGGCACGCCCGCGCGCCCCGATACCTTCGTTGCGAATCCTCGCCGTAGCTGCGGCTACGGCTGCGGTTCGCGCCTCGGTCTCGTGCCGCACGAGCGTCCCCGGCTCGGTCCGAGGATGTCCAGACAGAGCCTAGCGCTCGCGGGTCACGTAGTCCTGGATCATGGGCTCGAAGCGCTCGAAGAGCTCGTCGTCTCCGATGACCTGGCGCACGTCGTCCGCGCTGAAGGGGCGGTGCGCGTCGCGGGGCATGGTCTCGAGGATGTCAAGCACGTGCTGGTAGACGCGCCGGTCCTCGGACATGACGGACAGGTCCAGGTGGCCGGTGCCGAAGCAGAACACGCCGTCGGACGTCTCCTCCATCCAGGCGATGAACTCGCGCATGGTGCCGTAGTGGCGGCTGCGGACCAGGCCCTCCGGCTCCACCCAGTGGGGATCGTGCAGGAAGTTGACGGTGACCTCGGGGATGTCGTTGCCGAAGTCGGCGGTCAGCACCTCGTTCTCCACGTCCAGCTGCAGCGACATCAGCACGCCGCCCAGGTACGGCTCCATGGCCGCGGCGAAGGCGCGCATGCCCTCCTCCTTGGAGTCCGAGGCCTTGTAGGCGTTCTCGGCCTCCTCGAGGATGGCCTTGATGGTGCGGATGCGGTCGCGCTGGTAGGGCATGAGCTCGGCGCCCGTGTCGCCCCGGCGCAGGGGTTCGAAGGGCAGACCGTTCAGGCGCAGCGTGTCGGTGCCCACGCCGGTGAAGGTCCAGGGCGGCGGCATGTGCACGCCGTAGCCGATGAGCAGCGGCGCGCCATCGCAGGTGACGCTGCCGTCGTCGTTGATGGGATAGGGGAAGAACTCGCCCTGGTACACGCGCCAGTAGATGAACATGGCGGTCGCCAACACGAGCTGCACGAGCGCCACCGTGAGCAGCACACGCTTCAGGCTGAACTGCCCCGTCTGCAAGGAAAACCTGTTGTTCATTTAAACGGTATCGTCACACGCGGGAGCGGCTTGAGCAAGTTCGGCCGCTCATCTGAGGCGGGTCAGGCGCAGGGGGGCGGCGGCCGCGCCGCCGGCGGGAGCGGCGAAGTAGACGCCGGCCGGGGCCGCGCGTCCCGACGCGTCGCGTCCGTCCCAGTTCACGGCGGAACGCTCGGCGGAACGGGCTTCCAGCGGCAGGGTGCGCACGTGGCGGCCGCGGGTGTCGTAGATCACCAGTTCGGGCGTCGCCGACAGGAGCTTGGCGGCGCCGGCGGTCGCGGTGGCGGAGAGCTCCACCGCGCCCGTGAAGGGGTTGGGGGCCGCGTCCAGGCGCAGGGGCGCGGGCGCGAGGCCGGAGACGCCGGTGGCGGCGGGCGTCGTGCAGAGGTAGTCCTCGGTGACGGACTCGTGGCCGGTCAGGGAATGGGGGCTGTGGCTGCCGTTCGGGTACTCGAAGTAGTCGTACTCCGGCGCGGCGGCGCCTTTGATGGTCATGACCGCGTCGACCACCAGGCTGTGGGTGACGGGCACCACGTCGTCCTGGGCGCCGTGGTGGACCTGCAGCGCGAGGTCGCCCTCGAGGAAGGGCACCACGTTCCAGCAGTGGAGCGTGTGCCGGGCCTTGGCCAGGGTGATCTCGCCGGCGAGCCAGGGGCCGGCGATGTGCTCGTAGACCAGCTCGCCGAGACGGTCGCCGGTGGCGCCGGTGTCCGCCATCTCCTGCGCGCCCGTCTGCACGTGTTCCAGACGGAACTCGGCGGGGCCGTAGCGCACCACGGTGCGGCGGATGCGCGGGTCCCGCAGGGCCAGGTGGTAGGCGACGTTGCCGCCGCGGCTGCCGCCGAGGGCCGTGACGCGCGAGCCGTCGGCCGTGGGCTCGTTGTCCAGCACGGCCGTGAGCAGGGCCATGGTGTCGTCGCAGTCGAAGTCGAAGGGGCTGGGGTCGCCGTCGCTCCAGCGGGTGGGCAGGATGCCGTAGCCGTTGAGCATCTCGCCGCGGTAGACGGGCGCGACCACCAGGAAGCTGTCGGCCACGCAGCCGGAGGGGTAGTCCTCGTCGAAGGTGAGCACGAAATTCAGGTCCAGGCCGTCGAAGCCGCCGTGGAGCAGCATCAGCACGGGGAATTTACCGCCGGGCTGGTGGTGGCGCGGGTATCGGATGACGCCGTAGTGGGTCAGCCCGCCGATCTCGTGGCTCACCTCGGCCAGGTCGAAGCCGGCGCTGGCGGCGGTGCGCTCCACCGTGTACTGGCTCGGCGTGACGTCGCGCGCCGCCCAGTCGGCGGCGACGGCGTCGTACTCCGCCTGGATCGGGGGGGCGAAGAGGTCGCTGAGGTCGGTCTGGGCGGACGCCGCGAGGGGCGTCAGGCACAGGGTCGCCGTGATCGCGAAGACCGCGGCGCTGACCGCGGGGGCGGTCCGTGTGGACATCTATCCATCTCCTCGGGCGGACGGGCTGCGCATCAGGGGTGAATCACTCGTGAAAAGGTAGGCAATCGAGGGGGAATACGCCAGCCCGGGGCTCAGGCGAAACGCCACAAGCCTGCGTTTCGCGCCATGTTGCGGGCTGCGGCCAGTTCCGCCGCCGTGGGGCGGCGGGCGATATCGGCGTAGGGGGGATCGCCGGCCCGGTGGGCCGGATGGTACTGTTCCATGACGTTTACGTAGGTATCGACCGACAACTCCTCCCCCAGCCAGCGCAGGATGGCCGCGCTCTCGTCGCCGAGGCCGGGCATCACCAGGTGGCGTACCAGCAGGCCGCTGCGGGCCAGGCCGGCGGCGTCGAGCTTGAGGTCGCCGACCTGGCGGTGCATCTCGCGCAGGGCCGCCCGCGCGCGCCCCGGATAATCCTCCGCGCCGCAGAGACGGACCGCCGTGGCCGGCTCCCAGAACTTGAAGTCCGGCATGTAGACGTCCACCAGCCCCTCGAGCAGGCGCAGGGTGTCGGGGTCGTCGTAGGCGTTGCTGTTCCAGACGACGGGCAGGCGCAGCTCGCGGCCGGCCGCCTCGCGGATGGCCAGCACCGCCTGGGGCGCCACGTGCGAGGGCGAGACCAGGTTGATGTTGTGGCAGCCCCAACCCTGCAGCTCGAGCATGATGTCGGCGATCTGGGCGGGGGTCGACGGGCGCCCGGCGTCGGTCTGGGAGATGTCCCGGTTCTGGCAGAAGACGCAGTGCAGGTTGCAGCGCGCAAAGAAGATCGTGCCAGATCCGCGGCGGCCGCTCAGGCACCCCTCCTCGCCGTGGTGCGGCCCCGCGCTGGCCACGCGCGCCCGCGCGCCGACGCGGCACTCGCCCGTCCCGTCGCCGGTGCGGTCGACGCGGCAGTCCCGCGGACAGGCGTCGCAGTCGGCCAGCAGGCGCTCGGCGGCGGCGGCCCGTGCCTCGAGCTCGCCGGATTCCAGCAGGTCGAGGTAGGCGGGGCGGTGGTCGTCCACGAGGAAGCGGTCGTCGTCCATGATGTCCTAGTGTACCCTCCCCGACATGCCGACGACAAACGATCCTCCCCTGAACCGGGCCGTACTGATGGCCTCCCACAACTCCTACGCGGGCGGTCCGCGCCGCTCGGTGCGCGACCAGCTCGACGCGGGCGTGTGCGGCCTGGAGCTGGACGTGACCCACGACGCGCGGCGTCTGGGCGTGGGCCACGGCTGGACCGGCTACCAGGTGAGCCGCATCGGCGACAACCCCATCACCAACCGCCTGCGCGACTGGCTGGCCCTGATCGGGCGCTGGTCCGGCGACCCCGCCCACGCGGGGCACGCACCGCTGATCATCGTCCTGGACATCAAGCACAAGCTGGCCTCGCGCGGCGACTTCGTCAGCGTCTCGGTCCTGGGCCGCACGTGCCGCGACGTCTTCGGGGAGCGGATCGTCGATCCCGACACGATCGGCCCCGCCTGGCCCCGCGTCGGTGAACTGCGCGGGCGGGTGCTGCTCGTCCTCTCCGGCGACCGCAAGTCGCGACAGCGCTGCCTGCGCGACACGGGGCGCGAGCCCACGGTGGCCGTCAACGGGGTGGGACAGGTGGTGGAGGTGCACCGCTCCCACGACGGCGCCGCGCTGTGGTACTGGGCGGGCGAGCTGCGCGACGGACGGCCGCGCTGGACCTGGCACGACCGCTACGGGCGAGGCGTGACGCCGGCGGTGGCGCTGAACGACCGGGGCGTCGCGGTGGCGGTGTCGCGGGCGGTGGGCTCCGACAACATCTGGTACCGGCTGGGCCGGCTGGGACCGCACAGCCGCATGACGTGGGGCCGCGCCCGCTCCCTGGCACAGGGACGCGCGCCGGCGGTGCGCTTCACCTCGCCCGGGGGCCGTTCGGTGGCGGTGAGCTACGAGGCGCCCGGGGGCGGACGGTTCGAGCGCCGGGGCGGGCTGAATCTCGCCGCCGACCGTGTCGGCTGGCGCGGCGCCGTGGCGAGCCGCGCGGCCGACGACCCCACGCGCGCCGCGCTGCCCGGCGGCGGCGAGCTGCGCATACGCTCGGTTCGCCGCCTGCTGCACTGGTCGCGCGACGGCGGGGACTGGCAGCCCCTGACCTACGCGCCCCTCTTCTTCGTGGAGCGGCAGCGGGGCGACGACACCTGGATGGCCGGCCACGATCCGCGCTTCGCCGCGGCGCCGGCCGGCCGGGACGCCTGGCTGCAGGCCCGGCTCGACGAGGGCCTCGTGACGCGGGCCTGGAAGTTCGGGCCCGACCACACGGACGGGCCGCGGGTAGCGCTGCCGGCCACCGCGGCGCCCCATGCGGACTGGTACCGTTCATATGTGAGGTCAAGATATGCGCCATAAGGCTATATTGTGTGCGATTTCGCAGGATGTTTGATCTGTTACCGTATTGTCATCGTGATCAAAAGTGAGCTATGATCAGCGTGGTATGGGTCCTTCCGGGATTCGCCCACCCCGCCCACGACCGCCTGGAGACACCCCTTGTCTAAGTGGGGCGGATCGCAACCGGGAGGATGCACAAGGGGGGCGACGGAGCGCGTGTCACTCATCACCCGATGCGTCTGGGAGGGAACGATGAAAAAGACAATGACCGTCCTGCTGGCCCTCACCCTCATCTTCACGCTGTGCGGTCTCACCGCGGCGAAGGAAGAGAGCGAGAAGGCCCACCCCTTCAAGGATCAGATCCGGGCTACCGAGTCGGAGCCCAACGACGATTGCGCCACGGCCGACGCGCTCACGGTCGGCGATCCCATGGCGGCCTCCATCGCGCCCGTGGGCGACAACGACTGGTTCGAGTTCCAGGCCTACGCGGGCCAGTGCGTCAGCTTCCAGACCGCGCCGGGCGTGGGACAGACCGGTGGAGACACCCGCCTCTATCTCTGGGAGAGCGATTGCGTCACCCAGGCCGGCTTCGACGACGACGGCGGCGACGGGCTGTACTCCCTGCTCGGGGTCACGTTCGCCGTCGGCGGCACCTACTACATCCAGATCGACGAGTACAACAACGACGCCGAGATCGGCGCCTATGTGCTGACCGTCGACGCCTGCCCTCCGCCCCCGGAGGACGACGGATCGATCTGCGACTTCCGCGATGTGTGCTTCGACTGGGACTTCGCCCTGGGCGACCACGGCTTCCTGCCCGCCGAATGCGGCGGCGGCGCCCCGGTCTGGGAGTACGGCAACACCACCTTCGTGCCCGGCGCGCCCGGCACGGTGTGGGGCACGATCCTGGAGGGCGACTACGTGGTCCTCGCGGGCGACGCCCTGGTCTCGCCGCCCTTCGACGTGGTCGTCGGCCAGTGCGACTACATGGAAGTGCGCCACTACGTCCACACCGAGCGCTACTCGGAGACCTCCACGCTCTGGGACGGCTGCAACGTGTCGGTCGGCGGCGTGGTGATCCCGCCCCTGGAGGGCTACAGCGGCACGGCGAGTACGTCGGCCCTGTGCGTGGGCGGACAGGAGGTCCTGGGCGGCAGGTCCGCCGAGGGCCCGCTGCGCAACTGGAACCGTTCCTGCTTCGATCTGACCGCGTTCGACGGTCAGACGGTCCAGCTGAACTTCAACTTCGGCTCCGACGGCTCGGTCGTCTACCCGGGCTGGTACCTGGCCTACGTGAAGGTCGGCACCACCGAGGAGCCCATCGCGAACGAGGATCTGACCTGGGGCAGCCTGAAGGCGCTGTACAGGTAGGGTCTCGAGACGGAAGGTCGAACGAGGGGACCCGGGCCCGGCCCGGGTCCCTTTCCGTTCAGACGCCCCGCACCACCCGCACCCACCGCACAACCACGTCGCCCGGCCAGTCGCAGGCGATCCGGAAGTCCGCGCCGTAGGACAGGCCGTTGACGAAGGCGGCGTCGGTGAGCGTGAAGGTCACCGTGCGCACCTCGCCGTCGCCGAGGCCCGTGTAGGATTCAGAGGTGAGGACGCCGCCCGCGGCGTCGGTGTACTCCAGGCGCCAGGAGGCGCGGCCGGTGTCGCGGACCTCGACCTTGACCTGCACGGGCCCGGTCGTGACGAAGCGGTCGTCGAGGTGGAAGTACATGTAGGGATTGCCGCCGGCCACGTCGCTGCGGCGCGCCGTGAAGTCCCAGTAGGCGCCGTCCATGGTGTTGCCGATCGAGCCGGCGTTGAAACGGCGGTCGACGCGCTCGCAGGGCACGGTCACGCCGCCCGGGTGGTCGCGCTGCACCAGCCAGCGCTCGAAGTTGCGGATCACGCCGGCCGGGGTCACGCCCGTGTACACCTTGGACTCCTTGAGGTAGGCCCAGGCGTCTGGCGAGATCTCGATCGACTTGCCGAAGCTCAGTCCGGCGTAGCGCGAGAGGGCCGGGTTGAGCCCCTCGGCCTCGTCCGAGGTCACCAGGAAGCGCAGGCGCATCTGCAAGGCGCGGAGCATGGAGAAACGGTAGCGGTGCGCATCGCCGGTGGTGGGTCCGAAGCGCCAGGTCCAGTCCGGGCCGTACTCCTCGTTCTCGTCGCCGAAGTACCGCACGTCGGCGATGACGGGGACGATCTCGTCCACGACGAGGTGCCCCGTCTCGTCCACGTCCCAGCCCAACTCGGGCTCATTCAGGCACTGGTGGAAGTTCTCGATGCCGCCGTTGCGGTTGCCGAAGCCGAGAGCCTGCGATTCGATCACCAGGTCGCGGGCCACCTCCTCGTAGGCCCCGTTGCCCGGCCAGGCGCCGACCCGCCCCACCCAGGCCAGCTTGTAGGCGTGGTCGCCGAAGGCGTCGGCGAAAACCTGGAAGCGGTTCGAGATCCAGTCGTGGAGCGATTCGGAGCTGAAGCCGTGGTGCTGCTCGAGCATGGCGAGGACATCCTGGGTCAGCCAGAACTCCTCGCCCCGCGAGGCGCTGATGCCGTGGATGGTCATGCCACCCAGGTTATCGTGGGCCGGGAAGCCACGAGCGGCGAAGGCCGTGATCAGGGACCGGAACTCGGCCTGGATCTCCGCTTGCCAGCCGGGAATGACCAGGAGGTCGAAGAGCCAGCCCAGGTTGATCAGGTCCGACTCGCCGAGTTCGTACTTGTCCATGAGCCAGGCGGGCACCCGGGGATCGACGGTGATGCCGTGCTGGGGGCTGCCGCCCCCCCAGGTGATGCTCAGCAGATGGATGTTGAGGCGCTTGCCCTCGGCGGCGGCCTGGGCCAGGCGCTGGTCCACGAGCCCCCAGTTGTAGAATCCGCGCGACGGCTGCAGCTCGTCCCAGCCCACCCACCAGTCGCTGAGCACCGTGCCGGTGTTGCGCGTGTCGGGGGCGGGGTGGTTGCAGTAGCCGGAGTAGGGCTCGGGCGTCACGTGGGCCGGGAGCGTGTAGTCCTCGCCCTCGGTCACGGCGAGGGACGGATTGCGCGGGGTGCCGTCGTCCAGGGGCTCCAGGGATTCGCAGCCGAGCAGGGCCGCGAACAGGATGGAGATCAGGGCCGGCAGCAGGAGGCGCTGGGGGGTCGAGTCGTGAAGCTTCGTCTGAGTCATGTCGTCCCGTGGTCTCGAGGGTCCGTTGCCTGCGGCGGGTTTGCGACCGGCTTTCCGCAAGTGCCGTACCGCAACGGAGGGGATCCCTCGGGGGTAGCCATGGGGAACGATGAGTCACGTTAGGCAGCCCGGGTTGAAAACGCAACTCCACGAGGAGGCATGAAGGCCGCGCGCGGCGTTGCGTCCTGCATGACACCCCAGGGGGCGTCTTGTGACATACAATGTCCGGCGCGGGTTCCAGGAGGCGCCTTGTCCACGATCGCGGAGACTGTTAACCTGTGACCTCGCTCGGACGCGGCTCTCGAACCCGGAGGCCACACGGACTTGGCGCCCCGCGGCTTGCACGCCTTCCTGAACTCCGCCCAACGCCTGCTGAGGGACGACTCGGCTTTCTTCACGCGCCCCCGCCGCGTCTTCGAGACCTACACCACCGCCTTCCTGCGCGCCGACCTGCTGGCGGGCCTCACCGTGGCGGTGGTCATGCTGCCCCAGGCCATCGCCTATGCCATGATCGCCGAGCTGCCGCCGCAGACGGGTATCTACGCGGCGATCGTGGCCTCGATCGTCGGCGCCTTGTGGGGATCGTCGCGGCACCTGCACACCGGGCCCACCAACGCCATCTCGCTGCTGGCCCTGGCCACCCTGCTCAACGTCGCCGCGCCGGGCACGCCCGAGTTCCTGGTGGGCGCCGGCTACCTGGCGCTGATGGTGGGACTCGTGCAGATCCTGGCGGGCGTGGCGCGCATGGGCGCCCTGGTGAACTTCGTGTCCGACTCGGTGGTGGTGGGCTTCACCGCCGGCGCCGGCGTGCTGATCAGCGTGAACCAGCTGCGCCACCTGC
>CAZTWK010000034.1:0-37985 GCA_964617805.1 uncultured Fibrobacteraceae bacterium | reverse complement strand
CGGGTGACCGACGCCGGCGACGGCGTGGGCGACGTGCTGGCCGACCTCTCGGCCATCGCCGGGTCGCCCCTGGCCCGCATGCACGACGACGGCGAGACCACCCACGGCGACGAGACGGCCGGCGACGGCGTCTACAGCCTGCGCACCCTCGTGCCCCTGGGCAGTCCCGGCGGCGAGCAGGCCCTGATCGTGTCGGCCTTCGAGGCCGGCAACCTGCTGGCCGGCCGCGACACGGCCGCCGTCGACATCGCCGCGCAGGTCGACCTCATCGTGAGCGCCGTCGATCCGGAAGACGACGACCACGGACCCAACCAGGCCGGCGAGGAACGCAAGTTCTACACCTATCCCACCAACAGCGTCTTCGTGCCGGGCGCCTTCGACCTGCTCTCGCTGAACATCTACGAGACCACCGCCGTGGTCGGCGGCCAGGCGGTGGAGATGATCGCCTTCGAGGTGGGCCTGGGCGACTTCCCCGACCCGGCCGAACCGCACACCGCGGACTGGAACCCCCCCTACGGCGATCTGAACATCACCAAGATCGACATCATGATCGACAGCGCGCCGGGCGGCGCGACCCGCAGCCTGCCCAACCGCCGCGTGGACTTCCAGGCCTGGAACGCCTGGGACTTCGCCGTGGTCATGGACGGCTGGTACAAGGCCCTGGTGCCCTCGCTGGGACAGAACACGGTCGAATCCTGGCGCGAGAACGCCCTGCGCACCGACGCCGAGATCCAGCTCCTGGGCGACTTCGACCGCGACACCGTCACCGCCCTGGTGGCCAAGAGCGCCCTGGGCAACCCCTCGCCCGACGACATCCGCGGCTGGAACATGGCGGTGCTCGTCTCCAGCCACGACTTCGGCGGCGAGGAGGTGCTCGGCGGCATCCGCTGGGTGAACGAGTCGCGCAGCGAGTGGAACTTCGGCGGCGGCCACTTCACCGACCGCGATCCCAACATCATGGATCTGCTGCTGGTGCCGGGCGTGGGCCGAGATCCGGGCGATCCCCAAGAGGTCGTCCTGGACTACGAGACGCCCGAGGCCATCGAGCGCCTGGAGAACAACGAGACGCCCTGCGTCATGAGCATCACGGCCTTCGAAGACACCGGCCCGCCGGTGATCCGCATCACCCGCGACTTCGGCGAGGTGATGCTGCGCGAGCCGCTGGCGGAAGCGCCCCTGGCCTTCACGCTGGAGATCTTCGACGACTTCCGGGTCGAGGACGCCACCTTCCGCTACCGCTCCACCACCCAGGCCGGCGACTCCTGGGACGTGGAGACCAGCATGGGCTTCATCGGCGACAACCTGTGGAGCGTGGACATCCCGGACGCGTGGATGGAGTCGGAACTGATCTACTCCCCCGTGGACAGCACGCGCTACTTCGAGTTCGAGGTCGAGGCCCGCGACGCGACGCCCGAGTCGGACGGCGGCCCCAAGGTGACCACCTCGCCCATCATCACGGTGCAGGTGGAGCCGGCCAGCGAGTCGCTCTACATCCAGTCCTCCCTCGGCGAAGGCGACATCACGCTGCGCCACGTGGAGGGCTCGTCCCTGATCATCGACGACGCGCTGCGCGCCAAGCTCGTGGACCTCTTCCGCGAGGCCGGCGGCAGCTCCCTGGAGCCCGATACGCTGGCCACGCTGCTCGACGTGGGCTGGGCGATCGGCCAGGTGCCGCCCGGTGCGCGGGGCGCGCCCGCGGTGCCCAGCGCCACGGCCCTGGGCGTCTTCCGCGAGATCGCGCTGGACGTGGGCGACGCCGAGCAGTTCCTGCAGCTCGAGGACCGGCTGCCGGGCCTCGCCGGCCTGAGCCTGCACTACATGGACGACGACCTCGCCGAGGGACGCGACGAGCAGAAGATCGGCATCTACGAATACAAGGCGGCCTCGGACCGCTGGCTGCTGGTGGGCGGGCACGTGAACGAGCTCGCCAACACCGTCACGGCCAACATCGACCACGCCGGCGCCTTCGGGCTGTTCTGGTCGGCCGAGCTGGCCTACGACCGGGGCGAGGTGATCTCGGGCATCACGGTCTCCCCCAATCCCTTCTCCCCCAACGGGGACGGGCTCTACGACCGCGCCTCGATCGGCTTCTACCTCTCGCAGGAGGCCACGGTCACGGTCGAGGTCTACAACATCGAGGGCCGCCTCAAGCGGCGACTCCAGGAGACCTTCCCCTACTCGGGCGTGGACAACGACGAGCGCGTGCCGCGCCGCGTCGAGGGTCTGGTCTGGGACGGGACCGACGAGAACCGCAACAACGTCCCCTACGGCATCTACATCCTGCGCCTGATAGTCACCTACAACCAGGCGGGCGGGCAGCGCACCATCCGCAGCAACCATCCGGTGGCGGTGATACGATGAGACGACGCACCCTGCTCCCCCTTGTCGCGGCGGCGACGGTGCTATTGACGGCGACCGTATCGCTGGCGGACTTCAGGCATACCCGCATGGGCGCCCGTCCCCGCGCCCTGGGTTCGGCCTTCGTATCGCTGAGCGATGACGCCAATGCCACGCACTGGAATCCGGCCGGGTTGCCCCATGACAACCGACTGGCGGCCATGATCACCCGCGCCTGGATGTACGATGCCTCCACGCTCCGGAACGACTACCTGACTTTGGACTTCCCCTCCTGGAGCGGCCTCCATTTCGGTGCCTCCTTCGTACGCCTAGGCATTGACGACCTTTACTATGAGGACACCTACAATCTGGCGTTCGCGTTCAAGGTACCCTCGATCGAGAAGCTATCGCTCGGCGTGACCGGCAAGATCTTCCGTCTCACAGCGCCCGGATACGAAATACTCAACGACCCCGCCTTCAACGGTGGCGATACGGGCTATGCCCTCGATCTGGGCTTCCTCTACGACAGCGGCGAGGCCTGGACCGTCGGCGGCGCCGCCTACAACCTGAACGAACCCTATCTGCAATTGCTCGGCACGACGACCGACCCGGACCCGGTCTACAGCATGTTCGCCCTGGGCGGCAGCTATCTATTCCGGGACACGCTGCTGATCGCCTGCGACCTGCGCAGCCGCGAGGGCGGCTGGGACAACTCGGCGCTGCACGGCGGCGCGGAGATCTGGTTCTTCGACGCCCTGGCCCTGCGCTCGGGTCTGAGCGCCGGGCTCGTGACCATGGGCGTCGGGCTGCAGGACGTGCACTGGCAGCTGGACATCGCCCTGGAGACCAACAAACCGCTGGGCAACGTTTACATGCTCTCTTTCACGGTGAGGGACTGACGTGATCAAGCGATACGCAACCACGCCCCACGTCCGCCTATCGGCGCCCATCCTGATCGCGCTCTGCGCGGCGGCCGTCCTGGCGCCGCCGGGCGCGGCACGGGCCGCCACCAAGATGGAGGGGTACTACTCCATCTGGACCGCCTCGGAGAAGAACGACCGCAACTGGCGCATGGGCATGCCGGACCACTATGCGGAGCTCAAGTTCCTCAACACGCACGCCGAGGGCATCGAGAGCTTCGTCCGCATGCGGGTCAGCGCCAACGCCGACGACGACCGGACCATCCAGGCCGAGTACTACAACCCGCCCTGGATCGCGGCCGAGGGCCACATCAAGTTCCGCTCGGACCACACCGAGACCATCCTCTTCAGCCGTCAGAACCACTTCTGGATCAACGACGAACCGCTCTTCGGGCTGGTCAACGACTGGAAGCTGAAGAACGACAACTGGGGCCCCCAGTCCCAGGGCGTGCGCTTCGAGTTCTGGGACCGTCCCCTGCTGGGCCTCGGCCGGTGGGGCGGCACGGTGATCTACAGCGACGACGGCGGCACCTTCGACTGGGGCGACGGGCAGATCGCCAACGGCAACGACTCCTGGATCGTGCGCCTGCGCAACCGCGCCTGGAGCGACCGCCTCGTGGGCGGCCTCATGTTCCTGCGCAAGGGGTGGACCGACACCTCGGCCCCCGAGAACCGCGACCGCTACAAGTGGATGAACAACATGGTCTGGTCGGCCGACCTGGCCTTCTTTCCCCACGACCTGGTGGACGGCGGCCTGCGCCTGGGCCCGATCGACCTCGAGCAGTCGCGCTGGACGGTGGAGGGCGCCCTGAGTTCGACGCCCTACCGCGAGCACGTCTACAACGAGCCGACGGACAACTCGTACCTCTTCGGCGCCGAGGTCCGCGACATCAACGTCGACAAGCTGATCCTGCACGCCTGGTACTTCGACTTCGGCGAGAACTTCCGCGACTACCTGAGCGGCCGCTTCGACGACAACCGCGAGTTCAACCGCGTGCAGAAGCACGTGGAGGGCATCTACTTCGTCCCGCGCAAGGCCATCACCGCCAAGGTCAGCTACGACCACCACCGCAAGCGGATCCGGGACGAGGTCAAGGGCGGCTTGCGGCCGTCCACGAGCTGGTACGGCGAGCTCTACGTGGAGTTCATCAAGGGCTTCAAGGGCCGCGTCGCCTACAACCGCTGGCACGGCTGGGACGCCTCGAGCGAGATCGACGACTTCTTCACCTACCCCGGCTGGTTCGGGGAGGTGTCGGTGGAGAACTTCCTGGCCAAGATCCGGCTGCAGGGCCGCGTCCGCGACGCCGGCACCTTCCGCCAGGTCACGGCCTTCGGCTTCGACATGAACGTCAACATCACCGACAAGCTCAAGGGCTACCTCCGCATGTTGAACGTCAACGAGGAGACCGAGGCCCGCCACACCATGTTCGCCCAGCTCAAATACGACCTGGGCTTCGGCGCCGAATTCTACTTCGAGTACGGCGACGCAGGACAGTCCGACAACATCGTGTACACGGACTGGTTCGTTCAGGAAGGCAACAACGACAACCTGCGCGACAGGCTCGCCCTGTCGTTCCGCAGCTGGTTCTAGCCCGAACGGGAGCTGACGATGCGCAAGTGCACAAGCAAGCCGATCGCCCTGCTGCTACTGGCCCTGGTCCTCGCGGCGCCCGCGGCGCTGGCCGCCGTGGACAACGTGCCGGTGGGCATCCGCTTCACCTACGACGCCCCGGGCGCGGGCTCGGTCACGCTGGCCGGCAGTTTCAACGGCTGGGACGCCCAGCGCAACCCGCTGACCGACGACGGCAACGGCAAGTGGTCCGTGGTCATGGCCTTCAAGCCGGGCAAGTACGAGTACAAGTTCGTGGTCGACGGCTCCTGGTTCGCCGACCCGGACAACCCGAACACCGTGCCCGACTCCTTCGGCGGCGCCAACTCGCTCATCGAGGTCGGCGACGACGGCAAGCTGATGGAGATCGTGCAGGCCCAGGCCCCGACGGGCGGCCCCAACACCACCTTCAACGCGCGCGTGACCATGGACGGCCGCTACCTCGGCCGCTACGTCGCCCGCCAGGACTACGAGGGCGACCCGCGCTACCGCCTGGTGCGCCCCGAGCAGAACGTGGACCTGAACTTCCACACCGAGGTCAGCGACGTGGTCGACGCCTACACGCGGCTGCGTATGGACAACACCACCAACATCATCCTCAACAACATCCACGCCCAGCTCGACGAGGGCTCGCTCGACGTGCACCCCGGCGCCTTCCGGGTGCTCGGCTTCTGGGACATGGAGCAGCTCGGCCTGCACGACCCCGTGGACAGCGGCGGCGACCTGGACCTGCCCGGCACGATCATGGACGACCACCTGAACGCGGGCAAGGGCACCGCGGGCGTGAGGGTCGGCGGCACCCCCTTCGGCGCGGACTTCGAGGGCTTCTTCGCCGACGTCCACGACGCCGACTACTACAACAGCCTCGAGATCTTCGACAACTCGGGCCGCGACGTCTTAGGCGCCCGCCTCTCCCACGAGGTCGGCGGCGTGACCGTGGGCCTGCCCATCTACATGGAGCGCGAACTGATCTGGGTGGACGTGAGCGACCGCGTGAGCACGCCCGAGGACACCGGCATCCCCGCCCTGGACCGGCACCTGGCCGAGCGCGACGACTCGAGCACCTGGTACGAGTGGGACAACCTGGACCTGCGCGCCGGACTCGACGCGAGCCTGCCCCTCCACGACGGCCGCGGGCTGGTGCAGTTCGAGTGGCTCTACAACGACATCTCCCAGGGCTTCGTCACCGGCAACGAGTCCGGCTTCAACAACAGCAACGGCCCCGTCGACGTGAAGCTGGTCAAGCGCAAGCGGAACATGCTGCACGGTTCCTGGGACCTGGAGCTGAAGCCGGGACGCACGGTCAACCTGGAGCACACCACCATCGCCGAGAGCGGCGGCGGCTCCGCCGAGACCTACGGCCAGATCGTGTTCCGCCACCAGGACGAGGCGGACAAGCGCGTCTACCTGCTCTTCGGCGAGATCGTCCCGCAGACCCGGACCCACTACACGGAGCTGACGTTCCGCGAGACGGCCGGCGACCGCAGCCACGTGCTCTGGATCCAGCGCTCGCAGATCGACGCCGACTACGGCCGGGTGGGCGCGTCCTCGCCCCTCGGCGGCGCCTCCGAGGCCAGCGCCACGGTCTGGACCCTGGCGGCCCGCAACGCCCTCGGCACGCCCCAGGGCCGTTACGGCTGGTTCGAGATGGAGAACGCGGTCGTCCACTACGCCGACGACATCGGCGGCCTCGAGGGCCACACCTTCGAGACCATCCTGCGCTGGGACCGCAAGCTCTCGCGCCGCGTCCACGGCGTGGCCGACCTGCGCTACATCGACTTCGACATGCAGGACGCCTCCCGGCAGTACGACGGCGGCTTCTTCGCGCCCTACATCGGCGTGAAGTACCTGCCCAGCCCCCGGCTCGATGTGACCTTCGCCTACGGCGTCGATCCCCTGGACTTCGGCATCGACTACGATGGCCGCCACATCGGCCGCTGGCGCGCCCGCCAGCTGTACCTGTACGAGAATCCCGACGCCTCGGTCTACGACGCCGAGCGGGCCCTGGACGAGATGCGCGTCCTGAGCGCGCGGGCCAACTTCCGGTTCTAGGAGCGAACGAGATGCGCGATACGAATACCAGACTGGCGAGATTCGCCGCGGCCGCCGTCCTGCTGACGCTGCTGGCCGGCTGCGGCTACATGAACATCATCCGCACCCGCGTGCCGCCCCCCGAGCGCGCCGACGACGGCCTGGTCCTCTTCCAGTACGAGGCCCCCCAGGCCAAGCACGTCAACCTCTGCGGCAACTGGGACGAGAACGACTGGTGCGGCACCCGCGGCACCGGGCGCTTCGACCACGACATCGGCGCCATGCACGACGAGGACGGCGACGGCATCTGGGAGATCCGCATCCACCTGGAGCCCGGCCGCTACGAGTACAAGTACTCCGTGGACTGGGGCATGCGCTGGGAGCAGGATCCCAACAACCCCATCGGCGTCGACGACGGCTTCGGCGGCCAGAACTCGATCCTCGTGCTGCGCTGATCCGCCCGCGAACCGCCCCGACGACCCCGGCTCGATGAGCCGGGGTTTTCATTTACCCCGCGCGCTGTGGTATACTCCCCGCACACCATTGCGACCGCACCCAGCGACGATCCTCGCCACACGGGCCAGGGCTCCCCGCCGCCCGCAACATCCGAGGAGATATCCCATGCGCATGCCGATCCTGATCCTGGCGGCCCTCCTCGCGGCGGCCCCCGCCGCCGCCCAGTACTTCGACAAGGGCCTCGCCGCCTGCTCCACCTCCGATACCGGTCACCTCTTCCACTACGATTATCACGACGACGAATGGATCGTCGACGTCGACGTCCCGCTGCTGCCCGAGGGGAACTACCCCTACGACGCCACCATGCGCCCCTGTCCCTGGACCGAGTTCTGGGTGTGCGGCGCCAGCGGCGACGGCGTGCTGGTGATCGACGGCAACGGCGTGATCACCCACCGCATCGACACCGGCGACTATCCCGTGTCGATCGCCTTCAACGAGAGCCGGCGCATCGCGCTGGTCAGCTGCCGCGACAGCGACGTCGTGACCGTGATCGATACGGAGACCTACGCGGTGACCTCCCATCTCTGGGTGCCCGGCACGTACCTGGGACCGGGCAACATCGTCTACTCCATCCAGGGCGAGCGCTTCTTCATGGCCGCCTGGTACGACGACACGCTCTTCGCGATCACCGACGACGGCAGCCACATCCTGGACCAGGCCACCCTCGGCAACAACCTGTGGCAGGTGGCCCTGCCGCCCGAGAGCGCCGGCCCCCTCTTCGTGACCGACCGCGGCACCGACGTGGTGCGGGTGGTCGACACCGCGACCCTGACCGAGATCCGTTCGGTGGCCGTGGGCGACGACCCCTGGGGCCTGGACGCCGACCTGGACTACGTGGTGGTGGCCTGCGAGGACGACGCCACCGTGCACCTGATCCACCTCTGGGACTGGAGCACGACGGTCGTTCCCCTGCCCGCCGACGCCGAACCGCGCGACGTGGACATGATCGTGCCCATGCCCGTGCGTGGCGCCAAGCAGATGCTGGGCGAGGCTGCCTACGTGGCCGGCGGCACGACGAGCCTGGGCAGCCCGGTCTTCGTGGTCGACCTGTACGCCGAGGCGCTCGTCGATACGATCATCCTGCCGGGCACCAACACGAATGTGGTGGCCGTGATGCCCCGGCTGATCCTCTCCGGCGTGGACGACCCGACGCCCGAGCTGTTCCGGCCGGCGCTGAAGGCGGCCCCCAATCCCTTCAATCCGCGCACGACCATCAGCTACGAGCTGGGCGCGGCCGGGCCGGTGGACCTGTCGGTCTACGACCCCGCCGGTCGCTGGGTGCGGACCCTCGTCGCCCGGACGCAGGAAGCCGGGCCCCACGACGCGGCATGGGACGGTCGCGACCACGCGGGCGAGCGCACCCCCAGCGGCACCTACGTCGTGCGCCTGCGTACCCCCGGCGGCGACGCGAGCCACAAGGTGACGCTGCTGGAATGACGTCCGCGGCGACACGCACGAAAGGGGCGCCCGTCGGGCGCCCCCTTTTCTTTGCCCTGTCCGGCGCGGCCTACTTGACCAGCGTCACGCGCTCCTCAACGGTCGTCCCGTTCGTCACGAGACGGCAGACATAGGCGCCGGCCGAGACGGCCTGCCCTGCGTCGTCGCGTCCGTTCCAGGTGACCGCGTGCGGCTCGGCGTCCAGCTCGCCGGCGAAGAGGGTTCGCACGAGGCGACCGCGCAGGTCGAAGACCGCCAGTTCCGCGCGGCCCGCGGCCGGCAGCCGTAAGTTGAAGGTCACAGCCGGATTGAAGGGATTGGGCCAGGCCGCAAGCGTCGGCCGCGACGGCGGCCCGGAATCCTCGACCGCCGTGTCCTGGGCCGGGATCAGCGAGGGCGCGCCCATGCCGTCGATCTCTATGTCCAGGCCATTCTGGGCCACCAGCCGCAGGTGGAACTGGGGCTGGGCCGGCATGAAGCCCAGGTCCATCTCGTAACGGCCCGGCGCCGCGATGGGGATGATGTCCATGTGGCCGGTGCTCGGGCAGTCCACGAGCAGGTCGCCGGCGCTGAAGACCTGCAGCACGTCGATGACGAAGCGTGTCTGGTCCCAGTAGATATTCCAGAAGGGAATGTCCAGGTACATGGTCAGGTCGTGCGTACCGCCGCTGGTCTTCAAGAAGGCCGGGATGTCCGCGCACGAGAAGCCGGCCCGGATCGGCCCGGCCACGACCACGGGATCGGCGAGCGCATGGTTGAACTCGTCGCTGACACCGTCGTTGCCGCCCACGGCGTAGCCGCCGTAGATGTTCTGGTTGCCGGCGTCGTCCTGGTCGGGGTTGCCGTCCTCGTCGGTCACGTTGACGCCGACGTCGAACGAAGGATAGGGCGGATCCTTGTACTCGTCGTTGTGCACGAGATAGGTGACGGGATGGAAATCGTTGTTGGTGATGCGACGCGTCTTGCCCTTGTTGTGGTTCCACTGCCGGTCGAAGACCTGTTCCGGCGGGGTCTCCTCCCGGTCCAGCTTCCAGACCGTCACGTTGTAGCAGCGTCCCTCCCCCTCGTCCGGAAAGGTGAGCTCCAGGGCCCCGCCCGGCGGCACGGTGCGCTTGATATACTGGCACCAGCGATTCGTGTTATCGCTGGCCGGTGGACCCGGCACGCCCCCGGCCTTGGGGCTCTCGGAGATGACCGACGTGACGCGCCCCTCGTAGGTGACGCCGTCCTCCACCACGACCAGCCCGGGTATGACCATCTGTCCCTGGCCGTTGATGACGATGTCGGAATGAACCTGCCTGAGCTTCTGGGGATCGGTGGCCTCCTGGTCGTCGTCGTCCTTGGTCTTGACCCAGTACTGGCCGCCCGTCCTGCCCACGCCCGTCACCACGACGCTGTGGCCGAAGGCGTGGGTGGTGGCGCCCGGCGCGTAGTAGGAGAGATTCATCTCCACGTCCTCGAAATTGTCCACTTCCTGCTTGAGCCACTGCGGGGTCGGATAGGGGCCCGTATCCTGGGCCGCGGCCGTCGAATGGCCGCTGGTGCTGGTGACGGGCAACTGGCTGGAGTCGGGAGCGGCGTTCTGGTACTTGACCTCGATGGGCAGGTCGTAGGCCTCGATGAAGTCCAGCTTGGCCCGCATGATCACCTCGGCGGAGACGGCATGGGGACCGTTCCGGTTCATCAACTGGCTGAGCATGTCGTAGATCGCGCGCGTCGCACCCAGGTCGGGGATCTGTTCGGGATTCATGAATCGCAGCCACTGCAGGCTGCTGGCGCAGGCGGCGGGTGAGCAGCCGTTCCAGTCCGTGTCCGTCACGGAGTCGTCGAGATCGACGTTGTCGAACAGGCAGCCCCAGATCTCGGACCAGCTCGTCTCCTCGTGCATGGAGTAATGGCCCCAGGACGGGGCTGGATCCACCGGCGACCCGCTGTGATCGACGTAGTACCCGTCGTGCGCGTGGGCGATCCTCTGCCCGACCGGAACGGTCTGGTCGAGGACCACGCCCTGGGACCAGAGCTCGTATTCCTCCTCGACCACGGGATGCGGGGTCTGGGTATAGCCGAACTGGATGGTGGCCACCGGCACACCGGAAACCGCACCGAGGTCGGTCAGGGGGAAGTGGGTGCACTCCTCCTCGTAGGGAGGGCCCGTGGTGTCGTCGTGCATCACGAGGTTGCGCACGATCCAGAAGGGCTCGGGCGTCACGCCGGGGATCACGGCCAGGACGTTCAGGAACTCCGCCTCGGGGCCGACGTCGTAGGCCAGGGAGAAGCGGCCGATGGCGGTGAACTCGGATATCTCGGCTTCGGGCCGCAGACCCTTGAAGGAGAGCTGGTCGATGTCCGTGTAGTGGATCAGCGCGGCGGCCGCAGGCGTCGCCGACAGGCCCAGAAACAGACATAAAAAAACACTGCTCGATGCAGCGCGTGCCGTGCGTCGAATGCTGTCGGCCATGGACTGGCCCTCCCCTTTTCTTGCCATACGAGTGTAAATCACACCCCTGTTCAGGAATTGAGTGAAAGGATTATATCATAATGCCGGTTTTGATTTGAGTGAAAAACGAGTCTTGACGGGAGGCCGCCAGAGGTTATTATGTGCATATGCACATTACTTCAGGGAGCGCGACGCCATGCCCAGACCCCGCAAACCCCGCTGCTGCCGACGCTACCGCGCGGACCGCATCTACAAGCCACAGGGGCTCCCCCTGCGCGAGATCGGCGCCACGCGCCTGGCCATCGACCAGTTCGAGGCCCTGCGCCTCTGCGACGCCGAGGGCCTCGACCAGGCGGCCGCGGGCGAACGCATGGGGGTCTCCCGCGGCACCGTACAGCGCCTGCTCGCCTCGGCACGCAAGGCGCTCGTCGAGTCCATCCTGCGCCGCGACGCCCTGATCATCGCTTCCGAACCGGAGGAGACATGAGATGAAGGTCTGCATTCCCACCCTCAAGGGCACGGGCCTCGACGACGAGGTGTGCAAGCATTTCGGATCGGCGCCCTACTTCACCATCTGCGACAGCGCCGGCGGGGACCCCGAGGTCCTGGCCAACCGGAACGCCCATCACGCCCACGGCACCTGCCATCCCCTGTCGCAGCTCTCGGAGCGGGAGTTCGACGCCATCGTCTGCGGCGGCATGGGACGCCGCGCCCTGGAGACGCTGCAGCAGCAGGGCTTCAAGGTCTTCAAGGCGAAGCAACCGAGCGTGCGGGACACCCTGACCGCCATCGAGGCGGGCGACCTCGCCGAGCTGGACGCCGCACACGCCTGCGGCGGCCACGGTCACGGATCGGGGCACGGCACGGGCCTGGGCCAGAGGCACCGGCACGGGCGCGACGACCGCTAGCCCATCGTTCCCGCACATGCAGGAGGGCCACGTGCTCGCACGTGGCCCTCCGTTCGTCCGGGTTCTGGGCCGGCCTCAGTTGGCCAGCAGCGCCCCGCTCAGCGGCGGCAGCGTGACCTCCAGCGAACCGTGCCCCAGGTCGAGGGTCTGGCCGCTGGTCAGCGAGCCGGACTCGGCGTTGGGGAACCAGTCCGGGCCGGCGATCACCTTGAAGACGGAGCCCGCGCCCTCGGGCACCGCGGCCGCCAGGGCCTCGGCGTCGAGGGTGAAGGTCACCGGCTGCTTGTCGGCGTTGAAGAGCGCCACGGCCGACTTGGTGTCCAGCGTGCGCGCGAAGGCGTAGGCGCGGCCCGCGGCCAGCAGGGTGCGGAAGTCGCCGCGGCTGAGCACCTCGTGGTCGCGCCGGAAGCGCGTGATGGTGCCATAGTAGTCGCGCAGGGCGGCCTTCTCCGGATCCGCCTCGTAGTTCCAGTCCATGGGCCGGCGGCAGTCGGGATCCTTGCCGCCGGTCATGCCCACCTCGTCGCCGTACCAGATGTGCGGCATGCCGACGTAGCTCATGGAGAACATGGCCGCCATCATCAGGCGCCGCACGTCCTTGGCGGTGGTCAGGTAGCGGATGGTGTCGTGGCTGTCGATGAGGTTCATCATCACCTGCACGGACTGGGGCGGGTAGACGAAGCGGCCCGGCGCCAGGCGCTGGTCGAAGGTCGCGGCGTCGATGCGGCCCTGGCCCATGAACTCCATCACCGGATCGCGGAAGTACTTGTAGTTCATGGTGGAGTCGAAGCAGTGCGGGCCGATCCAGCTGCCGGCGTTGCCCCAGATCTCGCCCACCAGCCAGCAGTCGGGCTTCACCTCGTGGCAGACGTCGTTGAACATCTTCCAGAACCAGAAGGGCACCTCGTTGGGCACGTCCAGGCGGAAGCCGTCGATGCCCAGCTCGCCCAGCCAGTAGCGGGCCACGCCGAGCACGTGCTCGACCACGGGCATGTTGGGATCGGCCTGGGACACGTCGCCGATGTTGTTCTCGGCGTTGTTGGGGCGCGTGTGGTCCCAGTTGAGGTTGGGGTGCAGGCCGAAGCCCCACCAGCAGTCGTAGTAGTCGCTGGCGTTGAAGTCGCGCGACGGGGGCAGCGGCCACTTGTGCCACTCGTACCAGTTCCAGTACTCGGACTCGCGGCCGTTCTCGACGCCGTCGCGGAAGGCGAAGTGCCAGTTGCCGGTGTGGTTGAAGGCCATGTCGACCACGATGCGGATGCCGTGGTCGTGGGCATCCTCGACGAAGTCCTTGAAGCCCTCGGGATCGGCGAAGTGGGGATCGATGGTGTTGTAGTCGGTCGGATCGTACTTGTGGTTGCTCATGCCCTGATTGAGGGGGTTGAAGTAGATCACCGTCACGCCCAGGTCGTTCAGGTAGCCGAGCTTCTCGCGCACGCCGGCGATGTCGCCGCCGTAGAAGGAGTAGTAGTCCGGCCGGCCGTCGGTCCGGTAGGGGCTGCGGCTCAAGCCGGCCACGTCGTACCAGTCGTCGACCAGGTGGAAGTACTCGCCGTTGGTCTTGCCGGAGGCCGGCAGCGCGTTCACGCCCACGTACCAGGGCTCGGAGAAGTCCGGGTCGTTGGACGGGTCGCCGTTGCGGAAGCGCTCGGGGAAGATCTGGTAGATGACGCCGTCGCGGGCCCAATCGGGGGTGACGAACGGCGGCAGCACCTTGCGGTCGTAGTGGAAGGGCGCCACGGTCTCGCTCTCGCCGACGCCCGAGCGGCCCAGCCAGGCCGCGGCGTCGCCGTCGCGGTAGCCGATCAGGTAGTCGAGGCCGTCGTCGGGATCGGAGAGCTCCACGCGCGCGCGGTAGTACTGGAAGGCCGGGTCGGTCTCGGCGGGCGTCATCTCCACGCTGCGCCAGTCGCCGCCGTTCACGCTGTAGCGCAGCGCCACGCTCTCCACGTCGTCCAGGTGGGCGCGGGCGGTGATCTCCAGCTCGGTCATCGACAGCGGATTGCAGGTGGAGTAGTCGAAGATCGGCTCGAGGTCGTCGCTGAAGATGCGGCCGTCGCCGCGCTCGATCCTGACGGCCTCGAAACTGTCGTCCACCTCCAGCAGGGAGTTGGAGCCGCCGAAGCCGTCCTCGGTGGTGTCGGGGTTCTCCGGGTCGTGATGCCAGCTGCCGTCCACCACGAACTTGTACTGGTAGGAGCCGGGCTGCAGCAGCAGGGTCGTCTCGAAGACGCCGTCGCCGTCCGCGTCGCTCATGCGCTGCTTGCTGTCGTTCCAGTCGTTGAAGGTGCCGGCCAGGAATACGTTGGCGGCCGACGTGCCCGCCGCGTAGGCGAACTTGACGGTGCGCACGCCGGTCACCGCGACCGCGGGGGCCTTGCTGTCCACGGCGGCGAAGGGATCGGCGCCGTGCTTGACGATCACCACGGAGTTCTCGCCGCCGAAGCCGTCGTCCTCGACGTTGGGGTTGTTCGGATCCTGGAGCCACTCCCCGTCCACCACGAACTTGTAGGTGTGCTGGCCCGGGGCCAGGGGCACCACCACGGAGTAGGTGCCGTCCTCCTCGGGATCGGCCATGGGCTCGGCGTCGGCGCTCCAGCCGTTGAAGCTGCCGGCCAGGTTGACGCTGGTCACGCCGGAGATGACCGGCGTGAAGTCGAAGGTCACCTCGACGTCGTCGCCGCCCGCGGGGGTCGCCGCCGGGGCGGGGATGGCGGTCGGGGTCACGGGTTCGGCGCCGCCGGCGGCGAAGGTCGCCACGCCGGCGGGTACCTCCAGCACCGAGTTCTGGCCGCCGAAGCCGTCTTCGACGCCGTTCGGGTTGGTCGGATCCTGGAGCCAGGTGCCGTCCACCACGAACTTGTAGAGGGTGCGGCCCTGGGACAGCGGTATCACGCAGGTGTAGACGCCGTCGCCGGCGTCGTCGTTCATGGGGGTCCCGGTCGGGTTCCAGCCGTTCATCTCGCCGGCCAGGTAGCACGAGCCCACTTGCCCGCCGGCGTCGTAGGCGAAGGATACCTGCACCTCGCCCGTGGCCGCGGCGGGTGCGGCGGGTGCGGCGGCCGTGCCGCCGCCGCCGGCGCCGACGGTGACCACGGAGTTCTCGCCGCCGAAGCCGTCTTCGGCGCTCTCGGTGGCCGCGGGATCGGCGAACCAGTTGCCGTCGACCACGAACTTGTACTGGTACGAGCCGGGCGCCAGGTCGAGGCTGACGGTGTAGACGCCGTCGCCGTCGGGGTCGGTCATGGCGTCGGCGGTGGGATTCCAGTCGTTGAACTCGCCGGCCAGGCAGCAGGAGCCCACCTTGCCGCCGGCGTCGTAGGCGAAGGCCGTGCCGTCGCCGGCCGGGGCCGCCGCGGCCGCCGGGGCCGGAGTGCCCGCGGGCTTCTCGCCGCCGCCGGCCACCAGCTCGGTCGCGCCGTCGGGCACCGCGACCACGGAGTTCTCTCCGCCGTAGCCGTCGGGCGCGCTGGCGGCGTTAAGGGCGTCCTGGGTCCAGGCGCCGTCCACCACGAACTTGTACTGGTACTCGCCCGGGGACAGGTCCACCACGACCGAGAAGACGCCGCCGCCGGTGTCGCTCATCTTGAAGTCGAAGGCGTTCCAGCCGTTGAAGCTGCCCGCCAGGTAGACCTCCTGGGCGCCGGGCGCGTTGTGGACGAAGGTGACCTCGGCCGCGGGTGCGGCCGCCGCCGTCAGCAGGACGGCGAGGAAGAACAGAGCGATGCGTCGCATCTCGGCCTCCAGTTCGATGTGGCATGGTTCTCAAGACCGGCCTGAAAGGTTACCACGGGATCCGGGGCCGTCAAGGGGGTGGGGGGCCAATAGGGCGGGAATGTGATATAATTAGCCGAAACATGCTCCCGAAAGGACATCATGCGCATTGACAAGATGTTGACGCCCCGGACCGCCGCCTGGTCGCTGCCCCTGCTGCTGGCCGTCGCGCTGGCCGCCGGCTGCGGCCTCGCCCCGGACCCCGTCTCCCCCGAGGACAAGGGCGACACCGGCCCGGACGACCCCCAGGTGACCCAGACCGTCGTGGACACCTTCGTGCTGCGCGCCTACGGCGCCGACGAGGCCTACATGGCGGGCAACTTCAACGGCTGGGACGACAGCGATCCGGCCTGGGCCTTCACGGACATGGGCGACGGCTACACCTGGCGCCTGATCGCCGACATGCCCGCCGGCCTCCAGCACTACAAGTTCGTGCTCTGGAGCGGCGCGCAGGCCACCTGGTTCACCGATCCCGCCGCGGTGGAAGTGCTGTCGGGCGACCCGACCCAGGCCAACGCGGTGTACGGGCGCTCCCTGGGCGCCATCCGCGACCTGCCCGAGCCCATCGACCGCACGCGCCTGGTGATCTACGAGATCGCCCCCAACGACTTCTCCGCCCTGGGCTCCTTCTCCGGCGTCATCGGCGGCCTGACCGCCGGGCCGGACCTGGTGGACCTCGGCGTGAACGCCATCGAGCTGATGCCGGTCACGGCGCCCGCCTACAACGGCTGGGGCTACGATCCGGCCCTCTACTTCGCGCCCAACGCCAGCTACGGCTGGCCGAACATCTTCGCCCTGCTGGTCGACCGCTGCCACCAGTACGGCATCGCCGTGATCCTGGACATGGTGGTCAACCACGCCGCGCTCGGCAGCGCGCTGCGCCAGCTGGACGATTTCTCCGGCACCTACAACTTCACCACCACCGAGCCCAATCCCTGGGGCATGGCGGAGCTGAACTGGAGCGACCCGGCCCTGCGCGCCCACATCCTCGACGCCCTGCTGCACTGGGTCGAGACCTACAAGGTGGACGGCTTCCGCTTCGACTACGTGGCCGGCGAGCCCTGGAGCACCTGGGAGTGGATCCGCGACGAGCTGCGGGCGCGCCACCCCGACCTGCTGCTCATCGGCGAGGACTTCCGCTACCCGAACGACGGCAACGCCGTGACCCACGGCTACGACGCCCAGTGGGGCGGCAACCACACCGACGGCTGGGCCGGGGGCGGCAACAACTTCAACCAGGTGATGACCATCAACCTGACCCAGAACGGCTTCGCCACGCGCGGCCAGTCGACGCCCGACTACGGCTGCTGGAGCTTCGGCTGCCGCAACATGTGGGCGGCGGCCAACGTGATCAGCGGCAACTCCCAGTACAACGGCTTCAACGGCGACGGCTTCAGCGACGTGAAGTACCTCGAGTCCCACGACGAGAACCGCATCGTGTGGGCCGTGAACGACTACGGCTCGCCCGGCGCCCAGGCCGTCGGCGGCCTGCAGAAGGCCGAACTGGGCGTCTACGCCCTGATGACCAGCATCGGCATCCCCATGATCTACAACGGCCAGGAGATCGGCAGCGGCGAGTATCGGCCCGCCAGCCCGACCACCTACGAGATCGACTGGGCCGGCGGCGACGCCGACCTGCGCGCGATCTACCGCAACCTCATCGGGCTGCGCCTGTCCGAGCCCGCCCTGCAGACCGAGAACATCTGGTTCACCTGGCGCGGGAGCGAGCTCGATCATCTCGAGTACACCCTGTGCTACTGGCGCGGCAGCGGCGGGAATTCGGCCGACGCGGAGATCGTCGTGGCCCTGAACTTCGACGACGAGGACCACGTGTGGCCGGTCGCCTTCCCCGCCGACGGCATCTGGCACCGCTACCACCCGCGGGAAGGGGCCTGGGAGTTCCTGGAAGTGAGCGGGGGCTCGCTGACCGTGGACCAGCCGGCCTCGAGCGGGATCCTCTGGAAGCGCTTCGACGGGAGCACGGGGGTGGCGGACTAGGCGCCGCTGCTCAGAGTGGAAGGCTCCGCACGGGCAGCCCGCCGCGTTCGCGCAGGCGCGAGGCGTAGTCCCCCATGGTGCTGAAGTCCCCGTCGCGCAGAATGGCCCTCAGCTTCTCGGTCACCGTGTCCTGCCCCCCCTGGCTGCGCCAGCGCTGCAGCAGCGTCTGCCCCACGTCGCCGGGACGCCAGTCGTCCAGTTCCCACGGATGCAGGTAGGTGACCACGGCCTGACCCTGCCGTCGCGCGACGCGCCGCAACAGGCGGTAGGCCGGCCGGGGCAGCACGCGCAGGTAGCCCCCGCCGGCGAAGCCCACGTTCACGCCCAGCATCCGGGCGGTGGTCATGGGCAGCACGAGCAGGGGCTCGCGGTCCGGCCCGGCGGCCTGGGCGGCGGCGCCCGCCAGCAGGAAGGGCGCGCGCGGGGTGGACGGCTGCCCGTAGCGGGGATGGTGCACGGGGAAGAGGGAGGCGTCGTAGGCGAAACCGTGGTCCTGCAGGATGTGCAGGTAGCGGTGCACGGGCGGCGTGATGGAGAAGCTGGGAGCCCGGTAGCCCGCGACCCGCGCCGCGCCGGCGGCCGTCAGCGCGGCCAGGGCCCGCTCCAGGTCGGCGCGGAAGGCGCTCTCGTCCAGGTCGAAGACTTCGGGGTGGGCGTAGCTGTGGCAGGCGATCTCGTGGCCGGCCTCGGCGATGCGGCGCACCAGGTCCGGGTGGCGCTCGGCCGTCCAGCCGAGCACGAAGAAGGTGGCCCGGACGTCGTGCTCCGCCAGCAGCGCGAGGCAGCGGTCGGTGTTGCCCTCGACCCGGCACGCCTGGTCGTCCCAGGCCGCGGGCGGCACCTGGTCCAGGTAGTTGTGGCCGTGGAACCACTCCTCCACGTCGATGGTCAGGATGTCGGGGGGCGGGACCATGCTTCGCTCCTGCTGGTTGATCCGGGCTCATGATTGCCACAAGACGCCCCCAGCGTCAACCGGACAGCGTTGGTCCCTAAAAGACTGGTCGCCAAGCCGGACATCCACGCCTATCCTGGCGAACGACACGGGCCTCCAGCACGGGACGGGACGACACATGAGCCAAGACACCATCATCGCCCGCGAGCAAGTGGGCACCGCCACCCTGGTACGGCTGGCCAACGGCCTGCGCGTGATCGTACAGGAGGACCGCCGCTCCCCGGTGGCGATCTGCAACGTGTGGGTGCGGGTGGGCTCCAACCAGGAGCCGGATCACGTCCGCGGCTGGGCCCACGGCATCGAGCACATGCTCTTCAAGGGCACGCGCCGGCGCGGGGAGCGGGACTTCGCCCTCGAGGTCGCCGGCCTCGGCGGCGCCACCAACGCGGGCACCGGCTACGAGACGACCAACTACCACATCACCCTGCCCGCCGAGAACGTCGCCGGCGCCGTGGACATCCTGGCCGACGCGCTGCTGGACTCGACCTTCGAACCCGCCGCCCTCGATGCCGAGCGCCCCGTCCTGGTTCACGAGAACCACATGTACGACGACCTGCCCTCGGGTTTCGGCGTGTCCTGGCGCTGGGCCATGGAGCTCGCCTTCGACAGCAGCCCCTACCGCCATCCCATCGGCGGACGCGACGAGGTCCTCACCTCGACCTCCCGCGACGAGATCGTCGACTTCTACCGGGCCGCCTACCGCCCCGACAACATGACCGTGGTGATCGCCGGCGACGTGGAGACCGGGGCCGCCCTGGACCTGATCGTGGCCGGTTTCGGCGGCGAGGCCGCACCGCCGCCCTACGCCCTGCCCTCGCCCCCCGCCGAGCCGGCGCACGCCGCCCCGCGCTGCCGCGTCGAGACGGGCGACATCGCCATGGTCTACGGCAAGATGGTCTTCCCCGGCCTCTCCGAGACCGATCCCGACCGCGCGACCCTGGCCGTCGTCCAGCAGATCCTCTCGGACGGGCGCAGCTCCCGACTGTACCGGCACGTCCAGGAAGAGCGGCAGCTCGTCAACGGCATCACCCTGCTCTCGGAGGCCGGGCGGCGCGAGGGCGTGCTGGCCGTCGACTTCGAGACCGACCTCGCCCGGGCGCCCGCGGCCATGGTCGCCGCGGCCGGCGTGCTGCAGGCCCTCAAGGACGAGCCGCCCAGCGACGAGGAGCTGGCGCGGGCCAAGATCCGCACCGAGCGCTCCTACCGCTTCACCCGCGAGACGGTACAGGGCACGGCCTCGCTGCTCGGCTGGCACGACGCCATGGACGACCTGGCCGGCGCCTTCACCTTCCCCGAGCAGGTCGCCGCCGTGGACGGGGACGACGTGCGCCGGGTCTGCCGGCGCCTCTTTGCCCGCGACGGCTGCAACGTCCTGCTCTACGTCCCGCGCGAGGGCGAGCGCGACGGGCTGCCCGCCACGGCCGAGGACGTCGACGCCCTGCTGGCGCCCCACCTGGACAGCGAACGGAGCGCCGGCGCCGAGGCGCCCGCGCCGCGCGCGCCGGCCCCCGCGCGCCACGCCGGCACCGCCCCCGACGACCGTCCCTTCGAGGAGATCGTCCTCGACGGCGGCCTGCGCCTCTTCGTGCGCGAGGACCGTGCCCATCCCCTGCTCACCCTCGGACTGCACACCGCCGGCGGCGTCTGCCTGCAGGCTCCCTTGCAGGCCGGGCTGGCCCACCTCTGCCAGCAGGTGCAGGTGAAGGGCGCCGGCGGCGAACGTTCGGCGGATCTGCACAGCCGCATCGAGGGCCTAGGCGCGTCCCTCTCCCCCTTCACGGCCCGCGACCACACCGGCGTCTACCTGACCGGCCTGACCCGCCATCTGGAGGAACTGGTGTCCCTGGTCGGCCGCATCGCCTGCGCGCCGGATTTCCCCGACGACGAACTGGATCGCGAGCGCCGCCTCGCGCTGGCCGACCTGCAGGCCATGGACGACGATCCCTTCCAGGCCGCGGCGCGGCAGCTGCGGGCCGCCTTCTATCCCGACCACCCCTACGGCGCGCCCGTGCTCGGCGACGAGGCCTCGCTGGCCGTCCTGGGCCGCGACGACCTGCGCGACTTCCACCGGCGGACCTGGGTGCCGCGCAACATGCACCTGGTGGTCTCGGGCGACGTCGAAGCCGCGCGGCTGGCGGACCTGCTGGGCACGGCCCTGGCGGATCTTCCCGACGCGCCGGCGCCGGAGCGGCCCGACCTCTCCCTGGCCGCGGCGTCCACCGCCTGCGAGCGGAGCCGCACGGCCCGGGACGTGAAGCAGAGCGTGGTGCTGAACGCCTGGCGAGGTCCCGTCGGCCCCAACGAGGACCGGGCTGCCCTGGCCCTGCTGCAGCAGCTGCTCAACGGCCAGAGCGGACGGCTCTTCGAGAGCCTGCGCAACCGCCGGTCGTTGTGCTACGCCACGGGGATCCAGTCGGCGCGGGGATTCGCGCCGGGCATGCTGGTGAGCTACGTGCTCACGGACCCGGCCACCGAGGACGAGGCCGGCGCGGCCCTGGTCGAGGAGCTGCGGCGCGTGGCCGCCGACGCGGCGCCCGCGGCCGAGTTCGAGCGGGCCCGCTCGCAGCTGGTGGGTAACCTGCTCATCGCGCGCCAGTCCAACAGCGCGCGCGCCAGCCGCTGCGCCGCGGACGTGCTCTACGGACGCCCGCCCAACGGCATGCCCGAATTCCTGGCGGAGATACGCACCCTGACGCCCGCGGACGTTCGCGAAACGGCCGCGCGGTATCTGGGCCGCGAGGAAGTGCTTTCGGTGGTGCTGGGGCCGGCTCGCTGAGCCGGCCCCGGGCCGCGCTCAGCCGCGCAGCTTGTAGCGGTCGGGGTCGTCCCCCATGTCTATCACGTAGGATACCTGGCTGAACATCGTACGATGCTTCGAACCGCCGGGGACGTAGTAGGTGTCGCCGGCCTGGTACAGTTCCGTGCGCCCTTCGATCTCCAGGACCATCTCGCCCGCGACCAGGTAGCCCCACTGGGCCGTATGGCTGTGGTCGGGGACGGTGGTGCCCTCGTCGAAGCGGAAAAAGGTGATCTGTTTCTCGGAATCTCTCAGGGAGTGGCCGGTCACGCCGGCGATATGGAACTCAACTTGGGGCAGGCGGAGGATCTCTTTGGGCCAGATCGTTTGTCCGGTCTGAAGTCTCTCCATAGGCACCTCCAAGGCCGTGATGTGAGGATTGACGTCCTGTACGACA
The DNA here is from genome assembly GCA_964617805.1 of uncultured Fibrobacteraceae bacterium. Lineage (GTDB taxonomy): Bacteria > Krumholzibacteriota > Krumholzibacteriia > LZORAL124-64-63 > LZORAL124-64-63 > JAHIYU01. The sequence continues at coordinate 15,872 of CAZTWK010000034.1, read as the reverse complement.
TACTACCCGAACGGTGGATTATTGCAAGTGGGGCGGCGGCGGAGCCGCACCGGAGGCCTCAAGCGGCCCCCGACGGCGTCGGGATACCCTCCGGCAGGCGGTCGGCGAAGGTGAAGACGAAGCAGGATCCCTCCCCTTCCCGGCTCGTCACGCTCAATTCGCCCCCCATGACCTCGCTGATGTGCTTGGAGATCGCCAGGCCGAGCCCGGTGCCGCCGTGCTTGCGCGAGACTTCCGGGTCACCCTGCCGGTAGGCCTCGAAGATGGTGTCGAGCCGGTCGCTGGGAATGCCCGCGCCGGTATCGCGCACCTCGATCCTGAGCAGGTCGGGATCGTCGGGATCGGGCCCGCAGGCGAGGTCGACGCCCCCCTCCCGGGTGAACTTGATGGCGTTGCTCACCAGGTTCATCAGCACCTGGCGCAGGCGCATGGGATCGCCGACCTGCTCCTGGGCCACGGCGTCGTCGATCGCCACGCGGATGTCGATGTCCTTCTCGCGGCAGGACGGCGTGAAGATGCCCACCACCTCGTCCAGGAGCTGCCGGACGGAATAGTCGACCCGCTCCAGTTCCAGGTGGCCGGCCTCGAGCTTGGAGAGGTCCAGGATGTTGTTGATCAGGGACAGCAGCACCTGCCCGCTCTCCTTGATGGACTCGGCGAACTTGTGCGCGTCCTCGATCGTGAGCGAGGGACGGGCCAGCAGGTCGGCGAAGCCGATCACGCAGGTCAGGGGCGTGCGGATCTCGTGGGACATGGCGGCCATGATCAGGCCCTTGGAATCGTTGGCCCGCTCGGCGGCGCGCCGCGCCTCCCGCGCCTCGGCCAGCACGGTCTCCAGCTCCGACTTGGCGCGGGCCAGGTCCTCGGCGATGCGGGACTGGCGATCGAGGGCCTCGCCGGCCTCCCGCGCGGCGTCGGACTTCTGGAGCGTGTACTTGGCCACCATCGCCGTCACCTGCATCTGCAGGATGGTGTTCACCTGGCCCGCGTACTCCTCCGAGGCCCTCCGGCCGGTCATGTCGGCCACCAGCTCGACCATGCGGCGGTGGGGCTGCGAGGGCGTGGGCAGGTCGTGCCCGACCAGGCAGCCCACCGTCTCCACGTCGTGCTCGTAGCGCAGGCGGATGGGCACGATCCACAGCGGCCGGCCGCAGCCGTCGCAGCGGGCGCCGATGTTCCCGGCGGGGCAGGTCTCCGAGGCGGTGATGGCGGCGACGGCCCGGTCCACGCCGCGCCGGCACTCCGGCCGCACCGAGGCCAGGGCCGGCAACTGGCTGGGCGAGTTGCCCACGGGCCGGGCCTGTCCCTCGTCGTTCACGTAGAGGAAGGTCAGCAGGCCGGTGGACTCGGCCAGGGCGTGGCGCCAGTAGATCAGGTCGGCCAGGTTCAGGATGGCCTCGGGCGGCACGTCCGACACCGACACGATGCGCCCGTTGCGCAGCATCTCCGGGTGCTGCTGCCGTTCGTGCAGGTAGCGGTGCAGTTCGGAGACCTTCGACTCGTCGAGCTGTCCCACCAGGTCCTCGCCCAGCAGTTCGTATTCCAGGCGCTCGCGGCGCAGCCGCGCCTGCTCCTCCTCGAGCTGGAGGATGCGCAGTTCGAGCTCGCGTTCACGGGACGTCTCGGTCGCGTCCTGCGGTGTGCCGCGGCCCTGGGTACGGTCGTCGAGCGTGGATCTGAACATGCCACCACCATGCGACGGACGCCGGCGCCTTCGCGGCGGCCGGTATCGGGATCAAGTCGTTGCGTCGGAGGGGTTATCGACCGCGCGCGCCGGGGCTTGACCGGAGAATCGGCGGTTCAGAGGGGGTTGTGCCGGCCCAGCCCGTTGAAGAGGTCGAGCTGCGGGGTGTGGTCCGGGAGTCCCGCCGCCTTCAGGACGGCGGGAATCCAGGTATCGCGGTGGCCGGGATCCAGATCGAGGCGCGGGATGCCCAGCTCGTCCATCAGCTCGCGCAGGATGCTGTCGATCTTGCGCTGGAAGACCACCGAGGTGTCGCGGGTGCCGTCGAAGGACGGCGGGGTGATCACCGGCACGTGCACCAGCAGGGTGTAGGTGCGCATCCAGTCGGCGATGAAGGATTCCAGGGCCGGCTGCCGCCCCACCGCGTGGACCATGTAGGCGTAGTTGTCCAGCACCGCGCGGTCGCAGACGATGGTGTCGTAGCCGTGACCGGTGGCGATCTCCTTGGCGACCTGGGTGTGCAGGATCCACGACTGGGCGTCGCAGGTGGTCTCGCGGTTGATGGGCAACGGGCAGTTGCGGGCCACCTCCTTGACCACGTCCACGCCTATGTCCAGGCGCTTCAGGCAGGCGGCCAGTTCGAAGCAGAGGGTCGTCTTGCCGACCCCGTGGGTGCCGATGAACGCTATCTTCATGCCCGTCTCAGTGGGTGAGCTTGGCGGCCTTGCGCAGCTTGCGCTTCAGCCGGTGAATCTGGCGCCGGCGCCGGTGCAGATCGCGCTTGTCCCCGGCCTCCAGCGCCGCCTCGCGCTTGGCCTTGAGATCCCGCAGCCGCGCCTTGATATCGCCCTTGTCCAGGCCGGTGACCACCTTGTGCGGCTTCTCGACGCCCATGGCCTCGGACAGCAGCTCCAGGAGCTGGTCCTTCTTCATCTGGGTGATGCCCGTCACCTCCGGCGCGTGCTCCTTCATGAGCTCCCGGAGATCGGCGACCTTGTGTTTCTGCAGTTCGTGCCAGTCCATGCATGGTCTCCTCTCTGATGGTCGGGTCCGCCCATCCTACACCATCGCCCGGCGACCGCCAAGCATGTCCGGTTGACCCCGGGTGCCGGCAGCGTATTATCACACGACCTCACGCAAGGAGATACGACGATGCGCAAGTTATTCCCGACGATCCTCCTCGGCTGCTGCCTGCTGGCGGCCGCGGCCCCCGCCGCCGAGACCCCCTCGGCCGACGGCGTGTCCATCGCCTACGAGGTGCACGGCACGGGCGAACCGGCCCTGGTCTTCGTCCACGGCTGGAGCTGCGACCGCGGCTACTGGACGGCCCAGGTCGCCGAGTTCTCGCAGACCCACCGGGTCGTGACGATCGACATGGCCGGTCACGGCGACTCCGGCACCGGGCGCCGGGAATGGACGGTCCCCGCCTACGGCGCGGACGTGGCGGCGGTGGTCGAGGCGCTGGACCTCGAGAGCTGCGTGCTGATCGGGCATTCCATGGCGGGCAGCGTGATCGTGGAGGCGGCGCGCATCCTGCCCGGCCGGGTCCAGGGGCTGATCGGCGTCGATACGCTCCAGGACTTCACCTACACGTTGACGGAGGAGCAGATAGAAGGGTACGCGGCCGGGCTGCGGACGGACTTCGCGGTCCAGATGGACGCCTTCGTGCGCGGCATGTTCCCCGAGGACGCCGACCCGGCCCTGGTGGACCGGGTCGCCGCCGACATGTCGGCCGCGCCGCCCGCGATCGCCGTGGCGACCTTCACCCACTACCTGTCCCACGACCTGAAGGCCGTCCTCGGCGAGATAGACGTGCCCCTGCGCTGCCTGAACGCGGATCTCTGGCCCCTGAACCTGGAGGGCAACCGCGCGCTCTACGCCGATTTCGAGGTGGTGACCATGACCGGCCTGGGGCACTTCCTCTTCCAGGAATCCCCCGACGCCTTCAACGGCAAGCTGGCGGAGATCCTGCGCGGCCTCGAGCGCTGAGCCGCCGGGCACGAAGAGAACGGGCCGCCCCTGCCACGGGCGACCCGTCCCCCTCTGTTCGCGGCCTTCACCTGTACATCTGCTTGACCGCTCCCAAGCTCGCGCTCTCGTTGGGCACCGTGCAATCCACGTAGGCGAGATCCAGCGCCTTGAGCACGAACCGGTCCCCGTAGAACATGAAGACGCCGTCGGCGTTGTTGTAGCACTCGGCCACCCGCACGTCGGGATAGAGGCCGAAGTAATCGTCGAGCCGCATCAGGTGGCCGGTCTCGTAGGAGGCCACCAGCCACTGACCGTCCTCGTAGACCTCCTGGACGAGCAGGCCGTCGGTCACGAAGAGACGGGTGCTGGACCAGGCCTCGGGATCGGACTCCAGCTGGCCGACGGTCACCTGGTTGTCCGGCAGCGGCGCGGTGCCGGTGACGGTGACGTGGGCGTCGACGGGAGACAGCAGGCTGATGGCGTCCCGTCCGGTGTGCAGGAAGTAGGTCCCCAGCATATCGACCACGTCGCCCTCGGCCACCGCGGGCGCGGCGCCGACGTAGACCCAGATGCTGCGCCAGGGACCGGGCGCCGCCTCGGCGACGACGAAGCTGTTGTCCATGACCGCCGTGACGACGCCTCCGGTGACGGTGACGTAGGATCCCAGGGGCAAGGCCCCCGTGCGGATCTCCTCGATGCCGTCGGCCAGAGCGGCGCCGCCGCAGACGAGCGTGGTGGCGACGATCAGCAGCAGTGCGGTTTTCATCTCGAGCTCCTATCTCTTGATTTTTATCATTTCCGTACTATTGATCATATCTCATACCAATAAATCAGTCAATCTCTTAAATTACCTGTTCCGCAAATTGCCTGACCGGCCGCCTGCGAGCGTGCAACCCGGCCTGGTCGAGATCCCGGTCCGGGTGCTCGGCCTGTCACCGCCGCCAATAACCTGAGTCGATCAATCCGCTTTGAGGACCGCCCCCCGCTGTCGACCCGCCACCCCGGCCCCGCAGGCTGTGGGATCCAGCCAGGCTATCAGGGAACAACATCTTACCGTTCAATGAATTAGGGATTCCACTGTCCACGTCCTCCCCGCCGATCCGACTCTGCGCCCGGGGCATCACGACACCCCATGAGAAATCACGCTCCGTTTTCCCCCAACATGGCACACACATTGCAGCCACGAGCCGGAACGCAGGCCCGAAAGGACGTCAAGTCCGGGCTAACTGATTGCATGACATGGGACAAACCGAAGATCGTGGATGGTGACTAAAGCTCCAGGACTCGGAGAATACCTGATCAGCCAGGGCCTCATCGTCGAGGGCCAGCTCGAGGACGCCCTCCAGGAGCAGACCCAGACCCGCGAGCGGCTGGGCGAGATCCTGATGCGCAAGGGCCTGATCTCGGATCACGACCTGCTGGGCGCACTGGGCCATCAGCTCGGCGTGCGGCTCTTCGATCCGAACCAGGACGAGGTCCAGACCTCCGCCCTGCACCTGGTCCCCCTCGATTTCGCCAAGCGCCACGACCTGCTGCCCATCACGCTCGGCGACGAACATTTCACCGTCGCCATGGCCGATCCCCTCGACGTGGTGGCCACGGACCAGCTGCAGCGCATCGCCCTGCGCGAGCAGAAGGAACTGCTGATCCTGCTCGCCGCCCACGAGGTGCTGGACAAGGCCCGCGAGACCCACTACGGCTGGATCGAGGGCGACAAGCACGTCAGCGCGCTCATCGAGGAGGTCGTCGACGAGGTCAGCGACGGCGACGCCTTCGACGGCCTCGAGGACATCGACGAGGAGGCCGGCAGCCAGGACGCCGGCGTCATCAGGCTGGTCGACCAGGTCATCAGCAACGCGCTCAAGGAACGTGCCACCGACATCCACATCGAACCCCAGACCAAGGGGCTGGTCATTCGCTACCGCGTGGACGGCCTGCTCTACGACGCCCTGACGCCGCCCCGCGCGGTCTACTCGGGCATGATCAGCCGCATCAAGATCCTCTCGAACATGGACATCGCCGAGCGGCGCGCCGCCCAGGACGGGCGCATGACCTACCGGGACGCCAGCCGCGAGGTGGACATCCGCGTCTCGTCGGTGCCGGCCATCCACGGCGAGAAGATCGTGATGCGACTGCTGGACAAGAGCGGCTTCTCGTTCTCGCTGCGGGACCTGGGTCTCACCGAGGAGGACGTCCAGGACTTCCAGCGCTGCATCCACAAGCCCTACGGCATGATCCTGCTCTCGGGTCCCACGGGCTCCGGCAAGACCACGACCCTCTACTCCAGCCTCATGGAGCTGAAGGGCGAGGAACTGAACATCACGACCATCGAGGATCCGGTCGAGTACCAGATCGACCGCATCAACCAGATTCAGGTCAACGTGCGCAAGGACGTGACCTTCGCCAACGCCCTGCGCGCCTTCCTGCGCCAGGACCCGGACGTGATCATGGTGGGCGAGATCCGCGACAGCGAGACCGCCGAGATCGCGATCCGCGCCGCCCTGACCGGCCACATGGTGTTCAGCACCATCCACGCCAACGACGCGCCCAGCACCGCCACGCGCCTGGTGTCCATGGGCACCGAGGCCTTCATGGCCGCCAGCGCCATGACCATGGTGGCCGCGCAGCGCCTGGTGCGGCGCAACTGCTCCCATTGCCTCGAGGAATACCAGCCAGAGAAAGAAGTCCTCATGGCCCTCGGCCTCACGGCCGATAGGGACGATGGAGAGCCACCGGTCTATCGACGGGGCGCGGGCTGCGTCGCCTGCAAGGGACGCGGCTACTCGGGACGGCTGGCCGTGATCGAGAAACTGATCCTCTCGACCGGCCTGCGACAGCTGGTCGCGGAGGGACGACCCGCGGGCGAGATCCGCAAACTTGCGGTCCAGGAGGGCATGCGGACCCTGCAGACGGTCGGCATGGAGAAGGTCGCGGCGGGTCAGACAACGGTCGAGGAAGTGCTCAGGGTTTGCGTGAGCGACGACTAGGCGCCGCCCAGGCGTCGGAGGGATAGCATGGCGACGTATTCATTCGTGGCAAAGGACCGTTCCGGCACGGAAGTGACGGGACTGCTCAGCGGCAACACCATCGACGAGGTGGTCACCCAGCTGCACGGCGACGGCCTCGCGGTGCTGCACGTGACCGAGGACAAGGGCGGCGCGAGCGCCAAGTCCTGGCTCAAGCGCTTCTCCGAGATCTCCTTCGGCAAGGTACCCACGCGGCACGTGGCGCTGTTCAGCCGCCAGCTCTCGACGGTGATCGACTCGGGCATCCCCCTGGTGAAGGGGCTCAAGGGCCTGTCCGGGGACGGAACGAACAAGATGCTCAAGGTGGCCGTCGACGACATGAGCAACCGCCTCGCCCGGGGCGAGAGCCTGTCCGAGGCCATGGCGTGCCACCCCAACGCCTTCAACGACATGTACATGAGCATGGTCAAGGCCGGCGAGCGCGCGGGTACGCTGGACAAGATCGTCGAGCAGCTGGCGGTCTACCTGGAGAAGATCGACGACATCCAGGGCAAGGTGAAGTCGGCCCTGATGTACCCGGTCTTCGTGCTCGGTTTCGCCACCCTCGGCACCCTGTTCCTGCTGCTCAAGATCGTGCCGACCTTCTCGGAGATCTACGCGGAGCTGGGCCAGGAGCTGCCCGGTCTCACCCAGCTCGTCATGACCATCTCCAACACGATCAGGGACAACCTGCTGGTGTCGGTGATCGTGGTCGCGTCCCTGGTCCTGGGCCTCGTCATGCTGTCGCGCACACGGACCGGGCGCTACTGGCTGGACCGTTTCAAGCTCAACGTGCCGATCTTCGGCCCCATCGTCAAGAAGACGGTGATGAGCCGCTTCGCGCGCACGCTGGGCATCCTGCTCGGCAGCGGCCTGCCGCTGCTCGAGAGCCTGGACCTGGTCAAGGGCGCCGCCGGCAACGCGGTGGTGTCCCGGGCCCTGGACAGGGTGAAAGAGTCGGTGACCGCCGGCCACGGCGTGACGGAATCGTTCCGGGCCACCGGCGAGTTTCCCGAGATGACCCTGCAGTTGATGGCCACCGGCGAAGAGGCCGGCGAACTCGACAGCATGCTGATGAAGTCCTCGGACTTCTACGACCGGCAGGTCGAGGCGACCATCCAGGGCATTTCCTCGCTCATCGAGCCGGTCATGATCGTGCTCGTGGGCGGGATGATCGGCTTCATCGTCGTCGCGATGTTCCTGCCCATCTTCGGCATGGGCGACGCCATGCTGCAGGGCGCGACGGGTATGTAGGTTTCGTGTCAGGTGGGTCGCGGTGTTCCCGGACGGGCGCCCACCGATGAGTTCTCGTCCGGGGGATTGACTGCACAATGCAGAAGGAGGAACAAGGATGAACCGCTTCCGCAAGCAGCCCAGCCAGAAGGGCTTCACCATGGTCGAGCTGATGGTCGTCGTGGTGATCGTCGGCGTCCTCGCCGCCGTCGCCGTGCCGATGTACAGCAAGTACGTCAAGAACGCACGCGTGTCCGAGGCGACCGGCAAGATCGGCGAGATCGTCACGGCCTCGAAGGCCTGGGCGATCGAGAATCCCGACACGCAGGGCCGTCCCAGGTGGCCGTCCGGCGCCGGTGGCATCGTCGATCTCACGCAGACCGACCTGTTCACCTACGCCATCACCGCCGGTGGCGGCGCCAACGCCAACTCCCAGGCCTTCACGCTCCGGGCGACCGGACGTAGCGGCCGGAAGATGGCCGGCGTGACCGTGACCGTGACCGTGCCCAACATCAACCGCAACGGCAACCCGCCCGTGGTGGCCGGCATCTAGCGGGCGGACGACGATCCATGGGGGCCCGGCCGTCCGGCCGGCCCCCAGGATGTCCGCCCACGACAAGGTCGTGACATGAGGAATCGTGAAAACGGGTCCGCCCGGAGCGCGCGGCGCGCGGCGGGGCCGTGAACCGTTCGCTGAGCTGCTCCACGATCATCTCGAGGAGCCTGCCCTGGACCGGGGGAACCTGATGATGAAGCTGCGGCAGCGCGGCATCACCCTGATCGAACTGATGGTCGCCATCATGGCGTCCGGCATCGTGTTGTTCGCGCTGAGCAACGTCATCATCGTGAACCAGCGGGCCCTGCAACGCAGCCGGGAACGGGTCTCGGTGCAGTCCTACACGATGGTGCTCATGTCGCGGATGGCGCGCGCCGTCCGGGACGCCAACCGGCTCGAGGTGACGGGCGCGAACGCGTTCCGGGTGCGGGACCTGAACGGAGCCCTCACCGCCACCTTCCAGCTGACGGGCACCGCCGCCGGGCCCCGCCTGCAGATGGACGGGGTCGACATGGCCGAGGTCGACTGCACGCGCTTTGCGGTGACGACAAACGCCGACACCACGAGCGTCACGCTGGACCTCGAGCTCACGACCGACGACGGCGTGGCCATCAGCGAATTGAACACGGTTTCCCTGCGGAACCGAACTTCGGAGTACTGAGGGTGCTCAGCTGGAACGAATGGTCCAGCAACTGACGGCAGCAAGGAGGAAGCGTTTGTTCGGCAACGGGAAAGTCAGGACGGGGATCGACATCGGCAGCACGAGCGTGAAGCTCGTCTGCGGTACCGGTCGCCGGCGTCTGGAGCGCATCACCCACGTGGGGGTCGAGCCCTACCAGGCCACGTCGGCGGCCGAGCGCGTCGACGCGGCGGCGGAGGCCCTGAAGACCCTCATGAAGCGGCTGGGACTGGGCAAGCGCAGGCTGGGCCGCGTGGCCGTGGCCGTCGGCTGGCAGGAGACCATGGTGCAGGAGGCGATAACGCCGCCCATGGACGAGGCCGACCTGGCCCGTGCGCTGCCCTTCGAGGCGCGCAAGCACATGAATCTCGGCGACATGGCGGACCCGGTGCTGGCAGGCCAGCTGCTGGGCGACGCCGGCAGCGAGGGACCCGGCGGCGTGGCCCAGGCCCAGGTCCTGCTCGCCGCCGTGCCGCGCGAGGCCCGCGGCTTCCCGCTGGCCGTGCTGGCCCGCGTCGGGCTGGAGCCCGAGGTCGTCGATCTCGAACCGACGGCCGGCCTCAACGAGCTCTTCGCGAACCTGGACACCGACAAGCACGACGGCAACGTGGTCGGTCTGGTCGACCTGGGCGGCCGGCACGCGGCCGTGCACATGGTCAGCCGCGACGGCGACCTGCTCAGCCGCAACCTGGGACCCGGCTCCTCGCGCAACGACGACGAGGCGACACGGGACATCTACACCCGGCGGCTCGCCGACAAGATCCAGCAGACGCTCACCTACTACCGCGGACGCTACCGGCGCGAGGTCAAGAGCCTCTACGTGATCGGCGGCGGCGCCTACGTCGACGGGCGTCTCGAATTCCTCGGCGAGAGCGTGGGTTGCCCGGTGACGCTGCTGAATCCCCTGGAGGGATTGGTCGAGGCGAGCGGAGCCGACGAGGCCGTCGCCCGCGGCGCCGAGCTGGCCACAGCCTGCGGTCTCTGCAGATGGGGGGACGACGCGCATGTATAGGATCAACCTCTACCCCGAGTACCGGGACAGCCGCAAGGCCGCCCGCACCCGTGCCGCCAGCACGGCCATCCTCTTCTCGCTGCTGGGGCTGGAGATCCTCCTGGTGGGGGCCCTCTTCCTGAGCGATTCGCTGCTGCGCGAGCGCGTCGTGTCCCTGCGCTCCGAACTGGCGCAGCTCGACACGCGCCTGGCCACCGAGACCCTCGACCGGCCCGAGCTGACCCAGGCCCTGAACATGCTCGAGGTACGGGCGGACCGCGTCGACTGGTCGCCCAAGTTCACGGCCCTGGCCGAGAACATCGACGCGTCGCTGATGCTCCTGCAGCTCGAGGGGCGGGCCAGCACCCGGGGCGAGCGCGCGCAGCTGATCATCAGCGGCCAGTACCGGACCAAGAAGGGCCGGCTGCAGACCGTGTCCGCCTATCTCGACCGGCTGCGCGACGACGCGCGGCTTAAATCCGACTTTCCGCGGATCACGCTCGGCAACATCAGGAGCGACGGCAAGGGCGAATTCGACCTGCTCTGCACGCCCGAGGAGGCCTCCGAATGAAGCTCAAGCTGACACTCACCAAGCTGAACATCTTCATCGCTTCGGCGGTCCTCCTCTTCGTGGTGGGTCTGGGCGTCGAGGGCGTGATGACCAAGCCGCACCAGCTCGAGATCGAGGACCTGCTGGCGGAGAAGAGCCGGGTGCACGCCGAGATCGAGCGCCAGCAGAACATCGAGGCCGACAGCCGCGAGGTGGCCGGCCTGCTCGGCGTCGAGTCGCTGACGGAACTCGACACCGGCGTCGAGATCGACGCCATCACCTACATCAGCGACCTGCTGTCCGACGCCAAGCTGGTGAGACTGGGACTGACGACGAGCGATCAGAAGGATGTCGGGACCCTGCGGGCGACCTCCTACACACTGCGGGCCAAGGGCACCTTCCGCCAGATGCAGGACTTCGTGCAGAGGGTGGAGAACGGGGAGCGCCTGGCCAGCATCGACGCCTTCAGGGTCATGCCGTCGCTGGACGCCGAGACCCTCGAGAGCCGTTTCAACCTGTCCATCTACGACGTCAAAGAGGAGCAATGACCGTGGCCAAGACCCAGCAAGACAGGAAGTACTACGCGGTCGGGGTCGGCGCGATGCTGCTGGTGGTCCTCCTGCTGGGGCTGCGCAGCAAGGAGGCCGTGCAGGCGGTCCTGAACGACAGGGCTCCCGAGCTCACGGCCGAGACCGAGCGTCCCGAACTCGTCGTCGCGGCGGTCCGGGGCGTGGCGGCGCGCGACAGCATGGTCGCCGTCGCACATCTGGACGCCAAGCTGCGCGATCCGTTCGCGCGCGACAAGAAGGCGCCCAAGTCCGACCGGCCGGTCAGGCGACCGCAGCGCGTGGCCAAGGTCATCAGACCCGCGTTGTCGGCACTCATATTCGACGAGGTGCATCCGACCGTCCAGATAACCATCGAGGGCGAGCGCTCGGACTGGCTGGGCACCGGTGACAAGTTCCGAGGTTGGCAAGTGGCCGAGATCCTGGCGAGATCGGTCAAGGTGAAGAAGGGCGACAAGGAAATCGTCCTGATAATGATACGAGGAGGGATCCTGAAATGAGCAAGACCAGTAGGTCCATCCGACGGCGTACCGCGCTCGTCATCCTGGTGGCCGTGGCGGTGTCGATCGCGGCGACGGCGGCCCAGGGCTCGCAGCTCATCTCGCTGCGCGCCAGCGGCAGCACCGTCAGCGAGATCCTGCAGATTCTCGCCGACCGCAGCGGGCTCAACATCGTAACGAGCCCGGACGTCGAGCAGCGCGTGATCTCCATCCAGATGGAGGACACGCCCTTCGAGGAGGCCCTGAACCTCATCGTGCGGGCCGCCGGCCTCGCCTACGAGCGGGTGGGCGGCACGATCCTCGTGGCGGACGTCCAGACCCTGGCGAACCCCACGGGCGTGATCACGCGCGTCTTCGACCTCGACTACGCCGACGCCGGGTCCGTGGCCGACGCGCTGGTGTTCATCAGCGAGGACGTCGTGGCCGATCCCGTGGCGAACCGCCTGGTCTTCCGCGCGCCCCAGGCGGCGGTGGAGCAGGCCGCGGCCGTGATCTCGCACATGGACCGCAAGCCCCAGCAGATCCTGCTCGAGGCGCGGTTGATCGAGGTCAACACCACCTCCCTGGCGGAGATCGGCATCGACTGGGAGAAGATCGCCAAGTGGTCGACCCAGATCGTCGAGGGCGACAACGGCGGCGCTCCGCCGGGCCAGCTGCCCGAGGAGATCGACTACACGCCCGTCCGCCACGGCAGCGGCTTCTACCGCCAGTACGCCACCTTCGAGCTGTCCGTCGACGGCCTGATCTCCGACGGCCACGCCCGTCTGCTCAGCAACTCCAAGGTGGTGACGATCAGCGGCCGGCACGCCGAGATCTTCGCGGGCGAGACGGTGCCCGTGGTGATCACCTCGCTGCAGTCGGGAGGCGGCGGCGCCGGCGTCATGCAGTCGGTCCAGCTCGAGAAGATCGACGTGGGCGTGCGGCTGAACATCACGCCCCGCGTGAGCGGCAACGGCTACATCACGGCCTGGGTCGAGCCCGAGGTGTCGCGCATCCTGCGCTTCGTGGGCCCCGACGAGGACCTGCCCCAGACCTCCACCCGCCGCGCCAACACCAACGTGCGCGTGCGGAGCGGCGAGACCATCTACCTGGGCGGCCTGCTCTCCGAGGAGACCCGCAAGGACGTCAAGAAACTGCCGATCCTGGGCGACATCCCGCTGCTCGGCTACCTGTTCAGCCACACCCGCACCGAGAAGGTCCGTCTGGACCTGCTCATCGAGATCAAGCCGCGGATCGTCGGCGACAGCGGGGACGAACTGCCCAGGGCCGTCGAGGAGAGCCCGCAGCTTTCGCGCGGGGACGAGAAAGCGGACGAGACGGACGGAACGGAGCTGGCCGCGGTCGGAAGCGGTGAAGCCACCCGGGAGCATTGACACCGTGTGGTTGCCCCGGCGGCGCAAGGACAAGAACGACGAGGCGGAGGATATGACGACGTTGACGGCCCCCGTTGCCGAGGTCACCCGGCAACCGCTGACGATCGATGAGTTGCTGCGCGAGGCCGTGAGCCGCGACGCGTCGGACATCATCATCTCGGCCGGTTCGCCCGTGACCTACCACGTCTACGGCCGCCTCGAGTTCCACGACGAGGACCACCGGCTTTCCCCCGAGGAGAGCCGGTCCCTCGCCTACGCGCTGCTGAACGACGACCAGCGCCGCAAGTTCGAGCGCGACCTGGACGGGGACATGTCCATCGAGCTCTTCGACGTGGCGCGCTTCCGGGCCAACATCTACCAGCAGCGCGGGTCGGTCTCCGCGGTGCTGCGGCACGTGCCCCTGGAGATCCCTCACCATTCCAAGATCGGCATCACCGACACCCTGATGACGCGGCTGACCAACATCCCCAACGGGCTGATCCTGGTGACCGGGCCGACGGGGTCGGGCAAGTCGACGACGCTGGCGAGCTTCCTGGAGTACATGAACGCGAGCCCCCATCACGCCCGGCACATCGTGACCATCGAGGATCCCATCGAGTTCCGCATCCGGAGCCGGCACTGCGTCATCGACCAGCGCGAGGTCGGGGTCGACGTCCACGACTACACCACCGGCCTGCGGGCCGCCCTGCGGCAGATGGCGCACGTCATCTTCGTGGGCGAGATGCGCGACAAGGCCACCATCGAGATCGCGCTGACCGCGGCCGAGACGGGCAACGTGGTGCTCAGCACCCTGGCCACCCAGTCGTCGGCCAAGACCATCAACCGCATCATCGACGTCTTCCCCGTGCACGACCAGGACGAGGTCCGCACCCGCCTGGCGCTGACCCTCAAGTGCGTCATCTCGCAGGTGCTGCTGCCCCACCGCAGCGGCCAGGGACGCGTCGCGGCGCGGGAGGTGCTCTTCGTCAACAACCCCGTGGCCAACCAGATCCGCGAGGGCAAGATCCACATGATCAACAACGTCATCTCGAGCAGCAGCAGCGACGGCATGTCCCTGCTGGACGACTCGCTGCTGCAGCTCTACCGGGACGGCGTCGTCGACGCAGCCACCATCATGCCGCGCTTCCAGGATCCCGAGAAGGCGCGGGAGGTCGTGAAAGGCTAGGCCGTGAACGCCTTGACGTATCTCGCCGCTACGATCGGATTGCCGGAGGGCACGACGCTCTCCGGCATCATCATGCTGGGCCTGTGCTTCGGCAGCTTCCTCAACGTGGTGATCTGGCGCCTGCCCAGGGGCGAGTCCCTGCTCGGCCCCGGCTCGCACTGCCCGTCCTGCGGCACGCCGGTGCGCCGGCGCGACAACGTGCCGCTGCTCGGATGGCTGCTGCTGCGCGGGCGGTGCCGCGATTGCGCCGCGCCCATCAGCCCGCGCTATCCGCTGGTCGAGCTGCTCGGCGGCGCGGCCCTCGCGGGGGCGGTCCTGCTGGCGCCCACGCCCGCCGCCGCCGCCGCCACGGCCGCGGTCCTGCTGTCCCTGTGCGCCGTCTTCTTCATCGACCTGGACCACCGGCTGATCCTCGACGCCATCACCCTGCCCGGCGCCGCGCTCGGGCTGCTGCTGTGCCCCCTGCTGGGCACCTCCCGACTCGACGCCGCGGCGGGCGCCGTCGCCGGCTTCGCTTCCCTGTGGCTGGCGCGCGAGGGCTACCGACGCCTGCGCGGGATCGAGGGTCTGGGCTTCGGGGACGTCAAGCTGGCGGCCATGCTGGGCGCCTGGCTGGGCTGGCAGGGCGTCTTCATGACCCTGCTGGTCGGCTCGGGCCTGGGCACGCTGGTCAGCGTCGCGCTGATGCTGCGCCGCCGCGCCCACGCGCGCACCGCTCTGCCCTACGGCGTCTTCCTGGCGCCGGCGGCGATGGCCGTCACCCTGTGGGGCGACACGGCCTGGCGCTGGTACCTCGCCCTCTGAGATCCCCCAATCGATAATCCTTGTCCGGAACCGAGTCATCGCACATGATCCCCCCCGTGACGGAACCGCGACACCCGCAAGGAGGAGGGAACTCGACATGCGCATGGCCCTGATCATCGCTCTCGCCGCGATCGCCTGGCCGGCGGCCGCAACGGCGGACCACGTCTGGTCGGACTGGGACGCGGGCACCGTGGACGGCTGGCTCCCGGCGACCGGCGCCGCGGTCCTGGCCGTCGAACCGACCGGCGGCTACGGCGGGGGCTACCTGAGCTCCACGGAGCAACCCTTCCTCTACGGCATCGTGGGCGCCATCAACTACGGCGCCGCCTACACGGGCGACTTCGCCGCCCACGGCTACGTGCGGATGCAGGTGGCGGTGAGGCTGCTGGCCGGCGCCTTCAGCGAGGTCTACTTCCACGTCCGGTACCTCAACGCGGGTTACAACGGCTGGTACCTGCCCCTGGCCGTCGACACCGGCGGCGCGGAGTGGCAGTTCTTCGACGTGGATTTCGATCCGCTGTGGACGGATCCGCAGGCTCTCGCCGCGGGCTGGCTGCAGGAAACCGCCACGCCCACCTTCGCCGAGACCATGGCCGACGCCTACCACACCGGCATCAAGGCCACCGGCACCGGCCCGCTGTCCCTGGGCATCGATCACTTCCGCCTCTGGGACGACACCGTGGCCGCCACGGACATGACCTGGAGCGCGGTCAAATCCCTCTACAGGTGAGTCCCGCCGCCGGCAATCGGGATAGGGGAGCCGGGCGCTAGCTCGGCTTCCCCTCCCACACCACC
>CAZTWK010000033.1:0-38090 GCA_964617805.1 uncultured Fibrobacteraceae bacterium | reverse complement strand
CGCCGATCCAGGTCTGGATGCCGAACCAGCCGCAGGCCACCAGCGCCCGCATCATGGCCGGGATGTTGGCGCCCACCGTCCCGAACGACGCCCGCAGCAGCACGGGGAAGGGGATGCCGTAGCGCGTGCCCGCGTGGGCGTTGAGCACCATCGGCAGCAGCACGATCAGGTTGCCCAGGGCGATGGTCAGCAGCGCCTGCTTCCAGGACATGCCCTGGGTGATGAGGCCCGCCGCGAGGGTGTAGGTGGGGATGCAGACGGCCATGCCCACCCACAGGGCGGCGATGTTCCACAGGCTCCAGCTCCGGCGTGAGGCGGAGACCGGCGCCAGGTCCTCGTTGTAGAGGGGCGAGTCGGTGATGCCGCGCCCGAGACCCATGGGCTCAGGGCCTGACCGTGGCGTTGTAGGTCTCGGGCCGGCGGTCGCGGTAGAACTGCCAGACGTTGCGCACCTCGCGGATCACGTCCAGGTCCAGGTCGGCCATCACCACCGCGTCGCCCTCGCGCGGGCCCTGCTCGACGATCTGCCCGCGGGGGTCGGCGAAGTAGGACTGGCCGTAGAACTCGCCGATGGCCCACGGCTGCTCCACGCCCGGCCGGTTGATGGCGCCCACGTAGTAGATGTTGGCGCAGGCGGCGGCCGGCTGCTCCAGGCTCCACAGGTACTCGCTGAGGCCCGCCACGGTGGCCGACGGGTTGAAGACGATCTCGGCGCCGTTGAGGCCCAGCTCCCGCCAGCCCTCGGGGAAGTGGCGGTCGTAGCAGATGTAGACGCCCACCTTGCCGACCTTGGTCTCGAACACCGGGTAGCCCAGGTTGCCGGGGCGGAAGTAGAACTTCTCCCAGAAGCCGGGATTGCAGTGGGGGATGTGGTTCTTGCGGTACTTGCCCAGGTACTCGCCGTCGGCGTCGATCACCGCGGCGCTGTTGTAGTACACGCCCTGCATGTCCTCCTCGTAGAGGGGGACGACCAGCACCAGGCCGTGCCTGCGGGCGAGGTCCTGCATGAGCTTCGTGGTCGGGCCGTCGGGGATGCGTTCGGTCAGCTCGTACCAGCGCTCGGTCTGCTCGGCGCAGAAGTAGGGGCCGTTGAAGAGCTCCTGCAGGCAGACGATCTGCGCGCCCTCGCCCGCGGCCTGCTCGATCAGGCCCACGGTCTTGTCGGTCATGGCCTTGGCGATCTTGGCGACCGGCGCGTTGGCGTCCTCGCACAAGGTGGCCTGGATCAGGGCGCTGCGTACGATTCGTCCCATGGTCTCGACTCCCGGATTGGTCCGCACGGAATGGTCTGGATCGAATGATCCAGCGTACTTCAGAACCGACGCCGGAGCCAGCGAAAGATAGGTTGATGAATGGGCGATTACGGGTGATCTTGTGCCTTCGGACTGCAACGAGATCCCGATCCGGGAGGACCCGATGAGCGACAAGCAATGGCCGCAGCCGCCCGAGATGATCGACGGTCTCGCCGGCACGATCCGCGCGACCCTGAGCACCAGCAAGGGCGACATCGTCCTGGACCTCGACGCCGAGCACGCGCCGCGCACCGTCAACAACTTCGTCTTCCTCGCGCGCGAGGGCTTCTACGACGGCGTCACCTTCCACCGCGTGATCGCCGACTTCATGATCCAGGGCGGCGATCCCACCGGCACCGGCAGCGGCGGTCCCGGCTACCGCTTCGCCGACGAGTTCGAGGGCAACCCCCTGCGACACGGGACCGGCGTGATCTCCATGGCCAACGCGGGCCCCGGCACCAACGGCAGCCAGTTCTTCATCACCCACGCGCCCCAGCCCCACCTGGACGGCCTGCACACCGTGTTCGGCAAGGTCGTCGAGGGCCAGGACGTGGTCGACGCCATCGCCCAGGGCGACGTGATCGAGAGCGTGACGACGAAGGCCTGATGGGCTACTATCCGTCGAGTTGCCCCAACCCCTGACGAAAGGCGACCCCTTGGCGAAGAATCGATTCACGTTCGAGAAGCGCCGCAAGGAGCTGGAGAAGAAGAAGAAGAAGGAAGCGAAGCGGCAGGCCCGTCTCGAGAAGAAGGCCCAGGTCGCCGAGGCCGAAGCGGCCGGCGAGGTCCTGGAGAAGGGGCCGCCCATCGTCGAGCTCGACGAGAACGGCGTGCCCATGGAGCCCCCCGCCGATGAAGCAGCAGAAGAAGAAGAAGAAGAAGAAGAGCCCGCCGACTGATCCCCATGAAAGCGCGCTGGGAACACGACCGCATCTACGCCGCCGTGCAGTCCATCCCCGGCGGCCGCGTGGCCACCTACGGCCAGGTGGCCGTACTGGCCGGGCTGCCCCGGCGCTGGCGGCTGGTGGGGCGCGCGCTGAAGGTGCTGCCCGAGGACAGCGCCATTCCCTGGCACCGCGTGGTCAACGCCCAGGGGCGGATCAGCGAGCGCGGCGGCGAGTCGACGGCCGAGCAGCGTCTGCTGCTGGAGGACGAGGGGGTCGTCTTCGACGCCGGCGGCCGCATCGACCTCGCGATCTACGGCCTCGACATCTGACTTGACGCCCGGCGGCCCCATGCCCCACCATCGCCGCGGTCGACACACCATCGGGGAGTCAAGGATGACGCACCGGAACCGCCCGACCCTTCTGCTCGCCACCGCGCTGCTCCTGGCGCTCGCGGCCCCTCTCGCCCAGGCTCAGGACTCGCTCGAGGTGAGTCAGTTATCCCATTGGTTCAACGGTCCTTGTAGAGTCGTGCATCTGTCCGACGGGCGCGTCTACGTGGGCAACGGTTCCGCCCTGGACATCGCCGACGTGTCGGAGGGCGGCCCGCCCCAGGCCCTCGGCAAGGTGGTCCTGCCGGCCCCGGTGCAGGACGTCTCGGTCAACGACGGCCTGGCGCTGCTGGCGCTGGGGGAGTTCGGGCTGTGGGTCGTGGACGTGAGCGACCCGGACGCGCCGACGGTGGTCGGCTCCTTCGTCGAGTCCGGCTGCGACGTGCGCGGCGTGGCCGCCGGCGTGGGCCGCTGCTACCTGGCCGACTTCGTGCTCGGCCTGCGCATCGTCGACCTGACGGCGCCCGAAACCCCGGCTCTCGAGGCCGAACTCGATCCCGAGGACGACCTCTCCAGCCTCGTGCTCGACGGCACCCTGCTGTTCGTGGCCGACTACTCGGGCGACCTGCGCGTGATCGACGTCTCCAATCCCGAGCACCCCCAGCAGATCGGCTACTTCGGCACCTGGGGCGGCGCCTACGGCCTGGCCGTGGACGGCGACCACGTCTACCTGGCCGACGGCGTGCTGGGCCTGTACGTGATCGACGTGAGCGATCCCTACCATCCCGACGACGTGGGCAGCCTCAACACCGACGGTTGGGCCTACGGCGTGACCGTGAGCGGCGGCTACGCCTACCTGGCCGACGGCGAGACCGGCCTCAAGGTGATCGACGTGAGCGACCCCGCCGACCCGACCGAGGTCGCCGTCCTCGACACCGACGGCCACGCCTGGAGCGTGGCGACCGAGGGCGACCGCGCCTTCGTGGCCGACTCTTGGCCCGGCCTGCGCATCATCGACCTCACGGTGCCGTCACAGCCCGAGGACGTGGGCGGCTACCTCATGCGCGGCGACGCCGCCGCGGTGGTCCAGCGCGACAGCGTGATCTACGTGGCCGACGCGGACCACGGCCTGCGCGTCCTGGAGCTGCGCGATCCCGGCGGGCTCTTCGAGGTGGCCTCGGTGGAGCTGGGCTCGCCCGGCCTGGACATCGCCCTGAGCGGCGACCACGTCTTCGTGGCCCTGGGCGGGACGGGCCTGGCGGTGGTGGACGTGAGCCACCTGCGCCTGCCGGTGGCCGTGGGTATCTACGCGACCGGCGGCGACGCCCGCGACCTGGACCTGCTCGGGGAGCGCCTCTACGTGGCCGCCGGCGACGCCGGGCTGCGCATCCTGGACGTGTCGGACGCCGTGGCTCCCTTCGAGATCGGCTCGGCGGCGACCCCGGACCGGGCCACCGGCGTGGCCGCTGCCGGCGACACGGTGTACGTGACCGTCCGCTACGAGGGGCTGGTCAGCTACGACGTCGTCAATCCCGCGGTCCCCGCGCCCCTGGACACCCTGCCCCTGACCGACGATCCCCAGGCGGTGGCCCTGCGCGACGGCGTGGCCTTCGTGGCCTCGGGCGGCGAGGGCCTGCACGTGGTCGCCGCCATCGATCCCACGAACATGATCCTCATCTCGCGCATCCACCTGCCCGGCTACGTGCAGAACCTGGCCTGCGGCGACGACCACCTCTACGTGGCCGCCGGCAGCGGGGGCCTGCGCGTCATGGACATCGCCAATCCCGCGTTGCCCTACCCGACCGGCTGGTACGTGAGCGCCTACGCCCGCGGCCTGGCCGTCGAGTGGCGCGACGTGATGCTGGCGGACGGCTTCGACGGCGTGCGCCTGCTGCGCAACGACCTGATCGTGCCGGTGATGCTGTCGGACTTCGCGGCCGTCTGGCGCGACGGCGCGGCCGAGCTGAGCTGGCGCCTCCACGGCGGCGCGGACCTGGCCGGCGGGCGCCTCCTGCGCGAGGACGGCGGCGCCTGGACGACGGTGGCCCGGCTGGCGCCCCCCTTCGACCTCCCGTCCGTGCGGGTGGACGCCGACGCGCCCCGCGCGGGCGCCTGGTACCGCCTCGAGGTCACCGGCCGCGACGGCCGCGCGTACGTGCTGGGGGAAACCCGTCTCGCGGCGGCCCCGCCGGCGGCCCCGCGGCTGCGCGTGGCGCCCAATCCCTTCAACCCCCGCACCGACCTGAGCTTCGTCCTGGACCGACCCGGCCCCGCGACCCTGCGCGTCCACGACGCCGCCGGACGCCTGCTGCGCACCCTGCACGACGCGCCCCTGCCCGCCGGCCCGCACACCTTCGCCTGGGACGGGCGCGACGAGAAGGGGCGCCGGTTGCCCAGCGCCCCCTACTACGTCCGTCTCGTCACCGCAGGCCGGGCGGAGACCCGCCCGGTGACGCTCCTGAAGTAGCCCCTACATCTCGCGCCAGTCGGACGCCGGCTCCGGCCGGTTGTCCAGCACGGCCTCGATCCGCTCGATGACCTCCGGCGTCAGGCGCTCGGCCATCTCCAGCGCCCCCATGTTCTCGGCCACCTGCTCCGGACGCGAAGCGCCGGTGATGACCGTGCTCACGTCCTCGTTGGCCAGGCACCAGGCCAGGGCCAGCTGGGCCACCGACCCGCCGAGCTCCTCGGCCAGCGGGATCAGCCCGGCCACCTTGGCCAGGCGGGCCTGTCCCTCGGGGCTGTCCAGGCGCGGCCGCAGCCACTGGTAGTTCTCCAGCGAGAAGCGCGAACCGTCGGGCAGGCCCTGGTTGTACTTGCCCGTCAGCACGCCGCTGGCCAGGGGCGACCAGATGGTCGTGCCCAGGCCGATCCCGTCGTAGAGCGGCGCGTACTCCACCTCCACCCGCTGGCGGTGGAACATGTTGTACTGGGGCTGCTCCATGGCCGGCGGCACCAGGTGTTCGCGCCGGGCGAAGTCGTAGGCCTGCCGGATCTGCGCCGCGCTCCACTCGCTGGTGCCCCAGTAGAGGGCGAGCCCCTGCTGGACGAGCGTATGCATGGCCCACACGGTCTCGCCGATGGGGGTGTGCACGTCGGGCCGGTGGCAGAAGATCAGGTCCACGTAGTCGGTGCGCAGGCGTTTCAGGGCCGCCCGCGCGCCCTCGTGGATGTGCTTGCGGGAGAGGCCGCGGTCGTTGGGCCCCTGGCCGCCCCAGAAGATCTTCGTGGACAGGACCAGGTCCTCGCGGCGCCAGCCGACGTTGCCGAGGATCTCGCCCATCATGGTCTCGGCCTCGCCGCGGGCGTAGGCCTCGGCGTTGTCGAAGAAGGTGACGCCGGCGTCGTAGGCGGCGGTCATGCAGGCCTGGGCCTCGTCGGTCTTGATCTGGTCGCCGAAGGTCACCCAGGCGCCGAAGCTCAGGGCGGAGACCTTCAGGCCGGAGCGGCCGAGGTGGCGGTATTCCATCTTCATCCTCTCTGGTCGCCCGTGCGGGCGCCGAACCAGCGGCGCCAGGGACGGGAACGGTTCAACGAGACCAGCGACAGGATCACGAAGATCCCGGCCGCGAGGTATTGCAGGGGCGCGGGGCCCGCCTCGGCGGCGCCGCTCAGCGCGAGTACGGTCCAGCCGGTGGCGCCCAGCAGGACGTCCAGCAGCAAGCCCATGGCGAGGCTGACCAGCACGATGCCGCCCAGGTAGGCGGCGAAGACGCCCCGTCCGAACTCGCGCCTGAGCACGAGCATGCCGGCCGCGTTGGTGGCCGGTCCCACCAGCAGGAAGACCAGGGCCGCGCCGGGGCTCACGCCGCCGGCGATCAGTCCCGCCGCGATGGGCGTGGACGCCGAGGCGCAGACGTACATGGGCACGCCGAGCACCGTCATCACCGCGTAGACCAGCAGCGGGCGGTCGCTCAGCAGCGTGGGGTCGAGCTTCGGCAGCAGCGCGGCGATGGCCGCGCCGATGAGCAGGCCCGCCAGCAGGCTCGGCAGGATGTCGTCGAAGAACTCGGCGAAGCCGAAGCGCCAGGCGCGGCGCCACCAGGGCGCGGCGTCGTGGGCGGGGTCGTGGCAGTCGCCATCGCAGCCGCAGGTCTCGACGGGGAGATCGGTCGCGGCGGTCGGCTGTCCGTTGCGGTCCACCGCGTCGACGGCCAGGCCGGTGACCACGCCGGTGACCAGCGAGGCCAGCGGGCGCAGCACGGCCATGACCGGTCCCAGCAGGCCGTAGGTCAGGGCCACAGACACGATGTCCGTCTCGGGCACGGTGATCATGAAGGCGGTCGTGGCCCCCGGTCCGGCGCCCTTGCGCCTGAGCGCCAGGGCGGTGGGCAGCACGCTGCAGGAGCACAGGGGCAACGGCAGGCCCAGCACCGTGGCCCGCAGCACCGAGCCGGGGCCCCGGCCGCGGATCGGATCCAGGAGGTTCGGGCGGCGTTCGGTAACGACATGAAGCAAGCCGGATAAAGCGAACCCCAGCAAGAGGTAAGGCGACACCTCCGCCAGTATGTGGATCACTTCCGTTCCGAAGCTGCTCACGGGACTCCTAGGGATTCGTCTTGAGGCGGCGGCGCCAGGCGCCGGCGAGCTGGGCCACCACGTAGAGCGCCGCGGCCAGCAGGATGGTCGTGGCGCCCACGGGCAGGTCGGCCTCGTAGCTCACGGCCAGGCCCGCGGTGACCAGCACCGCGTTGAGAACCGCCGAGAGGATCATCATCTGCCACAGGCGTCTCGCCACCAGGCCGGCCACCGACACCGGCAACGTGACCAGGGCGATGACCATGACCACGCCCACCACGTAGATGAGCGTGACGATGGCCAGGGCCGTCAGCAGCAGCATGAGCAGGGTGACCAGGGTCACGTTGATCCCGCGCAGCCGCGCGAACTCCTCGTCGTAGCAGACCGCCAGCAGGGGATGGTAGAAGAACACCGCTCCGGCGATGACCACCAGGTCCAGCACCGCCAGCAGGCGCAGCACGCCCGTGTCGACCAGGACCAGGTTGCCGAACAGGTACGTCATCAGGTCGGCCTTGTAGCCCGGCGTCTGGAAGAGGAACAACACGCCCACGGCCATGCCCACCGCCCACAGGGCCGAGATCACCGTGTCCTCGCGCTCGCGCCAGTGGGTGCGAACCAGCGCGATGATCACCGCCGCGACCACCGCCGCCGCCACCGCGCCGTGCAGGGGCTGCAGCCAGGCCAGCTCGTGCACGGTGCGCAGGTAGTAGGCGGCGCCCATGCCGCCGAGGACCGTGTGGGCCAGGCTGCCTGCGATGACCGTGATGCGGCGCGTCACGACGTAGGTGCCCACGACGCCGCTGGCCACGGCGGCCAGCAGCCCCGCCAGCAGGGCGTGGCGCAGGAAGGGGTAGGCGGCCAGCGCGTGGATGAAGTCACTCACAATGACCGTCCCCGTGGAGGTCGTCGTGGGTGTGGTCGTGGTCGTGGCGCACCAGGCGCAGCCCGGCCGGACCGTAGAACAGGCGCGACATCTCGTCGGGGATCTCGGTGACGCAGTGCTCGGACACGTGGACGTTGACGCAGAAGACGCGGTTCACGTGCTGCGAGACTACGCTCACGTCGTGGGACACGATCACCACGGTCAGGCGCTCGTTCAGCCGCTTGAGCAGGGCGTAGAGCTCGTCCTGCACGCGGGGATCGAGGCTGGCGGTGGGCTCGTCCAGCATCAGGATCTGCGGGTCGCAGGCCAGGGCGCGGGCGATCAGCACGCGCTGGCGCTGGCCGCCCGACAGCGACGCGAAGGCGCGGTCGCGCAGCCCGGTCGCCTCGCAGGCCGCGAGGGCCTCGCGCGCCGCCGCGCGGTCGTCGCCGCGGTAGGGGCCGGCGGGCAGCGCGCCGGAGAGACGGCCGGTCAGGACCAGGTCCTCGACGGTCATGGGGAACTGGGGATCGATCTGCAGGTGCTGGGGCATGTAGCCCACGCGCAGGCGGGTCTCCGCGGGGGGACGGCCCAAAAGAAGCACCTCGCCGCGCCGGGGCGCGGCCAGGCCCAGCATCAGGCGCAGCAGGGTCGACTTGCCGCCGCCGTTGGGGCCGATGATGGACACGAAGTCGCCGTCGTGGACCTTGCAGCTCACGTCGGTCAGGACGGGCGTGTCGCCGTAGGCGAAGTCCACATCTTGCAGGCTGACGACCGCGTCGCTCACGGCGCCGCCTCCCGGTCGGCGGGGGCGAGGGCCGCGCCGATGACGGCGGCCATCTCGCGCAGGTTGCGCGCGTAGTCGCGCGCCAGGGGATCCAGGACCACCACGGCCAACCCCTCCGCCCCGGCCACCGCTTGCAGCTGGGCGCTGGCGGACTGGGGCTGGACGAAGACCGTGCCGGTGCCCTGGGCCCGGATCTCCGACAGCACGGCCGCCAGGTGGCGCGGGCTCGGCGGCAGGCCGTCCTTCTCGACGGCGCGCTGGACGAAACCGTAGTCGTGGGCCAGGTAGCCGAAGGCGGGGTGGAAGACGAACATGGTGCGGCCCGAGGCCGGTGCCAGCGACGCGGCCACCGCCGTGTCCAGCGCATCGAGCTCGTCCTGCAGCCGCGCCAGGTTCGCCGCCAGCTCGTCGGCCAGTCCGGGTACGAGTTCGGCGAGGGCGTCCGCCGCCGCCGCCGCCATGGTCTTCATGCGGCGGGGGCTGAGCCAGACGTGGGGATCGAAGTCGTCCGTGTGCGCGTGGCCGTGGTCGTGGTGGTGCGCGTGGATGGGCAGCCGGGCAGCGTCCGCGGCGAGGTCCACGATGTCGAGCACGCCCTCGTGCTCCGCGAGGCGCGGGAACAGGATCCGCTCCATGGGCACGCCCACGGCGAGGTAGAGGCGCGTGCCGGACAGCTCGGCCAGGCGCCGCGGCGTGGGGTCGAAGGTGGCGGGGGAGGCGCCCGGTTCCAGGGCGACCGTGAGGTCGACCGCGTCGCCGGCCAGGCGTTCCACCAGCCAGGCCTGGGGCGCGATGCTGACGGTCACGCGCAGGGGAGCCTCGGTGCCGGCGGCCGTCGCGGCCGCCGCCAGGCAGAGGCAGGAGATGATGATCGCTGGCCGCATGGGAATCCCTCGCTGGCGCCATCGGTTCGGACCGAGGCATGATAGGCGCAACCGCCCCCATCCTGCAACCGGACGCTGGCTTGCCCGTAATGACATACCGTGCCATTCTGGATGGTCGACGGCGGACGCCCGCACCGCCCGCACTCGAGATCCGCTCACCCTGCGAAAGCGAGGATGCCGTGAAACGCCGCTTGCCGTTGCTCGTCCTGATCCTGCTGGTCGCCTGCGCGTCCATCGCGCCGGCCGCCACCCACCTGATGCGCTACGCCCACATCCACGGGGACCTGATCGTCTTCACCTACGAGAACGATCTCTGGCTGGTGGACGCCGACGGCGGCGACGCCCGGCGCCTGACCTCCCATCCCGGCAACGAGCGCTTCGCCAGGTTCAGCCCGGACGGACGCTGGATCGCCTTCACCGCGGGCTACGATGGCGGCAACGACGTCTACCTCATGGACACCCGCGGCGGCGAGCCGCGGCGCCTGACCTGGCACCCCGGACCCGACTTCGTGCTGGGCTGGCATCCCGACGGCGACCGCGTGCTGTTCCGCTCGGTGCGCGAGGCGCCCATGCGCGAGTTCGAGACCTACCTGGTGTCGATCGACGGCGGCCTGCCCGAGAAGCTGGCCATCGACCGCGGCGGCCTCGCCTCGCTCTCGCCCGACGGCGGCAAGCTGGCCTACAACCGCATCTCCCGCGAGAACCGCACCTGGAAGCGCTACCAGGGCGGCATGGCCCAGGACGTGTGGGTGGCCGACTTCGCCACCGGCGCCATCGAGCGGCTGACCGACTGGCGCGGCACCGACAACTTCCCCATGTGGCACGGCGACCGGATCTACTTCAACAGCGACCGCGAGGACGGCACGCTCAACCTCTATGCCCACGACCTGGCCACCGGCGCCGTCACGCGCCTGACCGACTACGACGACTACGACGTCAAGTACCCCGCCCTGGGCGACGGCCGCATCGTCTTCCAGTACGGCGAGCAGCTGCACGTGCTCGACACGGCCACCGGCGCCGTGCGCAGGGTCGACGTGCGCGTGCCCTCGGACAAGGTGCGCATGCGGCCGGAGTACGTGTCGGTCGCGCCGACGACGGGCTCCTTCAATCTCTCGCCGGGCGGCGAGCGCCTGCTGCTGGAGGCCCGCGGCGAGATCCTCAACCTGCCCGCCGACGAGGGCGATCCCGTGGACCTGACCCACACTTCGGCCTCGCGCGAGAAGTGCGCCGCCTGGTCGCCCGACGGCAAGTGGATCGCGTTCGTGAGCGACCGCACCGGCGAGGAGGAGATCTGGCTGACCGACCAGAAGGGCCGCGAGACGGAGCAGCTCACCAAGGGCGGCGAGGGCTACCTCATGCAGCCGGTCTGGTCGCCCGACTCGAAGC
This sequence comes from uncultured Fibrobacteraceae bacterium, assembly GCA_964617805.1. Lineage (GTDB taxonomy): Bacteria > Krumholzibacteriota > Krumholzibacteriia > LZORAL124-64-63 > LZORAL124-64-63 > JAHIYU01. The sequence goes on along the minus strand of CAZTWK010000033.1, from coordinate 27,145 downwards.
ACCTGATCTACAGCGACAAGTTCATGCGCCTGAACCTGGTCGAGGCGCCCGGCGGCAAGCAGCGGGTCATCGCCCGCAGCGAGTACGACGACGCCTGGGAGCGCTGGGGCATCCAGGACTACGTCTGGAGCCCGTGCTCGCGCTGGGTGGCCTACAGCATGATGGGCCACAACATGAACGAGTCGATCTACCTCTACTCCCTCGACACCGGCAAGACCACCCGCGTGACCGACGACTGGCACACGGACTGGAGCCCCTCCTTCTCGACCGACGGCGCGTATCTGTATTTCCTGTCCAACCGCACCTTCGAACCGGTGATGGGCTTCCAGGACCAGACCCACGTCTTCCTGGACATGGGCCGCGCCTACATGGTGCTGCTGGACGACGCGGCCGCCTCGCCTTTCGTGCACGAGGACGTGCTGGTCGAGGCCGACGGGGACGAGGAGGAGGAGGCGGAGGAGGCGGAGGAGGCCGAGGCGGACGAGGACGCCGCCACGGAGATCGACCTCGCGGGGATCGGCGGGCGCATCCTGGCCTGCGAGGGCGTCTCGGCCGGCAACTGGTTCCGCCTCGAGGCCGTCGACGGCGGCTTCGTGGCCCTGCAGAAGTCCGGCCACGAGTTCCTCAAGTACCAGAACGTGAACGACGAGACGACGGACCTGGTGAACCTCGTCAAGTATACCCTCGACGACGCCGAGACCACGCCGCTGCTCTCGGACATCAACAACTACCACCTGTCGCCCGACGGCCAGAAGCTCGTCTACCGCGTGGCCTCCACCTACGGCGTCGTGGACGCGGGCTCGCCGGCCTCGCTCGGCGACGGCGACGTGGACCTCTCGGGCGTGCGCCTGCGCGTGGTGCGCGGCGAGGAGTACCTGCAGATCTTCGACGAGGCCTGGCGCATCCAGCGCGACTGGTTCTACGATCCCGGCATGCACGGCGTGGACTGGGACGCGACCGGAGCCAAGTACCGCCGCTTCGTGCCCGACTGCGGCAACCGCGGCGACCTGAACTACGTGATCGGCGAGATGATCGGCGAGCTCAACATCGGCCACACCTACATCTACGGCGGCGACTACGCGTCCGGCGGCCCCCGCGTGGGCGTCGGCATGCTGGGCGCCGAGTTCACGGCCGGGCGCGGCGACGACTACTACCGCATCGCCCGCATCGTGCCGGGCTCCTCCTGGGACGCGGGCGAGCGCTCGCCCCTGACGGCGCCGGGCTGCCCCGCGCGCGCGGGCCAGTACCTGATCGCCATCGACGGGCGGGAGGTGCGGACCGGCGACAACGTCTACCGCCATCTCGAGGACAAGGCCCGCCGCATGGTCACCCTGACCGTCAACGACCGTCCGACCGCCGAAGGTGCCACCGACTGCCGGGTGCGCACCATCGGCTGGGAGGGCGCCATCCGCTACCGGGAGTGGGTCGAGTCCAACCGCGCCGCCGTCGAGTCCCGCGGCGACGGCCGCATCGGCTACATGCACCTGCCCGACATGATGACCGGCGGCCTGATCGAGTTCGGCAAGGCGTTCTATCCCCAGTTCGCGCGTGAGGCCCTGGTCATCGACGAACGCTACAACGGCGGCGGCTTCGTCGGCGACATGATCATCGACCGGCTCGAGCGCGGCCTGTGGGCCCTGAACCAGCCCCGCGAGGGCCTCATGGGCCGCAATCCCGAGCGCTGCTTCCACGGTCCGATCGTGGTGCTGATCAACGAGGACACCGGGTCCAACGGCGAGTACTTCGCCTACGCCATCAAGGCCAAGGGCCTGGCCACGGTGATGGGCATGCGCACCTGGGGCGGCGCGGTGGGCATCGAGCCGCACCAGGGCATGGTCGACGGCAGCGGTACCACGCCGCCCCAGTTCGCGCCCGTCGGCCTGGACGGCACCTGGATCATCGAGGGTCACGGCGTGGAGCCGGACATCGTGGTCGTGAACGCGCCGGCGGACGTGGTCGCGGGCCGCGACGCCCAGCTCGAGGCCGCGGTCGATCTGCTGCTGGAGACCCTCGCGCGGGACGGGGATCGCTGGCGCCTGCCCGGGCGGCCCGACTATCCGGACAAGAGCAAGTAGGCTCCCGCACGCCATCGGCGCCGGTCCCCGGACCGGCGCCGATTGCAAATTCCCACCGGAAACGTTATAATTCAAGCGTCCAAGACATCCCCGCCGCTCATCTCCTGCATCCTGAGGAGCCCGATTCCATGCGCCTGATCACATCGTTGCGCCGGTTTGCCCGCGCCCGGATCCCCCTGACGGGGATCGCCGTTCTGGTCCTGCTGACTTCCCTGGCCCCGCTGGCCTCGGCCGCCCCGCGCGCCGTGCTCGGCGAACTCTTCACCTCGCCTGGCTGACCCTACTGTCCGGCCGCGGTCGCGGGCATGAGGGATCTCAAGGACTTCTACGCGGACACCCAGTTCGTACCCATCACCTGGTACCTGGGCGCGCCCTACAGCACGCCCGAGGGCAACGGGCGCTACGCCTGGAACGGCAACCCCGGCACGCCAGCCGCCTACTTCGACGGCTACGACGACGTCATCGGCGGCGCGGCGTCGGGCAGCATGTTCTCCACCTACCAGCCCATCGTGGGGGCGCACCTGGGCGACGAGTCGCCCCTGATCATCGACGCGCTCTACAACCTGGTGGGGCTCGAGGGGGCGCTGAATGTCACCATAACGGTCGACCAGGCTGTAACCACCTCCAACAATGTGGTTCAGTTTGTGGTCGTCGAGAACGGCGTGATCGGCGAGGTCAACCTGGCGCGGGACGTCCTGCCCTCGGAGACCTTCACCCTGACGACGCCCGGCGAGAGCGTGGTGCTGAACCGCAACTTCACCGTGTCGTCGACCTGGGCCCTCGAGAGGTTGAGCGTGATCGTCTTCGTCCAGAGTCAGGCGACCGGCCACAACGTGCTGCAGGCTGCCGTGGCCGTGCCCGACTACGCGGGCACCATCCACGTGGACGCGGACCCGGAGGGCCTCGACGCCCCCTGGACACTGGTAGGCCCCGACGGCTTCCTCCAGGAGCGCATCAACGACGCCACCATGCCGGTCTTCTCGCCCGGCGAGTACACCATCACCTGGGGCGACGTGGAGGGCTGGACCGAGCCCGTGCCCGCGGTGGAGATGCAGACCCTGGTGGAGGACGGCGAGATCTTCTTCACGGGCCTCTACACCGGCGGCCCCTTCGCGGGCGCCAGCGGGGGAGATCTGGGCAACGCGAGCGGCGACGACCACGGCGTGGCCATGCGCGACTGGGACGGTGACGGCGACCTGGACATCGCCGTCTGCGGACACGGCACCGGCGACGTGCTGCTGGAGAACCAGTCGGGCAACACGTTCACGTCCATGTCCTCGCCCGTGCTCGGCGGCACCGCCGCCAGCACCTCGGCGACCTGGGGCGACTACGACGACGACGGCGACCCCGACCTCTACATCGCCCGCATGAACGAGCCGAACCTCCTGCTGCAGAACGACGACGGCGCCGGATTCACGGACGTGACCGTCGGCGACCTGGGCGACGCGGGTCCCACCAGCGGCGCGGTCTGGATCGACCACGACCACGACGGGATGCTGGACCTCTTCCTGGTCAACACCGGCGATACCGACCGGTACATGCGGAACCTGGGCTTCATCGTCGAGCAGTACTACTTCTTCACCACCGGCCACGGCTCCGGCGCCGACGGCAAGGCGGCCGCCTGGGCCGACTACGACAACGACGGCGACCAGGACTACTACGTCACGATCGACTTCGGCGCGAACGTCCTCTACCTGTACGCCGTCGACGGCACCTACTGGGTGGCCAACGTTCCCGAAGTGCTCGAGGACGTGGGCGGCGGTTCCGGCTGCGCCTGGGGCGACTACGACAACGACGGCGACCTGGACCTCTACTTCGCCAACGACGGCAGCCAGGACCGGCTGGTCCGCAAGACTCCGTCGGGCTGGTCCCTGGTGATCGGCGGCGCCCTGGAGGACACCGGCCACGGACGCGGCGTGTCCTGGGGCGACCTGGACAACGACGGCGACCTGGATCTCTTCCTGGCCCGCCACGGCGAGTACGACCGCTTCCTGCGCAACGACGGCGGCGTCTTCGTCAACGTGCCCCTGGGCATCGTCGAAGCCGGCGGGCAGGCCAACGGCTGCGCGCTGGGCGACACCGACGGCGACGGCGACCTGGACGTCTACGTGGCCAACGAGGACGGCCCGAACGTGCTGCTGGTCAACCAGCTCGACAACGGCAACCACTGGCTGCACGTGGACCTGGTCGGCGACGACTGCAACCGCGACGCCGTGGGCGCCCGCGCCCGGGTGGTGAGCGGCGCCCTGTCCCAGATCCGCGAGGTCAACGGCGGCTCGGGCTTCCGCTCGCAGGACGCGCACGCCCTGGCCTTCGGCCTCGGCACCGCGACCAACGTCGATTCGCTGATCGTGCGCTGGCCCTGCGGCAACGAGGAGGTCTTCACGGACCTGGCGGTCGACCAGAAGCTGACCATCGTCGAGAACGGCACCACCGCCGCGCCGGACGCGCAGACGCCCGCGGCGGCCCTGCGCCTGCTGCCGGCCCATCCCAATCCCTTCAACCCGCGCACGAAGGTGAGCTTCGACCTGCCGCGCGACGGCCGCGCCCACCTGGCCGTCTACGACGTGAGCGGACGTCTGGTGCGCACCCTGGCCGACGGCGACCTGCCCGCCGGCCGCAACCAGGTCACCTGGTCCGGCCTCGACGACGCCGGCCGGCCCGTGGCCACCGGCGCCTACCTGCTGCGCCTGCGGCAGGACGCGCACACGGCGGTGCAGCGGGTGACGCTCATGAAGTGATATGGAACGGCTAGTCAAGTGAAGACAGACCGCTCCCTGGACCCCGGCCGTTCGCGGCCGGGGTCCTTTCTACGGCCCGTAGATCGGAGGGAAGAGGCTAGGTCGACGGTCGATCAGACTGATATCCGCGCGGCCGTCCGCGCACATGATTCTGCCCGTACGGAGCTGCCTCCCTCTAGCAACGCGAGTCGGTGTAGCCCGTCGCATACTTAAGACGAGGATTCCCCTGGCCGTCCTCTTCCCTCACGCCCTGTCAGTGCACCCTCGCGTGCTCCAGCTCCCACAGAGCCGACCACAGGAAGCCGCACAGCTCTCTGGCCACCGCCGTGGTGGCCTTGTTCGTGTGCTTGGTCCGCGACAGGTGGTAGTGGCGGCGCTGCAGACGATGTTGCGCCCTGACCGCGATCGCCACGACGCCCGGATCCTGCCCCATGCGCCTGCGGTTGAGGATCAGGTCCGAGCAAGCTCGCTTGCTGTACGTCCACGCGCTCTCGACCAGTACACGCCTCAGATACCGATTGCCGGCGCGGGTGATCGGGCCGCGGCGCTGTCTGTCGCCGCTGCTGCGCTCCCCGGGCACCAGCCCGGTGTAACCCATGAACTGACGCGGCGAGCGGAAGCGCCTGATGTCCCCGATCTCGCTCATGATGGTCATGGCCGTCAGGGTCTTGATCCCCTTGAAGCAGCACAAGGCCTCGATCGGAGCGCGCCAGGGGCAGCGCCGGGCCAAGACGGCGATCTCGGCATCCAGAGCGCACTGGCTGGTCTCCAGGTACTCCAGGAACTCGAGTTCACCGGTCAGCACGGTATGCAGCGGGCCTTCGGCCTGCCGGCGCAACGAGGCCAGCCATGTGCGGTGCTTCTTCGTCCAGTTGCTCTTGGTCCCGGTGAAGCGATGGCCGGTGGTCCGCAGGATCCCCATGATGCGGTGCTTGACCCGGACGATCTGCCGCTGACGGAACAGGCGTGCGCGCACGAGCTGGCGGACCGCCTCCTGCTGCTCGTCCGGCACGCTGATCGCGGTCAGGTGTCCGCTGCGATACATCCGGACCAGGTGGACGGCGTCCAGACGGTCGGTCTTGCGCCGGTCGCCGGGGCGCGACGGGATCAGGCTCGGGGCGATCACTTCGCAGTGGAAGCCGTCCCGCTCGAGGGCGCGCTGGAGAACGAAGCCGGCACCCGAAGCTTCGTAGCAGGCGCGCGGGACGCCCTTGTCGGCGAGACGACGGAACAGACGTCGTGCGGGGTTGAGGTCGCCCGGCAGGCGAACGACTTCCGGTTCCTGCTGGTCATCATGCAGGATGGCGGCAGTGATCGAGGCCTGGTGGACATCCATGCCCACCCAGATCGTGGGTGTGGTAAGCTCTGTCACGGCTGGATCCTTTCGGTGCGCAGGGGTGGTGCCCTGCGATGGCCCTGGGAACGTGAACACTTCCACGGTACACCAGGGGTCCAGCCGTTCCATAATCTCTAGCCGCCCCGCGGCACGCGATCGATCAGGCCCCGGGCTTCGGCCCGGGGTCCTCTGTTTCGTGGGACTACACCGTGGGCGGCCGGGCCGCGGGCGCGGGCCGCCGCTCGTGCGCGAAGCGATGGCACGCGCTGCAAAGCGTACGCAGATTCCCGGCTTCGTTCTTGCCGCCCGCCCGCCGTGGCACCACGTGATGCACCTCCAGGAACTGCCGCGCATTACAACCCGGTGTCGTGCAGCGGTGGCCGTCACGCGCCAGCACGGCCCGGCGGACCGCCGGCGGGATCGTGGCGCGGTTGGGCGTGCGGCGGTCGGGGGAGACCCGCACCGCGTCGCAGTCCATCGCCGCGGCCGCCGCGGGGGCCACGGGGCGCCCGCCGACGGTCGTCCTGTTGCAGACCTCGCACTTGTAAGCCACGATCTGGCAAGGTGGTGCCGAGGTTTCACGTGTACGCGCCCCCTCGACGAGAGCCGCCAGACCCGCCAGGATGAGTTCCGCGCGACTCTCGCGCCGACCCTGTTTGCGCAGGCGCTCCAGCAGGCGCTCGAAGCGGGCATGTTCCACCGGCTCGAGGCGCAGACCCAGATTGACCGGCATCTCCACCGGATGTGGCGGCTCGGGGGGCGGTGTCGTGGCCGGGCGGCCCAGCAGCGTCGGCGTCTCGAGGACCAATGCTCCCTGGCCCCGCTTCGTGCGCAGACGCTCCCTCTCTTGCCGGTATCGCACGCGGGACTTGCGGACCGCAGTCTCCAGGTCGCGGCTGTTGGCCGACGCAGCGACCTGCAGCCAGCGCGCCTCTGTGCGGGGCGTGGCCACGGCGGCGACCGTCCTGGCCTTGGTCCAGCTCAGCCGTCCCGTCCGGACGGCCGCCCGTGTGCGCGGCAACGACTCCAGGGCGCGGGCCAGCCGCAGGAACTGCTGGGTCTTGGCGGGAGAGAGCCCCAGGCCCTCTGTGGCGTAGATCTCGATTGTGGCGTGGCCGAGTTCGCGGTAGCGGGCCTCGCGCCAGACCCGCGCAAAAAGCGCCACCGCCGACTGCTCGGCGCGCCGCGCGCGTTCCAGGGCCGACACCAGATTGCGGTGCAGACGCCGACTCGTCTCCGACATGGGACTGTCCGATCCGGGAGGAGGTGAGGGAGGAATCTTCAAAGTAGTCGATAAGCGTACGGAAATCAAGTGCGAACCATCCAGCACTGGCCGAAATCCCGCAATTTGCTAGGATGTGCGCCAGCAACGAAAGGAAATCGATGGCCCAGCAATACGTCTACAGCATGATCGGTCTGAAGAAGATCGTGCCCCCCAACCGCGAGATCCTGAGCGGACTCTGGCTCTCGTTCCTGCCCGGCGCCAAGATCGGCGTCATCGGCCTCAACGGCGCGGGCAAGAGCAGCCTGCTGCGCATCATGGCCGGCCTCGACGACGACTTCATCGGCGAGGCCTACCCCTCCGATGGCGTGAGCGTGGGCTTCCTGCCCCAGGAGCCGTCCCTGGATCCCGGCAAGGACGTGCGCGGCAACGTCGAGGAGGGCGTCGCCGAGCTGAAGGCCAGGCTCGACCGCTTCAACGAGATCAGCCAGAAGATGTGCGAGCCCATCGACGACGACGAGATGACCAAGCTCATGACCGAGATGGGCGAGCTGCAGACCGTGATCGACGCCCACGACGGCTGGGAGCTGGACCGCAAGCTGGAGATCGCCATGGACGCCCTGCGCTGCCCCCCCGGCGACGCGGCCGTCGCGACCCTCTCCGGCGGCGAGGTGCGCCGCGTGGCCCTCTGCCGGCTGCTGCTGCGCAAGCCCGACCTGCTGCTGCTGGACGAGCCCACCAACCACCTCGACGCCGAGAGCGTGGCCTGGCTGGAGCGGCACCTGCGCGAGTACGAGGGCACCGTGGTGATCGTCACCCACGACCGCTACTTCCTGGACAACGTCACCGGCTGGGTGCTGGAGCTGGACCGCGGCCACGGCATCCCCTGGGAGGGCAACTACTCCTCCTGGCTGGAGCAGAAGCAGGCCAAGCTGCTCCAGGAGCAGAAGCAGGACCAGTCGCGCCTGAAGACCATCGAGCGCGAACTGGATTGGGTGCGCACCGCGCCCAAGGCGCGCCACAAGAAGTCCAAGGCCCGCCTCTCACGCTACGACGAGCTGGTGGCCCAGGAACGTGAGCTGCGCCAGCGCGCCGCCCAGATCGCCCTGCCCCCGGGCCCGCGCCTGGGCGACCTGGTGGTGGAAGCCGCCGGCCTGCGCAAGGTCTACGGCGAGACGCTGCTCTTCGAGGGGCTCGACTTCGCCCTGCCCCGCGGCGGCATCGTGGGCGTGATCGGTCCCAACGGGGCCGGCAAGACCACGCTGATGAAGCTGATCACCGGCGACGAGACGCCCGACGGGGGAGAGCTGCGCGTCGGCAAGACCGTGGAGATGGCCTACGTGGACCAGCTCCGCGACGAGCTCTCCGACGAGCGCACCGTGTGGGAGGAGATCTCCGGCGGCGCCGAGGAACTGGACCTGGGCGGACGCAAGGTGAACTCGCGCGCCTACTGCTCGGGCTTCAACTTCCGGGGCGCCGACCAGCAGAAGAAGCTCGGCGCCCTGTCGGGCGGCGAACGCAACCGGGTCCACCTGGCCAAGCTGCTCAAGTCCGGCGCCAACCTGATCATCCTCGACGAGCCCACCAACGACCTGGACGTGGACACCCTGCGCGCGCTGGAGGACGCCCTGCTGGAGTTCGGCGGCTGCCTGCTGGTGGTCTCCCACGACCGCTGGTTCCTGGACCGCATCGCAACGCACATCCTGGCCTTCGAGGGCGACAGCCGGGTGCGCTGGTTCGAGGGGAACTACAGCCGCTATGAGGAGGACCGCCGCGAGCGCCTGGGCCTGGACGCCGACCAGCCCCACCGCATCCGCTACAAGCGACTCACGCGCGAGTGATCCCGGCACGACGGACCCCGACGTTAGAGGACCCGGCCGAGGCCGGGTCCTTTTTGTCGCTGGGGTTGGCGGCTCCGGATCAGCGGAAGGTGGCTTTGACGTCCCCCCACGACATGGCGTCGTTGGGCGTCGTCTCCGCCGCCGTGTCCAGCAGGAACTGGATGAACTCGGGCGCCTCGCTCTGGTTGGCGAGGACGTTGGGATGGGAGTCGGTGCTGGCGTGCGAGCGCTCGTACTCGTAGCGCAGGCAGTTGGCCTGGCCCGAACCGTCGTCGGCGTGGGCCATGCGGTCGAAGAGGTCGTAGTAGACGATGTTCGCGTGGCCCGACAGGTACTCGGCGCTGCCCAGCCACTCGGCGAAGGCACGGGCGCGCGTGGCCGCGGCGGCGTCGGTCGCCAGCCTGTGGCGCGGCGGGGGCGAGACCACCACGAAGGTCTTGGTCGGGTGCTGGTCGAAGACGTCCCGCATGTCCAGGTACCAGTCCTTGTACTGCTGGAGCTCGGCCTCGCTGTCGATGTCGCAGGCCGGGTAGCAGGACTTGAAGGCGATGACCTGGTGGTTGGCGAGGATCGCGTCGCGGGCCGCGTTGCTCGTCGTCCACAGGGTGTGCAGCCCGTCGGGATAGGTGTTGTCGCCGGGGATCCCGTAGTTGTAGCCGAGATACGCGCCGGCGGCGTTGCGCAGCCCGATGTAGTTGTAGTCGTGGTCCCAGAACTCGACCGCCGCGCCTCGCGACACGTTGTATGTGTGGACGGCTGACCGCACGTTGCCTTCCTCGATGAGGTTCCGGCCCGTGGAATGGTGCAGGAAGAAGATGTTGTTGGCGGCCAGGGCGGCGTTCGCGGCCAGGGCCAGGATCAGAAGCGTCAATATGATCGTCGTGCGCAATCTCACCATGCTTACCTCCGGAGTTGTAGCCTGGCAAGATAGCAAATCGGCGGCCATCTGCATCACTTGAGGACAAAAAAAAGAGGCGATAATTGAATTATGGACATCAGGAGGGGCCTGGGACGTTTTGATATCCCATCTAACTCCTATGATATAAAGGGCTAAACCGAAGGGGCATATCGACATGACGTGTTCAGGAGGGAGTGGAAAAAGAGGGCCGGACAAGGAGACGGGAGAGCCTGAGCCCTCCCGCCGCTGACGTTCCATTGAGGAGACGCGTCATCTTACAAGTACATGAAGAAAGTGTTGCACATCCGTCAATGCATTCAGCGTAATCTCAACTTAGGGATTCGCGTGCTGCATCGCAACACTCGCGCGCTCTTTTCGTCCCCCCGGGCCTTCGCTCAGAAGTGGACGTTGATGCCGGGCAGCCACTTCAGGCCGTCCGGATTGTTGCCCGCGTAGTTGAGCAATCCGATCTGGACGCCCTGCAGGTTCGGGGTCCAGTTGAAGAGACCGATCTGCAGGCCGGTCATCGCCCGGTCCGCCCGGTTGTAGGCGCCGAAGGTCAGGCCTTCCGCGTAGACGCTGCGCAGGTAGGCGCCCGTCACCTGGATGCCGCTCAGGTGGTCGGCGCGGATCCCGCCCACCGAGGCCGCGAGGCCGGTGATCGAATCGGCGCCGATGCCGAGCCCGCCCGCGAAGACGCCGGTCAGGTCGTGGCCGCCCATGCCGAGGCCCGCGGCGAAGAGGCCGGTCAGGTCGTGGCCGCCCATGCCGAGGCCCGCGGCGAAGATGCCGGTCATGTCGTGGCCGCCCATGCCGAGGCCTGCGGCGAAGACGCCGGTCATGTCGTGGCCGCCCATGCCGAGGCCCGCGGCGAAGACGCCGGTCATGTCGTTGCCGCCCATGCCGAGGCCTGCGGCGCCGATACCGGTCATGTCGCCGCCGCCCATGCCGAGGCCCGCGGCGAAGATGCCGGTCATGTCGCCGCCGCCCATGCCGAGGCCCGCGGCGTAGATGCCGGTCATGTCGTCGCCGGCCAGACCGAGGCCCGCGGCGTATATGCCGGTCATGTCGTCGCCGGCCAGACCGAGGCCCGCGGCGCCGATGCCGGTCATGTCGTCGCCGGCCACGCCGAAGCCCGCGGCGAAGATGCCGGTCATGTCGTCGCCGGCCAGGCCCAGTCCGGCCAGGCCGATGCCGGTGATGTCGTCGCCGGCCATGCCCAGCCCGGCCACGTAGATGCCGCTCATCTCCTCGCCGACCAGGCCCAGGCCCCCCACGCCGATGCCGTTGGCGTCGCCGATCACGGCGCCCAGCCCGGCGACCGCCAGGCCGTCGAAGGCCGCGAAGTCGCACATGCCGAGGTTGAGGGTGAGTCCTTCGCCCCAGTCCGCGCGTGTGCCGTAGACGCCGACCGACAGGCCGCTGATGCGGCCGTGGGGGCTCGGCCTGGGCGACCACACGGAGACCGTGACGCCGCGGATCCTCTCCAGCCCGGCGTCGCGGAAGTTCAGGCGCAGACCGTCGAAGTTGTGCGAGTTGCCGAAGCTGAGACCCGCGCCGCGCACGGGGATGTCCAGGGAACCGGCCGCCGCCGGGGCGGCGAGCGCCGCGGACAGCGCGGCGACGACGAGACAGATTTGGAACCTGCGCATGAATGCGACCTCCTTCGCGTGCAAGCTGGCAAGTATACGCGCGAGGTGTGCCGAGGGTTGCTTGGGACACGAAAAACACCCCCCGCCCGGAGGCGAGGGGTGTCGAAATCGCGAAAAACGCGTCAGTCTACCACGCGGGACGGGGACGACGGGGCTCGCGGGGGCGGGCCTCGTTGACCGTCAGCGCGCGGCCGCCGAATTCCTTGCCGTTCAACTCCTCGATGGCGCGACGAGCGGGATCGTCCTCGGGCATCTCCACGAAGCCGAAGCCACGGGGGCGACCGGTCTCGCGGTCGGTGATCAAGGCGACGTCGTCGACCTGGCCATACTGACCGAAGAGATCGCGGATCTCGTCCTCGGTCGAGCGGAAGTTGAGGTTGCCAACATAGATCTTCACTGAGACTCATCCTTTGTTTCGCCGGGGACTGACGCGGGACCGATCGGGACCGGAGGCAGGACCTGGCAGGTTTGACACGAGGGCCTTATTCGCCCAACCGAGCGAATATACCAACTCTCACGAAAATGCACAAGCAGATTCGCACCCGCGCAGACCTCAGAACCGGCTGGAAACCCGCATCTCCGCGCCGTTGAAGTCGGGGACGAGGTAGCAGGTGCCGGAGATGCAGGCCGTGCCGCCGCGCCGATGTCCGGCGAAGAGGCTCACCTCATGATCGTTTCCGATCAAAAGCGAGGCGAAGGCCCCGACCCAGCGGCGCGGTTCGGTCTCGACGACGTCGAAGGTCTGTGGATCGTCCTTCTCGTCCGGGTCGTTGGAGAACTCGGCCATCACGCCGGCCGTGCCGGTGCCCGAACGGCTGACGGCCAGGCCGACGTAGATGTTCTCGAACTCGCTGTCGGTGTCGAAGACCCGACGCGTCGCCTTCTGGTATTCGAAGGACACCAGCAGGGCCAGCGCGTCGCCCAGGTCGCGGTCCAGCGAACCGCCCACCGTCCAGTGGTCGTAGATGCTCGCGACCTCGTCGCGGCCGGTGGCCGCGAAGATCTCGCACCGCGTCGCGGCGTGGGGCGGACTCTCGAGCCCCAGGAAGTCCAGGGCGTACTCGCGGGTCTCGACCAGGTCGTTCTCGGCGCGCGCCGATTCCAGCTGCAGGGTCCAGTCGCCGGGCAGGGCTCCCATCACGGAGAGCTGATGCCCGGTCTCGTTCTCCTGCAGCAGGAAATGGGACATGCGGTTGAGCAGGTGCTGGCTCATCTCTGGCACCAGGTTGGGCGGATCGTTGATGCCGAGCAGGAAGTCCTCGTAGTCCTTGGTCTCGTAGCTCAGCCCCCAGCGTCCCACGCTGACCTCGGTGGCCGTGTAGAGGGCGTGGGGCGTGCCGTCGGCGGTCTCGAATCCGTCGTCGAAGGGCCGCCAGCTGCGGCCGGCGTACTCGGCGTAGACGCTGACCTCGACGTCGCGCTCCCGCAGCTCGGGGATCAGCGCGTGCAGACGCAGCGTGGCGTCCACGCCGCCCAGTTCCTCGAGACCGAGGAAGTTGACCTTCTGGGTGCGCAGGTAGCCGCCGCCCACCTCGAGGCCCCGGTGGAGACGGAGCGCGGCGTGGGCCCCGCTGACCGAGCCCTCGCGCCGCGGCAGGAAGTCGTCCTCCCGCCCGTGGGGATTCTCGGGATTGCGTACCGGTTCGCCCGCCACGACCGTCGCGCGCAGGGGGCCGCGATCGACGTCGATCACGAAACCCTCCAGGTCGCGGCTGTCCACGTACTTGGCGCTGGGGAAGGCGGCGTCCTGGATGACGCCCGTCAGCTCGAAGGCGCGGAAGAGCAGGCCCCGGCCGAAGGTGGCGTAGCCGTTGCCGACGCGCAGGTGCAGGCCGTCGCCCCGCCAGTCCACGTACTTCTGGGTGATCTCGTCGTAGGAGGCGGCGATGAAACCGTCGTCCGGCGAGGTCGAGAAGCTCTCGGCGCGCACGCCCACGCGCCAGGCGCCACGCGCGTATTCCAGGTTGAACTGGTTGAAGATCTCGGTGAGCGTGTCGGGGTCGAGGTCGGGGTCGCGCCCCACCTGGTACTGCAGCAGGTTCGAGGCGCGTACCTGGCCGGTGTCCTCGCCGCTCCCCGGCCAGCCGGCGCGCGCGTCCGCGGTCGCGAGGGACAGCAGGACGCAGACAGTCAGCAGGGGGAGCCGCGTCGACCGGCCGGGCCGCGCCCGGCCCGGGCGATTCATGGCGTCACCCGCTCGGTGCCGAGGAGTTCCCGGATCTCGGCGGCGAGGGTCTCCTCGTCGCCCTCGCGGTAGCCGCGGTGGTAGGCTGTCACGCGTCCCGCCTGCGAGATCACGAAGGTGGCGGGCACCGAGTCGACCCGGTAGAGCCGGGCGACCTCCTTGTCCCCGTCCACCAGCACGGGGAAGTTCAGGCCCAGCGAACGGACCGCGGACTTGATCTTGGGCCGGTTGCGGGGCTCGTCGATGGACACGGCGATGACGGTCAGGCCGTCGTCGCGGTGGGCCTCGTAGAGATCCTGCAGGTGCGGCAGGGCCTTGCGGCACGGCTTGCACCACGTGGCCCAGAAGTCGAGGATCACGGGACCGTCGGCCAGGGCGTCGTCCAGGGACAGCTTCTCGCCGTCGGTGGTCTCCAGGGTGAAGCGCGGGGCTTCGCCCAGGTCCTCGGCGGCCCGGACCGTGGGGATCACGGTCAGGCAGAGGATCGCGGTCACGATCAGGACTTCCCAGAAGGCGGGGCGGCTCGTCGGCCGCCCCGCCCGATTCCGGATGTCAGCGTCGAACATCGCCGAACTCCTATTTCACGAGGGTTATGAATCTCGATTGGGTCACGCCCCGGACGGTCAGCGCGGCCAGATACATGCCGCTGTGCGCCGGCTGTCCGGAGTCGTCCATGCCGTCCCATCGCATCACGTAGTCCGCGCCGGGGGACTGGCGGCCGCTGAAGAGCGAGCGCACGGTCCGGCCGCGCACGTCGGTGATCTTCAGGTCGACCTGGGCCTCGCCGTCGCCGGCGATCGTGTAGGCGATGTTCGTGGCGGGATTGAAGGGATTGGGATAGGCCGCCTTCAGGTAGAAGCCGTCCCGCTCCGGCAGGTCGTCGGCGGAGGTCGTGAGAGCCTCCAGGCCCTCGTCGATGGCGTTGCGGCACTGGGTCGCGTTCCAGCTGGCGCCCCGCCAGATGATGATCCCGTCGCCGCCGACGACGAAGAACTCGTCACGGCCGGTGGCGTAGGCGGCGCCGACGCCCTGGGCGAGCGCGTTCAGCAGCGTGGGATAGGTGATGCCCGTCGTCGACAGGAAGCCCTGCGTCTGCGATGCGCTGCCGTTGGTGACCTCGAGACAGAAGGCCTGGAAGTCCTCGTTCATGTAATCCTGGTGGACGCTCTCTGTTGACGGACCCGCCGCCAAACAGCTGCCTCATGAGTAGCCCGTGAAGAAGATGAAGCGGACCAGGCCGTCGTAGTCGCTGAAGGTGTAGGACCCGCCGCCCTGGATCGGGACGGCGTTGAGCGTGAAGTCGGCCGCGGGCTCGCCTTCCTGGCCGGTGGCCAGGGCGGCCGCGGGCAGCGCGAGGGCCAGCAGCACGGCCAGCGCCGTGCGTCGCATGGTATGGGTTGTCTTGTTCATATCTCCGTCCCCGGTTGAGTGACCTCTGCCATGGCGGAGAAGCATCCCCGTCAGAGGGCCCACAGTTAAAGCCTACTAAACAGGTCTTAATTGTACAGTATATACGGAGTGATGGCCACCGGCGTGACTTGCCGCAGGGTAAAAAAGCCGGAAAACCAGCGGAAAAGGAGGATCAGCTGTCGGAGGCGTCGAGCATGCGGCCGGGGCTGTGGCTCCAGCGCGGACCGCCGAAGAGGCCGGAGAAGTAGCCGAGTCCACCCCCGAAATGGGAGGCGAGGAAGGCGGTGACGGTCAGCGGCCAGCTCACGCCGCGCCGCAGGGTCAGCCAGGCGGAGAGCGAGGCCACGCCGCCCGCGTAGAGGAGCGTGGGCACGGCCCACAGGCGCCAGGCCGGGCTCCAGAAGATGCCGACCAGGGGCATCAACAGGATCCACAGCACCAGCAGCATCAGCGCGATGGACAGGGGCGAGAACTGCCGCGGATGCTTGCGCGCCATGCGGGCCCGTCCGCAGCCGTAGCGGTAGAGCTGGCGGAACAGCGCCAGGGCCGAGTTGCGGGGGAAGTAGCCCACCTCGAAGTTCCGGCTGTGGTGGGCGTAGATGCCCCGCTGGTGCACGCGCAGGTTGAACTCCAGGTCCTCGCCGGCGTCGAAGTCCTCGTCGATGCCGCCGAGTTCGCGGTAGAGCTCGCGGGTGTAGCCGCAGCCGGCGCTCAGGGGCGAGCAGAGATGGTCGTCGGCCGTGTAGATCTGCGAGCCCGTGTGGTGGCCGAGCCAGGAGGTGCGCGCCGCGGCCGTCGCGGTCTGGAAGGGGGAGACCCCGTCCTTGATCAGGGGCTGGGGGCGCGAGACGCAGAGGGCGCCCTCGGCGAAGGCGTCCAGGACCGAGGCCAGCATGTCCTTGCTCTCGATGCGGCAGTGCCCGTCCACGAAGAGCACGTAGGGCGAGCGGGCCTGCTCCACGCCCACGTTGCGGGCGCAGCCGGAGAGGCCGGCCGGGTTGTCCAGCAGCAGGATGTTGGGATGGTCCGCCATGTAGGAGCCGACGATGTCGCGCGTGTCGTCGGTGCTCAGGCCGTCGACCACGAGGATCTCGAAACGCGAGGGCGCGAGGGACTGCTCGAGCAACTGCTCGAGGACGTCGGCGATGTACGCGGCTTCGTTGCGCACCGGCACGATCACCGAAAGCTCGGGTCTGTCCTGGACGTCCCTAGTCAACGAGTCTCGCCTCTTGTGTCATGGCCTCCGGTGCGTCATGTCGCGAAACGTGGCGCACACATGTCTTGTCACGGTCTCCATCGGCCGTGTCATTCCAAACTGAAGTCCTTTTGTCTGAGCCTCTTGCGGGCCAGATAGAGGAAGCCGGGACGGGTGGCGTCCACCGCCGCGACGAAGTCGCGGGTTTGCCTGTTCCAGACCTTGCGCTCCCGTTTCAGGGCGGAGACGCCCCGCAGGCCGTCCCGTACGGCCTTGAGCCAGGTGACCAGGAAACCGTCCCGCAGCGCATAGAAGCCCATGGCGGTCACGCCGAGAGCCAGGTAGCGGGCGGCGTAGCCGACGGGCTGGTGCAACGTGGCCACCCAGAAGAGGTTGCGTGTGTCGTAGTAGTAACGCCGCCAGTTCGTGCGGCCGCCGGCGGCGTGGTGGTGCTCCACGGCGATGCCGCCGTCGTAGGCCACCTCCCAGCTCCCGTCCAGCAGGCGGTAGGCCAGCTCCAGGCCCTCGTGGCTGATGAAGAAATCCGCGCGGTAGAGGCCCGCCTCGGACAGGGCCTCGCGTCGATAGGCGACGGCGCCCTCGGTGATCTCGTAGGTGTCGAAGGCCTCGTCCGCCCGTTCGACGGGCTGGCGGTGGACCCAGTCGCGCACCGCGTCGGAGCCCGGCCAGGTGACCTTGAAGCAGAGGGCGCCCAGGCGCGGCCGGCCCGCGAAGGTCTCGCGCAGGCGCGCCAGGTCGTCGGGGCCCAGGCCGAGCATGTCGTCGTCGAGGGTGACGACGATCTCGCCGCTCGCCCGGGCCAGTCCCTCGTTGCGCGCGCCGACGCCGCGGTTCTCCGCCAGCACGACCAGCTCGACGCCGGGATGGCGCTCGGCGACGGCGTCGGCGGTGCGGTCGTCGCTGCCGTTGTCCACCACGATCACCTCGAGGTCGTCGTCGTCGAGGGTGGCGAGGTCGGCCAGCAGGGCGAGCACGGCCTCGCGGCGACGGTAGGTGAGCACGACCACCGACACCCGGTTCATCAGAAGCGCCTCCCGTCCGCGGCGAGGGCGTCCAGCCCCGTGGCCAGGTCGTAGCCGGCGTCGGCGAGGCCGGGCAGCAGCACGTCGAGCAGGGCGTGGACGTAGGTGTCGTAGTCGTGGAGCAGGACGATGTCCCCGTCGGCGACGGTGTCCAGGACGCGCCGCGCGACGGCGTGCGCCGCCTCGTCGCCGTCGCAGTGCCAGTCCAGGCTGTCCAGGGACCACAGCACGTGCCTCATGCCCAGCAGCAGCGGCGACAGCAGGCTGGCCGGATGGAGCCGGCCCGCGGGGGCGCGGAAGAAGCGCGGGGGCGCGCCGGTCTCTCTCTCGATCAGGTCGCGGCAGCGGCGCACGTCGCGGTGGTAGGCCACCGGCGGGGGCAGAGCCGCGTCGTCGTGGGTCGTGGAGTGGTTGCCCAGGCCGTGGCCGGCGTCCGTCACCCGGGGCAGCAGGGAGGCGTCGCGCTCGATGCGGCGGCCCACCACGAAGAAGATGGCCCGCGCGCCGTGGTCCGCGAGGCGCGACAGCACGCCCTCGGTCACGCCGGGCGTGGGCCCGTCGTCGAAGGTGAGCAGGACGCGCCTGCCGTTCGCGGACGGCAGGCGCCGGGTCACCAGGGGGGATGTCAGCCTTTCCTTGAGGCCCGCGCGCGCCATGTCTCCTCCGGGGTCCTGTGGCGGATCACGGACCATCAATAACACATCAGGGGTCGCGTCACCACCCGCGGCTGGCTTAAATTGGTCGCCTGCCCCGGCGACTTGAACGCGGAGGAGAAAGATGGTCGAGCGCGTCCTGCACATCCTCACCCAGCGCCCCGGCCTGACCGGCAGCGGCGTGACCCTGGACGCCCTGGCGCGCTGCGCCGCCGCGTCCGGCATATCGCAGCGCGCCCTGGTGGGCGTGCCCGACGGCGCGGACTGCGGCGTGGCCTCCCTCGCGGCCGACGAGGTCGCCCCCCTGCGCTTCGAAAGCGAGGCGCTGCCCTTCCCGGTGCCCGGCATGAGCGATGTGATGCCCTATCCCAGCACCGTCTTCTCGCAGATGGACGCCGCGCGCGTCGAGGTCTACCGCGCCGCCTGGCGCGAACACGTCGCCCGCGCGCTGGAGGCCTTCCGGCCGCAGGTGATCCACGCCCACCACCTGTGGCTGGTGGGCGCCCTGCTCAAGGACCTGGCGCCCGGGACGCCGGTGGTGAGCCACTGCCACGCCACCGGCCTGCGGCAGATGTCCCTCTGCCCGCACCTGGCCGACGACGTGCGTCGCGGTTGCCGCCGCAACGACGTGGTGGCCGTGCTGCACGCCGGGCACGCCGAGCAGGTGGCGCGCGAGCTGGACCTGCCCCCGTCGCGCATCCGCGCGGTGGGCGCCGGCTACCGCGACGACGTCTTCCGCTGGCGCGGCGGCGTCGAGCGCGCCGAACGCATCGTCTACGTGGGCAAGTACAGCCTGGCCAAGGGGCTGCCCTGCCTGCTCGACGCCCTCGAGGCGTTGGCGGCGGCCCGCCCCGACTGCGAGCTCCACGTGGTGGGCGACGGCGCGGGGCCCGAGGCCGAATCCCTGCGCGCGCGCATGCGGGACCTGGCGCCCCGGGTCGTGCTGCACGGCACCCTGGGCCAGGCGGCGCTCGCCGAGCTGCTCGACCGTTGCGCGGTCTGCGTGCTGCCCTCCTTCTACGAGGGCGTGCCCCTGGTCCTGGCCGAGGCCCTGGCCTGCGGCTGCCGCCTGGTCTGCTCCGACCTGCCGGGCGTGCGCGACCAGCTCGCCGGTCCCTTCGGCGAGGCCCTGGACCTGGTGCCCCTGCCGCGCCTCGAGGGCGTGGACCGCCCGCGCGCGGAGGACCTGCCGGACTTCGTGGCCGCGCTGGTCGCGGCCCTCGACGCCGCCCTCGCGCGCCCGTCCCTGGGCGACCCGGCCGTCACCCTGCCCGGCGCCCTGGCGCCCTTCACCTGGTCCGCCGTCTACGCGCGCGTGGCGGAGATCTGGCGCGAACTCGCGGCGGTTTGATGTCGTCGGGCCATGTGATATGATCGCGTGTGGCATCTCCGGTCCCACATGCCATATCAACAGGGGGTCATCATGAAACGCCATCGGTTCCTCGGGATCCTGTGCCTCTTCGCGCTCGCCACCGTCGTCCCGGCCGACGCCGGCCAGGCGGATTTCCGCCCCGGCGAGATCCTGCTCATGTTCGACGCGGACGCGGCGCCGTCCCTCGACGCCGACGGCGGACTGCGCGTGGCCGACGGCCGGCTGGCCGAGGCCCTGGCGCGCCACGGGCTGGGCCGTGCCGTCGCGGTGTCGCCGGTCGCGGCGCGGGCGCCGGCGGCCTGCTTCAAGCTGCACAGCGGACGGGACGGTTTCGACCCGCGCGCCGTCGCGCGCGAGCTCGTGGACGCGGGGCTGGTGCGCGCGGCCTCGCCCAACTGGGTGCTGAGCCTCTGCGTCCTGCCGAACGATCCCATGCTCTCGACCCAGTGGCACATCCAGCACGCCGGCGACGGTGACATCGACCTGCCCGAAGCCTGGGACGTGGCCCTGGGCGACCCGGCGTCGGTCATCGCCGTCGTGGACACCGGCGTGGACTGGAGCCATCCCGACCTGCAGGCCGCCATGTGGACCAACCCGGGCGAGACGCCGGGCAACGGCGTCGACGACGACGGCAACGGCTGGGTGGACGACGTGTACGGCTGGGACTGCGGCAACGGCGACGCCGATCCGCGCCCCGAGGTCTACCTGGAACTGGGCATCGACGTGGGCTTCCACGGCAGCCACTGCGCGGGCATCGCCGCCGCCGCCACCGACAACGCGACGGGCGTCGTCGGGGCGGGCTGGGGCTGCCGCCTGATGGGGCTCAAGGTGAACGACAGCGCCAGCGCCATCACCACCGAGAGCATCACCGAGGCCCTGCAGTACGCCGTGGCCAACGGGGCGTCGGTCGTGTCGATGAGCTTCGGCGGCAACCTGACGGACTTCGGCTTCATGCAGGCCCTGATCGACGACGCCAACGCGGCGGGCGTGGTCTGCGTGGCCGCCGCCGGCAACAACAACGACGCCGTGCGGATGTACCCCGCCGCCCTCGACGGCGTGATCTCCGTGGGCGCCACCTCGTCGGCCAACCAACGCGCCTCGTTCTCGACCTACGGCGCCTGGGTCGACGTGGCCGCGCCGGGCGAGCAGATCTGGTCCACGGTGCAGAGCAACTACGACTGGGACTTACTCACGCAGCTGCTCTTCATGCTCAGCTACGGCTGGGACGGCGTGAACCCCTACATGTACAGCGACGGCACGTCCATGGCCTGCCCGCTGGTGGCCGGCGTCTGCGGGCTGATCGTGTCGGAGCGGCCCGACTACACGCCCGACCAGGTGCTGCAGCGCCTGGTCGAGACCGGCGACGCCATCGCCTTCGACCAGCCCCTGGGCGTCAAGGTGAACGCCTTCGCGGCCCTGGACGGCCTCGCGGCCACCGGGGCCGGCGATCCGCCCGCCCCGCTGCGCATAGCCGCCGTCGGCCCCAATCCCTTCAACCCGCGCACGGTGATCCGCTTCGAGACGCCGCGCGCGGAACACGTGCGCCTGGCGGTCCACGACGCGCGGGGCGCGCGGGTGAGGCTGCTGCACGCGGGCGTCGTCGCGGCCGGCGCGCACACCCGCGTCTGGGACGGGCGCGACGACGCCGGGCGGCCGCTGCCGAGCGGTCCCTACCTGATCGACCTGCGGTCGGACTCGCGGCGCGACACGCGCCCGGTGACGCTGCTCAAGTGAATGGAGTGAAGCATGGTCCTGCTCGAGTTCTCCATGTACCCCACGGACAAGGGGGCCAGCGTCAGCGACTACGTGAAGCGCTCGCTGGAGATCATCGACGACAGCGGGCTGTCCTACCGCCTGGGCCCCATGGGCACGACCCTGGAGGGGGAGTGGGACGAGGTGATGGCCGTGGTCCGCGACTGCTACGAGCGCATGCGCGGCGACTGCGGCCGCATCGCCTGCCAGATCAAGATCGACGCGCGCGAGGGCGGCGGCGGCCGCCTGGACGGCAAGGTGGAGACCCTGAAGAAGAAGACGGGACGAGACCTCAACAGCTAGTCCGGCAAGCCCGCCAGCGCCCGAGCGCGGCGCAGGACCTCGTCCAGCATGTCGGGCGTCAGCAGCTTCGAGTTGGTGTTGCGCAGGCTCACGTGGTAGGTGTCCAGCAGGATGGTGCCGTCGGGCATCTCGTACCGGGCGCCGTGGCCGAACTTGTAGCGCACCTTGACGATGGGTTGGCCGCGATTGGCGAGCAGGTCCAGGTACGCGTCGTGGCCGATCTTGCCCATGCCGATCACCACCGCCAGGTCGGGCAGGGCGTCCAGGTCGTATGCGAGCCAGCGGCGGCAGGTGCGGATCTCGTTGGAGGTCGGCACGTTCTTGGGTGGCACGCAGCGCAGGGCCGAGGTCACCCACAGGTCGCGCAACGCCAGACCGTCGTCACGGCGCTCGGTCGTGGGCCGGTCGCTGAAGCCGCAGCGGTGCAGGGCGGGGAAGAGGAAGGCGCCGCTGGCGTCGCCGGTGAACATGCGGCCGGTGCGGTTGGCGCCGTGGGCGCCGGGCGCCAGGCCCACCAGGCAGATGCGCGCCCGCGGATCGCCGAAGCCCGGCAGGGGCCGGCCCCAGTAATCCCAGTCCAGGTAGGCGCGCCGCTTGACGCGGGCCACCTGCTCGCGCCAGGCGACCAGGCGGGAACAGCGCCGGCAGTCGGCCAGTTCCGGCGGGTAGGATTCGAAAGCGGGCTTCGCCATGGCGCGCAGCATAGCGGAAGCGGGAGCACGATGGAAGTGGAGTTGAAACCGCCGGCCTGGGCGACCCACCTGATGAGCGACCTGCACGGGTGGCGCGAGCGCCCGCTGCCGGTGGGCGACCTCGCGCCCTTCACCCTGCCCGACGACGCCTGGTTCGAGTACGCCTGGCTGGACGCCGACGGCACGGTGCGGCCCGATCCCGGCGGCGTGCCGGCCGGCAATCCCTGGTGGGACCAGGCCTGCCGCCTGGCCGGCCCCCGCTGGCGGGTCGACCCGCGCGTGCCGGCGCCGGACGTGCGCGCCGCGGGACGTCTCAAGGGGCACCGTCTCGACTCGCGGCACCTGGGACCGGGCCGCCGCTGGTTCAACTACTCGCCGGCCGGGCCCGACACGGCGGGCCCGCTGATCCTCGTCCACGACGGCAAGGGCTTCTGGCACCACGGGCGCTGCGGTCCGCTGGCCGACGCCCTGCTGGCGGCGGGTGACATCCCGCCGGTCCACCTGGTGTTCCTGGCGCCCGGGCGGCGCAGCGAGGAGTACGCCTTCAACGCGGCCCACGCGGACTTCGTGCTGGAGGAGGCGCTGCCGGCGGCGGCAGACCTGCTGTGCGTCGAGGGCCGGCCCCGACTGCTGGGCGCCAGCCTGGGCGCCCTAGCCTCGGCGCACCTGGCCCTGGGCCGCCCCGAGGCCTTCGCGGCCGTGGGCGCCCTGTCCGGCGCCTTCCTGAGCGGGCCCGACGACGACCCGCCCGACCCCTTCGCCGGCGGCGAGTGGCTGCTGGGCCGGGTGCGGGCCGGGGCGGGCCGCGACCTGCGCTGGCACCTGGACTGCGGCGCCCTCGAGTGGCTGCTGCCCGCCCACCGCCGCCTCGAGAAGGCGCTGCTCGCGGGGGGCTACGAGCACCAGTGCCTGACCCGCAACACGGGTCACAACTGGACCGCCTGGCGCAACATGCTGCCCGACGCCCTGGAGTTCCTGGCCTGTTGCCGATGAACGGGAACTCCCTGGCCGGAGCAGGGTTTTGCTTGCCTGTCCCGGAGCGCCGGATCATCTTTGTCCGGTCCCGAAATCACGCACCAAGAACTCGAGGGAGACTCAACATGCGCCGCATTCTGACGACGATCGCCCTGCTCTCGCTGCTGCTGGCCGGCACGGCCGCGGCCAAGGACAAGACCTACGGCAAGGGTGTCGGCGAAGGCGACATCACCAAGATCAGCACCATCCTGGCCGCGCCGAAGGACTTCGCCGGCAAGACCGTGCGCGTCGAGGGAACCGCCGTCGGCGTGTGCTCCCACCGCGGCTGCTGGCTGACCCTGTCCTCGGACAAGGAAGGCGAGACCATGCGCATCAAGGTGGAGGACGGCGTGATCGTCTTTCCCAAGAACATCATCGGCGAGCACGTGGTGGCCGAGGGCAAGTTCATGATCAACAAGCACGAGAAGGCCTGCGATTCCAACAAGCCGGGCGGTCCCCAGATCAAGTGCACGACCACCTACGAGATCAGGGGCACCGGCGCCGTCGTGGACTGGAAATAGCGGGTGGGCGGTTTCCGCAAGGTCTGCCGCTGGCTCCACCGTGAGCTGGGTTTCTTCGCCGTCGGCCTGACGCTCGTCTACGCCGTCAGCGGCATCGCCGTGAACCACATCCACCACTGGGATCCGAACCACACCTCCTACACGGAGGCGTGGTCCATCGAAGCGCCGGGGACGGGGGAGACCGCAGAGGTTCTCCCCCTGGTCCTCGAGCGGCTCGCGCTGGAGGAGCCGGTCAAGGAGACCTGGCGGGCGGGCCGCGACCTGCTGCAGGTCTTCGTCGACGACGGCACCATCGACGTGAACCTCGCCACGGGCGAGGTGGTGCGCGAGGGGCACACCAAGCGGCCGGTCTTCTTCGACCTGAACTTCATGCATCTGAACAAGGGCCGCGCGCCCTGGACCGGCATCGCCGACGCCTACGCCGGCGTGGTGATCGTGCTGGCGCTGACGGGCATCTTCCTGGTCAAGGGCCGCCGGGGACTCGCCGGCCGCGGCGGCGTGCTGATGGGGTTGGGCATCGTCCTGCCGCTGGCCTACGCGGTGGTCATGCGCCTGACCCAGCCCTGACCCGCCGGTCGCCGCCTTGACTTCCCCGGCCGACCTTCTAGCTTTGTTCTTTCCATACACATGCCCCAATCTCGGGAGGCCTGAATGCCGGTCGTCATCGGGATCCGCCGCGAAGACAAGAACGAGTGGGAACGCCGCGTACCGCTCATCCCCGCCGACGCGGCCGCCGTGCAGGACGCACGCGGCCACCGCATCGTGGTCCAGCCCTCGCCGATCCGCGTCTTCGACGACGACGCCTACCGCGACGCCGGCCTCGAGGTCTCCGAGACCGCTCTCGACGCGGACGTCCTGATCGGCGTCAAGGAGATCCCGCCTGAGCTCTACCGGCCGGGCAAGGTCTACGTGAACTTCTCCCACGTCATCAAGGGACAGCCCTACAACATGCCGCTGCTGCGGCGCTACCTGGAGCAGGGCTGTTCGCTGGTGGACTACGAGTGCATCGCCGACGACGAGGGCCGCCGCCTGATCTTCTTCAGCATCCACGCCGGCTACGCGGGCATGATCGAGTCCCTGCGCGCGCTGGGCCTGCGCCTGGAGTCGCGCGGGATCGTCACGCCCCTGCGCGAGGTCAAGCCGGCCTACGAGTATGGCGACCTGGGCGACGCCGAGCGCCACCTGCGCGGCCTCGGCGAGCGCCTGGCCGCCGAGGGGATTCCCGGCGCGGACGGGCCCCTGGTGATCGGCATCTCGGGCTACGGCAACGTCAGCCAGGGCGCCCAGCACGTGCTGGGCTGGCTGCCGCGCGCCGAGGTGGCGCCGGCCGACCTGCCCCGCGCGGCCGCAGACGCCGGCGGCGCGCCGCTGGTCCAGGTGGTCTTCGCGGAGGAGGACATGGTGCGCCCGCGGGGCGACCACGCCTTCGCGCTGCAGGACTACTACGACAATCCGGAGCGTTACGAGGGCCGCTTCGAGGAGCACCTGCCGCACCTGGACATGCTGGTCAACACCATCTTCTGGACCGAGCGCTATCCCCGCCTGGTGACCAAGGCCTGGACGGCCGCGCAGTTCCGCGACGGCGGGGAGCCGCGGCTGCAGGTCGTCGGCGACATCAGCATCGACATCGAGGGCAGCATCGAGCCCAGCCTCAAGGCCACCTATCCCGACGAGCCCTGCTTCGTCTACGACCCGGCCACCGACACGGCCGTCGACGGCGTGGCGGGCGCGGGCCTGGTGATCATGGCCGTGGACAACCTGCCCTGCGAGTTGCCCCGCGAATCGTCCGAGCACTTCTCGAAGGTCCTGAGCGACATGGTCGGCGACCTGGGCGACGCCGACTGGAGCGCCGACTTCGCCGACCTGGATCTGCCCTCGCACCTCAAGCGCGCGGTCATCGTGCACCAGGGCGAGCTGACCCCGGACTTCGCACACCTGGAGGAGCACCTGTGATCCGTCCGGCCCCGCCGCGGGGGCCGTGAAATAGAGGCGGGCAGCCGTCGGCGCCCGCAGCGCACGCCAACCGCGAACCGGCGGCGGCTCCGGTTCCACGGGGAGTGAACATGAAAGACGTACTGGTGCTCGGAGCGGGCCTGGTGAGCAGACCCCTGGTCGTCTATCTGCTCGAGAAGGGCTACCGCCTGACCTGCGCCAGCCGCACGGTCAGCAAGGCGGAGGCGCTGGTCGCGGGCTACGACAACGGGACCGCCCTCGAGCTGAACCTCAAGGACGAGGCCCGTCTCGGCGAGCTGATCGCCGCCACCGACCTGGCGGTGAGCCTGGTGCCCTACGAGTTCCACCCCCTGGTGGCCAAGCTCTGCCTGGAGCACGGCAAGCACATGGTCACCACCAGCTACGTGTCGCCGGACATGAAGGAACTGGACGCCGAGGCGCGCGAGAAGGGGCTGACCCTGCTCAACGAGATCGGCGTCGACCCGGGCATCGACCACATGTCGGCGATGCGCATCATCGACGACGTGCGCGCCCGCGGCGGCGAGATCGCCTCCTTCCGTTCCTACTGCGGCGGCCTGCCCGCCCCCGAGGACAACGACAACCCCTTCGGCTACAAGTTCAGCTGGGCGCCGCGCGGCGTGCTGCAGGCCAGCCGCAACGGCGGTCGCTACCTGTCCGACGGGCGCGTGGTGGAGGTGCCGCCCGAGCGTCTCTTCCGCGACATGCACCTGCTGCAGGTGGACGACTTCGGCGACTTCGAGGCCTATCCCAACCGCGACTCGCTGGGCTACCTCGACATCTACGGACTGCAGGGCATCCGCACCCTGTTCCGCGGCACGCTGCGCAACATGGGCTGGTGCGACACCATGTACCGCTTCCGCAACGCGGGCCTGCTGGAGATGGACGAGACCGACTTCGCCGGCCGCAGCTACGCCGACGTGATGCGCGACCACTTCGAGGCCGGCGACGGAGACCTGCGCGCCGCCGCGGCGAAGGTCATGAACGTGCCGGCCGAGTCGCTGCCCGCGCACAACCTGGAATGGCTGGGCGCCTTCGCGGACGTACCCGTGACCGCGAACACCATGCTGGACGCCATGGGCGACCTGATGTATGAGAAGCTGGCCTTCGCCGGAGGCGAGCGCGACATGATCGTGCTCTTCCACGACTTCACCGCCGAGTTCCCGGGCGGCCAGCGCGAGCGAATCACCTCGCGCCTGATCGACTTCGGCATCGAGGGCGGCGACTCGTCCATGTCGCGGACGGTGTCTCTGCCCGCCGCCATCGGCG
>CAZTWK010000032.1:0-38192 GCA_964617805.1 uncultured Fibrobacteraceae bacterium | reverse complement strand
CAAGAAGCGTAAGGTCGCCAAGAAGAAGGTCACCAAGAAGAAGGCGACCAAGAAGCGTAAGGTCGCCAAGAAGAAGGTCACCAAGAAGAAGGCGACCAAGAAGAAGGCGACCAAGAAGCGGAAGGTCGCGAAGAAGAAGGTCACCAAGAAGAAGGCGACCAAGAAGAAGAAGGTTGCCAAGAAGAAGGCGACCCGCAAGAAGAGGAAGTAGCACAGGCGTTTACGGGCGCCCGCTACGAAGGAACCGCCGCTCCCTTACGGGGGACGCGGCGGTCCTTTTTTTATGTATTCGGCGCGGCGGCCGGCCGCGGGATCAGTGGATCGGCTTGACGTCGAAGAGCATGGTGATGCCCAGGGTGCCGGTCATGGTCGTGACCTGCTCGCTGTAGCTCACTTCCTCGGTGGGGAAGGCGAAGGTCGTGGCGGCGAACTGGGCGTTCACCTGGAAGCCCTCGGTGATCGGCAGGATCAGGCCGCCGAAGAGCTGGAAGTAGAGGGCCGTCTTGTCCTCGAGCACGGAGAAGCGGTTGATGATGCCGCCGAAGCCGGTGCCGAAGAAGGGCGTCAGGCCCAGGGTCCTGAGCGCGTGGGCGTCGTAGGCGAGGGAGATGCCGCCCATGTAGGACTTGAAGTCCCCGTCCTCGCTGCCGCCCAGGTAGCTGCTCTCGTCATAGAACCCCTCGTACCACTGGTCGAGATCGCTCCCGTAGACGCGTTCCATGAAGAGGTCGTCCTCGAATCGGGCCATGGACAGGATGGCCTTGGAGCGCGTGTAGGAGACGTTCAGGTCGATGTGGAAGGAGTCGGAGAGGTAGAAGCCCACGTTGGCGCGGAAGATCTCGCCGGCGTCGATCTCCTTGATCGGCGCGTCGAAGCCGTTCTCGGGTCGCTCGGTGCCGAGGTTCAGCTCCTCGCCGTTGAAGAGCATCACGTTGTTGGAGCCGTCCGCCAGCTGGGCGCGATCATCGATGATGGGCAGGTCGAGATAGGTGGTGCCGGCGTAGCGGCCTCCGGAGAAACGGAGGCTGATGCTCTTGACCCTGCTCGTCAGTTCTTCGGTGGTGGCTTCGGTCTCCGCACCTTCCCCGGACTGGGCCGTCGCCGTCGCGGCCGCGAGGCAGAGGCAGATCACGGTCAGCAGCATCGTCAGACGTTTCGAGCTCATTGAACACCTCGGCATCGAGTACGACAGGTACGAGAAGACCATCCGCAGGCTGAACGGAGAAAGGCCCGGACGCCGGAAACGGGTGCCGCCACGGGCTGCGGGGCACCGATCTACGGTAATTCAGACCACCGACCCGGGCAAGGACTTTGTCCCCGTCCGTTCGACCGTAAACATAGGGGATCAGGCAAGCTAGGACAAGTGGTGGCGGGATTGACAGGATGCGGGCGCATGGT
This sequence comes from uncultured Fibrobacteraceae bacterium, assembly GCA_964617805.1. Lineage (GTDB taxonomy): Bacteria > Krumholzibacteriota > Krumholzibacteriia > LZORAL124-64-63 > LZORAL124-64-63 > JAHIYU01. Next base: position 36,794 of record CAZTWK010000032.1, on the reverse strand, counting down.
TATCATTGCAACTCGGCCCAAAAATCGCCGTTCGCGCCCGAACCAGCGTTCAGGCGCGCATGCGACCGCCCCTATCCCAGTTCAAGCGACCCCGACCGGAGGATGAAGTTGAAGACCTATGCCATAGACATGATCCGGAATATCGCGCTGGTGGCCCCGCACGGGGTCGGCAAGACGAGCCTGGCGGACGCCATGCTCCACGTGGCGGGCAAGGTGGGTCGACGGGGCAACGTGGAAGACGGCTCCTCGGTCTTCGACTACTCGGACGAGGAGATCGACAAGAAGCAGACCATGTCCGCGAGCATGGGCTGGGTCGAGGTCGACGAGACCAAGATCAACGTCATCGACACACCGGGCGTGAACGACTTCCGTTGCGACATGCACTGCGCGCTGGAGGTCGTCGACGGCGTGCTGTTCGGCGTGAAGGCCGACGGCGGCCTGGAGGTGTCCAGCGACGCCTTGTGGCGGATCCTGCGCGAGCGCGAGATGCCGACCATGATCGTGCTCACCCGCATGAACAAGGAACACGCCGACTACGACAAGGCCCTCGCCGAGTTCAACGACCATCTCGGCGGCACCTCGGTGCCGGCCCAGTTGCCCATCGGCAGCGGCGAGTCCTTCAAGGGCGTGGTCGACCTGCTGAGCAACCAGGCCTACGAGTTCGACGGCGACGGCAAGCCCCAGCCCGTGGACGTGCCGGCCGACATGGCCGACGAGGTCGAGGCCGCGCGCGAGGAGCTCATGAACGCCGCCGCCGAGACCGACGAGGCCCTCATCGAGAAGTTCCTCGAGGAAGGCACGCTCAGCGACGAGGACATGCTCGCCGGCCTGACCGCCGGCATGGTCGCCGGACAGGTGTATCCGGTGTTCCTGACCGCCGCCGACTCCGAGGTCGGCGTCGCGCCCCTGCTCTCGGCCGTGGCCAAGCTCATGCCGAGTCCCGCGGTGCGCACCGAGGTCACCGGCGTCAAGCCCGGCACCGAGGAGGAGGCGACCGCCGCCATCGGCCCCGACAAGGAAGGCCTGGCCTACGCCTTCAAGTACCAGCGCGAGGCCCAGGGCGGCGACCAGACCTGGCTGAAGGTCTGGAGCGGCGGCGTCAAGTCGGGCGACAACTTCAACACGAACGCGGGCAACAGCGAGCGCATCGGCCAGCTCAGCCTGGCCCAGGGCAAGGGGCGCGAGAAGGTCGACGGCGTGGGCGCCGGCGACATCGTGCTGGCCGCCAAGCTCAAGAGCAGCCCCACCGGCACGACCCTCTTCACCGGGAAGGCCGCGATCGAACTGCCCGCGCCGCGCCTGCCCAATCCCACCAGCTCCGAGGCCATCACGTCGGCTGTCGCCGGCGAGGAGGACAAGATGGGCGTGGGCCTGAACAAGCTCATGGAGGAGGACCCCTCCTTCAAGATCATCCACGACGGCGAACTGAGCCAGACCCTGCTCAACGGCCAGGGCGAGATGCACCTGACGACCGTGCTCGACCGCCTCAAGAAGCAGTTCGGCGTGGCGGTGGAGCGTCAGCGCCCGCGGGTCGCCTTCAAGGAGACGATCAAGACCAAGGTCGAGGTCCAGGGCCGCTACAAGAAGCAGACCGGCGGCCGCGGCCAGTTCGGCGACGTGCACCTGCGGCTGGAACCGCTGCCTCGCGGCGAGGAATTCGAGTTCGTGGACGAGATCGTCGGCGGCGTGGTGCCGTCCAAGTTCATCCCCGCGGTGGAGAAGGGCGTGCGCGAGACCATGACCAAGGGCGTCGTCGCCGGCTACCAGATGGTCGACATGCGCGTGGCCCTGTTCTTCGGCTCCTTCCACCAGGTGGACTCGAGCGAGAACAGCTTCAAGGCCGCCGCGCGCATCGCCCTGCAGAAGGGCGTGCCCGACGCCAAGCCGGCCCTGCTCGAGCCGGTGATGCAGGTCACGATCCGCGTGCCCGAGTCCTACATGGGCGACGTGATGGGCGACATCTCCGGCCGGCGCGGCCAGCCCCAGGGCATGGAGGCCGAGGGTCCCATCCAGGTGATCAAGGCCCTGGTGCCCCAGGACGAGATGTACCAGTACTCGACCACCCTGCGGGCGATGACCCAGGGCACGGGCGAGTTCGGCATGGAGTTCAGCCACTACGCCGAGGTGCCGGGCGACGTCGCCCGCCAGCTCATCGAGGCGTACCAGAAGAGCCGCACCGAGGACGCCGACTGAGCGTTCCCGGCGCGCGTGGCTGAGAGGGAGAAGGAGGCGAGATGTCCGGTCACTCCAAGTGGAGCACGATCAAGCGCAAGAAGGGCGCCAAGGACGCGGCACGCAGCAAGATCTGGTCGCGGCTGGCCCGCGAGATCATCGTGGCCGCCAAGATCGGCGGCGGCGACCAGGACTCCAACGCGCGCCTGCGCACGGCCGTGCTGGCGGGCAAGGCCGCCAACATGCCCAACGCCAACATCGAGCGCGCCATCAAGCGCGGCACGGGCGAGATCGAGGGCGCCGTCTACGAGGAGGTCACCTTCGAGGGCTACGGGCCCGGCGGCGTGGCCGTCCTGGTCGAGACCCAGACCGACAATCGGAACAGGACGACGAGCGAAGTCCGCCACGTCTTCACGAAGTTCAACGGCAACCTGGGCACCAACGGCTGTGTCTCCTACCTCTTCGAGAGCAAGGGCGCCATCTCCCTGGACGCCAAGCGCGTGGACATGGAGACGGCCATGGACGCGGCCATCGAGGCCGGCGCCGAGGACGTCGAGGACGAGGGCGAGGTGATCGTGGTCAGCACGGCCTTCGCCGATTTCGCCCAGGTGCTGCAGTCGCTGCAGGACCAGGACCTGCCGGTGACCGAATCGGAGATCGTCCAGGAGCCGACCACGACCGTGGCGGCCTCCGGCAAGGACGCCGTGACTCTGATGAAGCTGATCACCGCCATGGACGACCTCGACGACGTGTCGCGCGTCTCGGCCAACTTCGACATCGCCGACGCGGAAATGGCCGAGATCCTGGAGAATCTTTGAGCCGCGTCGTGTCGAGTGACGGGGGCGGCCGCGACGCTGCCCCCTTCTTCTTGCCCGGGAGCGTGTGGGCGCCATGATCATCCTCGGCATCGATCCCGGCTCGCGCTGCACCGGCTATGGCCTGATCGAGCGCAGCGGCAACCGACACCGCCTGCTCGACGCTGGCGCCATCCACACGCCGCGCGACGCCGACCTGCCGGCGCGCCTGCGCGTCATCCACGAGGCGTTGACGGAGATCATCGAATCCCGCCCGCCCGACGCCGCCGCCATCGAGGACGTCTTCAACGCCCGCAACGCCCGCAGTTCGCTGATCCTGGGCCAGGCCCGCGGCGCGGCCATGCTCGCGGCGGCGCTCAACGACATTCCCGTTGCCGAATACGCCCCGCGTGAAGTAAAACTGGCTCTGACGGGCAACGGCGCCGCCACCAAGGAACAGGTCCGTTTCATGGTGCAGCGACTGTTGGGCCTGGACAAGGCGCCGGCCTCGACCGACGCCAGCGACGCTCTCGGCATCGCCCTCTGCCACGCCCTGCGCAGCGGCGGGCCGCGACCGCCCGCCCCGAAGAAAGGTAACGCGCGATGATCGCCAGCCTCGAAGGCGTGCTGCAGAACCGGGGGACGCCCTGCGTCGTGAACGTGGGCGGACTGGGCCTGGCGGTCACCGTCACCGAGAGCACCGCTGCCGCCCTGCCGCCGGTGGGCGACACGCTCAAGCTGTGGACCCACCTGGCCGTGCGCGACGACGGCTGGACCCTCTACGGCTTCACCGACCCCGACGAGTTGACCCTGTTCCGGCTGCTGATCTCGGTCAGCGGCGTGGGCCCCAAGCTGGCCCTGGGCATGCTCACGGGCGCCTCGGCGCCGACCATCGCCCACGCGCTGCAGACCGGGGACGAGAAGGCGCTGGTCGCCCTGCCCGGCATCGGCCGCAAGAGCGCCGCGCGCCTGATCGTCGAGCTGGCCCAGAAGATGCCCGCCGCCCTGCTGACCGAGGCCCCGCCGCCGGGGGACGGGACGCCAGACGCCGCCGAGGAGCCGCCCAACCTGGACGTGGCGCTGGACCTGCTCGGCACCATGGGGCTCACGGGCGCCCGGGCCGACCGCGTCCTGCGCGCCGCCGTGCAGGCGGACCGCGACCTGGCCGACGATCCCGTGCGCTGGGTGCGCGCGGCCCTGCGGCAACTGACCTGAGAAGGGGGAGCGACCCTTGTCCGAGCACCGATGGACGGATCCCAATCTCCAGCCCGGCGAGGGCGAGCAGGAACTGACCCTGCGACCCCGCCGCCTGGACGACTTCGTCGGCCAGGCAAAGGTGAAGGAGAACCTGCGGGTCTTCATCCAGGCGGCGTGCGAACGCGGCGAGGTGCTCGACCACGTCCTGTTCCACGGGCCGCCGGGGCTCGGCAAGACCACCCTGGCGGGCATCGTCGCCGCCGAGATGAACCTCGAGCTGCGCATCAGCAGCGGTCCCGCCTTCCAGAACAGCGCCGAGCTGGTGGGCCTGCTGACCCAGCAGGACGAGCCCTCGGCCGTGTTCATCGACGAGATCCACCGCCTCAGCCGCGTGATCGAGGAATACCTCTACCCGGCCATGGAGGACCGGCGCATCGAGCTCGTGGTGGACAAGGGGCCCAACGCCCGCCACTTCCAGCTCGACCTGCCGCCCTTCACCCTCCTGGGCGCCACCACGCGCGCGGGCATGATCACCGCCGCGCTGCGCTCGCGTTTCGGCATCATCTGCCACCTGGACTTCTACCCGGCCGAGGAGCTGCAGGAGATCGTGATGCGCACGGCGCGCGTGATCGGCGTGACCATCGACGACGAGGGCGCCCTGGAACTGGCCCGCCGCTCGCGCGGCACCCCGCGCGCCGCCAACCGGCTGCTGCGCCGCGTGCGCGACTACGCCCAGGTGGAGGGCCGCGACGTCATCGATCGCGAGATCGCGGACCAGGGCCTGATACGCCTCGGCGTGGACGTGCTGGGCCTCGAGCCCCTGGACCGCCGCTTCCTCACCCTGATCATCGAGCACTTCGGCGGCGGCCCCGTCGGTATCCAGAACCTGGCCGTCTCCCTGGGCGAGGAACTGGACACGCTGGAAGATCTGGTCGAACCCTTCCTGATCCAGGCGGGACTCCTCAAGCGCACCCCGCGGGGCCGCGAGGCCACCCCCCACGCCTGGACCCACCTCGGCCTCGCCGCGCCCGCCGCCGCCGATCGGGAGGATCCCCAAGGTGAGCTCCTCTGAGGCGATCCCCGGCACCGAGGCCTACGTCTTCGACCTGCCCGAGCGGTTGATCGCCCAGGTGCCCGCCGCCGAGCGCACGGGCTCGCGCCTGCTGCGCGTGACGCGCGGACATGGCGTCGCCGGCGAGGCGCGCTTCCGCGACCTGCCGCGGCTGCTGTCCCCGGGCGACCTGCTGGTGCTCAACGACAGCCGCGTGCTGCCCGCCCGCCTGCGCCTGCGGCGCGACCCGGAGGGCGGGCGCGTCGAGCTGCTCCTGGTGCGGCCCCACGGGGACGGGACCTGGCTGGCCATGGCCCGACCGGCGCGGCGCCTGCGGCCCGGCAGCCGCCTGCGCGCCGAGGCGGGGGGGGACCTGGAGGTCACGGGGGCGCACGAGGCCGGCTACGTGACGGTGCGCGCCGTCGACGGCGACGTGCCCGCCCTGGCGGCCCGCGTGGGCGAGACGCCGCTGCCGCCCTACATCCGCCGCGATCCCGACACGCCGGAGCACGCCGAGCTGTCGGCCGTCGACCGGCGCCGCTACCAGACCGTCTACGCCGACGAGGAGGGCTCCGTGGCGGCCCCCACCGCCGGCCTGCACTTCGACGAGCCCCTGCTCGCCGAACTGGCCGGGGCGGGCGTCGAGACCGCCCGCGTGACCCTGCACGTGGGACCCGGAACCTTCCGTCCGCCCGACGCCGACGACATCCGCGCCCGGCGCCTCCACGAGGAGGTCTTCACCTGTCCCGCCGCCACCGGGGCGGCCGTCGCCCGCGCGCGCGCCCGCGGCGGCCGCGTGATCGCGGTGGGCACCACCGCCCTGCGCGTGCTGGAGACCGTGGCGCGCCTGGACCTGCCCGACGGACCGGACACGGTCCAGCGTTTCCCGGACGACGACGATCACCCGCCCGTCTTCGTCGGCGAGGCCCGGCGCGGGGACGAGGGCTGGGACGTGTCCGGCCTGACCCGGCTCTTCGTCATGCCGCCCGACGCGGTCGGCGCCGCCGACGGGCTGATCACCAACTTCCACCTGCCGGGTTCGTCCCTGCTCATGCTCATCGCGGCCTTCGCCGGCGACGGGATCTGGCGGGGCGTCTACGACCACGCGGTGGCCGAGGCGTTCCGCTTCTACAGCTACGGGGACGCCATGGTCGTGCTGCCGCCCGGGAGAGGGGACGCGTCATGAGCGACCCGGCCGCCTTCGACTTCACCGTGCATGCCACCGCCGCGGACAGCGCGGCCCGGCTGGGCACCCTGACGACGCCCCACGGCGAGGTGCCGACGCCCGTCTTCATGCCCGTGGGCACGGCGGGCTCGGTCAAGGCCGTGACCTTCGAGCAGGTCAGTGCCACGGGCTCGCGGCTGATCCTGGGCAACACATACCACCTCTACCTGCGGCCCGGCCACGCGCGCATCGCCGCCCAGGGCGGCCTGCACCGCTTCCAGGGCTGGGACGGGGCGCTGCTCACCGACAGCGCCGGCTACCAGGTCTTCTCCCTGGGGGACCTCAACGAGGTGGACGAGGACGGCGTCTCCTTCCGCTCCCACCTGGACGGCAGCCGCCACCGCTTCACGCCCGAGGTGTCCATGGAGATCCAGCTGGCGCTGGGCGCGGACATCGTCATGGCCTTCGACCACTGCCTGCCCTACGGGGCCGAGCCGGGGGAGGTGGCCGCGGCAGTCGAGCGCACCACGCGCTGGCTGGAACGCTGCCGCGACGTCATCGGGCCCGGCGGTCGCCACGCCGCGGCGGATTACGAGCGGGTCCTCTTCGGCATCGTCCAGGGCGGCGTGCTGCCGGCGGAGCGCACGCGCTCGGTGGAACAGGTCGCGGCCCTGGACCTGCCCGGCTACGCCATCGGCGGCCTCTCGGTGGGCGAGCCCGTGCCGCTGATGCGCGAGATGACCGCCCACACCGCGGCCCTGCTGCCCGCGGACCGGCCCCGTTACCTGATGGGGGTGGGCTTTCCCGACGACATCGTCGAGAGCGTCCTGGCGGGCGTCGACATGTTCGACTGCGTGCTGCCCACGCGCATGGCCCGCAACGGCACCGCCCTGACCCGCGACGGCCGTCTGGTCGTGCGCAACAGCGCCTACGCCGACGACCGGCTGCCCCTCGATCCCGACTGCGGCTGTCCGGTGTGCGGACGCCACAGCCGGTCCTACATCCGCCACCTCTTCGCCGCCGGCGAGATGCTGGGCCCGACCCTGGCCACCCTCCACAACCTGCACTTCTACCAGGACCTGATGGCGGAACTGCGCGGAGCCATCGCCGAGGACCGCCTGGGCGCCTACGCCGGCGCCTTCCTGTCCCGCTGGCGCGAGGGCGAGCGGCGGCGCATCGAGACCGCCCGCAACACCCCGCCCGGGGGGCGCTGACAACCCGTGTTTGCCCGTGCTGGGTCCATGTGCCATGATAGGGCCCGGATTCGAAACCAGAAGGAGCCGATATGTTCACCGATTTCGTGACTTTCCTGGCCCTGGCGGCCCCGTCCGGCGAGGGCCAGAGCGGTGGCGGGCAGGGCGCCATGATGATGAACTTCCTGTTCATCGGCATGATGGTGCTGGTCTTCTACCTGCTGATCTGGCGTCCCAATTCCCAGCGGCAGAAGAAGCACAAGGAGATGCTGGGCAACATCAAGAAGGGCGACAAGATCGTCACCAACGGCGGGCTCTACGCCACCGTGCTCAACGTCAAGGAGGACCGTCTGGTCTGCACCATCGCCGACGGCGTGAAGATCGAGGTCGCGCGCAACGCGGTCTCGGGGGTCGTCGAGTCCTAGGCCATGCGAGCCAGGACGCACCGGCGACGCGAGTTGCTCTACTACGGGGATGCCCGGCTGCGACAGCCCTGCCGGCCCGTCGAGCCGCGCGAGCCGGATCTCGAGGGCCTGATCGCCGAGATGCGCGACATCATGCAGCGTCACGACGGCGTCGGGCTCGCGGCGCCCCAGGTGGGCGAGCCCCTGCGTCTGATCCTGGCCTGGCCGCCGGACCGGCGCCAGGGCGAGCCCACGGTCCTGATCAATCCCGAGCTGCTGAGCCTGTCGGCCCTCGCCGAGACCTTCGACGAGGGCTGCCTCTCCTTTCCCGGCATCTACCGTCCCGTGGTGCGGCCCAGCGTGGTGACCGTCCGCTACCAGGACCTGCACGGCGGCCAGAAGCAGATCCGCACCGCCGGCCTGCTCTCGCGGATCCTGCAGCACGAGATGGATCATCTGGACGGCGTGCTGCTCGTGGACCATCTTGGAAGCTGGACGCGGTCGGGCGTGAAGCTGCGCCTGGCCTGGAACCGCCTCTTCACGCGAAGGGAGGGTTGAATGCGGATCGTGCTGATGGGATCGCCCGACTTCGCCGTGCCGACCCTCGATGCGCTGGTGGAGGCCCGCTTCGACCTGCCCCTGGTGGTGACCCAGCCGGACCGCCGCGCGGGACGCGGACGCCAACTCGAGCAGACCGCCGTCAAGACCGCCGCCACGGCCCACGGGCTGGAGGTGCTGGACTGGGGGCGCGGCGACGCCAAGACGGTGACCGGCCGCGTCCTGGACTGCGCGCCGGACGCCGTGGTCGTGGTCGCCTTCGGCCACATCCTGCGCCGCCCGCTGCTGGAGGGGCCGCCGCTGGGCTGCATCAACCTCCACGCCTCCCTGCTGCCCCGCTGGCGCGGCGTGTCTCCGGTGCACTACGCCATCATGCACGGCGACCAGTGGACCGGCGTCAGCGTCATGCAGATGGACGCGGGCGTGGACACGGGGCCCGTCCTGTCCCAGCGTGCGGTGGGCATCGATCCCGATGAGACCGCGGGTGAGCTCATGACGCGGCTGGCCGGCCAGGGCGCCGACCTGATGGTGACCTCCCTGCGCGCCCTCGAGAGCGGCGCCCTCGAACCGCAGCCCCAGAACGAGACCGGCGCCGTCTACGCCCCCAAGCTCAACCGCTCCCTCTCGCCCATCCGCTGGGAACGGCCCGTCACCGTGGTCCACAACCAGATCCGCGGGCTGCAGCCCTGGCCCGGCGCCACGACCTTCCTGGGCGACCGCCTGGTCAAGGTGACCTCGGCGCGCCCCTACGCCCTGGGCACCCCCGGCGTGGAGCCCGGCACCGTGCTCGCCGCCGGGAACGACGGCCTGCGCGTGGCCTGCGGCGAGGGCCTGCTGCTGGTGACCGGCCTCCAGAATCCCGGCCGCGTGCCCATGTCGACCGCCGAGTTCCTGCGCGGTTGTCCCGTAGACCCCGGTCTCGTGCTGCGTTCATGAGCGCCGATCCCGTCCGCCGCCGGGCCTGGACGTGCCTGCGCGACGTGGCGGCGGGCGAGGGCCTCGACGAGGTCCTGGGGGCCGCCCTGGCCGAGCAGACGGACGACCGCGACCGCCGCTTCCTCGCCGAACTCGTGCGCGGCACCCTCCAGTGGCAGGGCCGCTACGACCACCTCGTCGCCCGCTTCTCCCGCCGCAAGGGAGCCCCGCGCCTGGAAACGCGCCTGGTGCTGCGACTGGGACTGCACCAGCTGCTGGCCTGCGACCGGGTGCCGTCCTACGCGGCCGTCGACCAGAGCGTGCGCCTGGCCCGGGCCGTCGCCGGGGCGCGCACGGCGCCCTACGTGAACGGGCTGCTGCACGCCGTGGACCGGGAGCTGACGCGCGTCGGCGGAGAGGTCGCCGCGCTGCGGTCGCTCTTCCCGGATCCCGAGCGGGAAGCGGCCGCCCACCTGGCGGCCTGGCACTCCCATCCGCGCTGGCTGGTGGCGCGCTGGCTAGACCGCTTCGGCTACGCGGAGACCGACGCCCTCTGCGCCTGCGACAACCGACGCCCGCCGGTGGCCTGCCACGTGCTGCCGCCGGCCGATCCGGCCGACGTGGCCGCCGCCCTCGTCGCCGAGGGCATCGACGCACGCCCCGGAAGCCTCTGCGCGCGCGCCCTGCTCCTGCCGGAGGGCCTGTCGCGGGCGGAGCTGGGCGACCTGCTGGCGGCGCAGCCCGCACTGATGGTCCAGGACGAGGCGGTGCAGGCGGCGACGGGATTCCTATGCGCCGGCGCCGAGGCGCCGGCCCTCGACCTCTGCGCGGCCCCCGGCGGCAAGACGCTGCGCCTGCGCGCCGAACTGGGCGCGCAGCGACTCCTGGTCGCCGCCGACGGCGACCCCCGCCGCCTGCCCCTGGTGGCCGGCTCGGCCGCGCGCACGGGCCTCGGGCCGGACCTGCTGGTGGCGGCCGACGGACGCCGCGCCCCCTTCGCCGACGGCGCCTTCGCCACCGTCCTGCTGGACGGGCCCTGCAGCGGCACGGGCGTGCTGCGGCGCCATCCGGACGGCCGCTGGCGGGTGGGGCCGGAGCACCTGGCGCGCAGCGCCGCGCGGCTGGGCGAGCTGGCGCGGGAGGCCTACCGGCTCACGCGTCCCGGCGGGCGTCTGCTCTACGCGACCTGTTCGCTGGAACCGGAGGAGAACGAAGGGGTTGTCGATAACCTGCGCGGGGAATATCCTGATCTGGTGCCCGACGGCGACGCGACGGACTGGCGGCGCGTCTGGCTACCCCAGCGCGACGGCGCGGACGGCTTCTTCGCGGCGCGCCTGCGCAGAACGGAGGCGGGAGCTTGAAGGTCTGGCAGTTCATCCTGATGCTGGTGTCCCTGGCGGTGGTCTTCGCCGTGGGTCTGTTGCTGTCCAACGCCCTGCTGATTCCCCGCCTCGTGCATCGCAACGCCGAGATCCGCGTGCCCGACCTGGTGGGCCGCGCCACCGCGGAGGCCGGCCGGCTGGCCGCCGAGACGGGGCTCGAGGTGGAGGTCGTGCGCGAGGAGACCCATCCCAACCTCTCGGCCGGCATCGTGATCAGCCAGTTGCCCGAGAGCGGGCGCACGGTGCGCGAGGGGCGCAGCGTGGCCCTGGTCGTCAGTGCCGGGCCGCCGGCGGGACTGGTGCCCCATCTGACCGGCCTCTCGCGGCAGCAGGCCGAGAACACGCTCCAGCGGGAATCCTACCGTCTGGGCCGCATCCTGCACATGCGGCGCGAGGGCGGCGTGGCGGCCATGGTCGCCCTGCAGTATCCGCCCTCGGGCACCCGTGCGCGCAAGGGCGGCGCGGTGGACCTGGTGATCGCCGAACCGCCGCCGCCGTCGGCCTACCTCATGCCCGACCTGCGCGGCGAGGCGCTCTACGTGGCCCGGCAGGCGGTCGAGGGCGCCGGTTGCGTCACCGCGCCGGTCCGTTTCGAACGGGATCGCGACGTTCCCCACGGCACGGTGCTCGCCCAGAGCCCGGCCCCCGGGACCCGCATCATCAAGGGGGAGACCATTGAACTGGTGGCCTCGACGCGCTGACACGGCGGTGGCCCCGTCGCTGCTCGCGGCCGACTTCGCGCGGCTCGACCGCGACATCGAAGACATGGGCGCCGCGGGCGCGGACTTCTTCCACCTGGACGTGATGGACGGGCACTTCGTGCCCAATCTCACCTTCGGCCCCCTCGTCGTGGCGGCCATCCGGCGCTGCACCGACCTGCTGCTGGACACCCACCTGATGATGTCCCGGCCCGACCGTTACCTCGAGGCCTTCGCCGAGGCCGGCGCCGGCGCCCTGACCATCCACGTCGAGGCCGACTGCGACGTGGCGGCCACCCTGGCGGCCATCGGCGACCTGGGCCTGCGCCGGGGCGTCTCGCTGAATCCCGGCACGGACTTCGCGGCGGTGGAGCCGCACCTCGCGTCGGTGGACCTGGTGCTGGTCATGTCCGTGCCGCCCGGCTTCGGCGGCCAGAGCTTCCACGCCAACGCGCTGGAGAAGATCGAGCGCCTGGTCGCGCGGCGCCGCGCCGACGGGCTGGACTACGCCGTTTCCGTGGACGGGGGCATAAACGACGAGACGGCGGCCGCCTGCCGCGAGGCCGGCGCCGACATCCTGGTCTCCGGTTCGCACCTCTTCGGGGCCCCGGATCGGGCCCGGGCCGTCGCGCGGCTGCGCGGAGAGCGCTGAAAGTCCATAAATCCCTTGCTTGAGCCAGTTTCATGGGCTATTCTGTCCGATTGCCGACAGGGCCGGGCGTAATCGTGCGTCCGCCCGTCGTTTTTGTCTGTGCCGTTCACAAGTGTAACGGCGATGGTGAGTTGGCGGATTCGCGGAGAGGACGCGCGGGTGTTCCAGGAGTTGACGAGCCGACTGGGCGGCGCCCTGAAGAAGCTTTCGGGGCCCGAACGCCTGACCGAGGACAAGGTCAAGGAGGTGCTCCGCGAGGTGCGCCTGGCCCTGCTCGAGGCGGACGTCAACTACCAGGTGGCCAAGAGCTTCGTGGCCCGCGTGGGCGAGACCGCCGCCGGCGGGCAGGTGTGGGACAGCCTCACGCCCGACCAGCAGGTCGTCAAGCTCGTGCGCGACGAGATGGTCGCGCTGCTCGGCGGCGAGACGTCCGAGCTGGACCTCTCGGCCAAGCCCGTGGCCACGGTCATGGTCATGGGGCTGCAGGGCAGCGGCAAGACGACCCTCTGCGCCAAGCTGGCCCACCGTCTGAAGAAGGAAGGCCGCTCGCCCATGCTGGTGGCGGCCGACATCTACCGACCCGCCGCCATCGACCAGCTGCACACGCTGGCGGAGCAGGTGGGCGTGCCGGTGCACAGCGACCGGGGCCGCCAGAACGCCGCGCAGATCGTCAAGCTCGGCTACAAGAAGGCCAAGAACGACGGCTGCGACGTGCTGATCGTCGACACCGCGGGCCGGCTGCACATCGACGATACGTTGATGAACGAGCTGGTGGGCCTCGACAAGACCGTGTCCATGGACGAGAAGCTCCTCGTGCTGGACGCCATGATCGGCCAGGAATCGGTGACGGTGGCCCAGGAGTTCGCCGAGCGGGTGGGCTTCGACGGCGCCGTGATGGCCAAGATGGACGGGGACGCCCGCGGCGGCGCGGCCCTGTCGGTGCGCGAGGTCACCGGTCATCCCATCAAGCTCGTCTCGACGGGCGAGAAGATGGAAGACCTGGAGGTCTTCCACCCGGACCGCATGGCCGGCCGCATCCTCGGCATGGGGGACATCCTGACCCTCATCGAGAAGGCCGAGGAGACCATGGACGTGGACGAGGCGGAGGCTTTGGCCGGCCGCTTCATGAACAACGAATTCACCCTGGAGGATTTCCAGAACCAGATCCGACAGGTGAAGCGCATGGGCCCGCTGAAGGGCATCATGCGCATGCTGCCCGGCATGGACGGCAAGGTGCTCGACAAGGCCAAGGTGGACGAGGGGCAGATGAAGCGCGTGGAGGCCATCATCAACTCGATGACCCTGGTCGAGCGGCGCCGCCCCGAGGTCATCAACGGTTCGCGGCGCAAGCGCATCGCCCGCGGCAGCGGGACCAACGTGTCCCAGGTGAACAAGCTGCTCAAGCAGTACCGCGACATGCGACGCATGATGCGGCAGATCAACGCCTCGGGCGGTCTCGAGCAGTTCAGTCAGCAGGTCCTGGGCAAGGACTGACGGATTTGTCAGATCCGGCCCGGGAGACTATATTTCGCGGTTTCATGAGGCCGTCGAGACGGACGGCCGCCCGGACCGTGGGCCAACGACACAAACCCGGAGGTATCGCGTGTCGACCACAATCAGATTGACCAGGATGGGCCGCAAGAAGCGCCCGTTCTACCGCCTCATCGTCACCGACAGCCGCAACCGGCGCGACGGCGCCTACCTGGCGAACCTGGGCTACTACGACCCCTTCGCGGAGCCCTACGAGGCCAAGCTGAACGAGGAAGAGATCCTGGACTGGCTGCGCAAGGGCGCGACCATGTCCGAGACCGCGCGCTCGCTGGTGCAGCGCGAGGGCATCCTCTACCGCTGGGACCTGGAGCGCAAGGGCATGGACGACTCCGAGATCGCCGCCAAGGTCGCGATCTGGCGGGACGACTTCGCCAACCGCGCCAACGCCAAGGCCAAGGCCAAGGCGGATGCCGAGCGCGCCGCCGCCAAGGAGGCCGAGGAGGCCAAGCAGGCGGCCGAGGAAGAGGCCCGCAAGGCTGCCGAGGCGGAGGCCGAGGCGGAGGCCAAGGCGGAAGCCGAAGCCAAGGCCGAGACCGAGGCCGAGGCTGAGACCGAGACCGAAGCGCCCGAGGCCGAAGCCGCGGCCGAGGAGCCCGCGGCCGAGGAACCGGCCGCCGACGCCGAGCCCGCCGCCGAAGCCGCCGAGGGTGGCGAGGCCGACGAGGCCAAGGACGAGGGCTGAGCGCCATGAGTGAAGTGCTCGAGCTGATCTCGTACATCGCCGTCAACCTGGTGGACCATCCCGACGAGGTGCGGATCCAGAAGCTGGACCGCGACGGGGAGGAGGTCTACCGGCTCCACGTGCACGAGGACGACCTCGGGCAGGTGATCGGCAAGGGAGGCCAGACGGCGCGGGCGGTCCGGGCCGTGCTGCAGGCGGTCGGCGCCAAGCGCAACCGCTACTACGGCTTCGAGATCGCGGAGGAAGACCGGACGGAGTCGTGAACGGGCCATCCGCAGACGAGTTCGTGCCCATCGCGGACGTGGTCAAGGCGGTGGGCCTGAAGGGAGAGGTCAAGCTCTTCCCGCTGATGGACTGGTACGAACCGCTGCTCGATACCCCGTACCTGGTCTGGGACGACGGCGCGCCGGTCGAGATCCTCAAGCGGCGCCCCAGCGGCAACTGCCTCGTCGTCGGCACGGCGGGGGTGGCCGACCGCGACGCGGCGGAAGGGACGATCGGCCGTTCGGTGGGCTTCCTCCGGAGCCGCTACACCGAGCCCGGCTTTCCCAGGCCGCCCGGCGGACTGCCCTTCCGCTACCTGGGCCGCGAGGTGCGGACGGTGGCGGGGGAGACGGTCGGCACGGTCGACGAGGTGCGGCGCCACGGACCCCAGTTCACACTGGTGGTCGCGGGCGACGACGGCGAGATGATGATCCCGGCGGTGGCGCCGATCCTGAGCCCCGACGAGGGCACGGCCGGCCCCCTGGTGATCGATCCGCCGGAAGGACTGCTGGATGTCGCTGGCGATTAAGGTCCTGACGCTCTTCCCGGACATGGTCCGGGCGGTGCTCGACGCCAGCATCCTCGGCCGCGCCGCGCGGCACGGCGAGGTGAGCTACACGGTCGCCGACATCCGCGAGCGGGCGGTCGACAAGCACGGGACGGTCGACGACTATCCCTACGGCGGCGGCCCCGGCATGATCATGATGGCGCCGCCGGTGATCGAGACCGTCGAGGCGGTGCGGGAGAACCCCGAGGCGCCGGTGCTGTTGATGACGCCCCAGGGCGAGACCCTGGACGAGGATTTGGTGCACGAGCTGCTCGCGGACGCGGGGGCGGCCGGCGAACTGGTCCTGGTCTGCGGGCACTACAAGGGTGTGGACCAGCGGGTCGTGGACATCCTGAAGCCGCGCGAGGTCTCCATCGGGGACTACGTGCTGACCGGCGGGGAACTGCCCGCCCTGGTGCTGATCGACGCGCTGGTCCGACGCCTGCCGGGCGTGCTGGGCAACAGCGACTCGGCGGACGCGGACAGCTTCACCGCGGCCCAGGACGGCGGGCTCGAGGGCACCTGGTACACGCGCCCCCCGGCCTACCGGGGACACGAGGTGCCGGAGGTCCTGCTCTCGGGGCACCACGCGAAGATCGAGGCCTGGCGACGCGCCGAGGCCGCCGACCGGACCCGCGAGCGGCGTCCGGATCTGATTCGAGACGAGCCAAGACCGACGGCCGACGATGGCGAGTCGGAGCGATAAACCAGCGAGGGCCGGCGGGCGCCGGCGAGGAAGATCAGGAGGCGACCATGAGCAACATCATTGACTCCATCCGGCAGGAGAACAAGCGCGACGACCTGCCCGAGTTCAATATCGGAGACACGGTGCGTTGCAAGATGCGTATCAGCGAGGCCGGCAAGACCCGCGTCCAGAACTACGAGGGCGTGGTCATCGCCCGCCAGGGCACGGCCAACGAGGCCTCGATCACGGTGCGCAAGATCTCCAGCGGCATCGCTGTGGAGCGCGTGATTCCCGTGGAGAGCCCGAACCTGACCGGCATCGACGTGATCCGCCGGGGCCGGGTGCGCCGCGCCAAGCTCTACTACCTGCGCGGACTGACCGGCCGCAAGGCCCGGATCCGCGAGAAGCAGGTCGGCCGCAAGTGAGCCCCCCGACCGGCAGCCTCGCGGCCTTCGATCTGGAGCGCAGCGGGGATGGGCGGTTGCGGCTCGCGGGCGTCGACGAGGCGGGCCGCGGTTGCCTGGCGGGACCGGTGATGGCCGGGGCGGTCGTGCTGCCGCCCGGTTGGCACCCGCGGGGACTGGACGATTCCAAGCAGCTCTCCGCCGCCCGGCGCGATGAGCTCTACGAAGAGATACTGGGAGGCGCCCTGGCCTGGGGCGCCTTCGCCGTGTGGCCCCGCGACATCGACCGCACCAACATCCTGAAGGCCAGCCTGCGGGCCATGGCCGGCGCGGTGCGCCTGCTGGGCCCGGCCCCCGACCTGGTGCTCGTCGACGGCAACCAGCGCCCCCCGCTGGAAGCCCCCTGCGAGACCGTGGTGAAGGGCGACGCCCGCAGCGCCGCCGTGGCCGCCGCGTCCATCGTCGCCAAGGTGCTGCGGGACCGCATCATGACCGACCTGGACGGCCGCTACCCCGGCTACGGCTTCGCCGCCCACAAGGGCTACGGCAGCCCCGCGCACCTCGAGGCCCTCGCCCGGCGCGGCGCCACCCGCCTGCACCGCCGCAGCTTCCGCCCCGTGGCGCAGCTCGGACAGTCCCGACTCTGGTAGGGGACTTGCAGGCCGCGGACGATCCCACCCGCCTCCCGGAAAGACCGATACCATGTCATCCGGCCATCGACCGGCCCTGGGCCGCCTCGGCGAGGAACTGGCCCGTCTCTACTACGAAGCCGAGGGCTACGCCGTGCTGGCGCGACGCTGGCGCGTCCGCGAGGGCGAGCTGGACCTGGTCGTGCGCCGGGGGGGCGATCTGGCCTTCGTGGAGGTCAAGACGCGCCGCGGGGACGGCTGCGGGGCGCCGGCCGCCGCGGTGACGCCCCGCAAGCTGCAACGCATGCGCCTCGTCGCCCGGCGCTACCTTGCCCGCGAAGGGGCGGCGGGCGCGGCGCGGTTGCGCTTCGACGTGGCGGCCGTGAGCCTCCGTCCCGACGGCTGCGGCTGCCGCCTGGAGATCCTGCCGGGCGTGTCCTGAGCGTCGCCGCGGCGACCGCCGCAGGGGCGCCGCGTCCCCCTCCGTTCACGTCACGCGTCCCGCGCCAGATTGCTCTGGCATCGCCTATCGGATGCGATTAGTGTAGCCCCACCACGATCGGCCATCTCACACCTGACGATAGCCTGCTGGGCAGAACATCGCGCGGCGCGCCGCCCCGGCGACGCTGCCGACCGGAGGTACCGCTGGACATGTCGGACTACGCATTCGCCGAGATAGAGCAGCGCTGGCGCGCCCGCTGGGCGGAGACGCACCACGACGAGACGGACCACGACGCCGACCGTCCCCGCTGCTACTGCCTCAGCATGTTCTCCTACCCGAGCGGCGACAAGCTCCACCTGGGCCACTGGTACAACTACGTGCCCGCCGACACCTGGGCGCGTTTCCGCCGCATGCGCGGCTACAACGTCTTCCAGCCGGTGGGCTTCGACAGCTTCGGCCTGCCCGCCGAGAACTACGCCATCAAGTGCGGCGTGCACCCGGGGGAGCACACGGCGGCGAACATCCGTGTCATCCGCGAGCAGCTGCGCACCCTGGGCCCCATGTACGACTGGCGCAGCGAACTGTCGACCCACACGCCCGAGTACTACAAGTGGACCCAGTGGCTCTTCCTGACCCTCTACCGCCACGGACTGGCCTACCGCTCCGAGGTGCCGGTCAACTGGTGCCCCTCCTGCCAGACCGTGCTCGCCAACGAGCAGGTCGTCGACGGCAAGTGCGAGCGGGACGGCGCCGACGTGGAGCGTCGCGACCTGACCCAGTGGTGCTTCCGCATCACGAAGTACGCGGACCGCCTGATCGACAACCTGGCGGACCTTGACTGGCCCGAGGAAACCCGCAAGAAGCAGACCAACTGGATCGGCCGCAGCCACGGCGCCGACGTGGTCTTCACCGTGCCAGCCGACGCCGTCGCCGGGGACCCGCCGCCCGACACGGAGACCGACGCCGACGGCGGCGTGCGGCTGCGCGTCTTCACCACCCGCCCCGACACCCTCTTCGGCGTGACCTACATGGCCTTGGCCCCGGAGCACCCCCTGGTCGACGCCCTGACCGACGACGACCACCGCGCCGAGGTGGACGCCTACCGCCGCGACGCTCAGCGCCTGAGCGAGGTGGACCGCCAGAGCACCGACCGGCCCAAGACCGGCGTCCACACGGGCGCCGTGGCGGTCAATCCGGTCAACGGCGAGCGGGTGCCCGTGCTGGTGGCGGACTACGTCCTGGCCACCTACGGCACCGGCGCCGTGATGGCGGTGCCCGCCCACGACGAGCGCGATTTCTCCTTCGCAGCGGCGCTGGACCTGCCCGTGCGCCGGGTCATCCTCGCGCCCGGCGCGGATCCCGCCGCGCCCCTGGACGCGGCCTACACCGAGCCGGGCACCATGATGGACTCCGGCGAGCAGGACGGCCTGGACAGCGACGAGGGCGGCCGCCGCATCGTCGAGTCGCTGACCGCGCGGGACCTGGGCGCGGCGACCATCCAGTACCGTCTGCGGGACTGGATCATCAGCCGCCAGCGCTACTGGGGCGCGCCCATCCCCATCGTGCACTGTCCGGACTGCGGCGAGGTGCCGGTGCCCGAGGCCGAGCTGCCGGTGCGCCTGCCCGACGTGGCCGAGTACCGCCCGCGCGGCAAGTCGCCCCTGGCCGCCTGCGATGCCTACATGGACACCGCCTGCCCCGCGTGCGGCGGCGCCGCCCGGCGCGACCCGGACACCATGGACACCTTCGTCTGCAGCTCCTGGTACTTCCTGCGCTACCTGGCGCCGGGGCTGGACACCGCGCCCTTCCACCGCGAGACCCTCGCCAAGTGGTTCCCCATCGAGATGTACGTGGGCGGCGCCGACCACGCCTACGGCCACCTCATCTATTCCCGCTTCATCAACATGGTGCTCTATGATCTGGGGCTGGTGCCGTCGGAGGAGCCCTTCAAGGCCCTGCGCCATCAGGGCATGATCACCCGCGAGGGCGACAAGATGTCCAAGTCCAAGGGCAACACGGTCGTGCCGGCGGACTACCTGGCGCAGTACGGCACCGACACCCTGCGCACCTACCTGATGTTCGGCTTCGCCTTCGCCGAGGGCGGCGACTGGACCGACGACGGCATCGAGGGGATCTGGCGCTACCTGAACCGCGTGTGGCGCCTGGTCGACGCGGTGCGCGCGGGCCGCTCGCCGGCCGGAGACGCCCCGGCCGACGCCGCTTCCGTTGCGCCCGACGAGGCGCAGGAGCGCTGGCCGGAGCTGCGCCGGGTCATGCACAACTCCATCAAGGGCTGCACCCAGGACGTGGAGCGCTTCCAGTTCAACACGGCCCTGAGCCGACTCATGGAGCTGACCAACGCCCTGTACCAGTACGCGGGCCGCAGCATCGTGGATCCGGACGACGCCCGCTTTCGGGACGGGCTCGAGGCCCTGGTGCGCATGCTGTCCCCCTTCGCCCCCCACCTGGGCGCGGAATTGTGGACGAAGCTGGACGGCGAAACGAGCGTCTTCGACGCGGGCTGGCCCGAGTGGGACGAGTCCTATCTCATCGCGGACACCGTCACCTACGTGTTGCAGATCAACGGCAAGATACGCGAGCGCATGGAAGCGCCCCGCGACGCCGACGCCGCGCGACTGGAACGCGACGCCCTGGCCTACGGGCGCATCCCCGAGCTGATCGGCGGACAGGACGTGCGCAAGGTGATCGTGATCCCCAACAAGCTGGTGAACATCGTCGTGTGAGGAAGGGTGATGAGTTACTGGGAGATCCTCGCCCGAGCGACGGAGCGAATGGATCAGGGCGATCTCCGCGGCGCCGAGGACGGCTACCATGAGGCCGTCGCCGCGCGGACCGGTTCGCCGGGCCGCGTCTTCTGGACCGAGACCGTGGGCGACGCCGCGCGGCGGCTCTGGCGCGGGCTGAGCCGCCGGGACGAAACCGGCGAGGCCACGCGCTGGCAGCAGGAGACCGAGGGCTTCGCCGACCGCTACGCCGAGGCGGCCCGCGTGGCTCTGGACCGGGCGCGCGAGGCCCTGAACGATCCCGTCGGCGGCGATCCCCGCGCCCGGCTCGACCTCTTCGTCCTCGCCGTGTACCTGGCCACCGCGAGCCGCCTCGCGCGCCAACCCGCCCTCGATCCCCATCCCTACAGCGCGGGCGCCCTGGCGGCGGCACTGGCCTGCGGCGAGACGCCGCCCGTCGGCGTGGTGCCCACCGACGTGCCGCTGGCGGCCGACGCCCGCCTCGATCTCGTGCGCCGGGGCGTGCGCCTGCTGGAGAGTGTACCGGCCTCGTCCGACGGGGCCGCCCTGGCCGCCGACCTCTCCGCCCTGCTCGAGGCCGAGCACTTCAACACGCCGGAACACGACCTCGAGCGGCGCTGGCACCGCGCCCGTCTCGCCGACCGCCACCTCGGCGATCCGGCGGGGGCCGTCGCCCTCTACCGCGACTTCCTGGACGCCGGACCCGCAGCGGGGGAGCCCCGCGACGAGGCGCGCCTGCGCGCGGCGGAGATCCTGGCCAACGTGCAGGCGGTCAGCCTGCCGGTGCCGCGCTACGCCGAGGCCGCCCTGCTGCTGTCGACCGGCCCCCTGGCGAACCGCCAGAACGAGGCCCGTCGCCGGGCCATCCTGGAAACCGTGGACCGCCGTGCCCTCGCCGCCGGCGCCTGGGCCTCGGCCGCCCCTGAGGGGGAGACCTGGCGTTTCGTGCTCTGGCAGGGCGACCAACCCCGCGATGTCCTGTCCTGGTCGCCGGAGGAGGATCCGGCGGATCTGCTGGCCCTCGTCTCCGTCTGCGCGGGACGCGTCGTTCGGCGCGGAGAGCCCTGTAACCTGCTGGAAACCGAGGATATAGACGAGTTCGTTCACGCGGTGCTCGAGGCGGTGCCGCCCCCGCTCGACGGCGAGGACGGCGGACGGCACGCCCAGCTCGGGACGGCGTCCCCGCTCCATCCCGAACTCGATCCGGACCGCCTGATGCCCGGCAGCGCCGTGGATCACGCCCTGGGCTGCGGCCGTCTCTGGTTGGCGGTGACGGAGCACGTGCTGGCGGCCGATCCGGCCCTGCGCGCCGGGCTGCGCGAACTGGCGCGCCAGGGCGACCGGCCCGCCGCCTTCCTGACCGCCTTCCTGCCGCCGGAGCTCGTGACCGGCGCGGGACTGGCCCTGACGCCCCTGGTGGACCGCGCCAACCCGCGCCTCGGCGATCCCGTCGCCGGCGCGACGCCCGAGTACGCCCTCGATCCCGCCCTCGCCGAGCACGACGTGGCGGTGGTCTCCACCGGGCGTCCCGGCGACGTCCTGGCCTGGTGGGGGGAGGACCGGCGCCGCTGGCGGCTGGTGCTGGACGATCCTTCGCGCCGGGAGGCCTTCGCCGACGTCGTCGCCCGCCGCAGCGGACGGCACACCCTGATCCCGCCCGGGGCGGAGGTCCACGACCGCGCGGCGGCCCTGGCGCGCCTGGATGATCTGCTCGATCCCGACGCCCGCCGCGGCCACGACCTGTTGCCGCTCTTCCACTGGTGCCGTCTCACCGAGACCCACAATGGCGACTTGCTGGACTTCCTGGGCCTGCGCCCCCGCGACCACGGCGCCGTCCCCCTCTACGACGCCTACCGGGCGGAGGTCGCGACCCTGCCCCGCGTCGCCCTGGACGCCGGCGCCGACGGCTGGGCCGGGGAGTACGTGGCCCGCGCCCGCGGCTCGGAGGTGCTGATCGGGACGGTGGACGACCTGGTCGCGGACGAGGTCCCGCTTCGTGTGGCCTGGGGTGTGGACGACGACCGCGAGGCGGCCTGGGTGATCTGTGACAGCCCGTCGGTGCACTGGCGTCTGCTGACCGCCCACGGCCTCGATCCCCACGCCTGGCACCGCGCCCTCGCCGGCGCCGGCCGCGCCCACCTGTCGCTGGTGCTGGGCGGCGGTTTCCTGCGCGGCGACCTGGAGACCCAGTTGCGCGACTGGCTCACGCCCTACGGCCCCGCGGCCTGTTTCGCCCTGGCGGATCAGCGACTGCCGCACCTGCGGCTGGCCGGGGGCGGCACGTCGCCCGACGCCGCGGTGGAAGTGGGCCGGGCCGCCGTGGGCCTGATGCAGCGCCTGCTCGAACTCTGCGCGGCCGGACGGCGCGTGCACGTCCTGCCGGGGCGCGAGGGACCGC
The DNA here is from genome assembly GCA_964617805.1 of uncultured Fibrobacteraceae bacterium. Taxonomy (GTDB): domain Bacteria; phylum Krumholzibacteriota; class Krumholzibacteriia; order LZORAL124-64-63; family LZORAL124-64-63; genus JAHIYU01. Next base: position 14,246 of record CAZTWK010000032.1, on the reverse strand, counting down.
TGCGCGCCTTCCTGGCCGCCTTCCAGCGGGGCGAGTTCGGCCCCGAGACGGCGCCGGAACTGCACTGGGAGGCGCCGGCCGACTTCTGGCGGCCGGCCGGACGCCGCGGTCGCCTGCGCGACGGCTACCTGGTGGTCGCCCGTCTGGAGAGTCTCGACAGCGGCGCCGGGACCGTGGCCGCCCCGCACCGGGGCTGGCGCGAGCGCGACGCCGCGGTGCCCCTGCTCTTGCGACGCCGCCGTGCCCTCTGCGCCCTGGAGGTCTGCGCGCTCCTGAGCCGCGGCCCCGCGGAGATCGACGTGGCCGACCCCCGCTGGTGGCGCAGCTTCCCCCTCGACGACGGGTCGGCGACGGCGCCCTTCCCGCTGCCGCCGGCCGAGGCCGCCCGGGCAGCCAGCGGCGACCGGGCCGAGGTCTACGATCTGCCCGAACCGGACCTGGCGACCGAGCGGGCTCCCCGCCGCTGGCGATCGCGCGGCGGCGGCGCGGATCCGGCCGTGGACGCGGCCGTGGACTGGCTGCGCGTGCAGGGCTGGCTCGACGCGGACCTGCGGGGCCTGCCGGCCGGCGTGCTGACCGCCCCGGCGGGCGACCTGCCGCCGGGCTGGCGCGAGCGGCCGCAGCGCCTGGTGATCGGCGAGCCGGGACCGGCCTGGCTCTCCACCCTGCGCGACGTGGCCGGGGCCCGCGAGCGGGGGGACCTGGACGCCTGGCTGCTGGTGATCGCCGACGCGCCCCCCGCCGAGGCGACGGCCCTGCGCGACGCCGTGTTCTCGCCCGGCGCCTGCCTGCCCGCCCACGGGGAGGACCTGGGCGCCTGGCACGCGGTGGTCTGGGCCACGCCGCAGCAGCTGGCCGATCCCCTCCTGCGCCGGCGCCTCAACGCCACGCCGCCCCGCGAGACCTGGGCCACGGACCTGCGCAGCTGGCTGCCCTCGGCCGGCACCACGGGCCTCGCCCACGCCGCCCTGCTGCGCTTCGTGCTGAACGAGCTGCGCACGCCGGCCACCCTCCACGCCGGAAGCCTGCCCCGTGCCTGGCGCGCCTACTTCCGCTCCCTGCTCGCCGCCGGCGAGGGCGGCGCCTATCTCGAGGAAGGCCCGGTCGATGCCGAGGTGCCCCTCGACCTGCCGCCGGTGCCCGTCGGGCACCTGGGCCACCCCGACTGCGCCTGCCCCGGCTGCGGACTCGTCCGGAGCTGGCGCGCGTGGCGCGAACCCTGTCCCGCCTGCGGCGCGAACCTCGGCCGCTGGCTGCAGCCGGCCCTGCGCCGCCGGCTCGACCGCGACATCTGGCGTCGCAAGGTGGCGTCCCTGCGCGAGCGCGAGGATCTGCGTCAGGGGCGCCCCCTGTGCGTGTGGGTCACGGGGGAGCGTCTGCGGCGCTTGAAGGAACTGCTCGACGAGACGGGCCTGCCCTGGCGCCGGCAGCGCGACCTCTACCTCACGACCCGCGACGCCGACGCCCCGGACTGGCTGGTCTGCGTGCACGGCGACCTGCCCGTCCCGCCGCCGGAATGCCATCACGCCCTGCTGGAACCCCCCGCCAACGAGGACGACTTCCAGGTCTTCCGCCGCCAGGCGGAGGGCTCGGTCAGCCTCTGGTACCACCCCCTGGAGCTGACGGCGGACCGGGGCGGGCTGGCCGCTGCGGCCGGCGCCGAGCCCGGTCCGGCCCAGTCGCAGCTCGTCGCGCGTTTCGCCGCCCCGCCCGGCCTGGACGCGTCCTGGCGCTGGCGCGGCTGGCTCACGCCCCGCCTGGTGGAGATCCTGACCGGGCTGCCGGTGACCGAGGCGCGCAAGATCCTGGGCGTCACCTCCTGGCTCAACGCTGTGTACGACGATCCCGCCGTCACGGCCGGGCCCCCCGGCGCCGGCGAGACGGCCGACGAGGACGGACCGCGCCTGCTCTGCCGCGATCTCTCCTCCATGGAGGCGGAATACAAGCTGATGCGGCTGCATCCCCTGCTGGACTCGGTCCTGCCCGTGCTGCTGGGCTCGCTGCCCCCGGGCGTCGTGAGCCACCTCTCCCTGGACGATCTCCCCCTGGAGGTCGACGAGGTGGAGCTCGCCTGGCTGGACCGCTTCCTCCTGGGGGAGTCCCTGACCCTGCCCGCCGGCAGCGAGGAGGCGGCGTCCACGGGCGCCCAGCTCGACAACCTCCTCTACGCCGCCGCGCGGGGCGTCATCAACGGCCCGCGGCGCCGCATCGGCTTCGTGGGCGACCTCAAGGACGTGATCGCCAACCTGCACTGCCAGCTCGACTACCTGGCCGGCGCCTTCCGCACCCTCTTCGCGCCCGGCGACGGCGGCGACGTGCCGGGGACCGTCCGGCTCGGCGAAGAGACGGGCATGATTCTCGGCGAAGCGGCCCTGGAGACCGGCGTGCTGCTCGGGCTGTGGCACGTGCGCGGGCCCGGCGCGCCGGGTGAGATCTCCGCCGACCCCGCCCCGGGTCCCCAGCGCGAGGACACCGCGGTCGCCGCTGCCGCGACGACCCTGCTGGCGGCCCTGGCCCGCGAGGAGGACGCCTGGCGGATCCGCCTGCTGGACGCCTGGCACACCGGCTTCATCGCCGAATGGCCGGCGCCCCCGTCCCCGCCGCGCCGGGCCTCGATCCCCGACACCGCCCAGGCCCACGCCGTCATCGCCAGCGACCTGGCCGACGCCATCGCCGCCGGCGGGCCCGGCCTGCTGGTGCTCGAGGGCCTGTCGGGCACCGGACGCCTGGCGACCATCGCCCAGGCCCTGGTGCGGGCCGGCGGCGAGCGCACCGACCTGACGGCCTTCTGCCCGGACGCCGCCACGGCCGTCCGCTTCAACCTGGCCTGGCGGCGCTGCGGTGTCCACGCGCCCAGCCCCCGGGTGCGCTTCGACGCGGACCTGGCCGTAGGGGCGCCCCTGACCGGCGAGACCATCCCGCACAGCCCGGCCACGGAGGTGGCGGTCCTGCTGGAAGCCTACCGCATGGGCCCCGCCGAGCGTTTCCGCCTGGCCCAGCGTTACCGGCTCGGCGTGCAGATCTGGACGGTGGAACCGGTGCTGGCCACCGAGTCCTGGGAGCATCTTTTCCTGACCCAGCCCGAGGCGGAGGACGTGCGGCGCCTCGACGAGCAGCGGCGCCAGTCGCGCCGGGTGTGCGAGGAGGTGCTGGACCTGGCCGAACAGGTCACCGGCCGCCGGCCCCGCCAGCGCCCGGGCCGATCGGGGCGCGGGGAGGCCGCCGCGCTGCTCACGGCCAGCCTCGACGACGGCATGACGCACATGCGCGAGAAGCAGTCGGAGTGGGGCGGCCTGCTGTGGCACGCCGTGGCGCCGGTGCCCGCGGACCTGGAGTACCTCGGCCGCGCGGCCGCGCGCATGGGCTGGCTGCCGGTCTACCGCTGGGAGCTGGACCGCCTGCTGCTGCCGGGCCCCCTGGAGTTCGTGGCGGTGGCGCGCGACGCCGGCGCCCGCCTGGCCGGAGACGAGGCGGAGGGGGAGGCGCCGGCCGAGGCGCCGGCCGCGGCCCTGCTGCCCCGCGCCGACGCCGACGCCTACCGGGCCTGGCTCGAGGGGCTGGGCGGCGAGACGGAGATCAGCGTCGGGCGCTTCCACGCCCGGCTCGCGCGCGCCGGCTGGGCCGAATCCCTGCTGGCCCATCCGGACAGCCGGCTCCGCGTCGCCCGCCTGGCGGACGATTTTGCGGAGATGAAGCTCACGGACTTCCTCGCCAAGCCCCTGCTGGAGGCCTGGCGCCGCGTCGTGGCGGAACTTCCCCAGCAGCCGCCGGCCGGCCGCGGCAGCCCGGTGCTCATGCTCTCGACGCCCGAGGAGGGAGAGGGCGCGCCCGCCGGTTCGCTGGCCTATTTCTGCCTGGGCACCGAGCCGCCGCTGCAGCATTACCGCGTCACCCGCAGGGCGGCCGACCGTCTGCTGGTCCTCTACAAGGACCGCTCGCCCCTGACCGACGACGGCTGAGCCGGCGCGCGCGACTGTCCCTTGTCCGCGCCGTGGCCGGCTGTTAAGTTCGGCCGGCCACCAGGCATAGCGTATAACACAGCCGTCCAACCGGAGCGTGGTTCCATGGCACTGCCCTTCGTCCCCTTCCGCATCAAGGTCGTCGAACCCGTCAAGAGCGTGAGTCCGGCCCAGCGCAAGGCCTGCCTCGAGAAGTCGGGCTACAATCTCTTCAGCATCCCCTCGGAATGCATCTACGTGGACCTGCTGACCGACAGCGGCACCTCGGCCATGAGCGACGCCCAGTGGGGCGCGCTGATCCAGGGCGACGAGGCCTATGCGGGCAGCCGCAACTACTACGACTTCGAGGAGGCGGTTCGCGACATCTTCGGTTACAAGCACGTGATCCCCACCCACCAGGGACGCGTGGCCGAGAACCTGCTCTTCACCACCCGCCTCGACGAGGCATCGGTGGTGCCCAACAACATCCATTTCGACACCACGCGCGCCAACGTGGAACACCAGGGCGCCAAGGCCCTGGACTGCGTGATCGACGCGGCCCTCGACCCCTCGGTGGAGCTGCCCTTCAAGGGCGACATGGACCTCGACAAGCTCGGCGCCGCCTATGAGAAGTACGGCGACCGCATTCCCTTCGTCATGCTGACCATCACCAACAACAGCGGTGGCGGGCAGCCGGTGTCCATGGCGAACATCCGCGCCGTGAGCGACTTCTGCCGGGACAAGGGCCTGCCCCTGATCTTCGACGCCTGCCGCTTCGCCGAGAACGCCTGGTTCATCAAGCGCCGCGAGGAAGGCTACGCGGACAAGTCCATCAAGGACATCGCCCGCGAGATCTTCGCGCTCGGCGACGGCTGCACCATGAGCGCGAAGAAGGACGCGCTGGTCAACATGGGCGGCTTCCTCTGCCTGAACAACGACGACTGGGCCCAGGACATCACCAACCTGCTGATCCTGATCGAGGGCTTCCGCACCTACGGCGGGCTGGCCGGACGCGACCTGGCGGCCGTGGCCCAGGGGCTGCGCGAGGTCGTCGACGACGACTACCTGACCTACCGCATCGGGCAGGTGCGCCGCATGGGCGAACTGATGCAGGCCGAAGGCGTGCCCATCATCAAGCCCGTGGGCGGGCACGCCGTCTACGTGGACGCCAAGAGCCTGCTGCCCCACATCCCCCAGTCCCAGTTCCCCGCCCAGTCCCTGGCCTGCGCCCTGTACCTGGAGGGGGGCGTGCGGGGCGTGGAGATCGGCAGTCTCATGTTCGCCCACGCCGATCCCGAGACGGGCGAGACGGCCTATCCCGCCATGGAACTGGTGCGCCTGGCGGTGCCGCGCCGCGTCTACACCGAGACGCACCTGGCCTACGTGGCGGAAATTTGCGGGCAACTTAGGGAACGCAGCGAACGTCTACGTGGTTTGGAGATCGAGTACGAAGCGCCCGTGCTGCGCCACTTCACCGCCCGGCTCCGCCCCGTCGACGGCGGACCCCTGATCGAGGAGTCATAGGCTTGACCCAGCACATCGTGATCCTGCCCGCCGACTGGCGTCACGGGGAGCGCCTGCTGCCCTTGGCGCGCGCCGCCGAGGACCAGCACGAGTTGGCGACCTGGCTGACCGGGATCACCCTGGTGGTGGACGACGTGGCGGCCGACGAGCGCTCCTGGCTCAGCATCCGCGGCCGCTCGACCCTGACCCTCTACTGCCACGAGGATCTCTTCCTGCGCGACAGCGCGGCCTCGCTGACCATGGGGCCGGCCTCGCTGCCCTGGGAGCTCGGCGAGCGGCGCGATCCCGAATCCGGCACGCCGGCCAGGTTCTCCGTACGCAAGGCCGAGCGCTATCTCCACCACCAGTTCCTGGCCGTGCGGGACATCCTGACCGGCGTGGTGCGGCCCGACGATGTGCCGCGCCGGCTGACCGAGTCCTACCAGGAAGCCTGGGCCGTGACGGTGGACGGCCGCCTGCGCCGCGCCGCCATGCCCGGCCATCCGGTGGCCGAGCGCCGGCGCCGCTTCTTCCGCACCTTTTCGGCCACGGGCATGCTCCTGCCGCAGCACTGGGACGTCTTCCATACCCTGTGGGACTGCAACAAACCCTCCCACGAACTCCTGCTGGAGCTAGCCGAGGCCCTGCCCGGTCTCTGATCCGGGCGCCCCCGCCCTTTTAACCATTTGCATTTTCCGCCCGAAGTCGCCAATTTCATAGCGTCCGCCCCGCGCCGGGCTTGACGCTGGACGGAGCGGCGGATAACATGCCGCAAGATGACTTTGCCAACCTGATGATGTCCATGATCATCCGGCCGTACGCCGGTTGATGCGATCGATACGCCAAGGGAGGTTTTCCATGTTTGCTGTTCTGTCCTCACCGCGCCGGGCCTCGTATCCCATCCTGCTGGCCATGGCCGCCGCGGCTCTCGTCGGACTGGCCGGCTGCGGAGGGGATAAGGAGGTCGATCCCTACGTCTACACGACCCTCGAGCGCGTGATGGCCGGCGACACTCTCAGCGCGGACTTCCTCTTCGAGATCGACGCGCCCCAGCTGGACTACGCCAAGGGCGACGTGGGCATCGTCCGCAAGGGAAACCAGATGCACTTCCTGGTCGGCCCGGACCTCGAGAACAACTACGCCAGCTACGCCGGCTCCCTGCTCGGCGTGCAGAAGCGCTTCGACGCCAACAACACGACCACGCACCTCTTCCTGAAGCGCACCCGCAGCGGCGAGATCACCACGCCGGTGGACTCGGTCGAGGCCTACGTGCTGCCCGACATCAAGACGCTCACTGACTCCGAGATGGAGACCCCCGGCGCGCCCCTGCCCGACCTGGACTGGCAGCGCGCGAGCCGCATCCTGGAGTTCATGCCCGAGAACGAGGGCGACGCCCTGCTGCAGGTGCAGTCGATCGTGGAGAACTTCGTCTACATGCCCCGCCACGACCTGAGCGAGGAGATGCAGGCCAATCCCACGGCCAGCGACTACAGCTGGTACGCGGTATTTCCCAAGTCCACCTTCCGCATCGTGGACCTCGAGGACGGCGCCGGCTACATCCTCGAGCTGCTCAAGGAGCGCAACCTGCCCCTGGTGGGTTCCTTCTCCCTGGCCAGCGTGGTGGAGAACCGCGTCGAGCGCCGCAGGACCTACGGCGACCTCGGCCACGTCTGCGGCACCATGAAGATCAACTGGTTCCGCTTCGCCAACGCCTACGTCGAGGGTCACAACTAGCCCTCGCGAAGATTCGACGCAGAAGCCCTCCGCCTTTCGGTGGAGGGCTTCTGCGTAGCTTGCGGAGGCGGCTCAGGTGAGTTTGCGCAGCATCGCCTCGTAGGCCAGCACGGTGTCGGTGGTGCTGTGCCCGCGCGAGACCAGCGAGCTGGTCTTGATCTTGTTGGCCACCAGCCCGACCATCTTGCCGCGCTGGTCGGCGAACAGCATCTCCGTGGCCGCCACGCCCAGCTTGGTGGCCAGGACGCGGTCCGAGGCGGTGGGCGAGCCCCCGCGCTGGACGTGCCCCAGCACCACCATGCGCACGCTGCGCTTCAGGCGCGACTTCATCTCGTACTCGATGTAGGGCGCCTTGGCCGCGCCCTCGGCCACGATGATCACCGCGTGCTCCTTGCCCCGGTCGTAGCCGCCTTCGATGCGCCGGCAGATGGCGTCCAGGTCGAAGGGCAGTTCCGGCACGAGCACCTCCTCGGCGCCGCAGCAGAGGCCGGTCTCCATGGCCAGCAGGCCGCAGTGGCGGCCCATGACCTCGATCACGAAGATGCGCCCGTGGCTCGAGGCCGTGTCGCGGATCTTGTCCACGGCGTCCACGGCGATGTTCAGGGCGGTGTCGAAGCCGATGGAGAAGTCGGTGCCGGGGATGTCGTTGTCGATGGTGGCGGGCACGCCCATCACCGGCAGGTCGAACTCGCGGTCGAGCACGCGCGCGCCGCGGAAGCTGCCGTCGCCGCCGATGATCACCATGCCGTCCAGCTTCAGGTCGCGCAGGGCCGCGCGCACCTTGTCCTGGCCTTCCTGATGCTCGAACTCGGGATAGCGGAAGGTGCGCAGGATGGTGCCGCCGAGGTGGAGGATGCCGCCCATGTCGGCCGTGGTCAGGGGGCGCACGTTGCCCTCGCTGAGCCCGAGCCAGCCCTGGCGGAAACCGACGACCTCGGCGCCGGCGCCCAGCGCGGTCCGGGTCACCGCCCGCAGGGCCGCGTTCATGCCGGCCGCGTCGCCGCCGCCCGTGAGCACACCGATTCTCTTCATCGTTCGTCTCCTGCTTCGTCGTCGCGTTCGACGCCGGCGCGCCACTCGCGGATGCGGTCCAGGCGCTCGGCGTAACGTTTCTCGAGGCCGCGCCGCGTCGGCGTGTAGAATCTGCGTCCCCGCAGGCTCTCGGGGAGACAGTCCATGGCGGCGACCCCCTCCGGCGCGTCGTGAGCATAGGCGTAGCCGTCGCCGTAGCCAAGCTGCTTCATCAGGGCCGTGGGGGCGTTGCGCAGGTGCATGGGCACCGGCGGGTTGACCCCCTCCTTGGTCACATCGACCGCTGCGCCGTAGGCTTTATACAAGGCATTGCTCTTGGGCGCGAGGGAAAGATAGAGGCAGGCCTGGGCCAGGGCGAGGGCGGCCTCGGGCATGCCCACGAATTGCACGGCGTCGCGGGCGGCGATGGCCTGGACCAGGGCGTTGGGATCGGCGAGACCCACGTCCTCGCTGGCGCAGCGCACCAGGCGGCGTGCCACGTAGAGGGGGTCGGCGCCCCCGCCCAGCATGCGCGCCAGGTAGTAGACGGCGGCGTCGGGATCGCTGTTGCGCACCGACTTGTGCAGGGCGCTGATCAGGTTGTAGAACTCCTCGCCGGCCTTGTCGAAGCGGATGCTGCGCTCGCGGACCATGCGCGTGATGTCCTCGGTGTCCAGCGCGGCGTCGGCGTCGGCCGCCGCCGCGGCCATCTCCAGCAGGTTCAGGGCCACGCGCGCGTCGCCGTCGCCCATGATGGCCAGGGCGCCGAGGGCCTCGTCCGTGAAGGCGGGCGCCGCGCCGGCCAGCCCCCGCGGATCCTCCAGCGCGCGCCGCATGATGGCCACCAGGTCCGCCTCGCCCAGCAGTTGCAGCACGAACAGACGCGTGCGCGAGAGCAGCGCGGCGTTGATCTCGAAGGAGGGATTCTCGGTGGTGGCGCCGATCAGGGTGACGTCGCCCTTCTCGACCCAGGGCAGCAGGGCATCCTGCTGGGCCTTGTTGAAGCGGTGGATCTCGTCCAGGAAGATGAGGGTGCTGCGGCCCAGGCTGCTGCGGATCTTCGCGGCCTCCGCCATCACCGCCTTGAGCTCCTTGCTGCCCACCTGGACGGCGCTGTATTCGAGGAAGTGGGCGTCGGTCTCGCGGGCGGCGGCGCGCGCCAGGGAGGTCTTGCCGCAGCCGGGGGGGCCCCAGAGCAGCAGCGAGGGGATGGCGCCCCCGTCGATCAGGCGGCGCAGGGGACGTCCGGGGCCCAGCAGGTCGTCCTGGCCGACGATCTCGTCAACCGAACGGGGTCGCATGCGCTCGGCGAGCGGGGAGGGCGCCGCCGGCGTGGGAGCCTGCTCCTGCGCGGGCTCGCGCGGCTGTTCGTCGTCGGATCGGAAGAGGTCGGCATGCATGGCTCCATGATACGCGACGGCACCGGCCAGACAAGGACGGACTGGCGCCCGCTTGCCCGCAGCGCCCCGTTGACTTACCGTAGAGGGCCAGCCTAGTCTGGACGTCTATCGCGCGAAGGGAGACGGATTTGGGCAACGCCATCGTGATCATCCTGGACGGGCTCGGCGTGGGCGCCCTGCCCGACGCGGACGCCTACGGCGACGCGGGCTCCGATACCCTCGGCCACACCGCCGCCCACGTGGGCGGCCTCGATGTGCCCTGCCTGCAGGCGCTGGGGCTGGGCAACCTCCACGAGATCGCGGGCGTGCCGCCGGCCGACCGTCCGCGCGCCGCCCACGGCCGCATGGCCGAGCTCTCCAAGGGCAAGGACAGCACCACCGGCCACTGGGAGCTCATGAACGTGCTCACCGAGCGGCCCTATCCCACCTACCCGGACGGCTTCCCCGCGGACCTGCTCGACGCCTGGCGCGAGGCCACCGGCCACGACCTCATCGGCAACCGCCCCGCCTCGGGCACCCGGATCATCCAGGAGCTGGGCGACGAGCACGTGGCCACGGGCAAGCTAATCGTCTACACCTCGGCCGACTCGGTCTTCCAGATCGCGGCCCACGAGGAGGTCGTACCGCTGGAGGAGCTCTACCGGGTCTGCGCGGTGACGCGCGCCATGCTGCTCCCTCCCCACGAGATGAGCCGCGTCATCGCCCGGCCCTTCCTCGGTGCCGACGGCGACTACACTCGCACGCCCAACCGGCGCGACTTCTCGGTCGCGCCGCCGGGACACCTGCTGCTGGCGCGCCTGGCCGAGGCGGGCATCCCCGTGACCGCCGTGGGCAAGATCGCCGACCTCTACGCGGACACGGGCATCAGCGAGAAGATCAAATCGAAATCCAACGCGGCGGGCATGGCGGCCCTGGCCGACCTCTACGCCGCCGCCGACGCGGACGATACCCTCTACCTGCTCAACCTGGTGGACTTCGACATGCTGTGGGGCCACCGCAACGATCCCGAGGGCATGGCCCGCGACCTGGTGGCCTTCGACGGCTGGCTGGCGGGCTTCGTGGACGGCCTGCGCCCGGGCGACCTGCTCCTGCTGACCGCCGATCACGGCAACGATCCCACCACCCCGAGCACCGACCACTCGCGGGAGTACGTGCCCCTGCTGGCCCTGCTGAGCGGCGACGACCGGGGCCGCGGACTCGGCGTGCGAGAGACCTTCGCCGACCTGGGCGCGACCCTGGCGGACTACTTCGGCCTGGACGCCCCGGAACTCGGCACGAGCTTCCTGGCGGACCTGCGGCCGGGGGAGGAGACGTGATGGACGACAGGCGCGACGAACTGGTCGCGGCCGCGCGCGCGGTCATGCGGCAAAGCCATTCCCCCTACTCGGGCTTCTCCGTGGGCGCCGCCCTGCTGGGCGCCGACGGGTGCATCTACACCGGCACCAACGTGGAGAACGCCAGCTTCGGGCTGTCGATCTGCGCCGAGCGGGCGGCGGTCTTCCGGGCGGTCGCCGAGGGGTGCACCGACTTCGCCGCCTGCGCCGTGACCACCGCAACCGACGATCCGACACCACCTTGCGGCGCCTGCCGCCAGGTGCTGCTGGAGTTCGCCCCCGACATGACGATCCACCTCGCGGGCAATGGCGAGGACGTGGAGTCCTTCGTGCTGCGCGACCTCATGCCGCGCCCCTTCGACACCTTCGAGAGCGGAGCCGAGCGATGAACGTCGTGCGCCTGATCGAGACCAAGAAACGCGGCGGCGTCCTGTCCAGCGGGGAGATCGAGGAGGTGGTCGCCGGCTTCACCGCGGGCGAGGTATCGCGCTACCAGATGGCGGCCCTGCTCATGGCCGTCTGGTTCCGGGGCATGGACCCGGACGAGGTCACCGCGCTGACCGGCGCCATGCTCCGCTCGGGCGAGCAGCTCGAGCTGGACCACCTCGCGCCCACCGCCGACAAGCACAGCACCGGCGGCGTGGGCGACAAGGTGAGCCTGCTGCTGGCCCCGCTGGCGGCGGCCTGCGGCCTGCGCGTGCCCATGCTCTCGGGGCGCGGCCTCGGACACACCGGCGGCACCCTGGACAAGCTGGAGGCCATCCCCGGCTACCGCATCGACCTGGACAACGACGCCTTCATCGGCACGGTGGCCGACGTGGGCTGCGCGATCATCGGCCAGGGGCCCGGCATCGCGCCGGCCGACGGCCGCATCTACGCCTTGCGCGACGTGACCGGCACCGTCGACTGCATCCCCCTGATCACCGCCAGCATCATGAGCAAGAAGCTCGCGGCCGGACCGCAGACCATCGTCATCGACCTCAAGGTGGGGTCGGGCGCCTTCATGACCTCCATGGACGAGGCCCGCGCCCTGGCCGAAGCCCTGGTTCGCATCGGAGGGGCCTGGCAGCGTCGCATGGCCGTGATCTTCTCCGACATGTCCCAGCCCCTGGGCGTGGCCGTGGGACACGCCAACGAGACCGTCGAGGCCTTCGCCGCCCTGCGTCCGGGCGGGCGCACCGCGGCGCCGGCCGACCTGACGGCCCTCACCGAGGCCCTCGTGGCCGAGATGATCCTCACGGCCGGACAGGCGCCCGACCGCGAGGCGGCCGCGGCGCAGGTCCGCAAGGTGTGGGACGACGGCAGCGCCCTGGCGACCCTCTCGGCCTGGGTCGAGGCCCAGGGCGGTCGCCTGGATCCCGACGACGCGGACTTCGGCCTCGACCTGGCGCCGCGCGCGCTGGCCGTCGAGGCGCCGCGCGCGGGCTGGATCGGCGAGATCGCCTGCCGCGAGCTGGGCGGGGCCCTGGCCGAGATCGGCGGCGCGCGCCTGCGCGTCGAGGACGCCCTCGACCTGAGCGCCGGCATCGACTTCACGGTGCGCCGGGGGGACCGGGTGGAGGCGGGCGAGCCGCTGGCCTGGATCCGCAGCCGGGACGCCGACGCGGCGGCCCGGGCCGCCGCGCGCGTGGTCGCCGCCGTGGCCGTCGACGAGGCGCCGTCACCGGCGCCGGACCTGGTCCTGGGCCGGCTGGCAGGCTAGAACTCGTCCTCGTCGTCGAGGTCGCTGAAATCCTTCTGGAAACCGTCGAAGTCCTGCAGGGGGCCTCCGTGCATGTCGCAGGGGCGCTGGGGGAAGTTGTCTGCCAGGAAGATCTCCAGGGCCGTGGAGTCGCAGCGCGTGGTGGCCAGCATGCCCGAGCGCAGGCACACGTGCTTGTCGACGATGCCCGCCGGCCGCACGAAGGGCTCGTCGGCGCGGTTGCGGGTCACTTCCTTCATGAATCCGGCCCAGATGGGCAGGGCCATGTGGGAGCCGGTGGCCCGGCGTCCCATGTTGATCTTCTCGTCGAAGCCCACCCAGACGCCGGCGACGAAGGAGGGCGTGAAGCCCACGAACCAGGCGTCGGTGTACTTGTTGTAGGTGCCGGTCTTGCCGGCCGCCGACTTCTGGAAACCCATCCAGCGGGCGCCCGCGGCGGTGCCGCCCGGCGCGAAAGTCGACTCCATCAGGTTGCTCATGAGGTAGGCCACCGCCGGGTCCAGGACCTCCCGCTGCCGGATGCGGGCCTCCTCGAGTATCTCCCCGCTCTCGGTCTCCACGCGCGTGATGAAGTAGGGGTCGACGTGCACGCCGTGGTTGCCGAAGGCGCCGTAGGCGGCCACCATCTCCAGCAGGTTCACCTCGCCAGCGCCGAGGGCCAGCGCGTGCACCGGCGGCAGGTTGCTGGTGATGCCGATCTGCCGCGCGGTGTCCAGCACGGGCGCCACGCCGAAGTCGTTGATGAGCTTCGCCGTGACCACGTTCTTGGAGTGGCTCAGGGCGTAGCGCACCGTCATGGGGCCCATGAAGCGGTTGTTGAAGTTGCGCGGGCGCCAGAGGCTGACCCCGGTGTCGATCAGGACCGGCGTGTCCATGAGGATGGAGCAGGGCACGTAGTCGTGGTTGAGGGCCGTGAGATAGATCACGGGCTTGAAGATGGACCCGGGCTGGCGCGTGGCCTGGGTGGCGAGGTTCCACTTGGAGTCGTTGTAGTCGCGGCCGCCGACGAGCCCCATCACGGCGCCTGTGCGCACGTCCATCAGCACCGACGCCGACAGCAGGTACTCGAGGCGCTCTGGCGCCTCGCCCAGCGCGGCCAGGCTGTCGTGCGTGGCCTTGGTGAACTCGTATTCGTTCTCCAGCTCCATGGCCTGCAGGTGGCTCTCCGTGGCCGTCTCCATCCAGCGCTGGTAGTCGGGCACGAGCGTGGTGGTCACACGCAGCCCCTTGTTGTAGAGCCCCTCGTAGCCGTAGCGCTCCTCCAGGCGCTTGCGGATCTCCTCCACGAAGTAGGCCGCGAAGCCGGGCGCGTCGGCGTCCGCTTTGGGACCGGAGACGACGACCTCGGTGTCGCTGATCGCGCGGGCCTCCTCGCGTTCCAGGTAGCCGGCCGCGATCATGGACTCCAGCACCACGGCGCGGCGCCGGTAGGCGCGGTCCAGGTGCCGCCTGGGCGAGTAGACCTCGGGCAGCTGGATGACGCCGGCGAGCAGCGTCGCCTCCGCGTCCGCGAGCTCCCACAGGTTCTTGCCGAAGTAGGTGCGTGCCGCCGCCTGCATGCCGTAGGTCCCGCTGCCCATGTAGATCTCGTTGAGGTACATGGCGAGGATCTCGTCCTTGCTGT
>CAZTWK010000031.1:0-39211 GCA_964617805.1 uncultured Fibrobacteraceae bacterium | reverse complement strand
GCCGCCGCCCGCGCGGCGGCGCTGGCCGCCGAGCAGTCCGCCCGCGCGGCCGGCTTCGCCGACGAGGGCCTGAACGAAGCGGCCCGGGCCCGCATCGCCGACTGGCGCGACGCCCGCACCCTCGCCGCGAGCGCGGCCAGGAAGGCGCGGGCGAGGGCCTACAACGGCCTGCCGGGCCTCGCCGTGGTCTGCGGCGTCCTGGCCCTGCTCTTCGGCCTCGGCCTGCGCTTTCTGGGCATCCCCTTCTGGCGCTTCGTGCGGGGCGTCCTCTTCGTCTTCGCGCTGGCCGTGCTGGCGTACGCGGCCTCCCAGCAGGCCCTGATGAAGGAGTACGGCATCGGCTACGCCGCCTGGGCGATCCTCTTCGGCATGCTGGTCAGCAACACGGTGGGCACCCCGCGCTGGGTCGCGCCCGCGGTGCAGACCGAGTTCTTCATCAAGACCGGGCTGGTGCTGCTGGGCGCGGAGATCCTGTTCGGCAAGATCGTCACCATCGGCATCCCGGGCATCTTCGTGGCCTGGCTGGTGACGCCCACGGTGCTGATCTTCGGCTTCATCGTCGGCGACCGCTGGCTCAAGGTGCCCAGCAAGACGCTGAACGTGACCATCTGCGCCGCGGCCTCGGTCTGCGGCGTGTCGGCCGCCATCGCCACGGCCACCGCCTGCCGGGCCAAGAAGGAGGAGCTCACCCTGGCGGTGGGGCTCTCGCTGATCTTCACCTCGTTGATGATGATCGGCATGCCGGCGTTGATCAAGGCGGTGGGCATGGGCCAGGTCCTGGGCGGCGCCTGGATGGGCGGCACCATCGACGCCACCGGCGCCGTGGCCGCCGCCGGCGCCTTCCTCGGCGAGAAGGCCCTCTACACCTCGGCCACCATCAAGATGATCCAGAACGTGATGATCGGCGCGGTGGCCTTCTTCGTGGCCCTCTACTGGACCATGCGCGTGGAGCGCCGCGAGGGCGGCAGCGTCGGCGCCATGGAGATCTGGTATCGCCTGCCCAAGTTCGTGCTGGGATTCATCGGCGTCTCGGTCGTCTTCTCGATCATCTACGGCCTGATGGGCAACGACGCGGGCTACACCCTGATCGACCACGGCGTGATCCGCGGCGGCACCAAGCTGCTCCGCGGCTGGATGTTCTGCCTGGCGTTCGTGAGCATCGGCCTGGCCACCAACTTCCGCGAGCTGGCCGAGCACTTCAAGGGCGGCAAGCCCCTGACCCTCTACGCGGGCACCCAGGGTTTCAACCTGGTGCTGACCCTGCTGATCGCCTGGCTGTCCTTCTACGTGGTCTTCCCCCACATCACGGAGAAGATCTGATGGCGGGGCGCGGAACCGTCGCCGCCCGCTGGGGGCGCCTGCTGGCCGGCCTGGTCTGCGTGTGGCTGTTCATGTTCGTGGTCGCGCCGGGGCTGCGGCGGGTGCCGCCGGTCGCGGAGGCGCTGGACTGCGTGCGGGAGAGGGGCATCGACGCCACGGCCCTGTTCTACACCGAGTCGGCCGAGTTCGGCGTGGCGGAGGTCGAGGTGCGGGAGTCGTTGTCCCGCGAGTAGTTGGGCGATTCCCCGGGCACCGGCGCTGGTCGGTGCGGTTTCCCCGGCTTGACAGGTCGGCGGCTCTGGTCCATACTTTGATCGGTTACCGTACAAAGGCGTGAATCCCCGCGGGCGACCGCCGGCCGCTCCTGATTCGACCGTTCCACACGGAGGCAAGACGCGATGTTGACCAGACGCCATCTGTTCGTCCTGACGGCGCTTTCCCTGCTGATCCTCGGTACCGGGTGCAGCCAACGGACCCCCACGGATCTCGAGGCCGCCCGCGCGCTGGACGATCCCCTGGTCTTCGACGAGGCCATCGAAGGAGTCTACTTCCAGCCCTTCTCGGGCACCGATCCCTACGTCGTGGCCCTGGACTCGACCTTCGCCCACAGCGGCGACTGGTCGCTGAAGGTGAGCGTGCCGCCGGCGGGCTCCGCTCTGGGCGGCTACGCCGGGGGCGTGCTGACGTCGATCGCCAAGCGGGACCTGGTCGACTACGACGCCCTGACGTTCTGGGCACGCTCCAGCGTCGACGTCACACTGAACACGGTCGGCTTCGGCAACGACAACACAGGTACCTCACTCTACGAGGCCGGCCGTGAGAACACCCCCCTGACCACCGACTGGACCTACGTCGTCGTCCCCATCCCGGCCGCGGAGAAGCTGTTCGCCGAGCGGGGGATGTTCACCATCGCGGAGGGCTTCGAGGCCCAGCACCCGGACGGGCACGACATCTGGTTCGACGACATCCGCTTCGCCGAGATAGACGGCATCGACGATACCAACCCGGTGCTGTCCCCGACGCTGAAGCACTACTTCGTGGGCGCCCTCGGCCAGCCCGGCAACGCCTACACGCGCTACAACATCGACGGCCAGTTCATCACCGTGGACCACTCGCCCAACTACTTCCAGCTCGTCTCCCAGGACCCGGCCGTGGCCGTGATCGAGGGGCACGGGATCAGGATCGTCGGCACGGGCGAGGTGCGCGTTACGGCCACCCTGGGCCTCCAGGACGCGCAGGGCTACGTCTACATCTACGCCCACGATCCGCCGGCGGGGACCGCGCCTGCGCCGACACTGCCCGCCGGCGACGTGATCTCGGTGTTCAGCGACGTCTACGACGACATCCCGGTCGACAACTGGAATCCCGACTGGGGCCAGTCGACCGAGGTCTCCGACTTCGTGCTCGAGGGCGACAACACCAAGATGTATTCGACTCTCAACTGGGCGGGCATCGACTTCGCGTCCCGGACCGTCGACGTCACCGGGATGACCCATCTCCACCTGGACGTCTTCGCGCCCCAGGGGGAGATCTTCAACGTCGAGATCGTCGCCTTCGACGGGGACAACGGCAACAACCTCGAGCAGGTGCAGCTCGTCTTCGACGCGGATTCGACACCGGCCTTCACGGCCGGCGCCTGGACGTCTCTGGACATCCCCATCGCGGATTTCGGCATGACCGTCCCGCTGGACCACGTCGGGCAGATCGTGCTCAGCACGCCGCTCGGCCTCACCGGCACGCCGCTCGTTCTGGTGGACAACATCTATTGGCACCGCTAGTGTTCGGCCGACGGTCGAAGGTCCATATGAAGGAACGCACCGGATGTACAACGATAACCTGCAGTGGAAGGGCCTGAGGCGGTCGGATCCGGACCGCCCCCGGCCCCTGGCCGACGCGGTGCTCCGCCTGATCTGGCAGGAGCAGCGGATTTCCCGTGCCGACATCGCGCGGCTGGCGGGCCTGTCCCGCTCCACCGTCTCCGAGATCGTCAACGAGATCCTGCCCATGGGGCTGGTCGCCGAGGTGGGCGAGGGGCCGTCGCGGGGCGGACGCCGGCCCATCGTGCTCGAGTTCCGGGACGACGCCTGCGTCATCCTGGGCGTCGAGATGAGCGCGGCGCACGTGGTCGTCGTCCTGACCGACCTGCGCGGGAACGTGCTCACCACGGAGTCCCGGGACCACAGCGTCCGCACCGATCCCGACGGCACGCGCGAGCTCATCGCGGAACTCTGCCGCAGCTGCCTCGGCGCCCCCGCCGCGCGGAACCGGCCCCTGGTCGGCATCGGCGTCGCGGTCGCCAGCCCGGTGGATCCGGCCGATCCCAACCGTCTCTCGAAGGTCGTGCTGCCCGCCTGGGAGGAGTGTCTCGGCCTGGACGACCTCGCCCGCCAGTACGACGTCCCCCTGATGGTCGACAACGACGCCAACCTGGGCGCCCTCGCCGAGCACTGGTGGGGCGTGGGCCGCGACGCGGACGACATCGCCTACATCAAGGTCGCCACGGGCATCGGTTCCGGACACGTCATCGGCGGGGAGATCTACCGCGGCGCCACCGGCGTCGCGGGCGAGATCGGCCACGTCGCCATCGATCCCCAGGGGGAGCGCTGCGTCTGCGGCCTGCGGGGCTGCCTGGTCACCCTGGTGGGCGGACGGGCGCTGATGGCGCGCGCCGCCGAGCTGGGCGTCGAGCACCCGGACAGCAAGCTGGCCGGCCACCGCAGCACGATCCTGGAGATCGAGGACGCGGCCCTCGCCGGCGATCCCCTCGCCCTGCAGCTGGCCCACGAGGCGGCCGAGCACCTGGGCGTCGCCGTCGCCGGCATGATGAACCTGCTGAACCCGTCGCTGGTGATCATCGGGGGGGACCTCTCCCGGCTCGGCGACCTGCTGCTCGACCCCCTGCGCGAGACCGTCGAGCAACGTACGCTGGTGGACTCCGTCGCCGCGGCGCGCATCCGCGCCAGCGAACTCGGCCCCCGCTCGGTCGCCGTGGGCGCGGCCACCCTGGTGCTGAAGGCCGCCCTCGACGACTCCCGGCTGTTCCCGCAGGTGGTGATGCCCGTGAGGGCCCGCCGCAAGGACGGCGACTGAGTTGTGCCTTCGATAATGTGTCTACGGACATCACAGTACTGCTGCGGCTGGCCTCCCCTCATGCCGCATACTTCAGCAAGTGCTCTCTGTTGCTAGCCAAGGCCCGCGTCTTGAGTCGTCGCCCGTAGTATTCCCGCCATCGCGCCGGGATTCGCGCCTTCGACTGGAAGATCCGCTCCTGCAGGACCTCCTCTACCGTCAACCGTTTCTGCACCATCCCCCTCTCCATTGCCGGCGTCCGACTCCCACGCCGCTTCTCCCGCCGACCATTCATGTAGTTGCGCCACACCAGGAAAACCGCCAGACGTTCCGCGCTTCCTTGACGCCGCTTCGACCATGCGATCGTCTCCCGCTTGTGATTCGCTCCGCTGTGTCGGATCAGCAGATCCAACAGGTTCACTTCCCACAACGGATTGCGATTGCCGCGGTGGGCCCGGCTCGAGGTCACAACGTGACGGCCGGCAATCCCAGCGGCCCGCATCGCACGAGGATATGCTCGGTGCTCGTCGCTATAGATTGTCACCTCCGGCTGGCTGTTTGCGACCACGTCCAGCAGTTCGATCACGTCCTTCAGTACGGCCCCTGGATCCGGACGTCCATGCAATCGCTCCAGTTCCTCACGGCGCTGTTTCTGCTGTTTGGTCATCGTCCCGCTGCGCCGTACCTCGCTGTCGGTGAAGTAGAGGAAGAAGTCTGTTTCCTTCTCGACAGCCAGATGGTGGTGGAACGGGAAGTACTGGGACCACTCGTAGGTGACGAAACCGTCGATGACGATCTGCGCGGCAGGCGGTCCGGTCGACATCATCCGAGCATGAAAGAGCAAGCAATGTCGTCCGAGGCGGGCCAGATGGCGATTAATCGTTTCGGGGTTGACGCCGAGGTCTCGGGCGACCTGGCGGTTTGACATGCAGCCTGTGGACTTGGTGAAGAGCTGGCGGTCGATGTCAGGTCGTTTCTGCCAGTACGTGGTCGAGAAGGTCTGTGTACTGAAGGAGCGGCGGCAACTGAGACATGTGAATCGCTGGATACAGTGCGGGGCGGTTTGTCGAGTGTAGAAGCCGATCTTCTTGTATCGCCATCCGGGCTGCAACTCATTGTGGTAGCAGCAGTCAGGGTTAGGGCAGAAGGGCGGACGGAAGTCAGGTCGTGTGGTCTTGTCTTGGAACATGTCCGGCCGGCTGCAACAGCCGGGCCGGACACATTCTCGGAGGCACAACTAGGTTATTGCAGGACCATGTGCAGGTAGGTGCGGATCTCCCACTCACGGCCCTCGGGCGCGTCCTCGGGATACAGCTCGCCGACCGCGGGCTCGGGATAGCCCTCGGGCGCGAAGCGCGGGGAGTAGCGGTCGAGGGTGCGGTAGGTCGCGCGCACGCCGAAGCGGGTCTGGGGCAGGTCCAGCCACTTGGGGCTGCCCAGGTTGTAGGACACGTCCGCCATGAGCTGCAGCGGATAGGTCAGGTTGTGGTCCCGGTGGTAGTCGTAGGGACCGAACCCGTTGGCTACCACGTGGCCGGCCAGCGCCACCGAGGGCCAGAGCACGCGGGTGGCCAATCCGAAATGGTTGATCAGGCGCGCGTTGTCCCCGTTGGGCTCCTGGGGGCCGAACCAGAGCTGGCTGATCATCTTCGCGTTGCCGAGACGGTTGACCACGCGGGAGCGCACCTCCCAGAGGTCGCGGGCCGGCGTGGCGCCGGGGAAGGGGTACACCACGCCTGTCTCGCTGTAGAAGGGACGCGCATCGGCCGTGGTATGGTGCCGTTTGCCGACGATGCTGATGCTGGCGGCCAGGTCGGCGTCCTCCTTCCGATCGCTGTCCCAGCTCCAGAACCAGGTGGCCGGCGTGGGATCGTAGACGAACATGAGCTCGGCGGCGGTGGTCTCGCGGTTCCAGATCACGGCGAAGGGATCGACCATCCAGTTGCGCGGATTGCCCGCCGTGTACTGCAGGTCGTCCGCATGGGGCATGGGCCCCACGATGGGCTTCTGCCACAGCAGGTTGGGGCCGACCTGCCAGTCGCCCATGCCGATGGCCAGGCCGGTGATGGCGTTCATCTGGTTGCCCATGCCGCTGTCCTTCAGCGTCCAGCCCGTGTAAGTGGGGATCATTGTCGGGCCGCCCTCGGACACCAGGCCCATGTAGGCGCCCTGGCCGTACCAGTTCCAGCGTCCCTGCTGCCAGGTCAGCTTGCCCTTGAAGCCCCAGGTGTCCTCGTCCTTGATGGTGTCGGTGAGCACGTCCTCGGTCGCCACGGGGCCGCCCGCGTCCAGGACCTCCTCGCTCACGAGTTGGAAGCTGTCGCCGACGCGCGGCTGCCCGGCCCACAGGACGCCGCCCTCGAAGCCGAAGGGCCCCAGGCGTCGCTGCAACTGCAGCGAGGCCTTGCGGTTGACCTGGACCGGGATGGCCGACGAACTGGTGAGATCGGTCTGCTGGGTGAAGTCCTCCTGGAAGACGGCGGTCAGGGTGCTGCCGAGGACGTCGCGCCGGTACTTGAGGAAGACGGCCGGATTGGCGCCCCACCAGAGCTGCGGCCCGGTGGCCACCTTGAGACCGTTCAGGCTTTTCTTGCCGGCGATCTCCATGCCCACCGGCGCCTCGCCGTTGTAGATGTCCACGTTGGGCCCATAGTAGGCGTCGCGATAGAGGCCGAAGAAGTCGCCCTCGTACTGCCAGTGCAGGTGGCCGGTGCGGTAGAAGGCGTCCAGGACGAACCAGCGGTCGTCCCAGGTGACGCTGGCCTGGTAGACCTTTACCCGCTCGTTGGACCAGAAATCGACGCGCTCGCCCACCTCGTCGCTCAGCGCGAGGGTGCGGCCGCGGTTCTCGTAGAAGATCTCGTCGATGGGATTGTCCGGCACCCGGCCCAGCACGTTGAGGGATACCTTGCCGATGACGCCGTCGTTGGGCTTGGCCTCGATGTCGGCGTAGAAGGACTGGCCGTGGCCGAAGCCGCGGAAGGCGGGATACCCGGCCTGCGGCGGCTCCGAGTCGGACGGCGTGCTGACGTTCTCGCCGCCGGTGCTGTAGCTCGTGAACTCCATGCGCAGGCCGGACACGCGCACCTTGGCCAGGGCGTCGGCGGTGAGGGCCGCCGCGTCGCCGCGGGCCTCGATGGTGCAGTCCATGGGCTGGATGCGGGCGAAGTGGGCGCGGATGGTCTCGAGGTCCGTTGCCGGCCCGTAGGGATCCAGGATGTAGGCGTCGCGCAGGGCGTAGTAGGCGGCGCGCGGGTAGACGTCGTAGGTGCCGTCGACGCCCGTGAAGCCCTTGGCGCAGATGCCCCACCACTCCTCGTTCATGTTGTTCTCGCCCTCGCGGAAATCCACCCAGTAGCCGCCGTTGGGCCAGGAGGCGTTGGTGTCGTGGATGTCCAGGCGGCTCTCCTGCATGAACTTCCACCAGCCGTCGCTCCACTGGAAGGTCATGCCGCCGATGCAGTTGCCCACGCGGCCCTTGCCGGCGGACTG
This sequence comes from uncultured Fibrobacteraceae bacterium, assembly GCA_964617805.1. Classification (GTDB taxonomy): domain Bacteria; phylum Krumholzibacteriota; class Krumholzibacteriia; order LZORAL124-64-63; family LZORAL124-64-63; genus JAHIYU01. The sequence continues at coordinate 31,330 of CAZTWK010000031.1, read as the reverse complement.
CTCGTAGATCTCCTGCCACTGTCCCAGCAGGAACCTGGCCTGGGTGAGCTGGTCCTCCTTCATGGTGATGGCGTTGAAGGCGTCGCAGCCGAACTCGGTGTACATGACCGGCACGCCCAGCTTGTCCTTGACCTCCTGGTAGAGGTCGCGCGCCGAGATGCCGCGGTAGACGTTGGTGCCCATGATGTCGAGGCCCTTGCACTCCTCGGCGATGAGGTCGATGTAGCCCAGATCGCCGTTGGCGATGGCCACGGGGTGGTTGGGATCGAGCCGGTGGATGTCGTCGATGACCATCCCGAAGAGCCGGTACAGGTACCGGGCCTTGAAGGCCCAGCGTTGGTCCTCGGGCAGGGCCTCGATCTCGAAGGACGACCAGTGCAGGCCGTAGTTGTTCTCGTTGCCCAGCATCCACATGAGCACGCCGGGCGTGTCCCGGTACTCCTTGACCAGGCTCTCCATCTCGCTCCGCAGCATGGCGATGACCTTGGGATTGCTGTAGTCGGTGGCCGGCACCCACACGCCGTCGATGGTGAGGCCGTAGCGGCCCATGGTGTGGTTGAGGGCCGTCCAGATGCCGTAGTGCTCGTGGATGTACTCGACCCAGCGCGGCGGTATGCCCACGTACTGGCGGATGACGTTCACGCCCATGCCCTTCAGCAGCGACATCTCCTTGTCCAGGGCGGCCCTGATCATGCCGTCGGGCTTGCCCCAGAAGTCGTAGCTGTAGTTCTGGCCGATGGGCATGTAGCCCCAGTTCATGCCGAGGACCATAAAGTCCTTGCCGTCCACCTGGAGTCGCGAGCCGCTCTCGTCGGTCACGACGGAGATGTCCGCCAGGTCGGCGGCTCCGGCGGTCGACACGAGGGCCGTCAGCATGACCAGGAGCAGAGCCCGGACCGGGGACACCGGTCGGGATCGGCGAAGGATTCCCCTAAGTATCGATTGCACGGGATTCTCCTCGGGTTGTGGGCGTGAAGACATCGTCGACAGTGTTGGCCGATACGACGTCGCGGTACCAGGAGGCGCTGTCCTTGGGGATGCGTGCCAGTGTTTCGTGGTCGATCGCGTAGAGGCCGAACTTCTTCTCGAAACCGAAGCCCCATTCGAAGTTGTCGAGCAGGGACCAGGCGAAATAGCCGGCCAGCGGCACGCCCTCGGCGAGCGCGCGGTGCGCCGCCAGCAGGTGCTCGTGCAGGTAGGCGATCCGTTTCGGGTCGGTGATGCGGCCCTCGGTGTCGGCGGGATAGTCGTAGGCCGCGCCGTTCTCGGCGATGTAGATCTTCGCCGGCTCGTAGTCCCGATGGACCTGCAGGAGACTGTCGTAGAGGCCTTCCGGATAGACTTCCCACCCCATGTCCGTGAGTTCCTCGTCCGGGACCGCCTGTTTGGCTGCGCGGCGGCCATCGCGCCCCGTCTCCATGACCACGCGGCTGTAGTAGTTGAAGCCCAGGAAGTCGAGGGGGGCGGCGATGGCGTCGAGGTCGCCGTCCTGGACGAAGGGCAGCTCGGGACCCGCCAGGTGGCCCGCGGCGACCCGGTCGGCGATGGCGTCGGCGGGATAGGCGCCGCGGAACAGGGGGTCGAGGTGCCAGCGGTTGAAGAAGCCGTCGTACCAGCGGGCCGCGTCCCCGTCGGCCTCGCTCCCGGTGGCCGGATGGGCCGGGGAGTGGTTCAGTACGATGCCGACCTCGGCGCCGGCGATCTCGCCGCGCAGGGCGGAGGCCGCCCGGCCGTGGGACAGCAGGAGATGGTGGGCCACGCGCAAGGCCTCGGGGGGATCGAGGTGTCCCGGTGCGTGCTTGCCCTCCTCGTGTCCGAGGGTAGCGATGCACCAGGGCTCGTTGTGGGTGACCCAGTCGTGGACCCGGTCGCCGAGACGGCGCGCGACGATGGCGGCGTACTCGACGAAGGCGTCCACGACGAAACGTTCGCCCCAGCCTCCGCGGTCCTGCAGGGCCTGGGGCAGATCCCAGTGGTAGAGGGTGGGGAAGGGGCGGAGGCCGGCCTCGAGCAGCCCGTCCACCAGGGCGTCGTAGAAATCGAGTCCGGCGGCGTTTGGCGCGCCGGCGCCGTCGGGCTGGATCCGCGGCCAGGCGATCGAGAAGCGGTAGGCGCCCAGGCCGAGCTCTTTCATGAGCCCGATGTCCTCGCGCCAGCGGTGGTAGTGGTCGCAGGCCACGTCGGGATTCGAGCCGTCGGCGATGCGGCCCGGCGTCGCGGCGAAGCGGTCCCAGATCGACTCCCCGCGACAGCCCGCGTGACGTCCGCCCTCGATCTGCAGGGCAGAGGTGGCGGCGCCCCAGAGGAATCCGTCCGGAAACGCGAAGCGGGTCATGATCCAGCGGCTCCTTTGCAGGCAGTCGGTTGTGGACACTCGACTTGCAGTTTTTTGCCCCAACCCTCAAAAAAATCTTTGTTCGGACTCCGAACATAGTGTATGATAGTAGCGTTGGTGTCAAGAGGAAACACATTCCCCGGCCACGGGGCTCAGGCCACGGAAGGTATCTGACCCAGGAATTCCATTGCAAGCGGGTTTTCTTCAACGAGAGGTCACAGAAATGCAAAAGAAAGCCACACTTATCCTCATCGCCGCCTTGATCTGCCTGGCGCCCCTGACCGGGCACGCGCTCACGCCTTACAGCCAGGACTTCGAGCTGCTGCTCCAGCCGGATCCCGCCGCGCTGGCCAACGACGGCTGGGTGATCTACGGGAACGTCTTCGATGATCTCGGCGCGTGGCAGTACGGCCACGGTCCCTGGCCGGCTCCCAACCACGCTCTCGCGTTCTGCCAGATCGACATCGACCAGGGCGGTCCCGACCAGGGCCTGCAGCAGCTCTCCGTCTTCAGCGACTACGAGAACGGCGATCACGCCAACGGCTGGCTCATCGAGTCGAACGTCTTCCAGGAGCAGACGATCCTGGCCGGTGACCTCGGCACGACGTGGGTCTTCGACTTCGACGCCAAGCTCGGCAACATCGAGGGCGCCTCGACCGCCGCGGCGTTCATCAAGACGATCGACCCCTCGAACAACTGGGCCATGACGAACTTCATCAACGTGGACATGACGAGCATCTCCGTCGACTGGCGACGCTACACGCTGCACATCGATCTGATCCATCCGGACCTGGAGGGACAGCTCCTGCAGATCGGTTTCCTGAACGTGGCGACCTACTACGAGGGATCGGGCATCTTCTACGACAACGTGAACTTCTACGCGAACGCCACGGACGTCGGTCCCACGCCCGCCCTCGCGCGGATGGGCCAGAACTACCCGAACCCCTTCAATCCCAAGACCCGGATCGATTTCGAGCTGGAGCGCTCGGGCCACGTCGACGTCTCCGTCTACGATCTCGCGGGCCGCATGATCGCCTCCCTGCACCGGGGCGATCTCGCCGAGGGCGCACACCACGTGACCTGGGACGGCATGACCGACGGCGGCACTCCCGCCGCGGCGGGCCAGTACCGGTACGTGCTCACGACCCCGACGACCACCGTCGCCCGCAGCATGATCCTGGTGAAGTAGGACGTATATGGAAGGCAGACCCTCCCGCGCACACCTCTCGTCCCCGGCCGCGACGCCCCAGGCGTCGCCGGCCGGCGGTTTCGTCACGCTGGACGGGGAGTCCCACTACCGGATCGAGGCCTACCATCGGCTCGATCCGTTCCTGATGAGTCTCGCGAGCGATTCCGACCTCTGGATGTTCGTGGCCTCGGGGGGCGGACTCACGGCCGGGCGCGCCGATCCCGTGGGCAGCCTGTTTCCCTACCTCACCGTCGACCGTCTCCACGACGCCCATCACCACACCGGACCGGTGACCCTGATCCGCCTGGAGCGCGACGACGGGTCGTCGGCGCTGTGGGAACCCTTCGCCGCGTCGGACGTGGAGAGTTCCACGCTCGAGCGGAATCTCTACAAGAACGTCGCCGGCAACCGTCTCGTCTTCGAGGAGATCGCCCACGAGCACGGCCTCGCGTTCCGCTACCGCTGGTGCGGCTGCGATGAATTCGGTTGGGTGCGGACGGCGACCCTGGAGAACCGGGGCGCGTCCCCGGTGCGGATCACGCTGCTGGACGGGTTGCGCAACGTCCTGCCCTTCGGCGCCGTGTTGTCCCTGTACCAGCAGTCGAGCAATCTCGTCGACGCCTACAAGAAATCGGAAGTGGATCCCGAGACCGGACTCGGCATCTTCTCGCTCACCGCCGGCATCACCGACCGGGTCGAGGCCCTGGAGATGCTCCGGGCCAACACGGTCTGGTGCCACGGTCTGGCGGGTTTCCGCACCCACCTCTCGCACGACGCCCTGACGGCCTTCCGACGAGGCCGGGTCGTTCCCGCGGAATCGGTCCTCAACGGGTCCCGCGGCAACTACCTGGTGAGCGCCGGCCTCGAGCTGGCGCCGCGGGAGACCACGCGCTGGCACCTGGTCGCCGACGCGGGGCGGGACCACGTCCGCATCGCCGAGCTGCGGCAGCGCCTGCTCGACGGCGCCGACCTGTCGGCCCGCATCGAGGCGGCCCTGCGCCGGGCCGACGAGAGCCTCCTGCGCAACGTGGCCAGCGCGGACGGCCTCCAGCTCTCGGGACGCCCCGAGGTGGGAGCCCACCACTTCGCGAACGTGCTGTTCAACAACATGCGGGGCGGCGTCTTCGCCCGTAACTACGACATCCGGGCCGCGGATTTCGCGGACTTCCTACGCACACGGAACACCAGCGTCGCCCGCCGCCAGCAGGCACTCCTCTCCGGGCTGTCCCCCCTCATCACGGTGCAGGAGCTTCGGGACACGGCTCGGCGCGCGGGCGACGCTGAATTCGAACGGCTCTGCTACGAGTACCTCCCTCTCCACTTCGGCCGGCGCCACGGCGACCCGAGCCGGCCCTGGAACCGCTTCTCGATCCGCGTGCGCAACCGGAACGGCGAACGGGAGCTGAACTACGAGGGCAACTGGCGGGACATCTTCCAGAACTGGGAAGCCCTCTGCACGTCGTTCCCCGGCTTTTTGCCGAGCATCGTCGCCAAGTTCGTCAACGCCTCGACCGTTGACGGCTTCAATCCCTACCGCATCTCGGGCGACGGCGTGGACTGGGAGACGGTCGAACCCGACGATCCCTGGAGCAACATCGGCTACTGGGGCGACCACCAGATCGTCTACCTGCTGAAACTGCTCGAGGCCACGGAGCGCCACGATCCCGACCTGCTCGCGGGCATGCTCGGGCGGGAGATCTTCAGCTACGCCGAGGTCCCCTACGTCATCGCGCTCTACGCCGAGATCCTCCGCGATCCCCGCGCGACCATCGACTTCGACACGGAACGGGCCGCCCGCATCGACGCGCGGGTCGCCGACCTGGGCTCCGACGGCAAGCTCCTGACCGACCGCGACGGATCGGTCCGCCACGTCAACCTGCTGGAGAAGCTGCTCGTGCCGGCCCTGGCCAAGCTCTCCAACCTGGTCCCGGACGCCGGCATCTGGATGAACACCCAGCGGCCCGAGTGGAACGACGCCAACAACGCCCTCGGCGGTGGGGGCGTGTCGGTCGTCACCCTCTGCTACCTGCGCCGGTACCTGGCCTTCCTGGCAGACGCGCTGGACGGCCGCCCGCAGGAGCGCTTGCCGCTCTCCGACGAGGTCGCCGCCTGGTTCGCGCGCATCGGCACGGTTCTCCGGGACGAGCGCCGTCTGCTCGACGAGGACCTCGCTCCGGCCGACCGCAAGCGCATGCTGGACGCCCTCGGCGAGGCCTTCTCCGACTACCGGGCGGCGGTCTACGAACACGGTCTGTCCGGCCGCACGGAGGTGACGCTGGGGGAGGTGGTGGACCTGTGCCGCACGGCCCTGGCCCATCTCGACCGGGGACTGCGCGCCAACCGCCGCGAGGACGGGCTCTACCACGCCTACAACCTGCTGGACTTCGCCCCCGACGGCGACACGGTCGACGTCGTCCACCTGCCCGAGATGCTGGAGGGCCAGGTCGCAGCGCTCAGCTCCGGCCTCCCGGATCCGCAGGAGGCGCTGGGGATCCTCGAGCAGCTCTACGCGAGCCGGCTCTACAAGCCGGAGCAGCACAGCTTCCTGCTCTACCCGGAGCGGGAGCTGCCGGGCTTCCTCGACAAGAACCTGATCCCCGCGGAGCAGGCCGCGGCGATCCCCCTGCTCACGGACCTGCACGCCGCCGGCGACCGCTCCCTGGCCGCTCGCGACGCGGACGGGACCTGGCGCTTCCACGGCACGCTCCGCTGCGCCCGCGACGTGGCCGCCGCCCTGGACGACCTGGCGGAGAACGAGGCGTGGACGGCCGCGGCGGCGCGGGACCGAGACGCGATACTCGCCCTCTTCGAGCGCGTCTTCCAGCACAAGTCCTACACGGGACGCTCGGGCACCATGTACGGCTACGAGGGTCTCGGCTGCATCTACTGGCACATGGTCGCCAAGCTGCTGCTGGCCGTGCAGGAGGTCGTCCACCGCGCCGAGCGCGAGGACGCCCCGGCGTCGCTCCGCGACGAACTCGCCGCCATGTACTTCCGGATCCGCGGCGGTCTAGGCTACGAGAAATCGGTGGCCGAATACGGCGCCTTTCCCACCGATCCCTACTCCCACACCCCCTCGGGCGGCGGCGCCAAGCAGCCCGGCATGACCGGACAGGTGAAGGAGGAGATCCTCACCCGCTTCGGCGAGCTGGGCGTCGCTGTCGAGGACGGCGCGCTGCGCTTCCGCCCCGTGCTGCTGCGCGAAGGCGAGTTCCTGGCCCGGCCTGCCGATTTCCGCTACGTTGATGTGGGCGGGGAGGATCGCGCGATCGCCCTGCCGGCCGGGAGCCTGGCCTTCACCTTCTGCCAGGTGCCGGTGATCTACGAACGGGGCGCCGACGCGCCCTGGATCCGGATCCGCTTCGCGGACGGATCCTCGGCCGAGCACCCCGGCGACACGCTCGACGGGCCGACCAGCGGGGACCTGCTCGCCCGCAGCGGCCGGATCGCCCTGATCCACGTGGGCATCCCGTCGGCATCCTGACGGATCGGACCCAACGACCGGAGCCAGCCATGCCCCCCAAGTCCACGCCCGCCGTGTTCGCGCTCGTGCTTGTCCTCGCCGCGGGCCTCGCCGGGCCGGCGGCCGGGCAGTGCATCCTGGCCAATCCCAGCTTCGAGCTCGCCGGCTCGGGCGGCGACGTCTTCGGCGGCTGGAACCAGTTCGGCGTCCTCGCCTCGACCGTCGACGCCTACCACGGCTCGGTGGCGGCGCGCGTCGTCGGCCCCGACGCCGGCGGCTGGGACGTGTCCGCCTTCTGGCAGAGCCAGGACTGTGCCGTGGGCGAGCAGTGGGAGGTCACCGGCCACGTGCGCGTCGACGCGGGCAATCCCCTGACCGGCGGCTGCCTCGCCCTGGTCAACGTGGAGTGGCGCGACGCCGGCGACGGGCTGATCGACTACGACTCCTTCACGGTCGCGACCGCGGCCTCGCCCACGGACGAGTGGATCGACTTCTCGGCGGTCAGCGCGCCCGCCCCGACGGGTACGGTCACGACCCGTGTCCTGTTCGCCGTCCTGCAGAGCCCGACCGCTCCGCCTCCCGACGTCCACTACGACCAGGTCACTTTCTACAGCACGACGCCCCCGGTCCACGATGACTACCAGTGGAACGATTTTCCGAGCGGCACGAGCGTCGACTTCGCCGGCTACACCTGGCGCGTGAAGGGGCCGGGCGTCTACGGGCCCGGTCCCAACGCCTTCTGCACCAACGCCGACTGCGTGTGGGTCGACGAGTTCGACCGCCTGCACCTGGCCCTGCGCGACCGCGGCGCCATCTGGACCAGCAGCGAGGTGGCCTGCGTGGACGCCCTCGGCTACGGGGACTACGTCCTGACCACCGTCGGCGCCCTGGACCAGATCGACATCCAGGCGGTGCTCGGCATCTTCCTCTGGGAATACGGCCCCTGCTGGGACGACGGCTATCTCTGGTGGAATCCCTACAACGAGATCGACATCGAGTACAGCCGCTGGGGCTACTACGCCAACGACATCGGGCAGTTCGTGGCCCAGCCCTGGGACTACCCGGGCAACCGGGACCGCTTCGAGACCGTCTTCGGCGCTGAGGAGGTGGCGAGCCACGCCATGCGCTGGCTGCCCGACCGGGTCGAGTGGCGGGTCTGGCGCGGCGGCCCCGACGACGAGGCGCCCGAGACCACGATCCACGCCTGGACCTACACCGGCCCCCACATCCCCCGGCCCGAGCAGCCGCGCATGCACCTGAACCTGTGGAAGCTCGGGGGAGACCCGGCCACCGACCAGGAAGTGGTCTTCACGGACTTCACCTTCGTGCCCGAGGGCGGCGGCACCCACGCCGACGGCCCGCCCGCCGCGCCGGCCGGCCGGCTCCACGCGGCCGCCCCGAACCCCTTCAATCCCCGGACCACGCTCCGCTTCGAGCTGGACCGGGGCGCCGACGTCCGGCTCGAGATCTACGACCTGGACGGACGCCGGGTCCGCACCCTGGTCGCCGGCCGCCTGCCGGCGGGGACGCACGAGACGGTGTGGGCGGGCCGCGACGACGCGGGACGCCCGCTGGGCTCGGGCGTGTACCTGGTGCAGCTCGACGGCGGCGACTTCGTGGAAACCCGGCGGGTGGCGCTCGTCAAATAATCCTGGGATCACGGGAACGCGGACCGGCTCCGCGGTCGCTTCACGCCGTTCGCGCAGTACAGGCATCCGCAGGCTCGACTCGACATGGTCACTCGTGGACACAATAAGGGGCCCGGCCGGTTGGCCGGGCCCCGTCCCGTGGGGGGAGAGCCACTCGGGACTAGCGGTAGGTAGACTTGATGGTACCCCAGTCCGAATCCTCGTTCGCGACGAGCTCCGGACCGATGACGACCGTGCCGAAGGGCGCGATGTCCGTGTGCCAGACGTTCACGCCGGTCATCACGCAGCCGTACTGCACGACGGCCGCGCCGGCGTCGATGGCAGCGGTCACGCTGAACGAGCCGGTCGTGGTCAGGGGCACGTAATCTTCGCTGATCAGGCCCCAGCCGCCGTCGAACACCTTGATGAAGGCCTCGGCCGTATGCGCGCCGGTCAGGGTGTGGGACACCACGTTGGCGCTGAAGATCAGGGTCTGGCCGTTGAAGGAGCCGTCGGCGACCTCCGCGTACCCGTTGGCACCCATGATCTTGTTACCGGGGGCACCCGGCACGCCGCAGTCAGGCGGATTCTGGCCCGGGAGGCCGATGCACTGGTACCAGTACTCGTTGATGTCGCCGATGGTGTTCGGCTGGAGGGTCAGCTCGGTCCCGACGAAGTAGAAGACCAGGTCGGCGAAGCCCCAGGGGCTGCCGAACTCGTACCCGCCGCCCAGGTTCCACACGTGCATGTACCCGGCGGTCATCGTGGCGGGATCCACCGTGACGTTGACCTGGGCGTTCGCCGCGCTGGCGATGGTGATGACCATCAGCGCGACAAGAACCACGTTAGCTCTCTTCATCTCTACGACTCCTTGTTCGAGTGAGGGGACCTCTGAGATCCCTGCGGAATACTCCGACTTCTGGATTCCTACCTCGATCTTCGCCACATAGGCGGGTAGCGCAGATCATGAATATCTTTCGACTCGTCCATTGTACACTATGTTCGGTTACCGAATCAAGTCTGTTTTTCTTTTTTCCACAAAAAACTTTTCCTGTCGTAATTATTCGGAATATTGAAGATAGAGCGCTCACCATGTCGCACTAGACGGTTGGGCAGTACAATTTTCTCATGTCCATCTGCAAAACCCGGCCGGAAAATGGACGATTACCTGTCAATATCAGCTTGACCGGCCTCGTACCCGCTGGTACTTTGTTCGGAGTTCGTGCAAAGATGAGCCACCCGAGCTCCCCCGCGAACCGAAAGTCGGCAAACGAGATGACATCATGACCCCCGCCGCGCACGCCAAGACGGCCCCCGAAGATCGCATTCCCATGACCCGCCGCCTCGCCTACGGGGCGGGCGCCTTCGTCAACAACCTGCTGGCCGCCGCCAGCGGGGGCATGATGATCGTCCTGAACCTGGGCTTGGGCATGAATCCGGTGCTGGTGGGCCTGCTGGGGGCGCTGCCGCGCCTCACCGACGCCTTCACCGATCCGCTCATGGGCTACATCTCCGACAACACACGCTCCCGCTGGGGCCGCCGGCGGCCCTACATCTTCGGCGGCGTCATCCTGGCGGGGCTGCTTTTCGCCCTGCTGTGGCAGCTGCCGGGGGGCAAGAGCGAGACCTTCTACTTCGTGTGGTTCCTGGTCGGCTCGATCCTCTTCTACATGGGCTACACGGTGTGGGTCACGCCCTGGGTGGCGCTCGGCTACGAGCTGACGCCCGACTACCACGAGCGCACGCGCCTGATGGGCACGCAGAACTTCATCGGCCAGCTGGCCTACGTGGTTTCGCCCTGGTTCCTGTGGATCATGAACAGCGGCACCTTCTTCCGGGACGCCGACGGCGAGCCGGACCAGGTCGCCGGCGCGGCCGGCCTGGCCGTCGTCATCGCGATCGTGGCCATGGGGCTGGGCCTGCTGCCGGCGATCTTCCTGCGCGAGCGCATGCAGGACGTGGCGGGGACCGAGCAGGCCTCGGGCAAGGGTTTCAAGCGCAATATGGCCGAGTTCTTCGCGGGCTTCGGCGAAACCCTCAAGTCCGGGCCGTTTTTGAAGCTCTGCCTGGCCACCTTCCTGGTCTTCAACGGCTTCATCCTCATCTCGTCGTTCCAGTTCTACGTGATCATCTACTACGTCTTCGGCGGCGACCAGGCCGAGGGGGCCAAGTACGCCGGCTGGGCCGGCACCATCGGCGCGGTGTGCACCTTCGCCGTGGTGGTCTTCGTCACCTGGCTGTCGACGCGCATCGGCAAGCGGCGGGCCTTCTTCGTGTCGACGGGGGCGTCCATCATCGGCTACGGGCTGAAGTGGATCTGCTACAACCCCGAGGTGCCCTGGCTGGTGGTGGTGCCGGCGCCGTTGCTGGCCTTCGGCCTGGGCGGCCTGTTCACGCTGATGCCCTCGATGATCGCCGACGTGGTGGACACCGACGAGCTCAAGACGCACAAGCGCCGCGAGGGCATGTACGGCTCGATCTTCTGGTGGATGGTGAAGCTCGGCCTCTCGGCCGCGCTGGCCGGGAGCGGCTACCTGCTCAACGCCACGGGCTTCGACGTGGACCTGGGCGGCGACCAGTCGGCCCGCACCATCTTCCTGATGCGCATCTGCGACGCGGCCGTGCCCATGGCGGCCTCGGCCATCGCCATCTGGGCCGTGGCGCGCTACCCGATCACCGAGGCCCGGGCCTACGAGGTGCGCCGGGAGCTGGAACTCCGGCGAGGGTGTCCGGAGGCCGCCGGCGCCGAGCCCGATCCGCAGAGGAGCTGATGATCATGCATCCGCGTCACGCCGTTCCGTCCCCGCTCGCCCTTTGTTGTGCCTTCGAAATTGTGTCTCGCGCTATCCACAAGATTTCATCGTTGAAAACACTGGAGTTACGTACTCGAATCCAGCCTGGATATCGGGTAATCGGCACCAGACACAATTTCGAAGGCACAACTCTCGCCCTGCTGCTGGTCGCCCTGTGCGCAGGCTGCGGCGGCAGGGAGGTCTCGCCGGTCCCGCGCGAGGATCCCTTCGCGGTGCGCGATTTCGCGCCCCCCGCCAACGCCGTCTGCTACGGCCCCCACCGCGACGGCCAGCGCCCCGGCGACGCAAGTCCCTCGGCCGCCGAGCTCCGCGAGGATCTCGAGCTCATGTCGCCCCACTGGAACATGCTGCGCGTCTACGGCGCCGGCGGCTTCGCGCGGACGATGCTGGAGGTCATCCGCGAGGACGGGCTGGACATGAAGGTGGTGCTCGGCGCCTGGATCGCCCCCGAGGACGACGCGGCCAACCGGCGCGAGATCGACGATGCGATCCGCCTGGCCAACGACTACCCGGACGTGGTCGTCGCCGTGTGCGTGGGCAACGAGACCCAGGTCCACTGGTCGGCCCACCGCAGCCCGCTCGAGGGCCTGATCGAACACGTGCGCCGCGCGCGCGCGGGCGTGACGGTGCCCGTCACCGTGGCGGACGACTTCAACTTCTGGAACAAGCCCGAGAGCCGGGCCCTCGCCAGGGAACTCGACTTCGTCCTGATGCACGCCCACCCCATGTGGAACGGCATCCAGCTCGACGAGGGCGTGGCGTGGCTGGGGATCCGTGTCGCGGAAGTGCGGGCGCTGCACCCCGACCGCCTGGTCGTGGTGGGCGAGACCGGTTGGGCCACCTCGGTCCACGACCAGGGCGAGCAGGCCGAGCTGATCAAGGGAACCCCCGGCGAGGCGGAGCAGAAACTCTTCCACGACGAGCTCCGCGCCTGGGCCGACGCCGGACACGCCGCGGTGTTCGTTTTCGAGGCCTTCGACGAGAACTGGAAGGGCGGCGACCACCCGAACGAGGTGGAGAAACACTGGGGGCTGTACCGGGCTGACCGGTCGCCGAAGGCCGCCCTCGAGTGAGCCGCCCGGCGACCGCCGGCCCTTCTCACCAGGACTTCTTGCAGGCCCCGCCGCAACTGCCGCCGAAGAAGAACATCACGCCCAGCAGGTAACCCATGTTGTACCAGTTCCCGTTGTTGTGCACCTCGTAGACGCCCACGCTGTCGCTGAACAGCGAGACGATGAAGGTGAACAGCATGATGAAGCCGTGCCAGAGGCCCTGCCAGAAGCCGGCCGGGGCGCCGGACGCGCCGACCGCGGGGTGGGCGCCGGGGGCGCAGCCGGCGAGCAGGAGCAGGGCCAGCGCCGAGCAGGAGAGCACGATCGTACGCTTTGACATGGTGATCGTCGAACCTCGTGTTTGAGCCGGAGTCGATTCGGCCCGGGCTGTCGGGCCGAGGTGGCCGGAGTCTAGCACGACATACGACCCCGGCCGGGACGTGTTTCGTCACGGTCCCGCCGGGGCCGTCGCGTCGTCGATCTGCCGGTCGTCAGGCCAGCAGCTCGTTCACCTTGGCGATGAAGGCCTCCTGGTCGATGGGCTTGGAGAAGAAGCCCTCCGGTGCCGGCACCTGGGGCCGGGTGCTCATGAACTGCTTGAAGGGCTCGGGGTCGCCGCCGTAGCCCGTGACCGCCGTGACCACCAGCACCGGTACCTCCTCGAGCGCCTCGTCCTCGCGCAGGTTGCGGTAGCAGCGGATGCCCGACTCCTCGGGCATGGTGATGTCCAGGCAGATCAGGTCGGGCTGCTCGGCCTTGGCGGTGGTGAAGCCGTCGCGGCCGTTTTCCGCGGTCACGGTCGCGTAGCCCGCGTCGTTCAGCAGCATCTCCAGGTAGGTCACCACATCGGGCTCGTCGTCCACGATGAGGATCTTGCGGGTGTCGGGGCACATGGGGGATCTCCTTTCGGCAGCGGGCGTCTGTCCGCGCCTGACGTCTATTCGTTCTCTTCTTGAGACTTGCGCAGTATCTCCAGGGCCTTCTTCATGGCCTCGGGGCTGGCCTGGCCCATGCTGTCCTGCAGTTCCTCGCGCAGCTCGATCTTCTCCTCGCCGTCGTCCGCGACCTCGATGCCGAGGGCGCGCTTGATGCCGCGTACGTAGTTCTTGGGGTTGACCGGCTTCTCGAGGTAGGTGCCGGGGCCGGAGAGCATGCGGTTGTCCAGCAGGTCCTGCAGTTCCTCCTTGCCCATCTCGTCGCCCGCGTGGGCGGTGACCACCAGCACGGGGATGCGCGCGAGGTCCTTGTCGCGGCGCAGCTCGTAGAGCAGCTTGTGGCCGGACATCTCGGGCATGATCAGATCCAGGGAGATGAAGTCGGGCGGGTCGCGCCGCACCATCTCCAGGGCCTCGCGGCCGTCGCCCGCCTGGACGACGTTGAAGCCGGCGTCCTGCAGGATCATCGCCAGGTATTCGCGGACGTTGGGCTCGTCGTCGACGACCAGCACCGTCTTGTCAGCGGGCTGCACCATGTCTGTCCTCCCGTTTCCTGCGCATGCCTCTCATGCGCTCTCGTCCTCGTCCAGGCTCGGCAGGCGGTCCCGCGGGAATTCGAGCCGGAAGACCGAGCCCTCGCCGGCCGTCGACTCGAAGGAGACCTTGCCCCCGTGCTGCTGCACGATCTTGCGCGTGGTCAGGAGCCCCAGGCCCGTGCCCTTGTTGGCTCCCTTGGTGGAGAAGAAGGTGGTGAAGACCTTCTTGCGGATGTCGTAGTCGATGCCGGTCCCGTTGTCGGCCACCTCGATGATCAGCTTGCCGACGTCCTCGCGCGTGCGCATGACCACGCGGCGGCCGGGCCGGTCGCAGATCTCGCAGGCGTCGAGGGCGTTGGAGACGAGGTTGTCCAGGCAGTCGTGAATGCCCGCTTCGTCCATCAGGGCGAAGGGCAGCTGGTCCTGCAGTTCGGCCTCCAGCGTGATGCCCGACATGGCCGCCTTGTCCTCGAAGAGCTCGACCACCTTGCGCACGATCCGGTTCGGGTCGACCAGCTTGACCTCCGGCTTGCGCCCGCGGGCGAACTCCAGGAACTCCCGCACGAAGGTCGAGATGCGGTCGATGTTCTCCTCGAGCATCTGCCAGCCCTTGAGCATGCGCGCGTCGTCGCCCTTCTGCATGCCGGAGCGGAAGGCGTACATGCCGCCGTCGATGCCCATCAGCACGTTCTTGATGCCGTGGGCCAGCCCGGCCACGGTCTGCCCGACGGCGGCCAGGCGCTCGGCGGTGATCTTCTCCCGCTCGAGCTCCTTGACCTCGCGGCGGTCGTGGGCGATGACGGCGCCGCCGAGCAGCCTGTCCCCGTCGTGCAGGTTCATGCCGGCCAAACGCACCGGGATCGTCTCGCCGCCCAGGCTGGTGATGGTGGTGTCGTGGAGCAGGACGGTCTCGTCGTCCGCGGCCTGCTGCAGCCGTTGCGGCAGGACCTCCGCCGGCGCCTTGCGGCCGACGAGGTCCGCGCGATCGGCGCTCCACAGCTCCTCGGCGGCCCGGTTCATCAGGACCACCCGCTCGTGCTCGTCGGTGACCACGATGGCGTCCAGCGAGTTCTCCACCAGGGCCTTGCGGAAGGCGCTGGCGCTGTGGAGTTCGGCCTCCATGCGGGTGACGTCGGTCACGTCCAGGGCCATCTCGATGACGTGGGTGATCTCGTCGTCGCCCCACAGCAGCGGCGCCGTGGAGACCACGTAGTGGGTGGGCTCGCCGTCGCGGCTGGTGCCCACGTGCTGGGAGGTGTAGGAGCCGCCGTCGGCGAAGGTGCGGGCGGCGGGGCAATCCTCGCACTCGCGGTGCTGGTGCTTGAAGAGCTTGTAGCAGAACTCGCCGCGCGGCTCGCCGAAGGTGCGGCGGAACATCTCGTTGGCCTTGACCACGCGACGGTCGCGGTTCAGCACGGTGACGTAGCAGGGCACCTTCTCGAACAGGGTCTGGTACTCGCGCTGCAGGCGCTTGGTGGTGGTCAGGTCGGTGGTGATGGCCGCCACGTGCCGGACCTCGTCCCCGCCGTTCTCGCGCAGGGGGGTGAGCTGGGCCATGTAGTGGACGGTCTGGCCGTGCAGGTCGAGACCGCTCTCCTCGAGCACCCTCTGGCGGCCGTCGGCGAAGGTGGCCCGGGCGGGACAGTCCGGGCATTCCTCGCGGCGGTCCTTGTAGACCTCGAAGCAGTGCTTGTCGCGGCTGGGCCCGAAGACCTCCTCGAAGGCGTGGTTGTGGCGCACGATGCGCAGGTCGTGGTCCATGACCACCACGCCGTGGGGGATCTCGTCGAGCAGGGTGTCGCCCTGCAGGCTGTGCCAGCTCGGGCTCGTCACGGGTTCATCCCCTCGACGGGGGGGCGGCCGGCCGCGCGCGCGACGCGCGCGTCGATCACGGCCCGGGTCTGGCGGATCAGCGCGTCCTTGTCGCTGAAGTCGATGCGGTGGCAGGTGGCGCACCGGCCCAGGTAGGGCTCGGCGGACGCGGCCTCGTCCTGCTCCAGGTGGCAGCGCAGGCAGAGGCCGTGCATGGCGTCCATGTAGCCGGGGGCCAGGCCGGGCCCCAGGTCCATGGTGGCGCGCACGAGGGTCTCCTCGGGCGCGGCGAAGCGGTGGCACTCGTCGCAGGGCCTGGCCGTGTCGCGGCCCTTGGCCGCCCCCGGATCGGGGTGGCAGGCGACGCAGCTCGCGCGTCCGCCCAGCTCCCGCTCGTGGACCTCGTGGGAGAAGGTGTCGGTGACCTCGTACATGTCCCGGTGGCAGTAGGTGCAGGAGGTCGCCTGGTCCAGCGGCAGGTTGCGGTGGTGGCAGAGGGCGCAGGCCTCGCGTCCGCCCAGGCGCTGTTTGTGGCACTTGTGCTCGTAGAGGACGAAGCGTCCGGCGTCGCCGCTGTCGATCAACAGGGCGCGGCGGTGGCCGTCGGTCTCCTCGCAGGGCGTGTCCCCGCCCCGCGCCACCAGTTCGAAGCGGTGGCCGGGACCGTCGGCGTTCTCGGAGCGCGCGATCAGCACGTTGCGTGGCGCGTCCACCGGGGCGGCCCGGGTGCCCGCCCGCGCGGCGAGCTGTCCTTCCACCAGGACGACGCCCAGCACGGCGCCGAGGATCGTCGCCAGCACGGCCCGCTGCCCGCCGCCCAGCCAGGGCGCGCCGATGAACTGGCGGCCGACTGCGTCGTAGGCCGGGCGCGTGAAGTGGTCGGGCGCCGCGGGCGGCTCCTCCCAGATCCGCAGCTTCTCCACGAAGAAGAGGAAGGCCAGCGCCAGTCCGGCCACGATGCCCAGGCTCGCCGCCAGCTCGGTGAGGGCCGGCACGTAGGCCTCGCCGGTAACCGCGATGTGGGAGATGCCGCCCACGTCGGCGCGGTGCAGCACGAAGCCCGCGACCACCAGCAGGGCGCCCCAGCCCGTGGCCCAGGGCTGGCCGCGGCTGCTCGGCAGCGTGAACATCAGGATGGGGATCACCGCACTCATGGCCAGCTCCACCCAGAACAGGGTGGCGTACCAGGAACCGTCCACGGCCAGGCCCAGCAGGCCCCGCGCGCCCAGGTCGCCCAGCCGCAAGACCAGGTACAGGCCCAGCACGACCGCCGCCGCGCGGGTCAGCCCCGCGAACTGGGACCACTCGGCCCGGCGCCGGTAGAGCCAGGAGGTGATCACGCCCTCGAGGGTGACCATGGCCAGGCCGAGGGCCATGGCCGAGACCAGGAACAGGGGCGTCTGCACCGGCGAGTACCACAGCGGGTGCATGCGCCCCTCGGTCAGCAGGAAGAGCGTGCCGAGGGAGGACTGGTGCAGGATCGACAGGCAGATGCCGGCGATCACCAGCGGCAGCACCAGCCGGCGCAGGAAGCGGGCGGCCGGCCGCAGGGGCGCGAAGCGCTCCAGGGCCGTGGGCGCGAACTCCAGGGCCAGCACCGTCGTGTAGAGCATGACGCACATGGCCACCTCGAACAGCGGCGAGTGCAGGTTCTGGTGGAAGATCACCTGGATGATGTTCCAGGGCCGGCCCAGATCCACCAGCAGGCCGAGGATCACGCCCACGTAGCCCAGGAAAGCGGTCAGGATCGCCGGCCTGACGATGCCGTGGTAGCGCACCCGTCCGAAGACGTGGACGGTGGCCGCCACGACGAAGCCGCCCGCGGCCAGGGCCACGCCGCTCAGGACGTCGAAGCCGATCCACATACCCCAGGGCGTGGTGTCGGTCAGGGCCGTGGTCGCGCCGAGACCCCGGGCGAAGCGCGCGACGATCACCGTCGCCGCGACGCCGACCAGGAACCAGAGCACGGCCTTGGTGGCGATCAGCCTGTTGTTGGTGGCGGTGGTCTCGCTCACGACGGCTCCTCGTCTGCGGGTGTGTCGGTCCCGGTGTCGGCCGCCGCGGTCGTTGCGGCGGACGCCGCCTCGGCGGCCAGCTTCTGTCGCCGCTTGATGATCCAGTGGATGCCGGCCATGGCCACGCCCACCGACACGAAGGTCGTCGGGACGGTGTGCAGCACGGCGTCGGACAGTCCGGGCACGGCGTCGGCCGACAGGCTCGCCGGCCAGCCCGCCTGCACCAGGTCCACGTCGGAGATGTAGAGCACCGAGGTGCCGCCCACCTCGTGCTCGCCCCATACGTGGTCCAGGTACAGGTCGGGATGGTCCGCAATGCGCCGCCGCGCCTCGGTCAGCAGCGCCTCGCGCTCGCCGAAGATCGTGGCGCCCTCGGGACAGGCGCCGGTGCAGGCGGGCTGCTCCAGCTCGCCGTCGGTGAGCTTCTCGTAGCAGAGGATGCACTTGCGCACGCGCGGATTGGTGGACTCCCACTCGTAGCGCGTCAGGCGGAAGGGGCAGGCCATCATGCAGTAGCGGCAGCCCAGGCAGATGCTCGGATCGTAGGCGACGACGCCCTCGTCGGTGGTGTGCAGCGCGCCGACGGGACAGGCGGCGGCGCAGCCCGGCTCCAGGCAGTGGCGGCAGTGGACGCGCACGTGGCGGTCCTCGGTCCGCGCGATGGTGGTCCAGCGTGTGGACGAGAGGTCGGTGGCCGCGCCTTGCCACTTGCGGGGGGCGTCGCGCAGGCCGGTCTCGTGTGTCGTCTTGCAGGCCAGCACGCAGGACTCGCAGCCCGTGCACCTGGTGACGTCGGTCAGGATCGCGAAGGAGCTCATAGCGGTTCGTTCTCCTTGGCCAGGGCGATGGCGACGTGGCGGCCGCTCGCGGCCGGGAAATGCCAGCCGACTTCGCTGAGCAGCTGGGTCAGCGGCGCCAGGACGCAATGCATGATCTTGGTCAGGGGCGTGATGATCAGGGCCAGGTTACCGGCCAGGATGTGCACCAGCAGCATCGTGCGCGGCGCAAAGGGGGACGCCGCCGGATGCGCGGCCCAGTAACCGCTGGCGGCCAGCGCGAGCAGCAGCAGCAGGATCCCGATGTCGCCGGCGCGGGACAGGTCGCGGCTCGCCTTGACCAGCAGCCGCTCGAGCAGGATCACGGCCAGGCCGGCGAGCGCGACGTAGGTGAGCACGTCGGACGTGCCCTGCGCCAGGCGCGGCCACCATGCGGGGAGGGTCCCCGCCCAGAGCGTGACATGTCCGGTGTAGAAGAGCGGCAACAGCAGGATACCCGCGTGGAAGAACAACGAAGCTACGCCGTAGAGCGGTCGCAACCGCAGCAGCCGCCAGGGCAGCAGCCACTGCACGGTCGCGCGCAGGACGGCGCGGTGAGGCAGCCGCCTGTCGCCGGCCCGCTGCCGGGCGGCGGCGATCTGCCAGGCGGTGACCCCGAAGCGGTAGGCCAGTCCCAGCAGGCAGATGGTCAGGCTGATGCGGAAGAGGGGCCCACGGGCCAGGGCGATCCAGTTGTCCATCACATCTCCTCGTCTGTCGTGTCGGTCCGCGCATCCGCTTCGCCGTCGCCGTTCTTCGCGACGATCATGAATTCGGGGGGATCGATGGCTTCCAGGATCAGGTCGTGCAGTCCGCAGACGCGCACGTCGAGCTTGTGATCCTGACAGACCTCGGCCACCTGCTTCTTGCAGTTGGCGCAGGGGGAGACCACGATCTCGGCGCCGGTGCGCCGGATCTGGTCGGCCTTGGCCTTGCCGCCGGTCAGGGTGCGGAACTCGCGGATCTCGTCGATCGACACCGTGCCGCCGCCGCCGCCGCAGCAGTAGTTCTGCTCGCGGTTGGGGGTCATCTCCACGAAGTCGGCGCAGATGTGCTCCAGGATCTCCCGCGGCTGTTCGGTGATCCAGCCGCTGCGGGCGATGTTGCACGGGTCGTGATAGGTCACGCGCTGCTTGATGACGTCGCGTTTGAGCCTGAGCTTGCCGGCCCGCCATTGCGCATGCGTGTACTCCATGATGTTGACCACCGGCGGCGCGTCCTCGCCGCCGCAGAAGGTGGGCACGAAGGCCTTGGCCGAGCGCGAGGCGTGGCCGCACTCGCCGATCAGGATCTTCCTGCCCTTCAGACGCCGGACCTCGTCCACCTCGTTGCTCACGATGCGGTCGAGCAGGCGGTCGCTGTAGAAGAGGCCGTAGTTGATGCCGTCGAAGTTCTGCTTGCCGATGGTCCAGGAGCCGCCGGTGGCCATCATCACCGCGGCGTTGCCCATCAGGGTGTCGGGCTCGAGCAGGTAGTCGCTCACCGCGGGGAAGAACACGTACTCGGCGCCCTTGACCTCCACGGGGAAGTCGATCTTCAGATTGTGCTCGTCGGCGCAGTCCTCCACCAGGAACTCGCAGGTGTCCATCATCGCCGGCGCGGGGATGCCCGAGGTGTTGCGCGACTTGCCGTCGAGCTGCTCGCGCGTGGCCACCACCAGGGCCTTGGGCGTGATGCCCACCTCGGCCAGGATCCAGCGGGCCAGATGGGTGATCATGCCGTGGTCCACGCCCAGGGGGCACTCCAGCTTGCAGCGCCGGCAGGCGGTGCAGCGGTAGTACTCCTCGGCCATGCGGTTGATGTAGGCGTCGTCCAGGTCGAAGGTGTCGCCCAGCCGCGACCGCAGGTTGCCGCCGAGGGTGAAGTAGCGGCGGTAGATCCTCAGCAGCAGCTCGCTGCGTTCGCAGGGGATATCCCGCTTCTCGCCCGACACCTGGTAGACGGGGCAGGTGTCGGCGCAACGGCCGCAGCGCGCCTTCATGCGTGCGGCCACGTCCAGCACCGGCGCGTAGTTGGAGTGGGCCAGGATGGCCGCGAAGGCGTCCAGGAAGCGGCGGGGGAGTTCCCGGTCGTCCAGGTCCTCGAGATAATAGGAACAGGCGATGCCCATGTGCTCGACCTCGGGTTGCAACCCTCCGGGACGTTTCGCCCGGGTGTCACGGATTTCAACCCTACCCAGGGCATGGAACATGCCAATTGGATAACAGGTCGTTAACTCAATGTATTAGTGTTGATTATGATGTTTTGACAGATTGTCGTGATCAGGAGTGTCTCACATATTGTCACGATACTGGAACACTCGGTGTTCCAATCTTGAAATGATGTGACACATCGCCTACCCTGGAGGGGCACCCCGGGCATCCCTACGCGGAGGAGGCCGCGCCATGACCCAGACCCTCGATCCCCGTTACGGTTCGCTGATCTTCGAACACATCCCCCACGGCATCTTCACCGTGGACGAGAGCGGCACCATCACCGGCTTCAACCACGCCGCCGAGCGGATCACCGGCTGGTCGCGCGACGAGGTGGTCGGCCGCCAGTGCGCCGGGATCTTCCGCAGCGACCACTGCGAGACCGCCTGCTTCCTCAAGCACAGCATCGAGCGCGGGGAGGAGCACCGGGACGAGGAGGTGATCATCACGCGCAAGGACGGCCGCGAACTGCTTGTCGCGGTCAGCACGGCCGACATCCTCGACGAGGAGGGGCGCGTGGTGGGCGGGGTGGAGATGTTCCGCGACCTGACGGTGCTGGCGGAGTTGCGGCGTCGCGTCAGGCGCCGCTACACCGAGGCGGACATCGTGAGCAAGAGCCCGGCCATGGACGGCGTGCGCGAGCTCGTCTCGCTGGTCGCGCGCAGCGAGAGCACGGTGCTGGTCGAGGGGGAGCCCGGCACGGGCAAGGAGCTCGTGGCCCGGGCCATCCACAACCTGGGCCCGCGGCGGGACAGGCCCTTCGTGGCCGTGAACTGCGGGGCCCTGCCGGACAGCCTGGCCGAGTCGGAGCTCTTCGGCTACGTCAAGGGGGCCTTCACCGACGCGTTCAAGGACAAACCGGGGCGTTTCGCCAACGCCCAGGGCGGCACGCTGTTCCTGGACGAGGTGGGGGAGATCTCGCCGGCCATGCAGGTGAAGCTGCTGCGGGTGCTCCAGGAGCGGGAATACACGCCCCTGGGCGGGGTCGCGCCGGTGGCGGCCGACGTGCGCATCCTGGCGGCCACCAACCGCGATCTCTCCTCGGAGGTGGGTTACGGCCGTTTCCGCCAGGACCTGTTCTTCCGCCTGAACGTGGTGCGCATCAACATTCCGCCCCTGCGCGCCCGCCTGGAGGACCTGCCCCTGCTGGTGGAGCATTTCATCCGGCGCTTCAACACGCTGCAGGGCCGGCGCATCACCGGCCTCGGCGAGCGGGCCATGAGCCAGTTGCTGGGCTACGACTATCCGGGGAACGTGCGGGAGCTGGAGAACGCCATCGAGCATGCCTTCGTGGTCTGCGGGCAGAGCGTGATCGAGCGGGAGGACCTGCCGCCCCACGTGCTGGGCGAGTCCGTGTCGGCCGCCGACGCGGGCGGCGTTCCCGCGCCGCCGCGTCCGGCCCGGCCCCTGCAGGACGCCGAGGCCGCGGCCGTACGCCGGGCCCTGGAGCAGTGCGACGGCAACCGCACTCGCGCCGCCGCGCGCCTGGGCATCTCGCGCAACACCCTCTGGCGGAAGATGAAGCGGTATCGTATCGACTGATCCCGGCCGGCTATTCCGGCTCGCCCTCGCGGATCAGGTCGTAAGGCGTCTCCACGTCCTTGACCAGTTCCTTCATCTCCTCGAGGCTGAAGGCGCGCATGGTGTTGGTGCGCACGTTGCCGAGCGACGACAGCGTGTAGGCGAAGGTCGCCGCGGCCTCGTCGCTGTCGGCCTCGAAGAAGTGGACCAGATCGTACATCCCAACCGTCCACAGGGTGTACTGGATCTCGATGCCCTTGGCCTTGATCCGTTCGGCGAAGGCCTCGGCGCGCGCGGTGGTCTTGCGCAGGTTCTTGATACCGGTGTCCGTGAATGTGAGCAGGCTTACGTACTTGGCCATCCCTGTCTCCCTTTCGTTCGAGTCCTCCTTCTACCCATGGTAGCACGGACTTACACCGTTCGGCAATCGTATTGAACGTCCATTTCCTTCATAATGCGCGTGTTACGCCGTTCGCAGGGGCTGCGGGAGTCCTTCGGAAATGATCTTCTACGATCATTGCATGTGCCCGGCCGGTGTGCTAGGATCGTCGCAGAACGCACCGGCCCTGCATCTTAGGCGCGCACCAGCTCCGCACATTTTGTTCAACCGGAACATCCGCCTGTCGCGAAAGGGACGTCCCCTTGGACCCTGGGCCCGCTCTTCCGGTCACGCCCCACCCTGCCGCGACGATCTCCGCCTCATTCCGCCTAAATTACGACAAGACAACCAGTTCCAGGAGCAGTCACTGCCATGGATCCTAGCACGCGTCCCATTCTGATCATCGGCGGGGGTATCGCGGGCATGACGGCGGCGGTGGAGGCCGCCGAGGTCGGCCACGACGTCATCCTGGTGGAGAAGGAGGCGTTCCTCGGCGGACGCGTCATGCGCACCCACCGCTACTTCCCCAAGATGTGCCCGCCGGTCTGCGGCTTCGAGATCAACGCGCGGCGCGTGCGGCAGAATCCCCGCATCACCGTGCACACCCTGGCCACGGTGGAGGAGATCGCCGGCCACACGGGCAACTTCGTGGCGAAGATCCGGGTCCGGCCGCGCTACGTGACCGCGTCCCTGGACGACGCCCTCGCCGCGGAGATGGGTTCGGAGCGCGACAACGACTTCAACCTGGGCATGGACCGCACCAAGGCCCTCTACCGGCCCCACGACATGGCCTACCCGGACCTGCACGCCCTCGACCGCGAGGCCCTCTCCGACGCGGACGCCACCCGCCTGGCCGAGGCCGCCCCCCCGGGCGCGATCGACCTGGAGATGGGCGACACCGAACTCGAGGTCAAGGTGGGGGCGGTGGTCGTGGCCACGGGCTGGCGGCCCTACGACGCCGCGAACCTGGGCCACCTGGGCTTCGGCCGCTGCGCCAACGTGATCACCAACGTCATGATGGAGCGGCTGGCCGCCCGCGGCGGACCGACCGGCGGCCAGATCCTGCGCCCGTCGGACGGCCAACCGGCCCGCAACGTGGCCTTCGTGCAGTGCGCCGGCTCGCGGGACGAGGACCACCTGCCCTACTGCTCGGCGGTCTGCTGCATGGGGTCGCTCAAGCACGTCCGCTACCTGCGTGAGAAGGAACCGGAGGCCCGCGCCACGGTCTTCTACATCGACATCCGCACCATCGGACGGCTGGAGAAGTTCTACCAGGACATGCTCGACGACGAGCAGGTGTCCTTCGTCAAGGGCAAGGTGGCGCTGATCGACGAGGACGCCGCCACCGGGGAGCTGCTCCTGGACGTGGAGGACACCCTCTCGCGTGAGACCCTGCACCCGCGCTTCGACATGGTGGTCCTGGCCACCGGCGTGGTTCCCAACACCGAGGACCTGGCGCTGCCCGCCGAGATGCCCGCCGACGCGTACGGCTTCTTCGACGGCAGCGCCGACTTCCCCGGCGTCTTCGCGGCGGGCTGCGCCCGTCACCCCTGCGACGTCTCCCGCGCCACCAAGGAAGCGACGGGAGCCGCGCTCAAGGCGATCCAGTGTCTGTACGGAGGAGATTGAGCCCATGGCGGACAAGATCGGCGTCTTCATCTGCACCGGATACGGCATCGCCGAGGCCCTCGACGTCGAGGCGTTGACCAAGGTCGCCAACGACGACTGCGGCGCGGCCTTCTGCCGTACCGTCGAGACCTGCGAGGGCGCGGACCTGGACGCCATCCTCGCGGACATCGCGCGCGAGGAGCTGGACGGGGCCGTCATCGCCGGCATCTCGGGCCGCCGCTACGAGACGGCCGCGCTGCCCGCGGGCGTGGTGATCGAGCCCCTCGCCCTGCGCGAGCACGTGGTCTGGTGCCAGCCTCCCGGCGAGGAGGACACGCAGATGCTGGCGGAGGACTACCTCCGCATGTACGCGGCGAAGGTCGGCAAGATGTCCTGCCCCGAGCCCTTCGCGTCCGAGGAGGAGATCGACAAGACCCTGCTGGTGGTCGGCGGCGGCGTGACCGGCCTGACCGCGGCCCTGGAGGCGGCGCGCACCGGCTACGACGTGCGCCTGGTCGAGAAGTCCGACCGGCTGGGCGGCTGGCTGGCCAAGCAGCACCTGTCGGTGCCCATGCGTCCGCCCTACCGCGAACTGGAGGAGACGGGCGTCGAGGATCTGGTGGCCGCGGTCGAGGGCCACGCGCGGATCACCGTCCACACCTCCGCCGTCACGGGCGCCATCGTCGGCGCGCCCGGCCTCTTCGACGTGACCCTGCACGCGGCCGGCGACACGGCCGCCGAGCCCGCGGCGGTGGACGCCTTCCGCGTGGGCGCCGTGGTCCAGGCCACCGGCTGGCGCCCCGTCGATCCCCGCGGGGCCCTGTCCTGGGGCGACGTGCCCGACGTGGTGCTGAACGTGGACCTCGAGGAGATGGTCAAGGCGGGGGAGACCCTCGCGCGCCCCTCCGACGGCCGCGAGGTCCGGAGCGTCGCCTTCGTGCAGTGCGGCGGCAGCCGTGACCCGGCGCACCATTCCTACTGCTCGTCCATCTGCTGCCAGACCTCCCTCAAACAGGCCCTCTACCTGCGCGAGCGCAGCGACGAGGCCAAGGCCTACATCTTCTACGAGTTCATGCGCACGCCCGGGCAGGCCGAGGAGTTCTACCGGCGCGTCCAGGAGGACCCGGGGGTCTTCCTCACCCGCGGCGGCGTCACCGACGTGACGCGCGGCGACGACGGCGACCTGGTGGTCTCGGTCGCCGACACCATGCTCGGCGAGCAGGTGCAGGTGAAGGTGGACCTGGTGGTCCTGGCGGCGGGCATGAAGCCCAACGCCGCCGACGGCGAGGCCATCCGGGCCTTGACCGACGCCAAGCTGGCCGCCGTCGAGGGGGACTCCGAGGTCCAGCGCACGGAGGCCGCGGCCAAGGTCGAGACGCTGCAGGAGCACGAGGGCACCGCCATCCTCAACCTGGCCTACCGCCAGGGGCCCGACCTGCCGGCCCTGGAGTACGGCTTCCCGGACTCCCACTTCATCTGCTTCCCCTACGAGAGCCGTCGCACGGGTATCTATCCCGCCGGCTGCGTGCGCTCGCCCATGGACGGCCAGTCCAGCCGCGAGGACGCCGCGGGGGCGGCCCTGAAGGCGATCCAGTGCGTGGAGATGACCGCGCGCGGCGAGGCGGTCCACCCGCGCGCCGGGGACCGCTCCTATCCCGACTTCTTCATGCAGCGCTGCACCCAGTGCAAGCGCTGCACCGAGGAGTGCCCCTTCGGCGTGCTCAACGAGGACGAGAAGGGCACGCCCCTGCTCCAGGCCACGCGCTGCCGCCGCTGCGGCGTCTGCCTCGGCGCCTGCCCCGAGCGCATCGTCTCCTTCAAGGACTACTCGGTGGAGATCCTCGCCTCGATGATCAAGGCGGTGGAGGTGCCCGACGAGTTCGAGGAGAAGCCGCGCATCCTGGCGCTGATGTGCGAGAACGACGCCATGCCCGCGCTGGAGCTCGCCGCGCAGAACCGGATGTCCATCAACCCCTTCGTGCGGGTGGTGCCGGTGCGCTGCCTGGGCTCGGTCAACGTGGAGTGGGTCAACCAGGCCGTCTCGCGCGGCTTCGACGGCGTCCTGCTGATCGGCTGCAAGTACGGTGACGACTACCAGTGCCATTTCATCAAGGGCAGCGAGCTGGCCAACGCGCGCGGCGAGAACATCCGCGAGAAGCTGGAGAAGATGGCCATGGAGGAGCAGCGGGTGGAGATCCACCAGCTGGAGGTGAACGAGTACGAGAAGCTGCCGGCGATCATCGACGCCTTCGCCGAGGTGATCGAGGACGTGGGCATGAATCCGTTCAAGGGCATGTGACGAGGCGCGACCGACGCGTCGAGTCGGAGGGAACGAGACGTTGACTGAAGCCGGGAATACCTCGCGGGCCGTGCTGGTGGAGCCGGACCTGGACTTCATCCGCACGCTCGGCAGCCGGATCGGGCCCGAGTTCAAGAAGTGCATGCAGTGCGGCACCTGCGCCGCCACCTGCTCCCTCTCGCCGGAGTCCGCCTCCTTCCCGCGCAAGGAGGTGATCTGGTCCGCCTGGGGCTGGAAGGACCGGCTCGTGCGCGACCCCGACATCTGGCTCTGCTACCAGTGCAACGACTGCTCGACGCGCTGTCCCCGCGGCGCCCACCCGGGCGACATCCTGGCGGCGGTGCGCCAGGAGAGCATCATCCACTTCGCGCGGCCCCGCCTCCTGGCGCGCTGGGTCAACGACATCCGCTACGTGCCGCTGCTGCTGGCCATTCCCACGGTGCTGCTGCTGCTCCTGCTGCGGGTGCGCGATCCGCTGGCCGCGGCCCTGGGCCTCGGCCCGGGCACCGGCGAGCGCATCGTCTACGCCTACTCCAGCCACTTCCCCCACTGGCTGCTGAACGGCTTCTTCCTGGCCTGCGCCGCGCTGGTCCTGCTGGGGGCGGTCCTGAGCGCCCGGCGTTTCTGGCGCGCCCTGAAGACCTATCTGGAACAGGACATGGGCGCCAGGAAGGTGCAGGGCGTGTGGCCGAGCCTGGGTGCCGCCCTGAAGAACGCGGTGCGGCACGACAACTTCGCCGTCTGCAGCACGGCCCACATCCGCTACGTGTCGCATCCCTTCTTCTTCTTCGGGTTCTTTTCCCTCTCGGCCGTCACCCTGTGGGTGATCACGTCGGGGATCAATCCGCTGATCCGGGGCGAGTTCATCTATCCCTTCGCCTTCTGGAGCCCCTGGAAGATCCTGGCCAACCTGGGCGGACTGGCGGTGGTCGCCGGCTGCGTCCTGACCATCCGCGAGCGCCTCTTCGGCACCGCCTACAACACCGCCGGCAACTACTACGACTGGGCGCTGCTGATCACGCTGATCCTTGTGGCGCTCACCGGCTTCCTCACCGAGATCTGGCACTACTTCCGCATGGAGCCCCACCGGCACATCGCCTACTTCGCGCATCTGGTCTTCGTCTTCGCGCTGATCGTCTACATGCCCTACGCCAAGTTCGCCCACGTGGTGTACCGCACCACGGCCCTGGTGCTGGCCGAATGCTACGGCCGCAAGCGGGGCACGCCGCCGGTGGCGGCCGACGCGGCGCGCCGGGCCCTGATCATCGGCGAGACCCCCGGGACGCCACCGGGAGGTGAGCGGCCGTGAGCACCCAGGACAAGTTCGGCAGATACAAGACGTTCGTGCTGGTGGCGCTGCCCATCGTGGTGATCCTGGCGCCCCTGGGCTACAGCCTCTACGAGTTCGTCTTCGCGCGGGAGGCGCCGACCGACGCGCCCTTCCTGGAGTACCCCGCCGATGTCGAGGGGGGCTGCGTCCGCGACACCGAGTACATGCGCTTCCACCACTGGGAACTGCTGCGCGAGGTGCGCGACGAATCGGTGCGCGACGGTGTGCGGGGAGGGATCACGCTGTCCGGCTGTCGCGACTGCCACGTGAGCCGCGACCGCTTCTGCAACCGCTGCCACGAGGCCGTGAGCCTGCAGCCCGACTGCTTCGGCTGCCACTACTACCCGTCCGATGCCGAGTCCGGCGACGGGGGCGGGGCGCACGGAGCGGAGGAGGTGAGCACGGCATGGACCGGAGGGACTTCCTGAAGACCGGCGGCCTGTTCCTGGTGGGGGCGCCGACCGTCTACGGACTGCTGGCGGTGGCCGCCCCGGCGACGGGCGACCGCACCGGCATCGGCATCCACCGCTGGGGCATGGTGATCGACCTGCGGCGCTGTCCGGAGGACTGCACCGCCTGCCTCGACGCCTGCCGCCACGAGAACAACGTCGCCCTGCACGGCGATCCCCGCTGGGACATCCACTGGATCCGCAAGGTGAAGATCCGCGCGAAGCACGACGAGCACGCGCCGGAGCGCGCCGTGCCCCTGCTCTGCAACCACTGCGACCATCCGCCCTGCGCCCAGGTATGCCCCGTGCAGGCCACCTACAAGCGCGCCGACGGCATCGTGATCGTCGATCACCACCGCTGCATCGGCTGCCGCTACTGCCTGATCGCCTGTCCCTACAATGCCCGCTACTTCAACTACAAGGAAAACGAGGACTGGCCCAACAAGAAGTATCCCAAGCGCTCCCACGGCGTGGCCGAGTCGTGCCACTTCTGCGCCCACCGACTGGACGTGGGCGATCCGCCGGCCTGCATGGAGGCCTGCCGGGGCGTGCGCGCGGGCGCGTTGACCGTGGGCGACCTGAACGATCCCGACAGCGAGATCTCGCGGCTGATCGCCGGCAACTCCGTCAAGCGGCTCAGGGACGACCTGGGCACCGAACCGAAGGTCTACTACATCGGACTTTAGATCGGACCATAGGATGGAACACGACTACAGACCGATCGAGGGCAATTCGCGGGGCTACTACCTGCTGCTGGCGACGTTGCTGTTCTTCGTGGCGGCGGGCTTCTTCGCCACCTTCTGGATGGTCACGCACGGACTCCATCTCTCGGGCATGACCAACCGCATACCCTGGGGACTGCAGATCGTGATGGCCATCTTCTACATCGGACTGTCGGCGGGCTCCCTGGTGGTCTCGGGCCTGTACGGGATCTTCGGCAAGCTGGAATACAAACCCTTCGCGCGGATCGCCGCCTTCCTCGCCATGCTGTTCCTGATCGCGGGCCTGCTCTCGATCATCACCGACCAGGGCCGGATCGACCGGATGTTCGTCCAGCCCTTCACCCACTTCAACGCCCAGTCCATGTTCTCCATCAACCCGGCCCTGTACATAGGCCACATCATGATCTGCATCTTCTACCTGTGGGCCCTCTTCAAGGAGAAGGGGCGCATGACCAAGGTGGCCTCGGTGGTGGTCGTGCTGTGGGCCCTCTGCGTGCACACGGGCACGGGCGCCATCTTCGCCTTCACGCCCCGCGAGCTCTACAACACGGCCCTGCTGCCGCCGAGCTTCGTGGCGGCGGCCCTCTCCTCGGGCGCCGCCCTGATGATCCTGGTGCTGACGTCGCTGTTCAAGGTCACCAGGCGCTACCTGGACGTGACGCTCGTGCTCTGGCTGGGCCGGCTGCTGGCCGTGTTCATCATCGTGGCCCTCTACGTGATCCTCATCGAGAACGCCCACCGCTTCTACCTGATCGAGTCGCGCGAGGCCACGACCTACTACCTCTTCAAGGGCTACCACGCCGCGCTGTTCTGGGGCGGCCTGATCGTTGTCGGCTCGGTGATCCCGGCCCTGCTGCTCTTCAACCGGCGCACGGGCACCTCGCTCAAATGGATCATCTTCGCCTCGGTGCTGGTGGTGCTCGGGGTGATTTGCGAGCGCTACCTGATCGTGCTGCCGGGCCTGGAGTACCCGCCCGAGCTCATCCCGGGCATGGAGATCGTCGCCTCGGCCCTCGACGAGGGGACGGTCAGGTACGCCATCAGCGGCCTCGAGGTGCTGCAGGCCCTCGGCGTGCTGAGCCTGATCGGGTTCATCTTCGTGCTGGGGCTCAAGTACCTGCCGGTGCTGCCGACGGAGGCGCGGGCGCTCGGACCGTCCCAGATGCTCAAGAGCATGATGGGCGGGGCCGTCGACCGGGCCGTGGCGCGCCACCACGCCCGGGCCGTCGAACGCGGTCACATCATCGAAACCCTCGACTAGGCTCGGTCCGAGGATTCTCAGACCGAGCCTAGTCGAGCGCACCCCTCAGCGGATCTCCTCGACCAGCCGATAGAGCTTCAGCTCGCCGTCCGTCCAGGTGAGCTGTGCGCCGTGTAGGGTGTAGAGGTTGGTCAGGATGTACTCGTAGTCGGCTTCCATGAAGGGCACGATGTCGCCGGCGAGGTAGGCGTCGAACTGCTCGACGTTCACCTGCAGCGAGGCCCTGGGCGTGCGCGCCAGCGCGCCGCCGGAGATGGGCCGGCCGTGGATCGTCTGGTAGTACATGGCCTTCTTGGGACCCGAGAGCGCGTCGTAGACGGCGCCGCCGTCGTCGCGCCGCGCCAGGGCCTCGACCCAGCCGGGGATCTCGAGCCGCGTCTCGGGGCGGGGCGCGGGCCACAGTTCCACCACCAGCAGCAGCATCAGCGGCAGCGCCCGGCGTCCGAGCCGCTTGACCGCCAGCGCCCCCAGCACGCTCGCCGCCAGGGCGACCATGACCGCCATGCGCACCGGCACGCCGCCCACCGCCAGCGGCGGGAAGACCGTCTCCAGCAGCGCGTAGGGCAGGGGCAGCGGCAGCGTCCGGCCGAGCAGGGTGAGCCGCTCGCCGAGTCCCAGCACCCCGAAGACGGCGAACACGATCCACCACCGCCGGTCGCGACCCTTCCAGGCCGCCAGGGCCAGCAGGCCGAGGCCGATGTTCACGCTGTGCTCGTTGACGTCCCCCGCCAGACGCGACCAGAAGGGTTCGGTCAGGGACGCGAAACGCCAGTGCCCGCCCGGCACGATCAGCGACAGGGGGTCGAGGGGGTAGTCCGCCGGGTCGTGGGCCCCCATCAACTCGTGACGGCCCGCCGCGAGCAGGGCCGCCGCGGCCAGGACGCCCGTGGTCGCCGCCGCCGGCAGCAGGAAGCGATGTACCGCGCGCCACGGCACCCGGCGCGCGGCCAGCAGCACCAGGGTGAGCAGTCCGCAG
>CAZTWK010000030.1:0-39532 GCA_964617805.1 uncultured Fibrobacteraceae bacterium | reverse complement strand
CGCGCCCCTGGACGAGATCATCGCGATCCTCGAGCGCGAGGCGCCCCTCGCGCCGGCGCCGCCGCCCGCAGCGATCTCCTACGAGGGTCCCGACCTGCGCGAACTCGACACGGACATGCTGCAGGACTTCATCGCCGAGGCGGGGGAGCACCTCGACGCGGCGGAGACCCACCTGTTGAACCTCGAACGCGAACCCGGCGACGCGGAGGCGGTCAACGCCGTCTTCCGCTCCTTCCACACCATCAAGGGCGTGGCCGGCTTCGTGGAGATGGACCACATCAAGGAACTGTCCCACCGCGCCGAGAACCTGCTGGCCAGCGTGCGCAAGGGCGACCGGGAACTGACCGGCGACGCCATGGAACTGGCCTTCGCCTCGGTGGACATGCTCAAGCGCCTCAGCGAGGACGTGGTCGCCGGCATGTCCGGCGACGGCCGCATGGCGGTGCGGCCCGAACTGCCGGGCCTGCTCGACCGCCTGGGCCGCGCCTGCGGCGGACCGGAGGCCGCGGCGGCGACGCCCGCGGCGGCGCCCGCCGCGAGCGGGGGCGATCCCCCGGCCGACGGCGGCACGGGCGTGGATTCCGGCCTGATCATCCTGCCCAAGTCCCGCAAGGCGAAGCCGGCGGCCGCCGACGAGCCCGCGGCGGAAACGTCCGCGGCCAGGCCCCGCCCGGAGCGTGGGGAGAAGCGGCCGGCCGCCACGCACCGCCGCGAGGCGGTCCGCGTCGACGCCGAGCGGCTCGACCTGCTGGTGGAGACCATCGGCGAGCTGGTGATCGCGGAGGCCATGGTCAGCCAGAACCACCACGTCCGCGAGGTCGAATCGGTGGAACTCGGCCGGCACCTCGACCACCTGGACAAGATCTGCCGCGAGCTGCAGCAGATCGGCATGTCGCTGCGCATGGTGCCGGTGCGGCCGATCTTCCAGAAGATGGCCCGCCTGGTGCGCGACCTGTCCAAGAAGTCGGGCCGGCCCATCGAGTTCGGCTTCAGCGGCGAGGACACCGAGCTCGACAAGTCCGTGGTCGAGAAGATCGGCGATCCCCTGGTGCACATGTTGCGCAACGCCGTGGACCACGGCATCGAAGGCGATCCCGCGGACCGGGTCGCGGCCGGCAAGCCCGAGGAGGGCAACATCGAGCTGCGCGCCTTCCACCGCGGCGGCTTCATCGTCATCGAGGTGGAGGACGACGGGCGCGGCCTCGACCGCGAGGCCATCCTCGCCAAGGCCGTCGAACGCGGCGTCGTGTCCGAGGGGAGCCAGCCGGGCGACCAGGAGGTCTTCGAGCTGATCTTCGAACCCGGGTTCTCCACGGCCACCGAGGTCACCGACATCAGCGGCCGGGGCGTGGGCATGGACGTCGTGCGGCGCAACATCGAGAAGCTGCGCGGCACGGTGGAGATCACCAGCGAGACGGGCCGGGGCAGCGTCTTCAGCTTCAAGCTGCCGCTCACCCTGGCCATCATCGAGGGCATGGTGTTCACCGTCGGCGGCGAGCGCTACATCGTGCCCACCCAGAACGTGGTGCGCCTGGTGCGGGCCGAGCCCGACGACTACACCACGGTGCTGCACAAGGGCGAGATGCTGCGCTTCGAGGGCGAGATCATCCCCCTGATCCGGCTCTACGAGATCTTCGACGTGCCCGGCGCCCGCGAGACCTTCGACGACGCCGTGGTGCTCGTCGCGGAATGCGGCGGGAAACGCGTGGGCCTGCTGTCCGACGAACTGGTCGGCCAGCAGCAGATCGTCATCAAGAACCTGGGCGAACAGGTCCAGGGCACCGCCGGCCTGGCCGGCGGGGCCATCATGTCCGACGGCAACGTGGCGCTGATCCTCGACATCGAGGGACTGGCCAGGGTCGCGCACGAGGATATCGCCGCCGCCGGACGCGAAGCAGGAGGAAGAACATGAGCATCGACACCCAGGTCGCGGCGAACGCCGCGCCGGGCAAGTACCTGAGCTTCGTGCTCGGCGACGAGATCTACGGCGTCGACATCATGAAGGTGCAGGAGATCAACGGACTCACCCAGGCCACGCGCGTGCCCCGCACGCCCGACTACGTGCGCGGGGTCATCAACCTGCGCGGCAAGGTGATTCCCGTGATCGACCTGCGGAGCAAGCTCACCATGGCGACCGCCGAGGACACCGAGAAGACGTGCAACATCGTCGTCCAGGTCGAGCACGGCGACGAGTTCATCACGATGGGCGTCATCGTGGACGACGTATCCGAGGTGCTCAGCTTCACCGACGAGGAGATCGAACCGCCGCCGGCCTTCGGCAGCGGCGTACAGGCGGATTTCATCACGGGCATGGGCAAGCTGGACGACTGCGTGGTGATCCTGCTGGACATCGCCAAGGTGCTGTCCGGCGCCGAGATCGAGACCCTGTCGACGGTGGGCGGCTAGATGCGGAACGGTTCCACAGAACGGGAAGGCCTGACCGCGGCGATCGCCCCGGAGCAGCGGATGTCGGACGAGCAGTTCGAGACCATCCGCGCGCTCATGGGCGGCCACGTGGGCATCGTCCTGCAGGGCAACCGGCGCGCCCTGGTGGAATCGCGTGTCAACAAGCGGCTGCACAGCCTCGGCATCGAGGACTACGCGGCCTACCTCGACTACCTGCGCAGCGACGAGAGCGGCCGCGAGCTGGTGATGCTGATCGACGCCATCTCGACCAACGTCACCGAGTTCTTCCGCGAGACGGGCCACTTCGACTTCATCCGCGCGACGGCGAAGCGCTGGCTCGCCGAGGGCCGGCGGAAGCTGCGCATCTGGTCGGCGGCCTGCTCCTCGGGGGAGGAGGCCTACTCGCTGGCCATGGCCCTGCGCGCGCTGCCCGGCGGCGACGAGGCCGACATCCGCATCCTGGCCACCGACATCTCGACGCGCATGCTCCGCAAGGCGGTGCAGGGCAACTACCTGGAGGAGACGGTGGCGACCATCCCCTCCGACCTGGCGAGCCGCTTCCTGCGGCGGCGGCAGACGCCGGACGGCGAGATCTACCGTGTGAGCGACGAGCTGAAGAACATGATCGTGTTCCGTCGCCTGAACCTGAACGAGACCCCATATGCGATCCGCGGGCCCTTCGACCTGATCATGTGCCGCAACGTGATGATCTACTTCGACAAGGACCTGCGCGAACGCATCGTGACCGAGGCCCGGCGGCTGCTCAGGCCGGGCGGATACCTGATGGTGGGACACGCCGAGACCCTGATCGGACTCGACAGCAAGTTCGATTTCGTCAGGCCGGCGACCTACCGGAAGAACTGAAGCATCCTGGGACGTCGACCAGCCCGTAAAGGAAGCGATTCATGACTGTGCTGAAAGAACCGCCTGCGCAGACGCGACTCAAGAACGAGTCCCTGCTCACCGTCGGCATCTCCGACATGACGGTGACCAACGACACCGGGAAGGTGCTCATAACCTACTCGCTGGGGTCGTGCGTGGGACTGACCCTGCACGACTCCGTGGCCGGCGTCGCGGGCATGATCCACTGCATGCTGCCGCTCTCGAAGATCGATCCCGAGAAGGCGGCCCAGAACCCGTGCATGTTCGTGGACACCGGCGTGCCGAAGCTGCTGCAGGACCTGTACGACATGGGCGCGACGCGCAAGAACCTCGTGGCCAAGGTCGCGGGCGCCGGCTCGCCGCTCGGCAAGAACCAGGTGTTCAAGATCGGCAAGCGCAACTACACGGTGCTGCGCAAGGTGTTGTGGAAGAACAACATATTGATCAAGGGAGAAAACGTGGGGGGATCTTCGGCCCGGACCATGATCCTGAACGTTATGAACGGTCGGACCGTCGTGAAGATGGATGGCAAGGAGTTGGAACTGTGAGCAAGAAGCGAGAGATCATCAAGAAAGTCTCCTCGATTCCGCCCCTGCCGGAAGTCGTCATGAAGCTGCGCGAGTACTGCAACGACGACCACGCGGGCTACGACAAGATCGCCAAGGTCGTGGAGCAGGACCCGGCCCTGACCTCGAGCCTGCTGCGGCTGGCCAACTCCGCCTACTTCGGCGGCTCCGGCACCATCGGCTCGGTGCAGCTGGCCATGACCCGGCTGGGGCTCAAGCGGGTCTACCAGATGGCGCTGACCATCAGCGTGGCGCCCATGGCCAGCGTCAAGCTGGACGGCTACAAGCTCTCCCCGCTGCAGCTCTGGGAGCATTCCCTGGCCACGGCCATGACGGCCGAGCTGCTGGCCGAGCAGGTCCAGGGCGTGGAGCCGAGCGACGCCTACACGGCGGGCCTGCTGCACGACATGGGCAAGCTCGTGCTGAGCGAATACGTCGACGTGGACATCGACGCCATCCAGAAGGTGATGGTCGAACAGGACCTGGCCTTCGACGAGGCTGAGCAGCAGGTGCTGGGCGTTGACCACGCGGCCCTCGCCGGCGCTCTGCTCAAGCGCTGGCAGATCCCGGCCGACGTGGCGGACGCCGTGCACTGGCACCACCGGCCCGGCCAGAACGAGCGCTGCCAGTCGCTGGTCGACGCGGTGCACATCGCGGACGTGCTCTGCCTGAACATGGGCTGGGGCATCGGCGCCGACGGCATGAACTACCGCCTGGACGAGGGCGCGGTGGGCCGTATCGGCGTGAACATCTGCGCGGGCGAGGCCATCGTGGCCCGCGTCATGATGGAAATGAAGGAAATGCTGGATCAGTTCCCTGTCATGCAGGAGGCATAGAGACATGTCGCTGAAGATCCTGATCGTCGACGACTCGATCACCGTGCGGGCAGTGCTGCGCAAGGCGCTGAGCATCACGAACCTGGAGATCGAGGAGATACACGAGGCCGGCAACGGCCGCGAAGCCCTGGCCATGCTGGCCGAGCAGGAGGTCGACATCCTGTTCACGGACCTGGTCATGCCCGAGATGAACGGCGAGGAGCTCGTCGCGCAGCTCAACAGCGACGGCGTCACGGACCGGTTGCCGGTGATCGTGATCTCCAGCGCCGGGGGCGCCCCCCGCGTGGAGCGCCTGCGCGAGATGGGGGTGCGCGGCTTCGTGCACAAGCCGTTCACGCCGGAGTGCATCGAGGAGCTGGTGGCCGAACACACGGGAGCGTTGGTGTGATGATGAACTTCGGACAAGAGATCGTGAGCGTGATCTTCCTGGACATCAGCGAGCGGCTCGCCTTCATGTTCGGGGATCCGGTGGCGCGGGAGCAGGTCGACACCGAGGAGGGGCCGTGGTCCCAGGCCGGCGTCGACTTCAGCGGCGAAACCTGCGGCCGGCTCACCCTGAGCGCGCCGCGGGACCTCTGCCTGGAGATCGCGGCCAACATCCTGGGCACCGATCCCGAGGAGATCGAGGACGGGCCGCTGGCCGAGGACGCCCTGCGCGAGCTGCTGAACGTGGTGACCGGGCACGTGGTGCCCGGCCTGCAGGGGGAGGACGAGGCCTTCGAGCTGTCCGTGCCCGCCTACACGGAGCTGGAACCCGAGTCGGTCGCCGAGCTGATGCAGCACCCGGCCACCATCTGCTACGAGCTGGACGACAGCCCCGTGCTGTTGAATCTGCTGCTCGAAGACGACGTCGCCTGAGCGGCGCAACCGCCCAACAGAAGATCCGGACCGCCGGCGCGGTCCGGATCTTCGTGTCTTGTGGCGGGCGCCGCCCGCGGACTCAGCGGAAGAGCATGGCGATGCGCAGAGAACCGAAGGAGCACTCGCCTTCCAGGTCCAGGCGCTCGCTCGGCTCCAGCAGCCACGCGTCGCGGCGGTCGGGCCGCGGCTTCTTCAGGGGGCGCGGTGGCACCGGCCGCAGGTGCACGTTGCCCTCGACGTGGTTGAACACGCTGCGGGTCATGTTCACGACCTCCTCGAGCGCCTCCAGCAGGTGTCCGTCCACGTCCCGTTCACGCACCTTTTCGGTCAGGCTGGCGTCGGGCATCATGACCAGCTTGCCGCCCAGATAGACCGTGGCGACGAGGTCGGTCACCACGGCGCCCCGCTGCTCGCCCTCGGCGTCGCAGAGGTAGGTGACGTGGGTGCAGGGCTTCGCCTTGGCCAGGTTCCAGGGCTCGTCGGCGATCTGCAGGATCTTCTTGTCGCCGATGATCGAGCCCAGGATCTTGAGGACCTCGCAGGTGTCAGGCATGCAGATGGCCATGGTCGGCTCCTTCCTGCCAGAACGCGATGAGACGCATGTGGACGCCGTCGTCCGTGCTGATCACCCGGGACCGGCGCGCCACGTTCTCGCTCAGGCGGCAGGCCGCCTCCTCGCCGTCCAGGTAGGTGGGCAATCCGATCTCCAGCTTTTCGCCCCGCCCGTCGCGGTGCGACTTGAAGACGCCGGCCGCCACGTTCATGACCTCGTTGAGGGCGTCGGCCGCGTCCTCGACGCCCACGTCCTCGTCCGCGTCCATGGCGAAGAGGGCCCGCGTCAGCCGGTGGCTCGAATCCCGGTCGCAGAGGGCGATCAGCAGCCAGGTCCCGCCGGCCGACGACAGGGCGATGGTGCTGCCCCGGCAGGGGGACTGGGTCCGCTGCGTATCCGGGCACTCGGTCTGGGCGAAGGTCCACCCGAGCTGCACCTCGCAGGTCTCGACCACCGCGGCGACCGCGTGTTCGAGGCCCTCGACGGGCAACTCCTGGGTCAGGTCTTCGGCCAGGCCTTCGATCATGGTTGTCAGCATCACGTTACGAACATCCCCAGGACTTGGGCCATGTCTGTGGGCGTGAAGGGCTTGGCCAGCAGGAAATCCGCGCCGGCCTCGGTCGCCACGTCGCGCATCTCCTGCGTGTTCTCCGACGTGATGAAGCCGAAGGGCGTATCGATGGCTGCTTCCTTCAGTGCCCGCTTGAATTCGATTCCGGACATGACCGGCATGTGCCAGTCGGACAGGATGAGATCGGGCCTCTCGCTCTTGACCAGATCGAGCGCCTCGGCGCCGTTCTCGGCCTCCACGATGGTGTAGCCCTTGAACCCGGCCTGACGCAGCGTGCGCTGGATGATGCGCCGCATGGCCCGCGAATCGTCGACGATAAGGATCTTCATCTCTCGCATTCCCCCGTGTGAAGGGTCGGATTGGGACGTGACGCCTTTGCCGATTTGTTATCGACAAAACCCGACTCGGATTAAGAGGATTTAGAAAAAAATTGAGGGAAAATCGGAGAGCGCCGCGGACGCCCCCCGGGGGGATCAGCGGGCGAGCACCGGCGCGAGGATCGCCTCGTTTCGGCCCGCGGCCTCGGACATGGTCTCGGCGACGACGCCCCCGAAGAGACGGCTCATGAGGGCGGAATCCAGGCGCGACACGACGACCCCGCCGTCGGGATCCTCGTAAACGGCTATGCGGCAGGGCATCAGGGGCGCCACGCGGCGGCCCTTCTCGTCGCCCAGGATGCGGGCGGCCAGGTCCACCTGGCAGAGCTCGACGACCGCGGCGGGTCGCACCTCGTGCCCGCCCTCGGCGACCGATTCGTGCAGCCGGTGCACGATGGGCACCTTCCAGCCGGCCGCCAGGGCCGCCTCGCGGATGGCGTCGACGGTTTCCTCGAAGCCCAGCCGGCTGCGGTCCTCCATCAGCATCCGGTCGCCGACGCCGCCTTGGATGATCAGGCCGAGAATCAGGGCGCCCGCCACCGCGCCCAGAAGGAACAGAGCGATCTGCTTGTTCACGGGGAACCTCCTTGGAATCGCCACAAGCTAAGTCGACCCTTTCGATTGTCAACGGATCGCGCATGGCGCGCCGGCGCCCCCGGCTTCTCTTCTTCCCCCCGAATCCCTTGCTTATGACCGGATCTCGGGCCATCATTCGAGGACGTGAAGGCTTCGAATCCCCTTGCGAGGTGCGGACATGGCGAGAACAGGCGAGGCGGGCAGCCGCGGACCCAAGGTTCGCTCGGACTGCTGGATTTCGGTCGAGTTGCGCGACGGCGGCGGTCTGGAGATCGATCTCGAGAGCAAGGTGGCCGGCATGTACGGCGACCGCATCCGCGCCCGCGTCGAGGCGGGCTGCGCCGCGCTCGGCATCGCCCACGCCGCGGTGGAGGTCGAGGACCAGGGCGCCCTGGAGTTCGTGATCGACGCCCGCCTGGAGGGCGCGGCCCGCCGGGCGGACCCGGACCTCTCCGCCGAACTGCTGCCCGCGATGCGCGAGTGCTGCACCTACGGCACCCCCCGCGACCGCCTGCGCCGCACACGCCTCTACCTGCCGGGCAACCAGCCCAAGCTCTTCGTCAACGCGGGGCTGCACGGACCGGACGCCGTGATCCTCGACCTGGAGGACGCCGTCGCCCCGGCCGAGAAGGACACCGCCCGGCTGGTGGTGCGCAACGCCCTGCGCACGGTGGATTTCCACGGCGCCGAGCGCATGGTGCGCATCAACCAGGGCGACCGCGGCCTGGCGGACCTGGACTGGGTCGTGCCCCACAACCCCCACGTGATCCTGGTGCCCAAGGTGGAGGACCCGGCCCAGGTGGCCGCGGTCGCCGCGCGCGTCGGCGAGCTCGGGGGCGGCGACGACATCTTACTGATGCCCATCATCGAATCGGCCCTGGGCGCCTGGCGCGCCTACGAGATCGCCGGCGCGAGCGGGCGCGTGGTAGCCCTGGCCATCGGCCTCGAGGACTACACCGCCGACATCGGCGTGCCGCGCACCCTCGAAGGGCGCGAGTCGATCTGGGCGCGCAGCCAGGTGATCAACGGCGCGGTGGCGGCGGGCGTGCAGCCCATCGACACCGTCTTCAGCGACGTGGCCGACACCGCGGGCCTGATCGACTCGGTGCGCGAGGCCAAGGCCCTGGGCTTCGTGGGCAAGGGCTGCATCCACCCCCGGCAGATCGGCCCCATCCACGAGGCCTTCGCGCCCACCGACCAGGAGCTGGTCCGCGCGCAGCGCATCGTGAAGGCCTTCGAGGAGGCCGAGGCCGCCGGCCTGGGCGTGGTGTCGCTGGGCAGCAAGATGATCGACGCCCCGGTGGTCAAGCGCGCCCACACGGTGATCGACCTGGCCCTGGCCACGGGCCTGATCGACGCCGCCTGGCGCGACGCCGGGGACGAAGCCTGATGGGCCGCGCCGACACGGCCGTCGCCCTGCTCGACGAGGGCTACAACTGCGCCCAGGCGGTGCTGGCCGCCTTCGCCGAGACGCTGGACCTGGATCTGAAGACGGCCCTGCGCCTGACCGATCCCTTCGGCGGCGGCATGATGCTGACCGGCGGTCCCTGCGGGGCGGTCACCGGCGCCCTGCTGGTGCTGGGACTGAGCCGCGGCGGCACCGTCGCGGACGACGACGAAGCCAACGAGCGGGTGCGCGAATTGACCCGCGAGTTCCACCGCCGCTTCCGCGAGCGCCGCGGCACGGCCTCCTGCACCGAGTTGCTGGGCGCGGACATCTCGCGCCCGGAGACCTTCGCGCAGGCCCAGGCGGACGAGATCTTCGCGGACACCTGCCCCGACAGCGTGCGCGCCGCGGCCGAGATACTGGTAGACATGCTCTGAGAGCGAGGGAGCCCGAGATGACGAAGCTGGTCACCAACGCCGCGGGACGCGAGGTCCCCGTCGAGATCAACGGCGCCGAGGCCGTTCCCTTCCAGGGCGTCGGCGGACACCGCCCCACCGGCCGCAAGGCCGCGCCGCCCGTCGCCACCTGCAGCGACTACCCGGTCGACGGCCACAAGGTCGTCGCCGACCTCAAGACGGCGCTGGAGAACGCCGGCCTGCGCGACGGCATGACCGTCAGCAGCCACCACCACCTGCGCAACGGCGATTTCGTGGCCAACGCGATCTTCGCCGCCGCCGCCGAGATGGGCGTGAAGGACCTGCGCTGGTTTCCGAGCGCCTCGTTCCCCTGCCACGCGCCCCTGATCGACCTGCTGGACAGCGGCGTGATCCACCACATCGAGGGCAGCATGAACGGCCCGCTGGGCGCCTACTGCAGCGAGGGCAAGATGCGCGGCATGGGCGTGCTGCGCAGCCACGGCGGCCGCTGGCAGGCCATCCAGGACGGCGAAGTGCACATCGACATCGCCGTGATCGCCGCGCCGACCGCCGATCCCTTCGGCAACTGCACCGGCGACCGCGGCCCCACCGGCTGCGGCCTGCTCGGCTTCGCCCTGGCCGATTCCATGTACGCGGACCACGTCATCGTGGCGACGGACAACCTGGTGGAGTTCCCCTGCATCCCCTGGCAGATCCAGGGCAACAACGTAGACCAGGTCGTGGTCATGGACACGATCGGCGACGCCGGCAAGATCGTCTCCGGCACCACCCAGGTCACCCGGTCGCCGGACCGCCTCCTGATCGCCGAGCTCACCGCCCGCTTCTGCGACGAGGCGGGCATCGTGCGCGACGGCTTCAGCTTCCAGGCCGGCGCGGGCGGCACCGCCCTGAGCTTCGCCCTCTTCCTGCGCGACATGATGCGCGAGCGCGGAATAAGAGCCCGCTTCGTGCGCGGCGGCTCCACCCAGTACCTCGTGGACATGCTCGAGGAGGGCCTCACCGACTACATCCTCGACGGCCAGACCTTCGACCTCGAGGGCGTGCGCTCGATGCGCGAGAACCCCGGCCACGTGAACACGAGCCCCTTCACCAGCTACAACTGGCACGGCAAGGGCAACTTCGCCTCGATGCTCGACGCGGTCGTCCTGGGCGCCACCGAGGTGGACGTGGACTTCAACGCCAACGTGGTGACCCACAGCGACGGCCGCCTGCTCCACGGCATC
The DNA here is from genome assembly GCA_964617805.1 of uncultured Fibrobacteraceae bacterium. Taxonomy (GTDB): domain Bacteria; phylum Krumholzibacteriota; class Krumholzibacteriia; order LZORAL124-64-63; family LZORAL124-64-63; genus JAHIYU01. Next base: position 28,857 of record CAZTWK010000030.1, on the reverse strand, counting down.
GGCGGCTGGATGAACTGCCTGGCCAGCAAGTGCACCATCCTGCCCATCCCCAGCTTCCGCGACCGCATCCCCGTCCTGGTCGACAAGGTGACCACCCTCTGCGGCCCCGGCGAACTGATCGACGTGATCGTCACCGAACGCGGCATCGCCATCAACCCCCAGCGGCGCGACCTGATCGAGGCCATGCGCGGCTCGAGCCTGCCCATCCGCGACATCCACGAGCTGAAGGCCGAGGTGGAGGAGATCGTGGGCGGCGCGCCGACGCCGCCGGACCTGGGGGAGAAGGTCGTGGCGGCGATCAAGTGGGTGGACGGGACTGTGATCGACTGCGTGCGGGAGGTGCGGGGGTAGGCACACACCGTATTGGCTCCGCGCTCGAAGGCCCGCCGCAAGGCGGGCCTTTTGCCGCTTCGCTCGCGTTGCTCGCTCAGAGTCGCCAAAACGGTGTGTGCCTACCCCCGCACCTCGGCAGGGAGCACTGGACCTGGAGGTGAACACCGGGTGCGAACGTGGCCGAACCTGCGATCGGCAGCTAAGTTGGGCGAATTGCCGGGATCGGCCGGATCGCTCTTGGGCAGTGTATAGAATCGGCGGATACGTTCCGGATTTCCGCATTCCAAGGAGACTCGATCGATGATGAAGATCCCCGTTCTCTTTCTTGTGGTCCTCTTCGCGGTCCCCCTGGCCGGCGCTCGGGCGGAACCCCCTGCGCTTTGCGCCGCGCTGGATGAAGCGCTCGCGCACGCCGCGTCCCGGTTCGACGCGCTTCGCGGCAAGGAGACGAGCCGGATGGAGGCGTGGGGGGATTCTCCCGAGGTTGTCTGGTACGACTCGCCCCTCGTGCCGGCGGGCGCGGCCCTGTCAGAGGTGACCCAGAAGAGCGACGGCAAAGCGGCCTGGTCGGCGCAGTATCGTTTCTCGGAGTACGGAGATCCGGACGTCGAGCGTGGACTCGAGGTGGCTCGGGGCCTGATCGCCGAGCTCGCCGCTTGCGAACTCGTCCGCTCGATCCAGCCCATGGAACGCCGGGAGCCGAAGCCGAGCGGCATGCAGGGGATGTGGCTGCTGCCGGAGCGGCAGCTCGTACTGAGGGTCTTCATTCTTCATCCGCTCGTCCACGTGTCGCTGAGCAACGACTACGCGAATCGGGTGGACACTCCGGACCTCGTGCCCATCGAGGAGTTCGCGCCGTTCGAGCAGCCTTTCGCATCGGTGCCGGTGCCGCCCCCGGCCGAGCCCCCCGCGAGCGATCCCGAGCCGCCTCTCTGGTCCGTTCAGCCTCCCGGCGGGCAGATGACGGCGGATGAGAGCGGCTGGAGAGTGTTCGAGCAACAGACCGGATACCGGCTGGCCACCAAGACCATGTACGAGGGCCGGATCCACCTGTCGACGGAAGAGGTCAACCTGCCTCAGCTGAATACGAACGACATGGGCATGACCGTCGAACTGCTCATCGTCACGGAGGATCCCGCGGTGTCGGAGATCTGCGTACGCTGGGGAGCGGAGGGAACCGCGGTACGCTACGTATACGACGAGTACGGCGTGCAGCAGGCCGTCTACGAGGGTTGGTCCCACTGGGAGGATCAGCCGACCTGCCTGCAGACGCTGACTTTCCATCATCCGGGCGAGGGCGGCGACTACCGCTTTGTACTGGTGTCGGAGTTGTTGTCGGAGCTGGGCGGCTACACCATGGAAAAGCTCCAGTTCAAGATCTCGACGCCGCGGGGATCGAACCTGAGAGCGGGAGCCCTGATTCGCACTCAGCCATGATCTGCTGACAAGCGCTTGCACCTGACAATCGCGTTTGACACGGGGCTCGATACTGGAGATCTGCAAAGGACGATCCATGAAACAGTGGCTCTTATGGGTGCTGGCAAGCACTGTGGCGTTCGCCGTCGGCGGGCATTTGGGCGTGGCATCGAGCCCGTCCGAGGATCTCATCGTGACCGGTTACCTGGCCATGACGGCCAGCCTCATCCTCGCTGGAGTGCTGCAATGGCTGGTGCTGCGCCGCCTGATCGCCGATACGGGCAGGTGGATACCGGTGAGCGTCGTGACTGTCGCCATAGTCGGCGTCCTCGTCTTCGGCCTGGGACTGATCAACAGGGATGTGGGCTGGGTCTTGGGCGTGGCCGTTGGCTGGATCGTGCTCGGTGCGCTCCAGTGGCTGGTGTTGCGCGAGCAGGTCGCCGGGGCAGGTTGGTGGGTGCTGGCCAACGCGCTGGGTTTGATCGTGGCCGTCCCCGTGGTTGGGTTCGTGACCTGGGCCGCCGGCGCCCCGGCGGACAGCCTCATTGGCGGATTCCTCCGCTGGCTCGCGTTCGGCGCCGCGTACGGAGTCGTTACGGGGGCGATGCTTTCGAGGCTGCTGCGGCAGCGGCTCGAGTTGGCGGTGCCCTAGTCGATTGCGGAGCATCGAGTACTGCCTTGCTCTTCCCCGTCCACCATTCAGTACTCAGTCCCTCGGGATGAGGTGCGGGCTTGGAGTAGCAGAGGCGAGCAGCCTTTGACTTGCGAGTATTTCGAGGAGCGTATTGCCATGCGCAATTCCATCAAGTTCCCGAAGACCGCATTGCTTGTCGTTGCAGTTCACTGTCTGGGGGCCTGCGAGCATGCATCAGCTGATCCCGGTCTTGGGAGTGTTCGCTTTGAACTAAGCGTCGGTCTCCACAGCTGGCCGGACGTCGAGGATTTACAACCGCGCGCTGGCGATAAGCTCCATAAGGTGCGTTTCAATGTGGCGTGTGCGGTACATTGGCCCGTGAAGCAGCACGGCGATGGCGATTTGCTACTTGGGTTTGATCTGGGTCTGTTCCCGAACAAGAGCGATATTTTTGCGGGCGGCGGTTATCTATTGCCATCCGTCAAGTGGCGCCCAAGCGAAGACCGCACTCTGTCCGTGGACGCCGGATTCGGCATCTATAGGGTCGATATCGCAGAGATTGCCGGTGATGCACGGCTATTCAGCGGCACGGATTCAGGGAAAAGAAACGGCCTCGGTGGCTTCTTTGGCGGAACCTGGAATAATGCGTCAGCGCGGCGGGCATATAATCGTGGGCTGATGACTTCGTTCGAGGTTCATTTCGTCGACCTTGGCACGGTCAATGGCCAAGATCTCCAGCCGCCGCTGGCTCTTGAGGCCGACGCCGGCAAACTCGATCGGGGATTCTATCAATTGCACTCGGGTTATCGCTGGGAGTGATTAAATCAATAACCACGAGTCCTAAGCATCGATATCCCTCCACGCGCGAAGGCCCGCCACCGAAGCGGCGGGCCTACCCTTGTAGAAACTCTTCGTCATCCCGCTACTCGAACAACGCCTTCACCGCCCCCCAGGGACTCGCCTCTCCACCCACCGTCCCGCAGTAGACGCACTCGAATCCGTACGTGACCGCGTCCTCGCAGGTCAGGCAGACGATGCCGATGTTCATGAAGGCCGTCGGCGCGGTGGTGTTCGAGGCCACGACGAAGGTGTGGACGCCCACGTCGAGGCAGGTGTCCAGATCGGTCTGGTGCGAGCCCTGCACGCTGTCGAGGCAGGAGAGGGCGCCGCAGTCGTCCATGAGCATGATGGCGGTGTCGACGATGACGCCCGACGACGAGGCGCTGATGCCGGTGAACCGGATCCAGCCGGGCGTGGTCACGGTCACTTCGATGACGTGCAGGGTCCAGCCGGTGTAGTCGACGCCGCAGAGGACCTCGCCCGGCTGTCCGTCCAGGTAGTCGAAGTAGCCCTGCTGGGTGCAGGTCCAGCTCTGGAAGGGCGTGCAGTCCAGGGCGGCGGCCGAGATCGGCAGCATCAGCAGGGTGAGCAGGATCAAGAGGCGCATGACGTCTCCCATGGGTGGGGGTGGGCGATATACTGGATTAATTCACTCTAGCATATCCGGCGCCGAAAACGCGATAATAATCATCAAAATTCAAGCTGCGGCGTCCTTGCCCTGGCCGGATTCCTGTCGCGCCGACGCATACCTCCATGACAGGGGGATCCCCCGATCCCCGCCCATCGGCCCGAGCCCAGAGGTATCGTCATGCACCGCCTGTTCCGCGCCGTCCCGTTCCTCGCCGGCCTCGTCCTGGCCTCCGCCTCCCTGGCGGCCTGGCCCACGTCGGCCGAAACGCCCGTTCCCCTCGGCCTGCCCGCCGAGCAGATCGTCTATCCTCATGGGGCGCCCGACGGCCAGGGTGGGGTCTTCCTCGTCTGGACCGACAAACGCAACGAGCCCGACGGGGACCTCTACGCCCAGCGCGTGGGCGCGGACGGGACGCTGTTGTGGGGGAGCGGCGGCATCCCGGTGAGCACCTACGACAACGGCCAGTTCCTGCCGCGGGTGTGCGCCGACGGGGCCGGCGGCGCCTTCATCGTGTGGGAGGACCAGCGGGACAACATGAGCATCTTCATTCGGGACGTCTACGCCCAGCACCTCCAGCCCGACGGCACGGCGTCCTGGGCCACCAACGGCATCCGCGTCTCGCGGCCGCCGCTGAACACGGCCTGGCAGCCGCAGCTGGTGCTCGACGGCGCGGGCGGCGTGATCGTCGTATGGGACGAAGGCACGATGCGGGCCCAGCGCGTGGACGCCGGCGGGAACAGGCTGTGGGCCACCGACGGCATCGAACTGTCGTCCAGTCAGCCGGGCCTGCTCCCCCGTGTGCTCGCCGACGGGAACGGCGGCGTCTGGGTCGCCTGGGTCCATGACGACAGTGATCGGGGGGTCATCCAGCACATCGACGGGTCGGGCGCGTTGCTGCTGGAGCCCGACGGCTACGAACATACCGCGTCGGGTACCCCGAACATCACGCAACCGTTGGTGATGGTGGCGGACGACTTCGGCGGCCTGTTCGTCGGCATGCACTACTACAGGTCGGATCTCGACGAGCGTCAGTTCGCGCTCACGCGCATCAACCCCGACGGCACGAGCAACATCAGCTCCGGTCTCGGGACCTGGATCGGCGACGGACCGACGGCCTTCCAGATGATCGACGACGACGCGGGCGGCTTCTATCTGACCTACCAGGGCAGCTACAACAACCTGACGATCAGGAACTACCACCCCGACATGACGAGCGAGTGGTCGTCGGATCTGTATCTGGAGTGCATCTTCGATCCTGCGTCGTCATGGCCGCGGGACTGGAGCATCGCGACCGACGGTCGCGGCAATCTCAGGATCGCCACGACCACGTCTATCCTCGGGGGCTGGGGTTACCCCGCTATCCAGCAGGTCGAGCCCGACCGGACGGAGACCTGGGGCGAGTGGGGCCGCGCCCTCTCCGACGTGAACGTCCGCTTCGACCACTTCAACGTCGGCTATCCCGACGGTCGCGGCGGTACCATCGCCTGGTTCGTGAACGACTCCGGCGCCTTCGTCATGCGCGTGGACGCCTTCGGCTACCACGGGGACCCGACGCCGGTCGTGACCGAGGTCGCGGACATACCCAACGACCAGGGCGGCTTCGTGCTGGCGAGCTGGGACCCGAGCTACCTTGACGACTACAGCCACGACGCCGTCGACCGCTACACCGTGTGGCGTCGCGACGCCTCCTCCTCCGCCAAAGCCCTCCCCGCGCCCGCTCCGGAGGCCGTGGCGTCGCTGGCTGCCGACCACGGGCTGGACCCCGGGACCGCCGAGACCCTGCTGGCCGCCGGCTGGGACCGCGTGTCCGACACGCCGGCCGCCTGGCTGCCCACCTACGCCTGCGCCGTGCCGACCTACTTCGACGAGATGCCGGGCGTGTACGCCCAGCTCGAGGTGAGGGTCGTCGCCCACGGCCGCACGCAGGGCGAGATCTGGCAGTCCGGCGCCCTGGCCGCCGCCTCGATCGACAACCTCGTGCCCGGCGCGCCGTCCGGCTTCGTCCTGCAGGTCAACTTCGAGGGCGGCAACGTCCTGTCCTGGGACGAGGCGGACGAGCCCGACTTCGCCGGCTTCCGCGTCTACCGCGACGCGACGCCCGACTTCGTGCCGGGGCCGGAGACCCTCGTCGACGAGACCGTCGGCACCGTGTGGGTGGACCAGGTCTGGTCGGGGGAGACGGCGCACTACAAGCTGAGCATCGTCGACGACGCGGGGCTCGAGGGGCCGGCCCTGCCCCCGGGCCTGGTGACCGACGTGCCCTCGGGCGCCGACGCGCCCCGCTTCGCCTTGCTGCCCAACGCGCCGAACCCCTTCAACCCCGCCACGCGCATCCGCTTCGAGCTCCCCGCACGCGGCCCGGTTTCGCTGCAGGTGTGCGACGTCGCCGGGCGCGTGGTGCGCCGCCTGGTGGACGGGGAGATGCCGGCCGGCGTCCACGCCGTTGTCTGGGACGGTCGTGACGGGTCCGGCCGGCCGGCGCCCAGCGGGGTCTACCTGAGCCGGCTGGTCGGCGCCGGCAAGGCGGCCGAACGGAGGATGCTGCTCGTGAAGTAGGGGCCCGCTCGACGGCGGAGTTTGCCGGGTTTTCCAGCTCGTGGTAGGTTCGCGGAGGATCCAGTCCGTCTTGGGAATGGCCGTCGTGTGCGGATCGAGACGCCGCATGCCACCGCTCCGACAACAGATACACGCGACACCAGGAGCACGGAATGTTCTCCGGGGACGATCCCAGACCCGGTTTCAGGTGGCCGGTCACGGTCGCACAGACGATCGCAGCGCCTCCGGAAACGGTCTGGAACGCCATCGCCAAGCCCGGCAACCTCGAACTGGGGCACGGTCGTGCGGGGATTCGCGTGGTACGTGACCCGGGGTGAAGCCGTGCCCTGGAACCAGTTCGGGTCGCACGCCTGGTTCTCGGTGAGAAATCCCGGTGTCCGTGACACCTGACGAACGCTCCCGGCGGATGAATCCGTGAATCGAGCCGGCTGATCCGGTTCAGGGCTGTTTTCCGGGCAGATGCGTGGGCCGGCGTCGTTTGTAATTGATGTGTCGATCTGGTAAAATTATGAAACGAAATGTTATGCCGGGAGGGTGGATTCTGCGGCGGTACTCCTGCTCGGCATCACGACCGAGTTGTTCGCTCTGATTCGCCTCGGACACAACCTGCTGGGCAACACCCCGCTGGAGGATCATCATGCGCTACCTTCGTCCGAGCTCTGTGGCGGTCCTGTTCGTCTGTGCCACGTCACTCGTCCTCGGCACCGCGACTGCGCGTGACGACTGTCCCCCGATCCCGTTGCCCGAGCCACCTCCGGCAGTCCTGTACATGTGGGGATCGGAGGGTAGCGCTCCGGAGCAGTTCAGCTATCCATACGGGATCGCTGTCGATAGCGCGGGAAACGTCTGGGTCACGGACCTGTGGAATCACCGGGTGAAGAAGTTCACACCGGATGGAACGTTGCTGGAGGTGTTCGGCGGCTACGGGACCGGCGACACGCAGTTCATCGCGCCGGCCCAGATCGCCTTTGACGCCGCGGGCAACTGGTACGTCACCGAGCGCCATCGCGTGAAGATGTTCGACGCGAGCGGCAACTTCATCCGCAAGTGGGGTCAGCAAGGCTCGGGTGACGGCGAGTTCGGCATTCCCGACGGCATCGGGGTGGGGCCTCAGGGCAACGTGTACGTGGTGGACCACGACAACAACCGCGTGCAGAAGTTCACGCCGGAGGGCGAGTACATAACGCAGTGGACCCACCAGCGGATGTACCACCCGCACGGGCTGGCCATCACGGACGACACCATCTACATCGCCGGCGGCGGCAGATCCAATGTCCTGGAGTTCGAGTTGGACGGGACGCATGTGCAGGTGTTCGGCGATTACGGCACGGTCGAGAACTGCGCGGAGGGCGGCGAGTTCTGGCACACCGTCGGTCTCGCCCTGAGTCCCGACGGAGATCTCTTCGTTTCGGACAGCTTCAACTACCGGATCCAGCAGTTCTCGTCATCGCTGTCGTTTCTGACGCTATGGGGCGTCGAAGGCAGCGATCCCGGTGAGTTCAGTCATCCCGGCCCCATACATGTGGCCATCGCCGCGGACGGGAAGATCTACGTGACGGACAGCGGCAACGATCGGGTGCAGGCGTTCCTCCCGGCCGATCCCATCCCGACGGTGCAGAGCTCCTGGGGAAGCATGAAGGGTGCTTTTCGGAATCCGTGACCGGGGAAAGCGTCGGGTCGGGTCGGCTCGGCGCGACGATTACTCGTAGCCGTAGGCCCGCAGGATCTCCGCGAACGCATCGTTGATCTGCGTCCGCTCTTCGGGACTGAACTGCTTGCGCCAGCGTCCGACGTGCGCACGCTCCGGAGTGAACTGCGACTGCGCCATCACCTCCGGGGTGATCTCGATTTCCAGGAACTCCTCCAGCTTCCGGACGGCGGTGGCCAGGTCCGTCACCAGATCCTCCAGCTTTATCTCCATGTACTGATCGGCCGGCAGCTCCGATCGCTGTTGCAGCCAGCGCTGCTGAGCGCAACGCTGGAACTCGACGGCCTGCGGCAACTCCTGCGGGCTCCAGTCACGCGTCATGAACGAGGCGAAGGAGTCGCGGGGATCACGGGAGACGATGATCAGCTTCCTCGACCCGGTGAGCCGCAGGCAGCGCGCCGCGTTCTGCGACACGAACGGTTCGTTCACCACCACTCGGGTGGCGCCTTTCGCGGCGGCGACACCCCGGTACAGATGGCGGATGAACTCGCGCGCTAGTTCCGAGAACTCCTCCGGCGAGATCGAGGGAGCGAAGAAGATCTCCTCGCTATTGAAGAAGTAGCGTCTCGGTTTGGTCAGGCGCAGCAACGCCTTGTTCGGGAACGTGGCCCGGGCTGCCCAGACGCCGCGGTATGAGAACGTGACCAGCCGGTCCAGGAACGTGCCCACAGCCTCTTCGAATTCCGGGCCGAAGCGTTTGCGATAGCCCGACTTGACGTAGGTGCCCGCCCATTTGGGGCCCAGGTTGCGAGTGAGGTCTCGGAAGCGGGAGATGGCGAAGTCCGCCTGCCACGCGGTCCAATTCTCTGTCAGCGCCATTTCCAGGCTCAGCAGGCCGTCAGGATCCGTCAGCAGTCGTTGCTCGTACGGCGTGGCGAAGATATCGGGGTGGGGTGCGAGCAGATTGTTGATCGCGCCCATTCCGCTGCGGCCGAAGCTGCCCAGCAGGATGATCTCCGGGTCGGGTCGTGTCATTGGACTTGGCCCTTCCGCCCGCCTGTCCGGGGTTCAGCAGGTCCCGTAGCATCGACGGCGGGTACCGGCATCGTGGCCAGGAAGTCCCGCACGATGTCGCTGATCATCGGATACTGGAAGTGATCACCGCCCCGCAGGATCTCCGTCACCCGCGATCCCGACACTTCTCGACGGTCCTTCTGCGGGTGGGTGCACGATTCCGTGATGCGCCCGCACTCCACGCAGTAGTACACTCGGGAACCGACTACGAACTTGATACTCACGTCGTCCTGGACGGCGGCGATGGCCGCCTGCAGTTCCGTTTCGTCGAACTCCTGGCCGAGGCGGGCGTGGTGAGGCCCCACCACGAAGTGCGTGCAGCCATGGTTCTGATGACAGAGCGCGTCGAATATGGCCTCGCGCGGACCTGCGAACCGAACATAGGACGGGAAACTCCCGATGACCACATCGATGCTCTCGTATTCCTTGGACATGGTCAGTTCATTGTAGCATTGCGTGGTCTGCAAGACGTCCAGTGTGCCTGACGCCGGCGGTCCCGAGACCGGACTGATGAACAGGCCGTCGGCGAACGTCTCGGCGAATGCCTGCTTCTGCAGGAATTGATGGGCGAGGTTGGGCGGGTTCCTGGTGTGAAACCCCACCACCTGGGACCATCCCTTCATCTCGAAAAGATTCCGCGACTGCCGTGGCGACAGCTCCCAGTTGGCGGCGCTGAAGCGGATGTCGTCGTAGATCTCGACCTTCCCGGCCACGACGTGCGGTCCTCCTTGCTGCACGTAGGCTGCGCCTGGGTGCTCGATGCTGTCCGTTCCGAACAGGCGCCGGCAGTGGCCCGCCAGATCGAGGTCGTACTTGTCCGCGACCGTCACGTAGCCGACAACGGTGTCTTCCCAGGAGAGCGGCAGGCGGGCCCCCGGCACCGCCGCGTCGAAGGCCGCGGAGGGGATCTGCAGCAGGATCGGCATGGGCCAGACCGTTCCGTCCGGGAGGGTTCCGTGTTCCAGAACGCTCTCCAGTTCCGCGGCGGACATGAAACCGCGGAGCGGGCTGAACACGCCGTGGGTCAGCTGGAGGAAGTCCAGGTATTGATGGTGATGCAGCGCGATGGCGTCTTCGACGGGTGGGGGTGGTTCCTGCGTGCGTTCGAGGCGCGGCGCCCGGCAGAGCGTCCCGCCGTGCGGCTCGATCAGACGAGAGTCCGCATGGTCGAGTCGTGGTCCGCCATCCCTTTGGAACCGCACGTACTCGTCGATCACGCTCTTCAGGATGCTCACCGATGCCAGCGGGTTGCGCCCGATCGCGGTCTCGGCAGCCAGCACCAGTCCATCGGCCCCGTCCAGAAGGGTGTTCGCGATGTCGTTGACTTCCGCCCGGGTCGGCGCGCTGCTCGTAATCATGGATTCCAGGAGATTTGTGGCCACGTAGAGCTCTTTCTTGCCCTCCTTGACCGCTTTCGTGATTCGTTTCTGCCAGAAGGGGATCTTGGAGATGGGCTGTTCGCGCGACAGGTCCCCCCGGTCGATCAGGATGGCGTCAGACTCGCGGATGATATCTCTGAGATTCTCGAGCCCGCGGTTTGACTCCACCTTCGAGATCAGGAATGCCTCGTCGCCTATCTGGCGCCGCATCCAGCACACGTCCTCCGCGGACTGGGCGAACGAGAGGGCGAAGTGCCGGATCCCATGCTCGCGCGCGATCGGAATCGCGGCCAGGTCCTTCTTCGTGAGCGCGGGCATGACGATGGGCGTCTCGAGGTTGACCGCCTTGTTGGAGCCGATCGTTCCCCCGATGACGACACGGCAGAGCAGCTCGCCCGCTTCCAGCTTCTCGATGACCTGCACGGACGTGGATCCGAAGTCCAGGTAGATCATCTCGCCGACACGGATGTCGGACAGGACATCCAGGTGGTTGACTGCGATCCCGACCTCCGCCGAGAGGCGCCGGAGCGCCGTGCCGAATGATGCGGACAGTCCCGTCTGGGAACGGATTACCAATAGCGATCCGGCCGGGAGTTTCCGGCTGCCGCCCTTGAGGTAGCCTGTTCGGAGCTGGGCGCCCTCCGTGTCGATACAGATCGGGACGTCGGACCAGCCCTGGATCTGCCCAATGACGTTCGGCAGATCTTCCAGTCTCGTGTGGGAGAGGTTGATCCGGAACAGCGACACACCGTCGTGTTCCATCTTCACCAGGCAACGCCTGTTCATTATGGCGGGGCCGACGGTGCACAACATCTTGGGTCTTTGCAGGTGGTCAGCTGTCATTCGGGAAGGTCTCCAAACGAGAAAAAATGCAGAATCCCACGCACTATGAACTCAAAAAGCTATTCGTCGACTCCGGGGGAGTCAAGCGTTGTGGCGGGCCAAAACCAGGTAGCAAAAGGTATTCCAGCCGCATAATGCCGTCGCCGTTGCGCCTATCACGCTTGATCCTGGTCCGTGTGACGCAGCCAGCGTTCGCCCAACCGGTCAAGGAGCACGGCCCCGAGGGGCGCTGTGGCGATGATGGCCAGGACAGACATCATGAGCAGCGTCTTGCCGTTGTCGATCAGAATCGTGTCATCCGGAACGCGCTCCATGAACACGGTCAGCGGATATGCACCGAAAACCGCCTGGATCGTCGCCTTGGGAATATGCCCTATGGTCGTGTAGTTGCGCTCGCTGTGAGTGAGGCCGGTCGTGCGGGCCAGCAGGTGCGCGACGACGATACGCAAACCGAGTGCCCCCGCGATCAGCACGAGTAGCAGCGTGACAAACGAAGGATCTGTCAGTTTACCCAGGTCGATCTGGGTTCCCAGGTTGGCGAACAGCACGATCTCCGCCACCATCCACACGCGACGCAACTCGGCGCGCAACGCGGGCTCGCACCAGTCGAATCGGCGTCGCAGCATCACGCCGACGGCCAGCACGGCAAAGACGTTTTCCAGCGTCAATTTCCGACAACCGAAATAGACCGCCAGCGCGCCCAGGAGGGCGAGCACCGAGGCCGCGCACACGCGCGAGCGGGGCGGCGGCGAATCCGCGGGGGCGCCAAGCAGCGGATCGATGCGCAAAGCCAAACCTGCGGCCACGCCGACGATGATCCCGCCCAGGAGCGCCAGCGGAAGCTGGAACAGCACCAGCAGTGGATCCCGGGCCCCGGCCGGCGGAGCGATCGCATCCACCAGGATGAGGATCCCGGTCTGGGCCACGAACGCGTTGACCACGGTCTGGCCCATGATCCGGTCGGGAACGAGCCTCGCCGCGCCGCGGTGCAGATCCTTCTGGTTGAGCATCGTCGGCAGGATCACCGCCGGCGAGACGGCCGCGATCAGGAATCCGCAGAGCAGGGCGGTCTCCCAGTTCCCGAACAGAAACGCCTTCGACAGGCCGGTCAGAGCCAGAAGCTCGGCGGCCACCGGGATCGTGCCGAAGACGATCGCCGGCATCACGACCGCACGCAGACCCGCAAGCGGTATGGCGAATCCGGCGCGCAGAAGCAGCACGACGAACGCGGCACTCGAGAGCACCGGTCGCAAGTCGAGCCATGGTTCGGGCAGGAGGTCCAGGACCGACGGTCCGGCGCAGACGCCAAGAGCCATCAAGGATACCGCCGGCGGCACGTGCACACGCTGCAGCACGGCGCGCAGGAAGAAACCCACCGCGCACAGTGCGAATAGTGTTGCGATGAAAATGCCTGCGGACGCCATGCTCCCGATACTCCTTCGGAAAGATCGAGATGAATTCATGGATCGGGCGCGATCAGCCGCACGACACGGACACGGAGCGGCAGCGTCGTCAGTCGCCGCACCGGCGCCGCATGCTCTGAAAGCGCCCGCGCCCCTCGTGGCGGTCGTTGTCCTCGAAATAGGCCGGTGAGGCGCAACCCGGCACGTATTCCACGTCGTTCCGGTCTGTTCGGATCTGGCGCTATCTCATCGATAGTCGGAAGCAACCCTATCTCATGATACTCTATGGTGCCATCATAGATCCGAACTGGAAACCGGTCGCATCAGGGACCACCCCAATAGAGAAGGTCGAGGCATCATGAATGGGCGAATCCGAATCCTGCTGATCCTGCTGGCGTTCGTCGGCGCATCTGTTGTCTGGGCCCAACCCATCCCTGTTGAAGTCGTCGAGACCGCCGACGGCGGCTGGCAACTGCTCCGTGGCGGCGAGCCCTACTTCATCAAGGGCGCCGGCGGCGACGGCCCCAAGCACTCGCTGGCCGCAGCGGGGGGCAATGCGTTTCGGACCTGGGGCGTGGGGGCCGAGACCGGCGAGCTGCTCGACCTGGCGCACGGACTGGGGCTGACGGTGATCGTCGGCCACTGGCTGGGCCACCAGCGGCACGGCTTCGACTACAACGATCTGGACCAGGTGACCGAGCAGTTCGAACGCGTGCGCCGGGACGTGCTGGCCCACAGGGACCATCCCGCCCTGCTGCTCTGGGGCGTCGGCAACGAGATGGAGGGCTTCGCCGAGGGCGACGACGCGGCGGTCTGGTCGCACGTGCAGGCCCTGGGGGCGATGATCAAGGATCTGGATCCGCACCATCCCACCCTGACCGTCACCGCCGATATCGGCGGGCGGCGCGTCGAGGCGGTCCACACCCTCTGCCCGGATATCGACATCATGGGCATCAACTCCTACGGTGGCCTGCCCTCGATTCCCGAACGGTACCGGAAAGCGGGCGGCACCAAGCCCATCGTCATCACCGAGTTCGGTCCGCCCGGCACCTGGGAGATCGGCATGACCGCGTTCGGCGCGCCGCCCGAGCTGACGAGCACCGAGAAGGCCGCCGTGTACCGCGACGCCTTCACCGCCGGCTGTCTCGAGGCCGGAGGACTCTGCCTGGGCGGTTTCGCCTTCACCTGGGGCTTCAAGATGGAGGCGACATCGACCTGGTACGGCATGTTCCTGCCCAACGGCGACAAGCTGGCCGCGGTCGACGCCATGACCGAGGTCTGGAGCGGCCGGCCGCCCGACGACCTCTGCCCGGAGATCCGCTCGTTCGGCCTGCGCGGCCCGGATGTGGTGCAGCCGGGGGACACGGTGCAGGTCGACCTCGATATCGTCGATCCGGAGGGCGCCGAGGTCGGCGTGAACTGGATGGTCCGCGGCGAAGCGGCCGAGTACATAACGGGGGGCGATGCGCAGGCGACGCCGCTGGAGCTGGACGGCATCATCACCGCCTCGTCGGCCCAAGGCGCCACGCTGGTCATGCCCGGCGGCGGCGTGTACCGCCTCTACATGACCGCGAGCGACGGGACCGGCGGCGCAGCCGCGGCGAACGTGCCCATCAAGGTGGACGGGCCGGCGGGCCCGGTGCGCGTCAAGCTGCCGCTGGCGGTCTACGCGGACGGCGAATCATCACCTTGGGTTCCGTCCGGATGGATGGGCACCTGGGACGCGCTGACCATGGACGCCGAATGCACCGACGCGTCCCACAGCGGCGCGACCTGCCTCGAGTTCACCTACGACGAGCCCGGCATGTGGGTGGGCGTGGCCTGGCAGCATCCGGCCAACGACTGGGGCGATCTGCCGGGCGGCTTCGACCTGACCGGCGCGGAGAAGCTGGTCTTCTGGGCGCGCGGCGAGGAGGGCGGGGAGAAGATCAACTTCGGCGTGGGCATCCTGGACTCCGACAAGACGTATCACGACACCGCGAAGGTCGAGCGCAAGGGCGTGAAGCTGAAGCGGGAGTGGAAGCGCTACAGCATCGACCTCGATGACGAGGACCTGACCCGGATCAAGACGCCGTTCTGGTGGGCCCTGGCCGGCCGCGGACGCCCCGTCACCTTCTATCTGGACGATATCCGCTTCGAGTGATGGGGCCTACCTGAAGATCTCGACATCCCATTCCCACCTCGAGCCGAAGCGGCTCTCCATCCAGGCGATGGCGCCGGCCTCGCCGCTCACGTGGCCCCAGGCGCCCGAGAGCGACATCCAGATCTCGCCCGCCGGCATCTCGTCGACGTGGTCGTGGATGACGTTGTTGGCGTAGACTGTGCGGACGATGGGGCCCTGGTGATAGTGGTCCGGATCGTCGCCGCCGTAGCCGTACAGGGTGTAGTGGGTCGCGTCGTCGAAGGCCTCCCACACCACGTCGGCGTAGACGCCGTAGGATTCGCCGTCCTCGCTGTGCCAGACCTGGGTGCGGTAGCTGCCCTGGATGATCGACGGCACCAGTTCCACGCGGATCTCGGCCCCGGCGGCGCCGATGCTCTCCATGCGGCCGTTCACCGAGATGAAGACCTCGCAGGACAGGTTGTCGACGCCCTCGGTCTCGGCGAGGTAGGTGACGCTCTGGAAGGTGCCGATGATGCCGCTGCCGTCGTGGCTGCCGTGCTGGTCGGCGCCGGTCCAGCGGTAGAACATCGGGCCGTCGGCCTCGAAGCCCTCCTCGAAGCGCACCTCGAAGAGCTCGCGGTCGCCGGGGCGCAGCGCGGTGCGGCGGGGCGCCAGGTAGGGCGCGGCCTCGCGTACGATGACGGGGGACGCCGCGTCGCCGAGGCGCAGGCGCTCGCCGCCGGGCATCTGGATCTCGAAGACCTCCACCCACACGGCGTCCTCCGTCTCGACCAGCGCCTGGTAGTTCACCGTGGCGCTGCTGGTGACGATCTCGTCGCCCTGGTGGATGCCGTCGCTCAGTTCGCCCGCGCCGCAGAACCAGCGGTACTCGAAGATGCGGTCGCCGGCGTCCTGCACCGTGACCGTGAAGGGTGCGGTTTCCCAGGGCTGGATCGTCAGGCTGTTGGGCGTCAGGGTGAGCCGGGCCTCGGTGACGACCACGTCCCATTCGTCGGCCACGTGGGAGGCGGCGATGTCGCGCACCTGGCGGGCCGAATCGAGGACCGTGCCGACGGCGTTGACGATGGTCAGGTAGCGCAGGACCGTGTTGCCCGCGGTCGCGAACTGGTTGGCGGCGGACACGCCGTAGTGGTCGAGGATGGCCTGGGACCAGTTCTGCATGGCGACGTTGTTCACGGTGCCGGTGGTGAACACCCAGTTGATCGCGTCGTGGACCGCGCCGTCGAAGTCGCCGTCCAGCGCCTTCTCGGCGATGCCCGGGGCGGTCGACGCCACCGCGCCGATGAGGTCGCCGAGCACGGCACTGCCGCCGTACCACTCCAGGAAGTCGTCGATGCGGGTCGCCTGGGCGGGGATGGCCAGGTTGACGATGATGGGCGTGACGAAGTCGGCGAAGATCGAGCGCAGGGCGAGCATCGTGAACCGGTCCTGGCGCTCGGCGCTCAGGCTCTCGTAGTCGCCCCAGGAACTGCCCAGGCCCAGGACGGTGACCCGGTAGGTCGTCTCGCGGCCGCCGGAAGGCATCACGGGCGTGGGGATCGGATCGCTGGCCACCGGGGCCCACATGTAGTTGCCGTAGACCGCGTCGATCAGCGTGCCGATGACCGAGGTGAAGGCCGTCGTGGGCGAGACGTCCAGCTCCGCCACCTGCTGGTCGTAGGTGACGGTCGCGCCCGCGTCGTCGACGCCCTCGACCAGGTCCACCCAGGCCAGGGCGCGGCGGCGGTAGTTGTTGTGCAGGGTGAGCTGGTGCTCGACGGTCGTGTCGAGGTCGATGCCGCTGTGGCCGCCGGGCGGGTTCACCGACGTCTTGTCGATCGCGAGGCGTTTCTCCTCGGCGAGCAGCGTGAGCGTGGCGAGCGCCGCCGCGACCTCGTCGGCGATGTCCTCCAGGTCGGTGCCGCCGGCGGTGTAGGCGTCGGCGATGGCCGCGGCCAGGGTGGCGGCGTCGGCGACGAAGTCCGGGTCGTCGAAGACGGTCTCGCGCGCCTCGTCCGGCAGCAGGGGGCCGCCGATGGCCTGGAAGAGCAGGGCGCGCGCGGTGGAGTCCGTGTCGATGGCCGTGTCGTCCTCGTCGAGCAGGCCCATGTAGACGGCCCTGTCGTCGCCGTCCACGACCACGGCGAAGTGGGCGCCGCCGGTGAGGATGGTCAGGGGGAAGCCGCCGTCGGCGGCCACCGCCGCCTCGCCGAGCAGGCCGATCACGCGCAGGCCGGCCGGATCGCGCGGGCCCGTGACCGTGCCGTCGATCTCGACGGGCTCGAGGTCGGGCGTGGGGTCGCCGGGATCGACGGGATTGCCGTCGTCGCCGCTGCAGCCGGCGAAGAGGATCAGGGCGAGCACGAGGATACGAAGGTCGCGGACACGCATGCGTTCCCTCCAGACGCGATGCGGTGACGGGCGACGGTATCACCAGCGGGATGGCTAAAAAGAGACTAGAATCCTCATAATTTAAGCACGTAGGCCTTGCCCGGCAATGCGTTGAACGGTCCGCCCCGGATTCGGCGGCGAAAAAGTACGGAACCGACCTCGCCCGCGTACGACTGGCCTTCCGTTGCTGGGAGTGATGCCCGGCGGGTCGGACAGTTCGCCGACCGCCATCTCGGGCGACGGTTCGGTGGATGTGGGCGGCGGCACCTCAGGGGTGACGATCAAAGCCGGCTTCCGCTGGATCGAGAGAAGCGGTAAGCAACCGCTGCCGGCCTGCCGGGCGCCTCAAGCCTTGCCAGCGCGCCATCTCCGGTGGAGAATCACCTCGCGCGGGGCGCGTTCGTCCCGCGCGAGGCGAGGAACGCGGGGCATGAAGCACGGCATCCACATTCTCAGGTCCATAGGCGGCACCCCCGTCGTCGAACTCCGCAGCGTCGTCCCCGGCGGCTGCGCCCGCGTGCTCGTCAAGCTCGAGAGCCACAACCCGACCGGCAGCATGAAGGACCGTATGGCGCGCTCGGTCGTCGACGGCGCTGTGGCCTCCGGCCGCCTGTCGGCGGTGGGGACGGTCGTCGAGTACACCGGCGGCAGCACCGGCACCTCCCTCGCCTTCGTGTGCGCGGCGCGGGGGATCCCCGTCACGCTCGTCACCTCGGACGCCTTCAGCCGCGAGAAGCGCGACCACATGCGCGCGCTCGGCGCCGACGTCGTCGAGTTGCCGAGCGAGGGGGGGAAGACCACGCGCGAACTGATCCGGCGCATGATGGCCGAGGCCGCGGAGCTCAGCGCGGCGCCGGGCGCCTGGGCCCGGACGGCACCGTGGCGACGCTGGCCTGCGACTCGGGCTTGAAATACCTCTCGACGGACCTCTACGTGAGCGCCTGAGGGCGAAACATATTCGGATTCTAACGATACATCGCCTTGATGTCCGACCAGGTGCCGCACTCGGACCGCACCGGCACGTGGTCCGAGTTGATGGTCGCGGCGAGGGTCGTCCGCGGCGGCATCTCGTCGCAGTGGGTGCAGTGCTGCCAGTGGATGTCTCCGGGAGGGCCCTCGGTCTGGGCGGAGGCGTGGCAACTGGTGAAGATCAGGACGGGATCCGTGTCGTCGATCGGGATGTGGAGACCGGCCACGACGGTCACGCCGCCGACGGGATACGGGGTGTCCCAGACGATTTCCAGCGACAGATCGCCGCCGCCGTAGGGTACGTGGTCGTTGACGCCGCCGCCGCGGATCTCGACCCAGCTGTCGGGCACGTCCCACACGTGGATGAGCATCTGGGAGAAACCGGTCAGTTGCAGCGAACCCTCGGGGACCGACAGGGCCAGGTAGGCGAGGACGACGGTGCCGGGTGCGGCGTCGACGGCCCGGATCGTGGCGGCCTCGTCGAAGTAGATGCCGATCCCGCAGTCGTCGTCGGCGAGCGCCGGCCCGGACCCGGCCAGCAGGGTGAAGATCGTGAGCGGGCATATCAGCGTGGTGCTCATCTGACCCGCGCGTCCTCCCTGTCCTCCAGCGCGGCGCGCAGCATCCGCGCGAGCTTCTCCACGTCGAAGGGCTTGTGCATGAATCCGCTCAGGTTCTGGTCCGCCAGTTCCTCCATCGTGACCTGCTCCTTGTAGCCGCTGAACATGAAGCCCGAGTCGGGGTGGCAGAAGACGGCGGCGGTGTTGCTGCCGTCCGACACCTGCACCCACAGGCCGAAGCGGTCGATACGGTACAGCCCGTCGATGGTGTTTCGCTGCCCCGTGTAGATGTGGCCGTCGACGGGGTTGTAGTGGGCGGCCATGGGGTTGTTGAAGGAGATCGTGCGCAGGAGCGTCCAACCGCTCTCCACGATCACGGGCTGGGTCATGGCCGGCGCGGCGGCCAGGACCACGGCGGCGGCGAGCAGGGCCGCGAGCGCCGCGCGGGCGCCGGTACGATTGACGATGCTTCCGGGTTTCATACCATTCCCCCCTGTGGCATTACCTGGCGGCGGCCGGGGAGACGGTCTCGTTCGGTTGGGCTCCCGCGGCCGGGCAAGCGTGACTCGAGGACACGTGCACTCGTCGGGCGTCGAGATGCGGATCTGTCCGGGCATGATAGCACAAACGGGCAGGTGCGTGGGCGAAGCCCTCGCGACGGCGTCAGTGCATGATCCGGAGCGGAGAAGCGCCCGTCGGGGGCGTGAGCGTCGTGTGGATCTCCAGGGTCTCGTCCCCCAGGGTCATGACCGCCTCGAGACGGCCCGCCCCGTCGCAGTCGAAGACGTGCACGTGCGGCAGCAAGGGGCGTTCGTCGCCGGACAAGGTGAGCAGGGTCCCGAAGACGGCGGTGTCGGCGGCGGCGTGGGCGAAGGCCAGGGTGCGGGAGGGGACCAGCCGCTTGTTCCTCAGCACGAAACCGGGCGGATCGTCCGACCGGCCCTCGCCGATCCGCAACGCCACGTCCTCGTCGCCCAGGGCGGCGACGACACCCGTGAACGTGCCCGCCTCGTCGCGGCAGACGAAGCCGCGCGCGATCGGTTCCGCCCCGAGGCCGGGATCCAGGTGGAACAGCTGCTCGTAGCGGCGGGCGTCCGGGCCGCGCACCCGGTCGTGCACGAGCACGACGTCGCGGTCGATCATCAGGATCGTGCGTGTGACCAGGGCGCCCGGGATGAGGTCGTGCTCGCCCTGCACCGCCAGGTAGCGGTCGCCGCCGGCCTGGCCGGTGATGCGGGTTCGGGGTTCGCCGGGCCGCTGCCAGGGCTGGTCGGGGCACAGGAGCACGTTGTGGGCCGTCGCCGTCCGCACGTACGCCTTCAGGGCCACGCTGTCCGGATCGTTGCCGCCGCACACCGCATCGTCGTAGGCGGTGTCGACGATGAAGCGCCGGCCCCGGCCGAAGAGGGTGAAGGAGAGGTCGTCGTCGTGCTTGTGGACGCGCCCGAAACACGAGGCCATGAAGAACAGGTGCGCCGGTTCCCCGTCGGCGACCGGCCGGAGCACGGCCATGCCGGCGTCGTGCCAGATCACGGCGCGCGCGGGCAGGTCGACGCCGCCGTCCAGGACCGAGGCGAGACGCGGATCGAGTCCGCCCGGCAGGCGGGCTAGCCTGTCGAGGATCCGTGTCGGGTAGGGAACGAAGCTGTCGCCGACGCCGGGCATGGTGCCGTCGGGCAGGAGGTTGTAGGCCAGGAATTCCTGACCACCGGCGAGCAGGTCGCCCATGAAGCCCGGCGCCGCCGCGGCGAAGCGGCGGTAGGTGTCCAGGCAGTCGTAGATCACGCCCAGGCCGTAGACGTGGTACGCGTGGGAGTGTTCGCGGGTGACGCGGCTCGGCGTGAAGATGCCCTCCGCCTGCCGCTCGAACCTCGCTTCGCCGGTGCGGAGGTATTCGCCGTCCGGATCCAGGTCCGGCGCGCCCAGGGCGGCGTAGATCAGGGCGGCATTGACCATGGCTTGGTGGTTGTGGATCAGGTCGGGCCGCGCGATCCGGGGATGGTGGACCCCCATCTCGAGGTGGGTCGCGATCATGTCGTCGAGCCTGGCCGCGAAGCCGGGATCCTTTCCGGTCAGGTGATTGCGGACGTCCACCAGCAGGCGCAGGCGGATCGCCAGGGTGTGATCGCCCAGCCAGTACCTGTCGTGGGGGCGGTCCTCGACCATGTGGTATCGGTGGAAATCGGACAGGTAGGCCGCCAGGGTGCGGGCCGCCGCCCCGGAACCGGTCCGGCGATGGTGATCCAGCAGGGGGTGCAGCCAGCGCAGGCTCATGAAGCCGTGCGCCCAGAGATTGTTGTCGACCTGCCGGGCGTGCCAGTCGCAGGGCAGGTTCACGCGATAGGTCTCGCCGTGCAGCACGTACCGCACGTCGGAGATCTCGCCGGTCGCCGTGTCCAGGGTGAAGCGTCCGCTGGTGCGCAGGACGACCTGGAACCGCGCGTCCGCGTCGCGGATATCGCCCCGCAGGGCCAGGAAGCCGGCCGCCAGCATCACGAAGGGGAGGGCGGCCAGGGCGATCCTGCCGCCGCCGGCGAGTCGAGAAGCGCGCCGTGCGTTGCTTCGCACGGCGCGCTCGCGGGTCGTCTGATGTCCTGTGCGCTCCGTCACGAGATCCTGTTCCGCGTCCGACGACGCGTCGCTAGCGGTAGATGCCCTTCACCGTGCTCCAGCTGGCGGCTTCGTTCGGCTGCGGATCGCACTCGACCGGGTCGGCGTCGATGCGGGTGCCGACGACGGTGGCCTCTATGCAGGTGTAGGTGACGAAGCACCCGGCGCCGACGAAGTCCGTCTCGATGGTCTGGGTGCCCGTGACGACACCCTGGTCCAGCGTCAGGTCCCAGGTCATGGTCATGTGGGCCGTGCAGTCCACGTCGATCTCTTCGGTCATGGTGCACAGCAGATCGATCTGGTTGCCCGTGACGCCGCCCTGGCAGTCGATGTCATCCCAGTTCGGATCGGTATCGGATTCGAAATCCTCACCCTCACAGAAGATGTATTCGTTGACATCCTCGAAGAGCAGAAACCCGGTGACGCAGTCCCGCAACTCCGAGTCGAACTCCCAGGTGCCGTGCCAGTCCTCGTCGAACTGGGCCAGGCCGGAACCGGCCAGCAGGCCGAGGGACAGGACGAGTACGCCCGCGAACATACGCCTGTTCTTCATCGATACGCCCCCTTTTTGATCGATAGATTATGACGGTATCGGCCTCTCGCGCCTCTGCGGCCAGATATCACGTCCCGGTGCCGTGTTGACACATTTCGCAGGCGTGGCGGTGCCACCCCTGTGCTACTATCTGGATCGTTGAAATCCAGTATTCCGGGTCCTAATCGCACCGATGGGGGGAAGGATGTCAGGGCGGTAGTTCGTAATCCTTTGATTCTCATCGTGTTATACCTAGTGCGCCGCGACATGGTGACCCGCGTGCGCTGAGCGCGCGGGCGAGCCCTGGAGAAAGCCATGACCTACATGCTGTGCCGCAACCGTGTCGAGGACTTCGCGCGCTGGCACGCGGTCTTCGCCTCGCACGCCGCGGCCCATCGCGGCGCCGGACTGCGCCTGCTGAACGTCTGGCGCGACGTCGCGGACGGGAACAACGTGTTCTTCCTCTTCGAGGTGGCCAGCGTCGAGAGGGCGCGGGCCTTCTGCGAGGCCCCCGAATCCGCGGCGGCCGGCGAGGAGTCCGGCGTCGTCGACGGGGAGTTCCACTTCATCGAGGACGCGGGCGGGTACTGAGCCCGGCGACGGCCATATGAAAAGGGACGGGCGTCGCGCCCGTCCCTTCTTCGTGTGAACGATGCCGCGCGTCAACGCACGACGGTCACCCGCTTGACCTCATCATGGCCGTTGCGGGCCTGTACGCGCACGAAGTAGACGCCGGCGGATACGGGCCGCCCGTCGTCGGCGCGGCCGTTCCAGGTGAGGCGCGCCCCCCCCTGCAGGCCGCTGTTCAGCTCGCGCACGCGGCGTCCGGCCACGTCGTAGATGACCACCTTGGCCTCGGCGCTCTTGTCGGCCAGGGCGAAGTCGATGGTCATCCGGCCGCCCGGGCTCGGGTTGGGCGAGACGGTGAGCGGGCGCACCACGGGCAGCGCGTCCTCGGGATCCTCGGCGCCGGTGATGCTGATCTGCTCGATGGTCACCACCACGTCGGTCTCGCGCACGGCGACCCAGGGCACGACGCCCGGATCGTAGCTGCCGCCGGGGGCGATGGTCAGTTCGCCGGTGACCGAGGCGGCCGTCAGCACCACGAAGGTGTCGTCCACGGCCAGGGTGTAGCCGGCCAGGAAGGTCAGGTCCACCTCGCCGGCGACCACGGCGTCGCCGGTGATCGCCAGCACGTCGTGGCCGGTGCCGGGGGTCGTGCCGTCGATGTCGATGGCCAGGGTGGTGCCGGGGCCCTGGTTGTAGTCGCCGTCGATGTTCAGCACGCCGGGCGCGCCGCCGGGGGCCACTGTGCCGCCGGTGTGGTTCACGATGCCCTCGATCAAGCCCACGCCCTGGAGGACGCCGCCTTGCAGTTCCACCGTGTCGGTCGTATGGGTCATGTCCAGGATGCCGTCGACGGTGGTGGTGCCGGCGGTCTGGACGAAGTCGTCGGTGTCGTCCACGCGGGCGCCGGGTGCGATGTTGAACACGCCCTGCTGGTCGAAGGGGCCGCTGTCCGTGATATTCATGCCCCCTGCGCCGGTCACCTCGATCGTGCCGGTGTTCACGAAACCGTCCCCGTTGACGTCGATGGTCATGGGCCAGGTCGCGTGGTCCGCGATCAGGGTGCCGGCGTTCGTGATGCCCATGGTTGCGTATCCCATGTAGATCGGGCCGACGAAGGTGTTGTCCTGGTTGACCAGGCCGCTGCCGTCGAAGCTGCTGACGGAGGAATAGCGGTAGTTGCCGATGACGGTGCCGCCGCCGGTCAGGGTCACCGTCCCGTTCTGCGGGCGCAGGCGGGTCCAGGTGCTGGTACTGTCGATGTGGATGGTGTCCTGGTTGGCGATGGTTCCTTCCATGTAGAGGTTGCGGGAATTGTTGATGTGGATGTCGCCCAGGCTGGTCAGGTCCACGATGACGGGCGAGCCGATGAAGGCCCTGATCTCGCCGCCGTCGGCGGTCTGCAGGATGCCGCCGGTGACGATCACCGTGCCTCTCAGTTCGATGGTGGCGCCGTCCACGGCCTCGATCACGCCGCCGGTGTTTTCGTAGTCGCCCTCCAGCAGATGCATCACGGCGCCGGCCTCGGCGCGGATCAGGTTCGAGTTGATCAGGCCGTCCTCGTTGGGATCCACGATCATGGGGTAGGTCGGATCGTCGGCGACGAGCGTGCCCTGGTTGGTGAGCCCCATGGCGTCGTAGCACACGTACATGGCGCCGCCGATGGTGTTGTCCAAGTTGATCAGGCGGCTGCCGTCGAGGCTGTTGAGGCTGGCGTAGCGCACGCCGCCGCGGATCGCGCCGCCGCCGCTGAGGGTCAGCGGACCGTTCTCCGTGCGCAGGTGGGTCCAGGTCGACGTGGAGTCGAGGTGAATGGTGTCCTGGTTGGAGATGGCGCCGCTCCAGTACAGGGAGCGGGAGTTGTTCACGCGCAGGGTGCCCAGGTTGGTCAGATCGGCGATGCTGGGCGAGCCGAGCACCGAAACGATCTGCCCGCCGTTGGCGGTCTGCAGGGTGCCGCCGACGATGTCCACCGTGCCCGAGAGCTCGACGGTGCCGCCGTCGACGGCCTCGATCACGCCGCCGGCGTTGGCGTAGGGCGCCTCCCTCATCGTAAGCGTGGCGTTGTTGGTGGCGCGGATCACGCCCGTGTTGGTCATGCCGTCGAGGTGCGGGTCCAGGACCAGGTCGTCGTCGGGGTCGTCGGCCATGATGGTGCCCTGGTTGTCCAGGGCCAGGTTGTTGTAGCCCAGGTGCAAGGCGCCGCGGATCGTGTTGTCCACGTTGGTCAGCAGGCCGCCGGCGGTGCCTTGGATGTTGCCGTAGAAGGTGCCCCCCTGGCCGATGATCTCGCCGCCGCCGGTCAGGCGCGCGTCGCCGTCGTAGAAGCGCAGGTGGGTCCAGGTGCTCGCGGCGTCGAGCCGGATGATGCCCCGGTTCTCGATGCCCTGGTGGCCGTTGAGCAGCGAGATGTCCAACGTCCTCGAGTTGCCGAGGATGAGCTCGTCCTCGGCGTCCACGAAGAGCGAGTCCAGGTCCACGTGGCTGTTGATGTTGACCGTGACGGGGCCTGGCAGGTCCAGCACCGCCAGGTAGGTGTGGCCGCCGATGCCGTTGTCCGGCACGCCGATGGGCGACCAGTTGGTGTCGGTCTCCCAGACGCCCCCCCCGGCGTTGTCCCAGTGCGATGTGATTTCGGCGGCGCCCGCCGCGAGCGGCGCGAGCAGGGCCGGCTCGTCGCTCTCGTCCTGGGAACCGATCCAGCCGACGTTCAGCTCCGAGACGATGTCGGCGTAGATCCCGCTCTCCCAGTCGTAGACGCCGCCCTTCGAGGCGTCCTCCACCTCCATCATGGCGTTGGCGGCCTCGCCCTCGATGTAGATGTCGGGGTAGTCCTCCCAGTGATCGTGGAACTCGAACTCCACGTCGAAGTAGCCCTGCTCGTCGGTGACGACGCCCGTGAGGTAGTCGTCGATGCCGGGATCATCGTCGTAGAAGAAGAGGGTCATGCCGTCCACGCCGATGGTGACGGTACCGTTCCGGGTGTAGACGACGCGGCCGTAGACGCGGATATCGCGTTTCGCGCCGTCGCCCGACGGTTTCCCGGTCTCCGGTTTCTCGATCTCGCGGGGCGGCGGAGGCTCGCTGCGGCCGCCCGCCTGCACCGTCGCGAAGGGCGTGGCCGCGGTCGCCCGGCGGTAGCCCCGCTCGGACAGGTCGCGCTGGAAGCGCAGGGGCCGGCCGTTCCAGTCGAAGGTGATCTCGAGCCACGTGTCGGGATCGGTGCATTGGATCTCGAAGTCCAGTTCGTAGCCGGCGTCCTTGTCGAGCCGCAGCGACGACGGCGCCGCGAAGCGGGCCCCCCGCCAGCCTGCGCCGCCGAGCGCCACCCCCGTGATCTCGGCGGGCTGGGCGCTGGTGATCAGCAGGCGACCGGTGAAGAGTTCGCCGGCGCGGGCGAAGCTGGGTTCGCCCAGCAGTTTCACGTCGACGGACGGCCGCTCATCGGCGTGCGCGGCCGTGCCGGCCAGCAGCAAGAGCGCCGCGAGACACGACAGGCATTTCATGCGTCTCATGACGGCCTCCCCTCATTCCCCGCGCGCGGCCGGGGCCGGTCGCGCGACGGGTTCGGCCCGCGGAGGGGGCGCGGTCATGCGGGCGACGGCCGCCTCGAGCCGGGCGGCGGCGTCAAGGCGTCCCTCGCTACGGGCGTGGCGGGCCTGGATCTCCAGGAACCGGACCTCCGTGCCCACCCGCAGGTCCTCGATCTGCCTTTGGAGGGCCAGGAACTCCGTGGCGTCGGCGGCCGTCTCCAGGCGTGTCTCGAGGGCCGCCACGGCGACGGCCTGGGCCTCCCAGGCCGACCGGATCTCCCGCATCAGGGGGGAGAGGTGCGCCGGATCGATGGTCAGGAAGCCCGGAATCTCGGCGGCGTCGGGGTCGGTCACAACGGACGCGGACGGCGCCTCGAGCTCCGTCGGGCCCGCGACCAGCAGGACCGCCGGCAGCAGCAGGGCCAGCGGCAGGATTCTCTTCAGCGTACTCATGGTCATCACCTCGCAGGGTGGAATGTGCGCCGGGGGCGCTCGCGCGAGGTGCCGAGGCGAAGATGCGGCAGGCGGACTCCCGGCAGCGGGATACGCGACCGGATATCTTTGAGACCGAGGGGAGGCCTGCGCTCACGGGCCGATTGACATGCGGACGGTGCGACGGAGATGGCGAATCGTCGCGGTGGATCCCGTGATTATAACCCCCATCCTGTTTCTCCCACGCCCATCCTATCACAAACGACAAGACGGTTGCAAATCAGTCGCCCGGCGTCGCCGCGGTTTCGGTAAGTATTGAATTTGATTCGCCTTATCACACATATTCCTTTCGATAGATCTTGAGTTTTTAACCTCATCCGTGGTACTACTTAATGGACTTGGGCACGGGTGGACGGAGTCCTGACGGATCTCTGCGAACACACCCAACACGGGACGGACAACTCGAGGTTTGCAGACAGGCACAAAGACGGAGCTGCACACGACCGCGTAGCACGGGCACTTCGCTCCTACCCACCGCTCTGATTTTGGCCGCTGGCCGAACGGTGCAGGTGACCGCTTCCGCCGGCTTGGCCCGGGAAGGAACGTGGTCATGCGCTACTGGCGGACCCCACTGGACATCGAGCAGATCAAGATTCCCAAGGGCGAAATTCATCTCATCGTCGACCGCTGCAAGGGCTGCGAGTTCTGCGTGGAGTTCTGTCCGCGCGGCGTGCTCAAGATGTCCGACGAGTTCAACGCCAAGGGCTACCACTATCCGGAAGTCTTGGAGGCGGGGAAATGCGTGGAATGCGATCTCTGCGAGGTGATCTGCCCCGACTTCGCGATCTTCTGCCTGCCGGCCGAAGACGATTCCAACCAGCAACCCGAGGAGGCCGCCGATGGCGTCAGCTGATCCCAAGCGGGTGCTCACGGGAAGCCACTACCTCGACGGCGACCACGCCTGCACCGAAGGCGCCCTGTCTGCCGGCTGCAATTTCGTGGGCGGATACCCGATCACCCCGTCGACGGAAGTGGTCGAGCGTTTCGCCGCGCGCGTGCCCAAGGTCGGCGGGACCTTCATCCAGATGGAGGACGAGATCGCCTCGATCACGGCCGTGCTGGGCGCGGTCTGGGGCGGTGCCAAGGCCATGACCGTGACCTCCGGTCCCGGCTTCAGCCTGATGATGGAGAACATCGGCCTGGGCGCCATGCTCGAGACCCCCTGCGTGGTGGTCAACGTGCAGCGGGGCGGGCCGTCCACCGGCCTGCCGACCATGGTCGGCCAGGCGGACATCATGCAGGCGCGCTGGGGGTCGCACGGCGACTACGAGATCATCGCCCTGGCGCCCCAGTCCCCCCAGGAGGCCTACTACCTGACCGTCGACGCCTTCAACCTGTCCGAGCAGTACCGCCTGCCGGTGATGGTGATGCTCGACGAGTGCATCGGCCACATGACCGAGCGGGTGGTCATCCCGGAGGCCTCGGAGATCGAGGTCACGCCGCGCCGCATGACCGACGCCGCGCCGGGGGAGTACCTGCCCTACGAGGTGGGCGCCGACATGATCCCGGCTATGGCGCACGCGGGGGACGGGCACCGCTACCACATCACCGGCCTGACCCACGACGAGCGCGGCTATCCGGTCATGTCCGCCGACTGCCACGACGGCCTGGTGCGCCGGCTCTGCGACAAGATCCGCGACAACGCGGACGACATCGTGAGGCTGGAGGAGGACCAGGTCGACGGCTGCGAGGTGGCGGTGATCTGCTACGGCATCACCTCGCGCGTGGCCCGCGCGGCCATCGAGGGGGCCCGCGCCAGCGGCGTCAAGGTGGGCGTCGTGCGCCTGCTCACGGTCTGGCCCTTCTGCGAGACCCGCATCCGCGAACTCGCGCCGAAGGTCAAGGCCTTCGTGGTGCCGGAGATCAACTACGGACAGCTCAGCCTGGAGGTGGAGCGTTGCGCCGCCGGCCAGGCGCCGGTGACGCTGGTGCCCCACATGGGCGGCAACGTGCACGATCCCGCGGACATCCAGCGGGCCATCGAGGAGGCGGCAAAATGACCGAGACGACCCACCTCGAACATCCCCAGGC
Source organism: uncultured Fibrobacteraceae bacterium (assembly GCA_964617805.1). Lineage (GTDB taxonomy): Bacteria > Krumholzibacteriota > Krumholzibacteriia > LZORAL124-64-63 > LZORAL124-64-63 > JAHIYU01. Next base: position 311 of record CAZTWK010000030.1, on the reverse strand, counting down.
ACACCTGCTGCGGACCGACCGCTTCCCGCACATCTGGTGCCCCACCTGCGGCATCGGCACGGTGGTCAAGTGCTTCGTCGACGCCATCGACAAGGCGGAGATGGACTACGACAAGATGGCCATCGTCTCGGGCATCGGCTGCACCGGGCGCGTGGCGGGATACGTCAAGCTCGACTCGTACCACACGACGCACGGCCGCGCGATCCCCTTCGCCACGGGCCTGAAGCTGGCCAACCGCGACCTGAAGGTCGTGGTCTTCAGCGGCGACGGCGACCTGTCGGCCATCGGCGGCAACCACCTGATCCACGCCG
>CAZTWK010000029.1:0-42345 GCA_964617805.1 uncultured Fibrobacteraceae bacterium | reverse complement strand
CCTGCCCGCCGACGCCTGGATGACCTACGGCCTGCAGGACGTGATCCTGCTGCGCCACATGGTCGAGTCCGGCGAGGCCGACGAGATGCACAAGCGCCGCGGGCAGCAGCAGCTCAACACCATGCTGGGCTACTGCGAGGTGGTCGGCTGCCGCCGCCGCGTGCTGCTGGAGCACTTCGGCGAGCAGTTGCCCGAGCCCTGCGGCAACTGCGATACCTGCCTGACGCCCGTGGACACCTTCGACGGCACCGAGGCGGCCCAGAAGGCCCTGTCCTGCGTGGCGCGGACGGGGCAGCGCTTCGGCGCCCAGCACGTGATCGACGTGCTGCGCGGCAGCGAGAACGAGCGCGTCCGGCGCTGGGGCCACGACCGCCTCAGCACCCACGGCATCGGCCTGGAGCTGGACGCCCACGCCTGGCGCAGCGTCATGCGACAACTCGTGACCCGCGGCCTGCTCGCCCTGGATCCCGAGGGCTACGGCGGCCTGCGCCTGACCGAGGCCGCCGACCCCGTCCTGCGGGGCGAGACGGAGCTGCGCCTGCGCCGCGACGTGCTCGACCGCGCCGCCCCCGCCCGCAAGCGTCGCGCGGCGCCGCTGGCTCTCCTCGCCGGCGACGACGACCTGGACGATCCGGCCACCCTGTCGCTGTTCGAAAAGCTGCGCGCCCGCCGCCGCGAACTGGCCGAGGAGCAGGGCGTGCCCCCCTACGTCATCTTCCACGACAAGACCCTGGCCGCCATGGCGCACCACCGACCCGTCACCAACGAGATGTTCCTGAACATCGGCGGGGTGGGGGCGAAGAAGCTGGAGGGGTACGGGGAGACGTTCATGGCGTTGATCCGGGAGGCGGCCGTCGAATCCGATGCCTGATCCGGAACTTCTCTGAGTTCCATGCGCGGCACCGAATCGCCCGCTGAGCAGGCCATGCTCCACCTCTCGGGACACACGACGACCCGTGATCGCATATCTGGACAGCTTCCTGTCCTTGACAACCGTTACCACGGGAGGTAACATATAACATGACGAAGGTCCGGCGCGGAGGGTACGTTTTTCTATCCTGGGCTGGTGACCATTCTCCACGGCATGTGCATGTGTATCGTGACGGCGAGCTCATTCTGAAATGGGATCTCGACAACGGCAAGCCGATGGCCGGGAATCCGTCGCGAAAGCTGCTCGAGCTGATCCGGGAACTCGAAGCCGAGGACAAGCTATGAAGATCCGATCGGTGACAAGGAACAACCGCAAGCGGGCGTTCGAAGTCGGAACCTGGCGCCAGCCTTACCTTTTCCCTTATGCCAAGGCAACCCCTCCACCCTCGACCGGCGATCCGATCGTGGAAGTCGCCATCGATGATGAATTGGGTCGCGAGGCGTTCACATACCGGCTCGCTTCCGGCGCCGAAGGCAGCGTCCACATGGAGCAGGTTCTCGAATACAATCAGGACCCCGGCTACCTAAGGAACCTGCTCCTCTACAAGTTGACGATCGAAGCACAGCGACGGCTGGCGGAGAGCAGGTTGTCCAGGCGAGAGATCATCCGGCGTCTCGGTACGTCTCCGGCCCAGTTCTACCGTCTTCTCGATTCCACCAATAATCGCAAATCCGTCGACAAGGTGCTTCATCTGCTGCACGTACTCGACTGTGAAGTCGATCTGGTCGTGCGGACCAGGAGTGCATGATATAGCGCCCCACACACCTTCGGGGCCCCCCTACGTCATCTTCCACGACAAGACCCTGGCCGCCATGGCGCACCACCGGCCCGTCACCGACGAGATGTTCCTGAGCATCGGCGGGGTGGGGGCGAAGAAGCTGGAGAGGTACTGGGAGACGTTCATGGCGTTGATCCGGGACGAGGGGGCGGAGGTGTCGGAAGAGGAGTGATGAGTGCTATGATCGTTGTCATCTGCTATCTCAAGACCATGTATTCCGTGAGTGTGCAGTATGAAGATCCGGTCTGTCAGGTGTCCTACATCGACAATGGAGGGAATAGGTTCCTCGATCCTTGCTTTTGCGGTCCCGCAACCGGCGACTACACCCTGTCCGCCGACTCGCCCTGCCTGCCGGGGCAGCATCCCGAGTGCGGTCTTGTCGGGGCACTCGGAGAGGGTTGTTCCGCAATGGGGTGCGGCGAGGTGTTCAACGAGTCCCTCTCGTGGGGCGATCTCAAGACCTTGTATCGTTGACAGTGAAGCCCGGGCCAACCCGGGCCCGGGCCACGTCGATCCAGGTTCTGCTCAGACTACCGCGCCAGCGTCATCCGCCCCGCTCCCGTCCCCTCCCGCGTGATCACCCTGTACAGATACACACCCGAAGGCAGCTCGCGGCCCGCGTCGTCGCGGCCGTTCCACAGCCAGCCCTGAGCGCCGGGGGCGGCCTGCCAGGCGGTCTCGCGCAGGGTGTGGCCGGCCAGGTCGTGGATGCTCAGGCGCACCGGGCCGCCCGTGTCCAGTTCGAAGCGCACCTCGGTGGCCGGGTTGAAGGGGTTGGGGTAGTTGCCGAGCATGACCAGGGCCGGCGCCAGGGGCACGGCCGTGCTGCCCTCGTCGGTCTCCCACATGACGCCGTCGACATAGTACTCGCCGATGCCGTCTGTGGTGATCACCACGTGGCCGTTGACGATGGTGCGCATGCCGGCCGGGTAGGTGGCCGACGATCCCTGCGCGGTTTGGTAGACGTAGCTGTCCACGGCCGCGATGCGGTCGAGGGCGTCCTGGTGGGGGTGGCCGTAGGCGCTGCTGGTCGGGCACGATATGACGGACACCTCGGGGGTCGTCGCCGCCATGAACGCGGCGTTGCTGCTGCTGGCGGAGCCGTGGTGGCTCACGCGGTAGACCTCGATGTCGCCGACCTCGGCGCCTACGCTGGTCTCGATGTCGCCGTAGCCGAGGTGGCCGCCGGTCAGGTCGCCCGCCACGAAGAAGGCGAAGTCCCCGCACTCGACCAACAGCGAAATGCAGTACTCGTTCTCCCTGGAGGAGCTGTCGTAGGGCGGGGTCATCTGTCCGTTCCCGTTCAGGGCCACCACGGTCGCGGTGACGCCGTCGCCGAGGTCGATGACCTGGCCGTCGTAGGCCGACTGGCGCTTGGCGGCGACGGTCGCGGCGTAACCGCTGTAGGTCTGGGTCGTGTAGCTCCAGCCGCGGTCGATGACAGCCTCGACCACGCCGATGGTGTTGTAGACCTCGTCCAGGCCGCCGATGTGATCGGCGTGGTAGTGGCTGCAGGACATGTAGTCCAGGGTGGTGAGGCCCAGGCTGGCCATGTAGGGCAGGATGACGTCTTCGCCGTCGCCGTTGGAGCCCCCGTCGAAGAGCAGCGTCTGGCCGCTCGAGGAGACGATCAGCGTGGCGTCGGCCTGCCCCACGAAGAGGCAGTGGATCGACACGTCGGCCTGGACGGTACCGGCCGCCAGGAGCAGGAGCAGGATCACCACGTATGGACGGACAAAGGCCACGGGAGGTGCCTCCGGTTCGGGACGTAATTGCCTTTCCATCCATAATTTTAACATGATATGACCCATTCGGAAAGACCGGGCGTGAAAAAGGGGGGCCGGCTGGGGCCGGCCCCCCTCTCGTCGTCGCGGACGGATCTACTTGACCTGCTTCTTCAACCACTTCGTCGTCACCGACTTGGGCCGCTCCAGGGGAGCGCCCAGGGCCCGGTTGACGATGAGCTGGGACAGCATGCCCATGGCGCGGGAGATGGAGAAGAGCACCGTGTAGTACGAGAACTCCTTCATCCCGTAGTGGTAGAGCAGGGCGCCCGAACCGGCGTCCACGTTGGGCCACGGGTTCTTGGCCTTGCCCTGTTCCTTGAGCACCTTGGGCACGATCTCGAAGACGTTGTTGACCGTCTCCATGATCGGATCGTCCGGGAAGTGCTTCATGCCGAAGGCGCGGAACTGGACGAAGCGCGGGTCGCTGACGCGCAGCACCGCGTGTCCGTAGCCGGGAATCACCTTGCCGCTCTCGAGCGTGTCCCAGGCGTTCTTGCGGATGTCCTCGCGGGTCGGGCGGCCGCGGAACTTCTTGTTGAGCTCGATGATCCACTTCAGGCATTCCTGATTGGCCAGGCCGTGCAGCGGACCGGCCAGTCCGTTCAGGCCCGCGGACACCGAGTAGTAGGCGTCGCTCAGCGCCGAGCCCACCAGGTGGCAGGCGTGGGCCGAGACGTTGCCGCCCTCGTGGTCGCAGTGCAGCACCAGGTAGAGGCGCATGCAGTCGGCGAACTCGCCGGTCGGGTCCTTGATGCCCAGCATGTGCGCGAAGTTGCCCGCCCAGGAGAGGTCCTTCTTGGGGGAGATGCGGCGGCCCTTGTTGAAGCGCATGCGGTAGATGCCGGCGGCCAGCGTGGGCAGCTTGCCCAGCAGGTCCAGCGACTCCTCCATCATCGGGCGCCAGTAGTCCGTCTTCTGCATGCCCTCGTCGTAGGCGGCGCGGAACTTCGACTCGCGCTCCATGCAGAGGATGGCCGTGTCGAGCATGCACATGGGATGCGAGTTCTTGGGCATGGCCTCCAGCACCTTCCACACGTAGGCAGGTACCTTGGCGCGCGAGGCCAGTTCGCGGCGCAGCGTCAGGCGGTCGCGGGAGCTGGGCAGCTCGCCGGTGCACAGGAGGTAGAAGATGTCCTCGGGCGTCTTGTGGGCCAGCTTGCCGATGGGCGTGCCGCGAATCTGCAGACCCTTGTCGGGGGGAACCTCGGAGGTGTCGCAGACCATGCACTTGACTCCGCGCATGCCTCCGTAGGCCTGCAGCATCGTGACGTCGCTGATCTTCTTCCCGCCGTGCTTCTTGACAAGCTTCTGGATGTCCTTCCGCCAACGCGGGATCAGCTCTTCCATTCTGTTCTGCAGCTTCGCCATGAGGGCCTCCTCCGTTCCGGAAACAAGTGTATCTCAGTCTGGAACACGGTCTTACGGGCAGGGCCCGATCGACGACACGCTCACTAGGCCGAAATTCAGTATGGTCATCTGAATAGGTGATTGCAAGGATAATCGGGGTTTGGCAATCACCCGGACAGACATTACCATTTGTACACGAACCTAGTTACGAACCCGAGCGCGACGCGTCCCCAGGGCGCGATCCCGGAGGGCGCAATGAGCAACGACGTGACCAAGTGCATCGACATCCTGGCCGACGCCATCGCCTTCGAGGAGGAGGGCATCCGCTTCTTCACGGAGCAGGCGGAGGCGGCGACATCGGAGGTCGAGCGGTCCATTTTCCTGTCCCTGGCCAAGGACGAGCAGGGTCACCGGGCCTATCTCATCGGCCTGCGCGACGAGCTGATCAAGACCCACAACCTCGAGCCCCTCGGCGGCGCGTCCCACGATCACGGCGTGACGCCGCGGCAGATCTTCGAGGCGGCTCTCGAGGACGTGAAGGACCCCTACGAGTACGTGGAGGAGGATCTGGAGATCCTCAAGGGCGCCATGGAGGTCGAGCGCAAGGGCTACGACATGTACAGCAACGCCGCGGCCCAGATGGAGTCGCCCGAGGCCCGCAAGCTCTTCGAGCACCTGGCCATCGAGGAGCAGAACCACTACGACCTGCTCAAGAACACCTACGAATACATCCGCGATCCCGAAGGCTGGCACGAGTACGAAGAGGGCGGCATGCTCGACGGGGGCTAGCCCGCCGCCCGAGCACCAGTCGCACCCATTGCGGCCGTCCTCGCCGGGAGGGCGGCCGTTTTTCGACGGAGACGAGATGCCCGACCGCACCGACGCGCGTGAATTCTTCCGCGGCGTGACCGCCCTGTCGCCCATGGCGATGGGCGGCAACCTGCCCTACCGCCGGCTCTGCCGCGAGTTCGGCGCCGAGATGACGTGCAGCGAGATGGTGCTGGCCCACAAGCTGGTCAAGGGCAGCCGCCGCGAGCTCCCGCTGCTGCGCCGCCACGCGGACGAGTCTCCCTTCGGCATCCAGATCGCCGGCGGCAAGCCGGCGCTCATGGGCGAGGGCGCCCGCGTGGCCGCCGAACACGGACCCGACTACATCGACCTCAACTTCGGATGTCCCATCGACGTGATGGTGCGCCGGGGGATCGGCGCCGCGGCGCTGCGGCGGCCGAAGCGGCTGGCGGACATGGTGGCCGCCGCGCGCGCGGCCACCGACCTGCCCCTGCTGGTGAAGCTCCGCCTCGGCTGGTCCGAGGCCAAGATCAACGCGACCGAGACCGCGCGCATCGCCGAGGCGGAGGGAGCCGACGCCCTCTGCGTGCACGGCCGCACGCGCGAGCAGCGCTACCGGCGCGACGCCGACTGGTCGCTCATCGCCGAGGTCGCCGACACCGTGGAGATCCCCGTGCTCGGCAACGGCGACATCCTGCTGCCCGGCGACCGGGCGCGCCGCCTGTCCGGGACGCGGATCAGCGGCGTGTCGGTGGCCCGCGGCGCGCTGATCAAGCCCTGGATCTTCCGTGAGCTGGCCTCGGGAGAGGTCTGGCACCCCACCGTGGCCGAGCGCTGGTCGGTGATGCGCCGCTTCTTCGAGGTGGCCTGCGAGCACTTCGGCGACGACGAGACGGGCCTCGCGCGCGTGGAGCGCTTCTTCCTCTGGCACCTCGGTTTCTGGCACCGCTACCGCCCCTGGACCGACGCCGACCAGTCTGCCGCGGACACCTCCCTGATCCAGCGGCGCGAGGCCTGGGACACCGAGGATCCCGAGCTGCGCCTGCTGGCCGGCGACCGCGAGGAGGACCACCGGCTCGTCTGGCGGCGTCTGCTTGACAGGGATCATCCCGGCGCTTAAGCTGCCTCCACATTCAATGTTTCGGTGATCATCCGGAAGCCGGTGAAATTCCGGCGCGGCCCCGCCACTGTGAGCGGCGACGAAACCCGTATCAGGCCACTGGCGCAAGCTGGGAAGGCACGGGGAGTAGGACGACCCGCGAGCCAGGAGACCGATCCCCGAGCACGCAGCCGTACTCTCGCGGGAGGAGTCCCCGGCATGCCCATCCGGCACCAGCGTCCTGATCTTTCCCGGGGCGCCTTTTTTTGTCTGCTGATCGCGCTGGCGGCCGCGCCCGCGCGGGCCGACGCGCCGTCCGCGACCCTCGCGGTCGCCGCCCACGACACGCTGGTCGTGCGCGGCCGCCCCGTGGGCGGTCCGGTCTTCGCGGCGGGGCCCGCCGCGGTGACGGTGGTCCGTCCCGATCGCGCGCGGGGCACGCCGGACCTCGCGGAACTCCTGGAACAGGTGGCCGGTCTGCAGATCCGGCGCTGGGGCGGGCTGGGCGCGCCGGCGCTGCCCTCGGTGCGGGGATCGTCGGCGGGACAGATCGCCGTGCTGGTGGACGGCCTGCCCCTGTCCGACGCCCAGGACGGCGCCGTGGACCTCAGCAGCCTGCCCCTGGACCGCTACGAGCGCGTCGAGGTCTACCGGGGAGCCGCCCCCGCGCGCTTCGGGGGCGCCGGCGCCGCGGGCGCCCTCAACCTGGTCACCCGCACCGGCGCCGCCGCGCGCCGCGCGAGCTGGCTCCAGTGGGCCGGCGCCCACGGCGAGGCCGGCCTGCGCGTGGAGGGGGGCGACCGCGCCGCCCACGTCATCCTGCACGCCCGCCGCGCCGACAACCGCTTCGCCTTCCGCAACCACAACCAGACCTTCGGCAATCCGGGCGACGATTTCGACGACGTGCGCCGCAACGCCTGGTTCCGCGAGGGGGGCGCCCTGCTGACCGGCGCCTGGGAGCGCGGCGGCTGGCGCGCGCGGCTGGCCGCCGGCGCCTTGCGCCGCGACGCCGGACGTCCCGGTCCGGTGGGCGGTTACGAGAGCCCCCACGCCGACCTGCGCCTGGACCGCTACGACCTGCGGCTCTCGCTCTCCGACCGCGGGGGCGCCCTCGCGCTCGACCTGGACGCGCGGCGCAGCGACGAGCGCCTGCGCGACGAAGGGTCGGAGGTGGGCTGGGATCCCCCGGGCACCACCGACAGCCGCGGCGACCACCTGGGCGGCCGCCTGTCCTGGCGCTTCGACGGGGCGGCGGCGGATGCGCGCTGGTCCGGCCGTCTCGGCGCGGAATGGCGGCGCCAGCGCTTCGACTGGCGGCACGCGGATCTCGCCGACCCGCGGCGCGAACGCCGTACCGTGGGCGCCTTCGCGGGCGCCAGCCTCGCCTGGCCCGGCCCGCGCCTGACCCTCTCGCCCGCCTGGCGCTGGCAGCGCCTGGAGGACGACTTCCCGCCGGTGCCGGCCTGGCCCGGCCTCCCGGAGGAGCCGCTCGCGGCGCCCCACGTGCACGAGAAGCCCTCGCCCTCGCTGGGCGTGGCCTGGGACGCCCTGCCCGGCCGGCTGCTCGTGGAAGCCCACTGGGCCGCGGCCTACCGGGCGCCCACCTGGGTCGAGCTCTTCGGACATCGCGGCGGCGTGGACGGCAACCGCGAGCTCCGACCCGAGGAGCTCGTCACGCGGGACGTGTCGGTCTTCTGGCGTCCGTCGCCGGCGACGCGCCTGCGCCTGGCCTGGTTCGCGACCGAGGTGGAGCAGGGCATCCTCTGGGTGCGCAATTCCCAGTTCACCAGCCGGGCCGCCAACACCGGCCGCACGCGCGCGACCGGGCTCGAGGCCGAGGGCGTCGCCGACCTGGGCCGCTGGGGCCGGGGCTGGGCCAACCTGACGGTGCTGGACGCCGTGGACCGCGGCGACGATCCGATCTACGCCGGCAAGGCGCTGCCCTACCTGCCTGACCTGGCGGCGTCGGCGGGCTGGGAACTGGACCGCGGCGACTGGAGCTGGGGCGTGCGCTGGCTCCACGAATCGGCCTCTTACCGCGACCGCTACAACAGCGAGCCGGACCGCACGCCCGCCCGCTCGCTGGTCCACCTGACCGTCTCGCGCGTCTGGCACGGGGACCACGTCCTGGGCGGCGACGCGGCCCGGCTCACCTGCGAACTGCTCAACCTGGGCGACGACGACACCTACGACGTGGAGGGCTTCCCCCTGCCGGGGCGCACCGCCCGCGTCTCCCTGATATTCCATTGAAAGGACGACACGACATGAGCACCCCGAAAAGACGGATCCTCGTGGCGGCGGCCGCGCTCTGCGGGCTGTTGCCCGGCACGGCCGGGGCCTGGGACGAACTGCTGGTCCTGACCACCGACTACGCCACCTACGGCGGCGCCACCGTCGTCGAGCGCCGCGCCGACTGGGAGGCCGAGATCGACGCGGCGACGGTCACCTCGGACGCCGTGGCCCGCTGGCACGACGGCCTCTACTACGTGGTCAACCGCGGCGCGGCCAGCATCCAGGTGCTCGATCCCGCCCAGGGCCTGGCCGAACTGCGGCAGTTCAGCGTGGGGGTGGGGCGGACCCCTCATGACATCGCCTTCGCGCCCGACGGCACGGCCTACGTGTCCTGCTACGACGAGGCGGTGTTCCTGCGGGTGGACACGGTCGCGGGCGCGGTGACCGGGAACTGGTCCACCGCGGCCTTCGCCGACGCGGACGGCCTGCCCGAGACGTCCTGGATGCAGGCGGTCGGCAACCTGATCTACGTCACCTGCCAGCGGCTGGACCGGAACGACTGGTGGAATCCAGCCGGCGGCAGCCGCCTGCTGGTCTTCGACACCGTCGCCGGGGACTGGCTGGATCCCGTCATGCTGACGGGGCAGAACCCCTATGCCCAGCCGCACATGACCCCCGACGGCCGTGGCCTCCACGTGGCCACCACCGGCTTCTGGCTGACCCCCGACGCCGGTCTCGAACGCGTCGATCTGGTGACGGGACAGAGCGGGGCCTACGTGGCCACCGAGCAGGAGCTGGGCGGCGAGATCCTGAGCTTCGTCGTCGCGGGGCCGGCCCACGGCTGGTGCGTGGTGAGCGACGCCGCCTTCGTCACCCACCTGAAGACCTTCGTCCCGGGCGGGGGCGCGGTGACGACCATCGCCTCCGCGGGCGGCTACGACTACGTGGACGTGAGCTGGGACGGCGAGGACCTGGTCTACCTCTGCGACCGCAGCGTCGGCGCGTCCGGGCTGCGCGTCTTCGACGCCTGGACCGGTGTTGAGCTGACCCCGGCGCCGGTGGCCGTCGGCCGCCCGCCCTTCATGTGCGTGCCGCCGGAAGAATGCGGCGCCACCGCGGTGGGTACGTCCCCGCCGCCGCCGGCCGTCCTGCGCGCCCCCTGGCCCAATCCGGCCAACCCGCGCACGCGCCTCGCCTTCGCCGCGGCGCCGGGCGCCCGGGTGCGCCTCGACGTCTGCGACCTGCGCGGCCGCGTCCTGCGCACGGCCCGCGCCACCGCGGGCGCCGACGGGGAGGGCGTCTACCTCTTCGACGGGCTGGACGCGCGCGGGCGGCCCCTGGCCTCGGGGACCTACCGCGCCGTGATCGACGGCGCGGCCTCGCGCGCCTTCACGCTCGTGCGTTGAGCGCGCGCGGGGAGGCTGCTATGATGGGCGCAAAGGGGAGGTGGCCATGTCCAGGATCTACACGCGCACCGGCGACGGGGGCGAGACCTCGCTGACCGGCGGCGCCCGCACGGGCAAGTCCGACGTCCGCGTCGATCTCTACGGCGAGGTGGACGAGTTGAACTGCGTCCTCGGGCAGGCGGCCGCCGTCCTGACCCGCGGCGACGACGCGCGCCCGGACCTGGCGGCCCGCGCCGACCGGCTGTGCGCGGACCTGGCCTCGCTGCAGGCCGCCCTCTTCGCCCTGGGCGCCGTGCTCGCCGATCCGGCCGCGTGCGAGAACCTCGCGCGCACCGACGCGGACCTGCCCGGCCTCGACACCGCCGACCTCGAACGGGGCATCGACGACTTCGCGGAGGAACTGCCGCCCCTGACCACCTTCGTCCTGCCCGGCGGTTGCGAGGCGGGCGCGGCCCTGCACACGGCCCGCGGCGTGAGCCGGCGCCTCGAAAGGCGCGCGGTGGCGGCCTCCGACGGGATCGCGGTGCCGCCGGCGGCCCTGCGCTGGCTGAACCGCCTCAGCGACTGGCTCTTCACGGCGGCCCGCTGGATCAACGCGGCCTCGGGCGTCGCGGAGGCGCCCTGGCCGCCTCGAGCGGACGCGGACTGACAGGGATGGTCGAACGGGGGAACGAAAAGGGGCTCCGCGTGATGCGGAGCCCCTGATCTCACGAGCGCAGCCGGCCACTCACTCCTCTGATCACTCCTCCACCATGGCGATGGCTTCGGTCGGGCACTCCTCCACGCACTCCTCGCAGTCGGAGCACAGGTCGGGATCCACGACGGCGATCTCGTCGCCGTTCATGGTGATGGCCTCGGTCGGGCAAGCCTCGACGCAGGCCTCGCAGCTGGTGCACTCTTCGGCGTTCACTAAAGCGGGCATGAGAGACTCCTTGTCTCGAATTTGGTCGAAAAGCCTCTGATCTCGGCAAGATTGTGCGGCCGGACCCCGAAGTCAACCTGGATTTTGGGATGTCGTGATATTGAGAGCCGGTCTCGGCGGGAAGATCAGAAACTGCGCCGCACGCCCCGGTTCAGGACCAGCACCACCGCGCCCGCCAGCAGGGCCAGATCGCGCAGTAGCAACGACATACCCACCACGTGGCCGCCCTCGGTGTGGAAGCAGCCGCAGGAGATGTCCAGGTCGCGGGCCAGGGCGGAGACGATGGCCACCATGAAGACCAGGACCATCACCCCGATCAGCAGCGCGGCGCCCCGCCGCGCCAGACCGATGATCATGGCCAGTCCCGCCACGAGTTCCAGCCAGGGCAGCAGCAGCGCCATCGGGTGGAGCAGGTCGGCGCCCAGGATCCGGTAGTGGTACACGGCCTGGGCGAAGGCCGCCGGGTCGAGGATCTTGTCCAGGGAGGCGTAGACGAAGGTGCCGCCCACCAGGAAGCGCACCAGCAGTTCGAGGTAGTCGGGCAGGATCAGGCCCCGGCGGGTGGTCGTGTCATTCATCGCCCGCCTCCTCGGTCTCGGCCAGGTCGCCGCCGGCCTCTCGCCAGCCCTCCACACCTTCGGACATCAGCGTGATGTCCGTGAAGCCCTTCTCCTGCAGCCGCGACGCCACCGCCGAGATCAGCAGCAGGTTGCCGTCGCCGAACAGGAGCAGCGGGTCCTCCGGCATCAGGAAGTCGTAGGCCTCGAGGAGGTCCTCCTCGAAGCGCGCCTGGCTGATGGAGAAGGCGCCGGGGATGCGCGGCGCCAGGGGATCGGGGGAGCGGGTATCCACGAAGATGAGCGTGTTGTCGTCGTAGCCGGCCATGGCCTCGACCGGGTCCATCACGGGAAAGCCCAGGTCCATCTCGTAGACGGCCAGGTCCGCGCGCAGGGGGAGGCGGGGCGGGCGCAGCACCCAGGTCAGCGTGGCCAGCAGCAGGGTGATCAGCAGCAGGATGCCGGCCTCGCGCAGTAGCGAGCCGGGCGGATAGGTGTGGATCGTGCCCTTGCCGGATGCCATGGCTACAGCTTCAGGAGGTACATGACCGAAGCGCTCAGCTCCGGGTAGTCGGGATCGGAGGTCAGGACGCGGAGCGTGCCCTTCATCCGTCCCCGGGCCGCCTTGGCGCGATCGTCGCTGATCGGCACGGGCGAACCCTCGATCCTCACCTCGTAGTAGCCGAACTCGGGGCGGTGATCGACGCCCGTCACCTCGAAGCCGGGCAGGTCGAGCTCGGCCCCCGTCACCTCGATGTCGTAGTCCTGCTGGATCTTCACCTTGAAGGTGTGCGAGACGGTCTCGTTGCGCTTCAGGTAGCGCAGGTTCACCTTCTCGGGTTCGATCGTCACCGGGGCGACCACCTCGCCGCCCACCTCGAAGTTCACGGTCGGGCGGATCGGCACGTTGGTCTCGAAGGAGACGATCTCGCGGAAGCCGCCCAGGGGCGCGTCGGCGCGCAGGATGATCGCGACGGTCTTCTCGCGGGGATCGCCGGTGGGGCCGTCGTCCACCGTGACGTCGAAGAGCTCCGCCCGGTAGCGCACGGGCGCAAACGACAGCTCGCTCACGTCCTCGCTGAACACGGTGAAGGACTTGGTCAGGACCTCGCCGGCCGGCCGGCGCCGGAAGATGAGGACTTCCTTGCCGGGCGTGATGAGCAGCGCGGCGCGGATCTCGGCCCGGATGGCGATGTCGAGGATGCCGTGGAACGGATCGTTCGAGTGCACCTTGATGTACTTGATCTGCTCGCCCTGGAAGTTCTCGCTGTTGTAGGTGATGGTGACCTCGGTGCTCTGGCCGGGCTCCAGCGAGGCGACCGTCAGCTCGGCCGCCGTGCAGCCGCAGGTGACCTCGATCTCGTCTAGGCGCAGCGGGGTGTCGCCCTCGTTGCGGATCGTCAGGGTCGCGGTCTCGGCCTGGAACTGCTCCATCTTGCCGAAGTCGAAGCTCGCGGGCTCGACGACGATGCGGGGTTGGCCCTGGGCCGCGGCGGGGGTCGCCGCGGCGAGCAGGCAGAGGCCGGTGGCGAGGGCCAATCCGGCGCTAAAGGGGGCGTTCTTCATCGACATCCGTCCTCGGCTGATCTATGGTCTCACCTGTCGGAGCACATGAAAACAGCCGGGATCGACATTGGTTCCCGACCGCACGCTCCGGCCGCCCCATAATGTCGCACATCCGCGCAGGGGCAGCAAGTCCCGCCACCTAGCCGGGGGTTGACGATGGCGTCACGCGCCGAGGAGTCCGTGAGCTACCGCCGCCTGGGCTACGCCCTGGTGTTCCTGGCGCTCATCATCTACCTCGGCACGCTGGGACTGATGAAGACGGACCAGCTCACGTTCATGGAAGCCTTCTACATGACCGTGATCACCCTGAGCACGGTTGGCTTCGGCGAGATCCATCCCCTGTCCGACAGCGGCCGTCTGGTGGTCATCGTGATGATCGTCTGCGGCCTGGTCCTCATCGCCTACCTGTCCATGACCGTCGGCAGCATCGTGGTGGAGGGGCGCCTGCGCCAATTCCTCGGAGGACGTATGATGCGCAAGGAACTCGACAAGCTGAGCGGCCACTACATCGTCTGCGGCTACGGACGCATGGGGCGCATCGTCTGCGAGGAACTGCAGAGCGAGGGGACGCCGCACGTGGTGGTGACCAACGACGAGGACGACGCCGAGGACCTGCGTCACGAGGGCCGGCTGGTGGTCTTCGGCGACGCCACCGAGGACGAGGTGCTGGAGGAGGCGGGCATCAAGCGCGCCCGCGGGCTGGTCGCCTCGGTGTCCAGCGACGTCGCCAATCTCTACGTCACCCTCTCGGCGCGCGAGCTCACGGTGCTGGACAACCCGGCGTTGTTCATCCTGGCCCGCGCCGACGACGACAAGGCCATCCGCAAGCTCAAGCACGCGGGCGCCAACCGCGTGGTCTCGCCCTACCAGATCGGCGGCAGCCACATGGCGCTGGCCCTGCTCCGGCCCACCGTCTACGACTACCTGGAGGTCATCCAGCAGCGCGGCGACATCGAACTGGGCATGGAGGAGCTCAAGATCGGCCCCAAGAGCGCCATCGCCGGCCAGCGGCTGCGCGAGACGCCCCTGCGCCAGGAGTACGACGTCATCGTCATCGGCATGCTCGGCAACGACGGCAAGATGGTCTTCAATCCCGGCCCCGAGCAGGAGCTCGCCGACGGGGACCGGCTGATCGTCCTGGGCGGCAAGCGCAAGATGGAACGCCTGCGGAGCGAGTTGCGCCTGTAGGCGATTCGGTGGCAGGCTCCCGTCAGGATGGGTACCTTGACGGTTCACTCGGGGACCCATCTGACTGGAGGGAATGGATGAACGGCAAGATCCACGACAGCATCCTGGACCTCGTCGGCGGCACGCCGCTGGTGAGACTGCCCAGGCTCGACGATACCGGAGCCGAGCTGCTGGCCAAGCTCGAGTCCGCCAACCCCATGTCCAGCGTCAAGGACCGCATCGGGCTGGCCATGATCGAGGCGGCCGAACGGGACGGGCGGCTGGCGCCCGGCGCGGAGGTCGTCGAACCGACCTCCGGCAACACGGGCATCGCCCTGGCCTTCGTCTGCGCGGCCAAGGGCTACCGGCTCACCCTGACCATGCCCGACAGCATGTCCCGCGAGCGTCGGGTCGTGCTGCGCGCCCTGGGCGCCGAGCTGGTGCTCACGCCGGCCGCCGACGGCATGGGCGGCGCCATACGCCGGGCCGCGGAACTGGTCGAGGAGCGGCCGGAAGCCTTCATGCCCCAGCAGTTCGAGAACCCCGCGAACCCGGAGGTCCACCGCCTGACCACCGCCGAGGAGATCTGGCGCGACACCGGCGGCGAAGTGGACGCCCTGGTGTCGGGCGTGGGCACCGGCGGCACCATCACCGGCGTGGCCTCGGTGCTCAAGGAGCGCCGCCCGGACTTCAAGGCCATCGCCGTGGAACCCGTGCACTCGCCGGTGCTGTCCGGCGGCGAGCCCGGGCCCCACAAGATCCAGGGCATCGGCGCGGGCTTCGTGCCCGGCGTGCTGGAGACGGATCTCATCGACGAGATCATCCAGGTCTCCAACGACGAGGCCCTGGCCATGGCGCGCCGCGCCGCCCTGGAGGAAGGCCTCTTCGTGGGCATCTCCTCGGGCGCCGCGCTCTGCGCCGCGCTCGCCTACGGCGCTCGCCCGGAGAACGCGGGCCAGCGGATCGTGGTGGTCATTCCGAGCTTCGGCGAGCGATACCTTTCGACGGACCTGTTCAGCGACCTGATCGACTGAGGGAGGCGACATGGCCGAGGATTGCGCGGAACGCCTGCAGAAGCTGGCGCGCGAAGTCGTGGCGACTTACCAGGAGCAGGGCGGCATCAACCGCATCGGCGACACGGAGCTGCCGTCGCAGGAGCGCGTGGAATCGGTGCTCGCCAAGCTGCTGACGATCGTCTTTCCCGGCTATCACGGCGGCCGCATCAGCGACCGGACCTGCATGGAGACCCTCGTGGCAGCCAAGCTGGACAAGGTCTTCGTCGAGCTCTCGACCATCGTCGAGAGCACCCTGTCCTTCTGTTCCCACGAGCCGGTGCACACGCCGCGCCCCCTGCCCGCCCCGCGGGACGGCGAGAGCGTGCGCGACGCGGCCGAGCGTGTGACCATCGACTACCTGGCCCAGTTGCCCGCCGTGCGCGAGATCGTCAAGAGCGACGTGGAAGCCGCCTTCGAGGGCGATCCCGCCGCCACCAACCGCGACGAGGTCATCCTCTGCTACCCCGGCCTGCTGGCCGTCACCGTGCACCGCCTGGCCCACCCCCTGTACAAGCTGGGCGTGCCCTTCGTGCCGCGCATCATGAACGAGTGGGCCCACGGCCGCACCGGGACGGACATCCATCCCGGCGCGACCATCGGTCCCAGCTTCTTCATCGACCACGCCACCGGCGTGGTGATCGGCGAGACCTCCGACATCGGCACCCACGTGAAGGTGTACCAGGGCGTGACCCTGGGCGCCCTGAGCTTCCGCAAGGCGGCCGACGGTTCGCTGGTCAAGGGGGGCAAGCGCCACCCCACCATCGAGGACGACGTGACCATCTACGCCAACGCCACCATCCTGGGCGGCGAGACGGTGATCGGCGCCGGCGCCGTGATCGGCGGCGGCTGCTGGGTCACGGCCCCGGTGGCGTCGGGCGCGACCATCATGACGCACACCCACTCCGACTAGGCCCTCTTGAACGCGGGCAGCGGGTGCGGTATGTTTAGGCCGCGCCCACAGACACCACCCCTGGGAGGCGGAAACCACATGCATCGCAAGCCGTTTCAGGCCCCGCACCGCGGCGTCGGCGCGGGTGTTCTCCTCGCTCTGGCCCTCACCTCAACCCTCGCCCAGGCCCACGACGATCCCGAATACGGCTGCCTGGCCGCCGCCAAGTACGCGCTCTCGGCGGACAAGTCCTCGCGCCCGGTGGCCGCGGGCACGATCCACTACGACGTGCGCGAGTACCGCCTCTCGCTCGACCTCGATCCCGCCGAGACCGAGTACACCGGCGAGGTGTACGTGCGCTTCGCGCCCCAGCTGCAGGACTTCACGGACTTCGTGCTGGACGTGGCCGACCTGGAGATCCTCGCGGTCAGCGGCGGCGACGGCCCCCTGCCCTTCGTGCAGGCCGGCGATTCGCTGACGGTCACCCTGCCGCTGGCCAAGGTGGGCTCGGTGGACAGCGTGACGGTGGCCTACCGCGGCGAGCTCGGCCTGCGCAACCAGGACGGACTCGGCCACTGGCCCGCCAACCCGGACACCCTGGGCAACACGGGCCCCTGCATCTCCACCTTCAGCGAGCCGGAATTCTCACGCTTCTGGTGGCCCTGCAAGGACCGCCCCTACGACAAGGCGGCCGCCACGATCACGATCACCGTTCCCGACGGCCTGACGGCCGTCTCCAACGGCGTGCTCGAGGACGAGGTCGACAACGGCGACGGCACCACGACCTGGACCTGGGTCGAGTCGCATCCCATCGCGCCCTACCTGGTCTCGGTGGCGATCAGCGAGTACGATCACCTCACGGAGACCTGCTTCACCGACGACAGCACCGTGTCCCTCGAACACTGGGTCTTCCCCCTGTCCCACGACGACGCGGTGACCGACTTCGCCCCCCTCTGCGACATGCTCGAATTCATGGAGGGCCTCGTCGGTCCCTTCCCCTTCGCCGACGAGAAGTACGGGCACGCCGAGTACCTCAACACCCTCAGCGGCGCCATGGAGCACCAGACCATCACCAGCTACGGCACGAACCTGATCCGTGGCGACAACTTCTACGACTGGATCGTCATCCACGAGCTGGCGCACCAGTGGTTCGGCGACTCGCTGACACCGGAGACCTGGTCCGACATCTGGCTCAACGAGGGTTTCGCCACCTACAGCGAGGCCCTGTGGCGCGAGCACCTCTACGGCCCGGACGGCGACGGCGTCAACGGGGGCTACTGGTGGAAGATGGGCCGCATCCGCTGGGGCAACGACTGGATCGGCCAGTCCACCGTCTACGATGCCTTCCCGATCCTCGACGCGGTGGTCTACGACAAGGGCGCCTGGATCCTGCACATGCTGCGCGGCCGCATGGGCGACACCGCGTTCTTCGCCCTGCTCGAGGACTGGACCACCGGCAGCGACCGACCCGAGGGCGTGGTCGCCACCGACGAGTTCGTCGATCTGGCGACCGCCCACCACGGCGAGGACCTCTCGGCCTTCTTCGATCCCTGGCTCCACGAGAACACCGTGCCGCACCTGGAGATGACCACTTCGGTCGAGGGCGGCTGGGGCACCGGCAGCGAACTCACGGTCAGCCTGGTCGACCGCAGCGGCGTGGCCTTCGACAACGTGTACCCCCTGCTCGTGGTCACCGACGCCGGCGACGAGTGGCGCACGATCCGCCTCGCCGGCAGCGAGCACACGCAGATCTTCGGCTTCGGCAGCCCCGTCCACTCCGCGCAGCTCGACCCCAGGGGCTGGGTGGCCTGGCGCCCGGTCACGGCGGCTCCGTCGGCCCTGCGCATCCTGCGCGCGGTGCCCAACCCCTCCTTCAACGGCGTGGTCGGTCTGATCTACAGCCTCGAGCACGACGCCGAGGTCGCCCTGCAGATCTTCGACGCGCGCGGCCGCCGCCTCTTCGAGCGCGACCTGGGCCCCGTCCTGGGCACCATCAGCGAGCAGGAGGTGCTGTGGGCCGGCCGGGACGACGAGGGCCGCACCGTGCCCTCGGGCGTCTACTGGGCCCGGCTGGAGGCGGGCGCGGAGTCGAGCGTCCTCAAGTTCAGCGTGGTGCGCTGAGCTGGTGGGACAGCTTCTCCGCGCGGGCGGCCTAGCGCTCCTGCGCCGAACGGCTGGCCGTGAGCACGTAGGCCGCCAGATCCTCCGACTCCTCCCGCGACAGGTAGGCCTTCTCGTACATCTTCGGCAGGATCGCGGCCCAGCCCGCCTCGTCGCGGGTGGACAGCGCCACCGGCGTGTGACAGCGGCCGCAGTCGCGCAGGTAGGTCAGGCGTCCGCGCTCCAGGGTGGCGCGGTCGATGCCCGCGTCGGCCGAGGCGGCCAGCGCGTCGTCGACCACCGGCGCCCGGGCGGCCAGGCCGCCGCAGCCGGCGGCCGCGAGGGCCGCCGGCAGGGCCAGCGCGAGGCAGGTCTTCAGGATTCCACGCATGGGTGTCCGCCTCCTCAGAAGATGTAGCCGACCAGGGCGCGCATCTGCAGGCCGGTGGCGCCGGCCACGTCGGTGAGCTGCCAGAGCGCGGCGGTGGTGAACCAGAGCCGGTCGTGGCGCAGCGAGGCGCTGGGACCGGCGTAGAGCAGGGCGTCCTCGGCCCCGGACCACTCGGGCAGCTCGATCTCGTGCAGCAGCTCGGCGCCCAGCAGCAGTCGCGGCGAGGCCTGCCAGCTCAGGCCGGCGGTCTGCTCGACGACGCCCTTGTGGCGCACCCAGTCCTCGTCCTCCCACTCGGCCTCCACGATGGCGTTATAGCCCAGCAGCAGGCCGCCGAGATCCTTCTCGAGCAGGAGCTTCCCCTCCAGGGCGAACTTCTCGGCGCCCACCTTCACCTCGCCGTAGAGGGCCGCGCCCACCGCCGAGGTCGCCGGGTCGGCCACGCTGGCGATGACCTCGAGGCTCGACGTGCGCACCTGCGTGTCCGAGCCGCTGCTCTTGCGCGTGTAGCGCCAGTCGGCGAAGTACAGGGCCACCTGCACGCGGTCGCTCAGGCCGTACTCGATCTCCTGCCGGAACTCGAGCCGCTCGTAACGGTCGTCGCCGTCCTTGTCCGTCTTCCAGGTGATCCACTGCTCGTACTCGGCCATGCCCTGGGGCATGGTCGTCGTCTCGTAGACGTAGGCGAAGCGGCGGGCGTCGGCACGGGCCTCGTCGCCGTGCAGGACGGCCAGGGCGGTCAGGAGCGCCAGGGCGAGGACGGCGGGGCGACCGTGGGGGAGGGTGTTCATGGTGAGGCCTTTCTGAGAGTGATAACCATGATCAAATGCTTCCAGGGGGAATGTTATGTCGTGTTCTTGGTAAGACAAGAAATAAATGTTAAGAAAATGACATGTCGTTTTCCGGCTTCAATCCCCACTATTCGTGCGGTTTTCCCACCCCGGGGTGGGGTGGCCATGATCCTCCGTGAGCCCCCGTTGATCCATGTCGAGTCACTGAATATTAGAAAGAATCAAATTTAACACTAAAGTATTAAAACGCACCGCCGATATAGTATATGGATAGTCGGGGACTCTAAATCCGAAGGAGCTGGACCATGAACCGCCTGGCAGTCTCTATCCTGTGTCTTTCCGCACTCGTCGTCCCGGTTTCCGTGGGCGCCTTCGACGTCACCTGGGGGTCCTCCTGGGACGATGTGCCCCTGCAGGACATCCTGGACGCCGAATTCGGCGCCGGCGTCATCGACGCGGCGACCGATTATGAAGGCTACCGCAGCGGGGATGCCGATCCGGCCTACTGGGAGGACGCGTCCATCGAGGGTCTGGTCATCCGGGAGATCGCCGGCAACAAGAACCGGAACAACATGGGCTGGTATGCCGAGGACCTGGCCGGGGCTCCGTTAATCGACGGCATCGATGACGGCGTGCTCATCGAGGGCGCCCTCGGCGCGGGCGAGAGCGCGACCGTCGACCTGCCCGCCGGCCTGACGCGCTTCGGTTTCTACATGAATCCCAACGGCACGCGCGACGGCGGCGTCAACGCGCCCGAACCCGAGCACTTCTTCACCAACCGGTTCTACAACGATCTCGGTCCCGACGGCTCCTGCACCTTCCACGCACCCGGCGACGGCGATCCCCAGTGCCTGGTGTACAACGTCACGGAGCTGTTCGGCGGCGTCCAGACCTACGTCCTGGCGTGGGAGGATCTGGATTACGGCGGGGAGGTCGGGGCCCAGACCGACAACGACTACAACGACATGGTGGTGGTGATCCAGGCCCAGTCGCCTGTCCCGAACGAGACCATGACCTGGAGTTCGGTGAAGACCCTTTACGCGCAGTAGGTCGCTCGAAGAACGGAAGCGGTTCTGAGATGACCCACGAAGCCCGGTCGAGTTCTCTCGGCCGGGCTTTCGCTATTTCCAGTGCTCCGACATGAACCGCTCGACCTCGGGCAGCCCGCCCTGGTAGACGAGGTAGCCGTTGTGGGGTTCCCGGGCCGTGATCTCGCTGGAAATCGGGGTTAGCATGATGTCCCGTATCTCGCGAAGGTCTGCGGTCTGCCCCAGAGCCCAGCCCAGCTTCATGTAGGCCACCTCGGGCAGCATGTTGGCCGCCGGCACCACGCCCAGCTCCATGATCTCGCGTCCGGTCTCGTAGACGTACATCTGCACGTAGCCCCAGAGGGTCTGGACGGTCATGTAGATGGCCAGGCCGGCCTTGGTGGCGCGTCCGAGGGCCTCGTAGAGGGGGCGGTTGACGTGTCCCAGGCCCGTGCCGGCGATCACGATGCCCCGGTAGCCGTTGTCCACCAGGGAGTCGATGATGTCCGGCCGCATGCCCGGATAGTAGTAGACCAGCGAGACGCGGTCGTCGAAGACCGGGGTGATCTTCACGTTCTGGTCGCTGCGGCGGCGGTTGTAGTCGCCGTCGACGGCCGTGACGCCGTTCTCGTCGACGCGGCCCAGGGGCACGTCGCTCAGGGTGCGGAAGGTCGAACGGTACGACGAGTGCATCTTGCGCACGCGTGTGCCCCGGTGCAGCAGGCCGTACTGGTCGCTGGTGGGGCCGAACATGCAGACCATGACCTCGGCCATGTCGCTGGTGGCGGCGGTGCGGGTGGCGTTGATCAGGTTGATGGCCGCGTCGCTCGACGGGCGGTCGCTCGAGCGCTGCGAGCCCACCATCACGATGGGCACGGGCGAGTCCTGCACCATGAAGGACAGCACCGCGGCGGTGTGGTGCATGGTGTCGGTGCCGTGGCCGACCACGATGCCGTCCACGCCCTTCTCGATCTCCTCGCCGATGGCCGTGGCCAGACCGATCCACTGGTCGCGGGCCATGTTCTCGCTGAAGACGCCGTAGAGCTTCTCGGTCTCCAGGTTGCAGATGTCGGCCAGCTCGGGCACCGAGCCGTAGAGCTCGCCGGGGGAGAAGGCGGGGATCACCGCGCCGGTGCGGTAGTCCAGCCTCGACGCGATCGTGCCGCCGGTGCCGAAGAGCTTGACCCGCGGCTTGCCCTCCTCGTAGGGGAAGTCCTTCTCGGGGATCTTGTAGTTGGCCACCTTGCGGCCGTGGATGGAGATGTTCTCCACCGAGTCGCAGTGCAGGCCCACGTTGTAGCCGGTGATCATCTTCAGGACGATGTGCTCGGCGTCGGCGGTCTCGCTGCGGGGCAGGATCAGGCCGGCGAACTCGCCGCGCGCGGTGCGCACGGTGACCTCGCTCCAGACCGGGGCCTCGAAGCGCTTCAGCACCGCCAGCGCGGGATCGCGGTAGCCCTTGTAGTCCTCGCTCACGGGCGCGCCTCCTTCACCCAGCCGGCCACGGTCGCACCCAGGAC
Source organism: uncultured Fibrobacteraceae bacterium (assembly GCA_964617805.1). GTDB lineage: Bacteria > Krumholzibacteriota > Krumholzibacteriia > LZORAL124-64-63 > LZORAL124-64-63 > JAHIYU01. Next base: position 19,990 of record CAZTWK010000029.1, on the reverse strand, counting down.
GCGTCCGCGCAGCCGCTTCATGACCAGGCCCATGACCGTGCGCGCGCGCTTGTCCGGGTCGGCGGGCAGGGTCGAGGGCAGCGCCGCGATCTCCTCCTCGAAGACGCGCTTCGCCATGGCCTCGTCCAGGGCCGCGGGGGGCTCGTCCTCGCCGCACCAGACGCCCTCGATGACGGCCTTGCCGGCGCTCACGCGGTCGAGGGTTCGTTCCCACCAGCCGTCGGCCGCCCGCAGGCTGGTCGGGCGCGGCACGTCCCGGTCCAGCAGCAGCGAGGCCAGGCCGGTGGGCGTGACCGGGCCGCCGTCCAGGCGTCCGTGCAGGTGGGCGAAGAGGGGATAGGCCGGGTGGATGGCCAGGCGCGCGGCCAGGTCCTCGCCGACGCCGGCGTCGCGCAGGGCGGCCAGGCGTTCCCAGGGCGCCGGGGGCAGGTCCTCGCCCAGGCCGTTCACGCGCTCGCGGGTCAGGACCACCGGCGGCAGGTCGGTGTCGGGGTACATGCGGCTCGGGCCGGGCAGGATGCGCTCGAAGCCGTTGGTGCCGTCGGGCAGGGACTGGCGCGTCTCCGAGGGCACGCCCTCGACGGCGTCGCGGGCGCGGATCAGGATCTCCCTGGCCGCGGTCTCCGCGTCGCGCTCGGGTCCCCAGACCACCATCACCGGCGTGCCGTGGTTCACGCCGCAGCGCTTCTCCACGCGCGTCCACTCGGCGCCGGTCAGGATGTCGGTCTCGCCGGTGGAGCAGGCCAGGTTGGGCAGCGAGTCGAGGCAGGCCACCACGCGCACCCGGTCCGCGAACTCCTTGACGAAGCGGGTGCGGGGCTGGGTCGGCGTGTGGATCAGGCCCTCGAAGCCCGGCAGGGGCACCGCCAGGGCGCGGCCGCCGGCCGAGAGGGTGTCCTGCAGGTTGGGCCGCGTCGAGACCTGCAGGATGTCGCTCACGTCCAGCCAGAGGTCCTCGATGGACTCGACCGTCACGCCGCGCTCGCGCAGCACACGCCGGATGGCCAGCAGGCTGCGCTGCCGCAGGGCCTCGTTGTGCACCAGGACGGGGATGTCCTTGATGGACGAGACGCCCTTGATCTCGACACGCGTGCCGCCCTCGATGCTCACGTTCACGTCCTGGCGTCCGGCGCCGGCGCCGGTACGCACCAGGCCCGAGGCCCGCGCCAGGCGGCGCAGCAGCTCGCAGACGGCGGCCGCGTCGTCGGGGGTGTGCATGTCGGGCTCGGTGACCGTTTCGATGAGCGGCATGCCCAGCCGGTCGGTGCGGTAGACGCGGTCGTGGCCCCGGTCGGTCACCTCGCGGCAGGAATCCTCCTCGATCGACAGCTGCCGGATGCCGATGGTCCGCTCGCCGAAGGGGATCCGCCCGCTGACGCCGATGATGGCCGTGCGCTGGAAGCCCGTGGGGATGCTGCCGTCCAGGTACTGCTTGCGCGCGATGTGGATCTCGTCCACCACCTGCAGGCCGAGCATCTGGGAGATGACGATGGACACGTCCAGGGCGTGGGGGTCCATCTCGAAGGGCGGCGCGTCGTCCATCTCGTAGGTGCAGACCGAGTCGTTGTTCAGCAGGTAGGTGATCCGCTTGCGGGTCTTGAACTCCATCAGGGCCGTGCCGTCGTAGTCGCCCATCTCGGACAAGGTGGGGCGCATGTGGCGCAGGATCTCGACGTCGTGGTCCTTGGAGTAGAGCCCGGCGGGACAGCGGCAGAAGAGCTTGCGGTCGGTCAGCAGCTGCTGATGCACCTCGAGACCGACCTTGAAGCCCAGGGCGGCGTAGTCGGCCGCGTCCCAGCTGCCGTGGACGGGCAGGGGCACGCGCTGCAGGGGATCGAATGACGTGACGTCGCTCATACGGGTCCGGTCCTGGCTCGAAGGGGCGGTTACCGCGGCAAATATAGGTGGTGCGGGGGCGCGGTCCAACGCCGTTTTTCAGGTCCGGCGGCGGGTGCGCCGTTAGCGGCTTGACAACGATGGTTGTTAGGACGTAGTGTACATCTGTGATATTGCTAACAGTTTCGGGCGATATTCGTCAGCCTTCCCGTCCGCGACGCAGCAAAGGGTGATCGACGTGACCATCGTCAACAACCGGGGCAAGCGATTCCGCGTGCCCGACGCCACCATCAAGCGCCTGCCGCTCTACCTCGACAAGCTGATCCTGCTGCAGCAGGCCGGCGTGCAGGAGGTCTCCTCGCGGCAGCTCGCCACGTCGCTGGACATCAAGGCCAGCCAGCTCCGCCACGACTTCCACTACTTCGGCGGCTTCAGCAAGCCCGGACGACCCTACTCGGTGGACAAGCTGGTGCCCGCCCTGCGCGAGATCATCGGCATCGACGAGCCGCTGCCCATCGTCATCGCCGGCGCCGGCCACCTGGGCAGCGCCCTGGCCAACTACCAGAACTTCGAGCGGCAGGGCTTCCCCCTGCTGGGCGTCTTCGACGCCGACCCGGACCTGGTCGGCGGCGAGATCCGCGGCGTCCCCATCCGTCCCATGTCGGAGATGCGGGACTTCATCCGCGAGAAGGGCATCAAGCTGGGAGTACTGACGGTGCCCCTGCCGGTGGCCCAGGACGTGGCGGACGAGATGATCGCGGCCGGCATCGCGGGCCTCTGGAACTTCACGCCCACGGAGATCAAGGTGCCCGCCCACGTGATCGTGCGCAACGAGCGCCTGGCGGTGGGACTGATGTGCCTGAGCTTCAAGACCAAGCGGATCGACTCGCCGGAGGAGATGCGCTGAAGACGGCCAGTCTCATGATGCATCTCGATCATCGGGTTCGTGTCCGCGGGCCATGAGTCGCAACAGCCACGAGAAGGCGTCTACGCTGACGTATACGTGGGGATTACACGTCCGTCTGTTGTCGATCCAGTCTATGTTGTAATTGTATCCGAACAGGACATGGAAGTAGCTCAGATGGAATCCTACCCCGAACCCCGGTGAGATATGTCCCCATTTCCTCTCGCTGAACGGGAAGTAGTCGGATTCGTTCTTCACGAAGATAGAAACGGATTTCAGACCACTCAGTGTGTCTTCGTTTTCATATCTTGGTTTCGTCAGGAAGACATGATGACTTCCATTTATGAGTGCGATCACGCCTAGCAGGATCTTGTGAGCCAGGAGACTTTCCGTCTTTTCGTAGTAGATCCTGGCCCCCAGTCCCAGGGCGAGGGTGGACAGATTCGCGAATGGTATCAAGTTCGCGTCGTTGTACTTGTCGTGGACTGCGATCGGAAAGGCCAGGATCGCCAGATACCTGTCGGTACCGAAGGTAGTTTGGACGTTGAAACTGAAGCGCCGGTAGTTTTCGTCTAGCCATGAGATGTCCAATGCGGCGTCCGCCCGAGAAAACAGATCCTGGAAGTCCTTTTCGCGGCTGTCCTCCGCGAACAGCGGGCCACCCAGCAGGCATAGCGTGCAGATGCAGAACATACCCATGCCAAGTTTCTTGATCATCGTCCGTACGCTCACTCGTTGTACAGATACCCTGATCACCACTGTCGATATTCGAGAATATGTCTCACCAGCGGATCAGGTTCGCCCCCCAGGTGAACCCCGACCCGAAAGCCACCAGCACCAGCAGGTCGCCCCGTTGCAGGCGTCCCTCGCGCACGGCCTCGGCCAGGGCGATGGGGATCGAGGCGGCCGTCGTGTTGCCGTACTTATGGATGTTGGAGAAGACCTGCTCGGGCGCCAGCTCGAAGCGCTGGGCCACGGCCTCGGTGATGCGCAGGTTGGCCTGGTGGGGAATGACCAGGGCCAAGTCGTCCTTGGCCACGCCGCCCTCGTCCAGGACCTCGTTGATGGCCTCGCAGAAGCGCCGCACGGCGTGCTTGAAGACCAGCCGGCCGTTCATCTTGGGGTGGTGACGACCCTCCGCGATGTGCGAGGCGTCGATGCGTCCGGGGATGTGGCTGCACGGCATCTCGCACCACAGCACGTCGTTGAACTGCCCCTGGCTGTGCAGGGACGAGGCCAGCACGTCGCCGCCGTCGTCAGCGGCCTGCAGGACGGCCGCGCCCGCGCCGTCGCCGAAGAGCACGGCCATGTCGCGCCCGGTGTCGCTGAGGTCCAGGCCGGGCGACTGGATCTCGGTGCCGACGACGAGCACGGTGTCGGCCTGTCCGGACTTGATGTACGCGCTGGCGGTCGAGACGCCGTAGACGAAGCCCGTGCACTGGTTGCGCACGTCCAGGGCGGGGACGTGGCCCATCTCCAGGTCCCGCTCCAGCAGGACGCCGTTGCCGGGGAAGAAGCTGTCCGAGCTGATGGTGGCCAGGACCACGAGGTCCACGTCCGTGGGTGCCACGCCGGCCTCTTCGAGGGCCATGCGGGCGGCCTTGGCGGCCAGCTCGGCGTTGGTCTGGCCGGGCTCGATCCAGCGGCGTTCGCGGATGCCGCTGCGTTCGCGGATCCACTCGTCCGTGGTGTCCATCATCCCGGCGAGGTCGTCGTTGGTCACGACGCGCTCGGGGACGTAGAAGCCGGTGCCGGTGAACGCCGCGTGTCTCATGGTCGCTCCCGTCGTCAGCGATGCGTGATGTAGGTGCTGCGGCCGATCTCGTCCACGTGGGCCGCGGCCCAGGCCTTGGCGGCCGCGTGGGTCTCGAAATAGGCGATCCACACCTTGGTCTGGGCGCCGCCGGTGGTCGACTGCATGGTCGGCGTCTCCACGCGGAAGCCCTCGGCGCGCAGCTCGCCGGCCATCTCCTGGGCGTTGGTCCGCGAGCCGAAGGAACCGAGCTGGATGGCCCACTTGCCCGTCTCGCCGGGTTCGCCCGAGCCGGCCGCGGGGCGGCTCGGTTCGGGGCGCGACGTCTCGGGCGGCGATTCGTCGACGGTGCCGCCGGCTTCTTCCGGCACCACGTCCGGCGCCTCGAGGGAGAGGTTGACGTCGCTGCTGCGCGGCCGCTCGGGGCGGTCCGCCTCGACGGCGCCGCTGTCGGCGGCCACCACCGAGAACTGCTCGCCCACCGGTTCGGGCAGGTCCTCGCCGCCGCGGGGCCAGAAGATGAACAGGGCTGCGGCCACCACCACGATCCCGGTGATGATCATGACCCGGTTGGTGCCGCCGGCGGGCACGAGTCCCCGTCGCCGCGTGGGCGGGGGCGTCTGCGAGACCTCCTCGTAGGTCTCCTCCGGGACGGCGTCCTCGGTGTGGTCGTCGCGAGGGGGTTGTTCGGACATCTCGACAGGCTCCTTGTTGATGAACTCCAGTCCCTCGCCTTCGCCCAGGCCGGGCAGGGAGGGTTGCCCGTCGTCGTCGGGCGGGCGATTCGCGCGCGTGTCGTCCGTCATGTCGTCTCCCCGGTGTTCCCCGGCGCGTCGGGCCTGAGCAGGCTGAAGAGCACGGTCGCGGCGAGGGACAGGACGAAGCCCGGCACCAGCTCGTAGAGCTGGGATTTCAGGGCCGGGATGTTGTACCAGGCCAGCACCACCACCGTTCCGGTCACCAGCCCCGCGAGCACGCCCGCCCGGCTCGTGCGCCGCCACCACAGGGACAGCAGCAGGGGCGGCCCGAAGGCCGCGCCGAGCCCGGCCCAGGCGTAGAGCACCAGCGAGTAGACCAGCGCGTCGGCGCTCCAGGCCAGCACCAGCGCGACGCAGCCCACCGCGAGGGTGGCCAGGCGGCTGACCAGCAGCAGGCGGCGCTGGTCGGCTTCGGGGCGCAGGATCCGCCGGTAGATGTCCTCGCTGACGGCGCTGGCCGAGGACAGCAGCTGCGAGTCGGCCGTGGACATCATGGCCGCGATGGCGCCGCAGATCATGATCACCGCCAGCCATTCGGGCATGAACTCGCGGGCCATCATGGGCATGAGCTGTTCCTGGTCGGCGATCAGCCGGCCCTCGCCCAGGACCTCGGGGCCGAAGTAGGCCAGGCCCGTCAGGCCCACCATCACCGCGCCCACGAAGGCCAGCACCGCCCAGCTCACGGCGATGGCGCGGCCCTTGCCGACCTCGTCGCCCGAGCGGATGGCCATGAAGCGCAGCACCAGGTGGGGTTGTCCCATGTAGCCCAGGCCGATGGCCAGGCTGCCGATGACGCCCGACGCGGCCAGCCAGCCGCTCTCGCCCGGCGCCCAGGCCGTCAACCCGCTCCCCGCTGCGCCGAGCCGCTCGCCCAGGCCGGAGAGGCCGCCCAGCTCGCCGAGCACGGCCAGCGGCAGCACGATCAGGGTGAAGAGCATGATCACGCCCTGCACCAGGTCGGTCCAGGCCACGGCGAAGAGACCGCCGGCCATGGTGTAGAAGAGCACCAGCACCGCGCCGATCAGCATGCCCTGCAGCTGCGTCACTCCCAGGTAGTAGTTGAGCACCTTGCCCGCGGCCAGGAACTGGGCCGCCACGTAGAAGGTGAAGAAGAAGAGGATGATCGAGGTGGCGACCAGGCGTATCGAGCGGGTCGTGTCGCCGTGGCGGGATTCGAAGTAGTCGGCCAGGGTCAGGGAGCCGAGGCGCTCCGTCTCGACGCGCAGCCGGCGCGCGATGGTACACCAGGAGAAGGCGATGCCGCTCACGCAGCCCACGGCGACCCAGAAGGCGGAGTAGCCCGAAACGAAGGCCAGTCCCGGCAGACCGATCAGCAGCCAGGCCGATTCGCCGCTGGCCCGTTCCGAGAAGGCGGCGACCCAGGCGCCGAGCTTGCGGTCGGCCAGCAGGTAGGCGTCCAGGGAGCGGTTCAGGCGCACGGCCGCGAAGCCGACCGCCACGGTCATGGCGAAGTAGATCAGGAAACCTGCGATCAGGGGGCTCATGGACTCCTTTCCAGCCGACGCCGAGTATAGGGACCGCGCCGCGGCTGGACAACCCCCAAGGCGCGGGCGTATGATGCGTCATTCATCCGCGCGAGGAGCAGGCATGGGACGCAGGAAATACCAGGGACGCCGCGTGTCGGCGATGATCTTCGATCTCGACGGGACGCTCATCGATTCGGGCCTCGACATCGCCCTCTCGGCCAATTTCGCGCGCGGGCATTTCGACCTCGATCCCCTCGACGAGGCCACGGCCATCTCCTACGTGGGGGACGGCGTCGACATGCTGCTCACGCGGGCCCTGACCGTGGACGACGTCCCGCCCGAACCCGAGCGGGTCGCCGAGGGGCTGGAGGTCTTCCGCGACCACTACGGCCGGCACTGCCTCGACAACACCGTCCTCTATCCGGACGTGCTCCAGACGCTGATGCACTATCACCGCCTGCCGCTGATGATCGCCACCAACAAGCCGCGCCGCTTCACCGACCAGATCCTCGCCGGGCTGCACGTCGACGGCGCCTTCCGCAGCGTGGTGACGGCGGACGAGGCCGCCAAGAAGCCCGACCCGGCCCAGCTCGCGCGCTGCCTCGAGGGCCTGGACGTGGAACCCGCCGAGGTCGCCGTGGTGGGCGACAGCCCCAACGACATCCGGGCGGCCCGCGCCCTGGGCGCGGTGGCCGTGGGCGTGACCTACGGCCTGAAGCCGGCGGGCGTGATCCACGCCGAGAATCCCGACCTGGTCCTGGACGCTTTCGGCGAGTTGCGCGAGGCCTTTCCCTCCCGCGACACGCTCTGATATTTTTACCACATGTAAATATATGACATAATAAAGACGAATATAGTCCACATTTTGTCCCCACCGGTCTATACTCCGCGATCACCCCTGACATCAAACGCGGAGGGACAGACATGCACACAAGGAAACTAGCGCAGGGGATCCCGGTGATCGCCCTGTGCCTGATGTTGCCGGCCCTGTCGCCGGCGGCGGTGGAGACGGACGCGCTGACGTCGAGCGACGGCGTCTCCGGCGACAACTTCGGGTCCTCGGTGGACGTGGACGGCATGACGGCGGTCGTCGGGGCCTCCTTCGCCGACATCGGCGGCGTCCAGATCCAGGGCGCGGCCTATGTCTTCGACCAGGCCGCCGGCGACGGCAGCTGGTCCCAGACCCGCAAGCTGGTCGCGCCCGACGGCGCCGAGTTCGACCAGTTCGGCTTCTCGGTGGGCATATCGGGCAACACGATCGTGGTGGGGGCCGAGGAGGCGGCCATCGGCGCCAACAGCTCCCAGGGCGCGGCCTACGTCTTCGAGCGCAACGCGGGCGGCGCGAACAACTGGGGCTTCGTCAAGAAGCTGGAGGAGCCCACGTCCATCGGCAACCTGGCCGAGTACGGCCACTCGGTGGCCATCGACGGCGACCTCATCGTGGTCGGCGCGCCCAAGGCCGCATCCAGCGCGCACGGCCGGGCCTACGTCTACGGGCGCGACGTGGGCAGTCCCGGCGGGTGGGGACGGATCGTCGAGCTGCAGGACGACATCTACGACACCAACGCAAGCTTCGGCACCATCGTGGCCCTCGACGGCGACTTCCTCGCCGTGGGCGCCGAGCTCCTGGACATGATCCCGGGCACCTACAACAACGAGGGCGGCGTGTACGTCTTCGACCGCAATTACGGCGGCGTCGACGTCTGGGGCCAGGTGGCCAAGCTCTTCGCCAGCGACGCCGGCGGCAGCGACCACCTGGGCCGGGGCGTTTCCATCAGCGGCACCACCGTGGCCGCGGGCGCCATGGCCGCCGACATCGACGGCTACAGCGAGGGCAAGGCCTACATCTGGCGCAGCCCCGACGGGTCCGTGGGATCCTGGACCGAGCGGGCCGCCCTGACGGCCAGCGATTACGCCGACTTCTCGTACTTCGGGCACGGCGTGGCCGTGGCCGACGGCGTCGTCTGCGTGGGCGCCCACGGCATGGACCTCGAGCGGGGCAAGGGCTACCGCTACGACATGGACGAGGGCGGCGTGGACAACTGGGGCGAGGTCGACTCGCTGACCGCCAGCGACGGCGCGTCCGCCCACTACCTGGGTTCGGCCATGGCCGCCGACGGCACGCTGCTGGCCGTGTCGGCCTACGGCAACGGTCCCGGCAAGGTCTACCTCTACGACCTGCCCGGCGGCTCCACCGACGCCGCCGGCGCCCCCGCCGCCCGCCTGCGGCTGCTGGGCAACCATCCCAATCCCTTCAACCCGGCCACGAACATCGCCTTCGAGCTCGCGGCCCCGGCGCGGGTGGAGGTGCGGCTCTACGACCTGCGCGGCCGCGAGGTCGCGCGCCCGGCCGGCCGCGACTACGCGGCGGGCCGCCACGCCGTGGCCTGGGACGCCGCGGGGCTGGCCTCGGGCGTCTACCACTACCGCGTGAGCGCGGGCGGACGCACCCTGACCGGGAGCTGCGTGCTGGCCAAGTGACACGCCGCCCTCGCTCACCCGCCCCCGGCCTTCACATCTTGACGGCCGGGGGCGCTGCGTTATGCTGACGCCCGGAAGCCGTCACGCGAACCCCGACGGGAGACCCTCTCATGCCGGCCACCTGCCCCCTCTTCACGCCCTTCGCCACGACCGCGGAAACCGTCACCGTCACGCCCGACATGGCGCGAGACGGGCTCCTGGACTGGGCCCGCGATTTCAAGCTCGGCACCGCCGGCTACCGCGACCTGCTCGATCCGCAGGACATGCACAGCAGCGGCGTGCCCTTCAACAGCCTCAACGTGGCCGTGATGCTCCTGGCCCGGGCGCAGCTCGCCCGCGAGGAGGGGCTCGCGAAGCTGCACGTGGGCGGCGAGGTGCGGCCCCACACGCGGGAGTTCATCGACCTGGCGGCGCGCGTCTACGCGGGGGCCGGTCTCGAGGTGCGCCTGCGTCCGCAGGGCATGGACACGACGCCCATCTGGCTCTCCTCCTTCGGCGTCAACTACGAGGAACTCGACGGGGGCGAGAACTTCACCGCCTCGCACAGCCCCAGCTTCAAGGGGGGCTGGAAGCCCATGGACGCCTCGGGCATGCAGCTGCTGGGCCTGGCCGGCCGCATCGCCGACCGCACCCGCGAGCTGGCGGAACAGGCCGGCGAGACGGGCCTGGAGATCCCCCTGGCGGCCGCCGACGATCCCGCGATCCGGCGCGACTTCGATCCCCTCGAGCCCTACGCCGAGGACCTGCGGGCGGTGGTGCCCGCGTCCCTGCTCGACGAGATCCCGGCGGCCCACGGGCGCGGCTTCCGCGTGTCGATCTGCACCGAGGGGGGCAGCATGGCCGTCACCGCGCGGCGCGTCTTCGCGCGCCTGGGCATCGGCTGCGACGAGGCGGGCCCCGTCTCCTTCACCCACGAGCCCGAGTCGAGCGACTACCACGGCATCGGCGTGGTCGACGGCGTGAACCACGGCGTCGATCCGGGAAAATGGCAGGTCTACAAGCACATCGGCGCGCAGCAGAAGCTGCGCGACCGCGAGGCCGACCTAGTCTTCATCTGGGATCCCGACGGCGACCGCTTCAACATGGTGACCGCGGCGCCGGCGGCGCAGGCCGACGCCGCGCGGGCGGCCGGTCTCGAGGTCGATCCCCTCGACGACGCGCGCTGCCTGGTCTTCTTCAAGCCCAACCAGATCTACTTCATGCTCACGGCCGTCCGACTGGAGACCCTGCACGCCGAGGGCACGCTGGCCGACAACGGCTGGATCGTGGCCACCACCTGGCCCACCAGCCGCAGCATCGGCGAGCTGGCCGAGGCCTTCAACCGCCTGCACGGCGCGTCGCTGAAGACCTACCGCGTACCCGTCGGCTTCAAGTGGTTCGGCAGCCTGGTGGGCGACCTCGAGGCGCAGCTGCGCGCGGCCGGCGACGCGCCCGCCGAGACGAGCGCCTCCGACGTCACGGGCGAGACCGTGGTCTTCGGCCCGCGCCCGCGCCTGGCGATCATGGCCGAGGAGAGCGGCGGCGCCGCCCTGGGCCCCGACGACTGGATGCGCAGCCGCGACGGCGCGCGCGCCACCCTGGCCATCAAGGAGAAGGACGCCATGCAGATCGGCGTCATGTCCCTGGGCCTCGCCGCGCGCCTGCACCGCGAGGGGAGCAGCTTCGCCGAGTTCTACATGGACCGCCTCGACCGCTACGGCATCGTCCATCGCTTCTACGAGCGCCAGGACGTGACCCTCTACGACGAGACCCTGCGCGGGGAGGAACGGGCCGCGGCCCAGGCCGCCGGCAACGAGCGCAAGGAGCGCACGGTGGCCTTCTTCGCCGGCCTGGCGGGACGCCCGGCCGCCGAGGTGGCCTGCGAACTGCGCGGCCGGCTGCCCGCGGGCACGGACCTGCCGGACGTCGTCCGCTGCTTCGACGCGGGCGACGGCACGCTGATCGAGTTCGCGGGGCAGTGGTTCGAGCTGCGCGCCAGCGGCACCGACGCGGTCCTGCGCTACTACATGGAGGGACTGGATCCGGCGGGCGTCGGCGCGATCAACTCGGCGCTGGTCGCGCTCGACATCTGACGCCGGGCGGGTCGATTGGGAATGAAGAGGCCGGATCCGACGGGATCCGGCCTCTCGTATTCCGTGCGACCCCCGCTCAGTAGCGGATTGTGCCGAAAAGCTCCACGCCCTCGAAGGCGGGCTCGAACTTGCAGACGCCGCCCGCGCAGAGGTAGCCGCCGAGGCGCTTGCCGGCCCACACGGTGAACATGGCCCCGTCGTGGGTCACGTAGCTCACCTGCAGGGCGGGGAAGGGGCCTTCCCCCTCCGTGAAGTCGCGCTGGGCGGGGTACTTGTTGTTGGTCTCGAGGATGCCGGACACGGTCCAGCTCGGCGCCGCGGCGTACTCCAGCGTGGTGAACTGCTGGTCGTACTCGCCCTGGCCGCCGAACTCGGTGCCGGGGTCGGTGGCGTGCTGGTGCTCGAACTTGAGCGTCCACGACTGGCGGCTGTCGGCGTACCAGGTGAGCTCGCTCACGGCGGTGACGTACTCCAGGTCGCGGAAGAGGTGCTCGTCGTGGACCGCGCGCCAGTCGGCGCCGACGCGGCAGCGGAAGTCGCCGATCCGGCTCTGCTCCACGTGGGCGTAGTACTCGCGGAAGCTCTGGCGGGCGTCCTGCAGCTCGATCAGCGCGGCGTTGGCGATGGCGCTCCAGCCGTCGGGGCCGGCCCAGGTGAGTTCGCCCTGCACGCCGCGCTCGTCGTCGGCGTCGCGCAGGTAGGGCTGGCGGTTGAGCAGCGTGAAGAGGTGCTCGCGGGTCAGCGACGGCGGGTTGTTCAGGGGCGAGCGTCCGTCCGCCTCGGGCAGGATGGTGAAGTTCTCGTAGTCCATGACCTCCATCGAGAGGCCGAAGGATCCGGCCAGGACCGTGGTGCCGGCGTAGAGGGCGTGTCCCCACGTCTCCCCGTACATGCCGCCGGGCGACTGGGTCCACTGCCGCCGTCCGCCGTATTCCAGGTAGAGATCGCCGACGCCGTGGTCGGCCTCGAGCCGGCCGGAGAGGGCGTAGTCGCGCAGTAGGGCGCCGTCGCGCACCGGGGTGTCGGGCGCCTGCCAGGTCAGGCCGGACAAGCCGACGCGCAGCCGGTCGTGCACCTGCACGGTGCCGTCGAGGCCGCGCACGTCGAGGTCGAGGTGCGAGGGGGTGCCGCTGAAGACCGCGGCCCGCCAGGGGCCGCGGCCGCCGCGGACCAGCAGGCCGTCCAGGGCGGTGTCCACGCGGATGGTGCGGTTCTCGTAGGCGGCGAAGAGCAGGCCGCGCCCGAACATGCCGTAGAAGTGACCGGCGCGCAGCTCGTAGTCCTCGCCCTGGTATTCCACGAAGCGGTGCCGCACCTCGTTGCGTCGGTCGCCCTCCTCGGCGGGCTGCTGGGTGTTGACCAGCACCCCGAAGCGGAAGTCGCCCTTGCCGAAATCGGCGTCCAGCCAGTTCTCGAAGATCTCGCTGTCGGTGCCCGTGTGGTAGGAGTACTCGAACTGCTCGGTGGCGTGGATCTCGCCGCCGGACGGAGCCTGCACGGCGGCGTTCCTCATCATCTCCACCTCCTCGCCCAGCACGATCTCGTCACCCTCGCGGTAGCCCACGTGGCGGTAGACCTCGCGTCCCTGGGCGTCGAGCAGCATGAGGAAGGGCATGGTGCCGCCGACCTGCATCTTGCGCTGCACGTCGCCGGCGGTGTCGAGCAGGACGATGAGGTTCTCGTAGCCCTTGGTGCTCACGTAGGAGGGCACCTTGTGGACGCTGCGGGGCGAGTCGATGTTGATCGCCAGCACCGTCAGTTCGCCCGCGTGCTCCGCGGCCAGCTCGTCGAGGTGCGGCAGCTCCTTGAGGCAGGGGGCGCACCACAGGGCCCAGAAAGAGACGAGCACGGGCCCCTTGTCGAGCTGCTCGTGCAGCCCGATCCGGTTGCCCGCGAGATCCTCCAGCGTCCAGTCCGGCACGGCGTAGTCGCCGGCGCCGGCGCAGGCGGGCAGCAGGGCGAACAGGAGCGCGGACAGAGCGATGCGTTTCATGAAACGACTCCGTTCTATTTCACGAGCGTCAGTTTGAGCGTTTCGCTGTCGACTCCGGCGCGCACGATCGCGAGGTAGAGTCCGCCGGGCAGGGCGGCGCCCGCGTCGTCGCGTCCGTCCCAGCGCACCGCGTGGTCGCCGGCGGGCAGGGTTCCGACCGCGAGATGCCGCACGCGGCGTCCCAGCACGTCGTGGATGTCGATGCGCGTCCGCGCGTCGCCGTCGCCCTCGAGGGTGAAGGCGATGTTCGTGGCCGGGTTGAAGGGATTCGGATGGGCGGCCGCCGCGCTCAGGCGCACGGGCGGCGCCTGGCCAGCCGGGGCGCCGACGGTGGTGTCGTCGAACCAGGCGATCACCGCGGCCATCAAGGCGTTGCGGTCGACCGCCATGCCGATGCCCTCGAAGCCGAAGCCCAGGGTCACCAGACGCGCTTCGCCGAGGCCGAAGCGCACGCCGGCGCTGTTGCCGGGGGAGTAGTCCAGGGAGGAGCGAGCGTTGGACTGGGGCGCGATCACGTCGGGGTAGTCCTGGTTGCCGGCGCCGTCGCCGCCGACGATCAGGAAGGAGAGACCGTCGCCCACCGGGTCGGCGGCCACGCCGTCGATGCCGCTGTCCTGGGCGTCGTCGGCTACGTACGTCGCGCCGGTGTAGTGCTCGTACCACTGGAGGGTCTGGGAGGTCTGGTGCGGGCTGTTGGCGCTGCAGAGATCGTAGGCCAGGTCCTGGCCCGACAGGAACAGGTCGCCGCCGCCGTCCAGGTAGGCGCCGAGGTTTGCACGCTCCGTGTCGTCCAGGGCCGGCGAGGCGCCTTCGGTGTTCCAGACGACCTTGGTGAACGCGGCCAAATCGGTGGCGCGCGGCTCGTGCATGCTCTTCACGTCCCAGCTCGAGAAGGTCTTGCCGTCGGCGGTGATCGCGTCGGTGAAGTAGGCGTCGTAGCCGTTGCCCTCGTCGGCGTCCACGTAGAGGACGTCCGCGCCGGGGGTGATCAGCTTGAAGACGCGGGTGACGGTGACGTCGCGGTCGCCCTGGCTGACGAAGGTCATGGTGATCGTGCCCGTGGTGGCGGCCGTGGTGGGCGTGATGTCGATGGCGATCAGCTCATCCTCGCCGGGAGCGAGAGTGACCGCGAATTCCGTGACCCAGGGCGGATAGCAGACCACGCCGGCACAGGCGGAGACCTGCCAGCCGGGCGCGTCGACGATCATCTCGAAATCGTAGGTGTCGCTCAGGGCGCCGTCGTTCTGCACCCAGCCGTCGTGGCGCGACAGCTCGTCGACGGGGCCGACCATGCCGTAGTGCTCGGCGTAGTAGGAGGCGGCGTAGGTCTGCCGGGGCGCGGTCGTCGCGGACTGCAGGATCTCCATGCTCGCGGGGTCCTGGACCCAGGCGATCACCTCGAGGTCGGTGTCCAGCCAGGCGGGGTCCACGGTCGAGGGCAGACTGAAGGTGAGCGAGTCGCCCTCGTTGATCGTGAAGGTGGTGCCGGCGTGGTCGGGGACCATGTCCCGCAGGGACCAGTGGAAGTCCGTCTCGCCGTTGTCGCCGGGAGGAATCGCGTAGAACTCGTGCTCGTCGACCACGGCCACGTGCAGCAGCAGGTCGCCGTCGGGCGGCGTGTCCACGGCCTTGACGTTCACGTCGACGGTCAGGTCGGTGCCCACCAGGGTCTGTTCCACGACGACGACCAGGGGCGTGAGCTCGTCCTTGTGGGTGTCGACCGCCGCGACGAGGGCGGCGTAGTCGTCGGGTGCGGGCATGTTGACGCCGGCGGTGATGAGGTCGGGCGCGCTGGAGATCTCGTAGAGGAAGGTCCGCACCGTGATGTCGGTCGGGTCCACCAGGTAGAAGGGGTCGTTGGGTTCGGGCCAACTGGTGTGGTACTGGAGGTTGAGCACCTGGTGGTTGCCGAGGTCGTTGCAGACGTCCTGGGTCACGGCGTTGGCGCTGGCGCAGCCCATACAGCTGACGTTGGTGAAGGTCTCCACCAGCACGGTGCGCTGGACCGGGTGGGCGGTGGCGGCGAGGGCGATGCCGAGCAGCGCGATCATCACGATGAAGGGCCTGAGGTGCTTCATTTGTCGTCTCCCGAGTGCAAGGTGTCCGTGATGCCGGCCTGCAGCACTTCCAGCGTCACGTCGTCCTGGATGAAGGCGATGACGGCCAGGTGGTCCGATACCCAGCCGTCCGCCGCCGTGAAATCGATCTCGTAGTGTCCGGGCGCGGCCGGCGAGACGGGCAGGGGCGTGCCGGGCAGCGTCTCGAACTCGCGCATGATCCAGTGGAACTCCGTCTCGCCCTCGCTGCCGGGCGGTTCGTCGTAGAGGATCGGCGTCTCGATCACACAGACGTGCAGCTCGGCGTTGCTCCCGGTCACCTCCTCGACCGCGATCAGATCGATCGAGACCGTGAAGGTGGGTGCGTGGATGTCGTCGACGGTTACATCGATGGCCAGGCCGGGCTGGCGGGCCAGATGGGCGTCGAGGGAATCCATCATGACCGCGGCTGGTTGCGGGAAGTTGGGCGGAGTCAGTTCCGAGAGCGTGCCGTCGATGAACATGGCGGGCATGGCGCCCCCCCAGGGGGTGTTGTTTATGTAGAGGATCCGGGCCCGTTCGATGTTGTCGCCTGGATTCGCATCGTAATGCGGATCGGGTCCGAGCCAGCCCTCGCTATACTGAATGCTGACCACCTTGTCCGGCCCGTAGCCCGCCGCCTCGACCTCGGCCTCCTGCTCGTGCATCGCCGGGCAGCCGATGCAGTTCACGGCCGACACCGTCTCGATCAGCACGATCTTGCGCGGCGACAGGGCGAAGTCGGCGTCGTGGTCGCCGGCTGCCTCCACCGTGACCTGCTGCGTCGCGGGCGTCTGGAAGTTGCGGCGCGCGACGTCCACCTCGTAGGTGCCGGGGGTCAGGTCGTCGAAGGAATGGGGCGTGAGCTCGCCCGTGTCGGCGCCGTCCAGGGAGATGGCGGCGCCCGCCGGCGTCGAGGTGACCGTCAGGGCGCCGAGGGTGCCCGTGGCGAAGAGTGCGAAGTCGGCGCTGGATTCGGCGCCGGCGGCGATCGTCACGTCCTTGGCCGCCGGGATCTCGTACCCGCCCTTCTCCACGTGCACGGCGTAATCGCCGACGGCCAGGGCGAATGTGTGGGGCGTGACCTCGCCCGAATCGGTGCCGTCCAGGAAGATGGCCGCGCCGTCGGGCGTCGAGGAGACGGCCAGGGTGCCCGCCTCCAGCAGGCCGAAATCGACCGGAGGCGTGCCGCTCGCCGCGAGATCGACGACGACCGCGCCGCCGTCGGAGACGTAGCCGGCGAGGACGACGTCGATCGAATGTTCACCGACCACGAGCGTGAAGGTGTGTGGCGTGACTTCGCCGCTGTCCTCGCCGTCGAGGATGATGGCGGCGCCGGCGGGGGCGGAGGTGACCGTCAGCTCGCCGAGCTCGGCCAGGGCGAAGCTCGCCTGCACGCGCTGTCCTGCGGGCACGTTGACCGTGCGGATGGCGGGAGTGATCAGGAAGCCGTCGCGCACGACGGCGACCGTGTGCGCGCCCACCGCCAGCAGCAGATCGGCGGGCGTGACGTCGCCGGTGGCGACGCCGTCGATCCGGATCTCGGCGCCCGCGGGATCGGAGACGATCCGCAGGGTGCCCACCGGTTCGAGACGTCCGCACGAAGTGGCCAGACAGACCGTGACCATGGCCAGCACGATCAGAGAGATCCATTTCCTCATGGAGATGTACCTGTCCCAGGTTATAGCGAAGCTCGCAAGGTCCAGCGGGGGGATGAATTGCTATAATATGTTACATCATGGATCAGGGTGAGTCAATGTACAGTCAACGTGTATCGCAACAGGGTCTTGAAACGCCCTCCTCACGACTGGGATTTCGCCGGGACACCCCGCGTCATGATCCCTCGCGAATCGAGCCGTATATCAAGGCGTCGTTGGACTTGCCGGATTCGGCCACTTAATTGATCAAGAGTATCATTATTAGAAAATACCTAAGAATTGCAGGACATTCATAGTGCAAATCTTGAGAAAGCTGTGTTAAAATGGGGCAAAACCCCGGTTTCTCTAGCTCTGGCAAATCCCCGCCTTGCCGGGTTTTTTTCCGTGTCCACCACAACCGAAAGGACGAACACGATGCGAGTGAGAGCCATGCTACTGACGCTCGTCGCGTTCACGCTGGTCGCCGGTGCGGCCTTCGGCGCGACGGCCACCATCCCGGTCAAGGGCGGTGCGAGTCAGCTCCTGCTGACGTCGGACCGTGACGACGCGATGTATTTCCGCATCGACGTCGGGTCTTTGACCTCCCTGGACGTGACGACCAAGGCCGGTGACTTCACCCGCCTCACGATCCCGGGGTTCCATTCCTCGCACGTGGAGGGCGCGCCTGAGCTGCCGATGATGAACGAGCTCGTGGCCATCCCCTTCGGCGCCTCGGCGCGGGTCGAGGTCGTTTCGGTGCAGAGCCGGACGATCGACCTGTCCGAGTTCGGCGTGACCAACCCCCTGTTCCCGGCCCAGCCGCCGGTCTCCAAGAGCGCCGACGTGGCGAACCTCCCGTTCGTCTACGACCGCGCCGCCTACCAGCAGGCCAAGGTGGCCGGCGAGATGGTGCGCTTCGTGGAGCTGGGGACCCTGCGTTCGCAGACCCTGGGCCGCCTGGAGATCTCGCCGGTGGAGTACCTGCCGCGCGAGAACCAGCTGGTGGTGCACGAGACCATCGACGTGCGGATCAGCTTCGACGGCGTGAACAAGGCCGCCGCCGACGACCACCGGGCCCGGACCCACAGTCCCTTCTTTGCCCCGGTGTACCGCAACATCGCCGGCGCCAAGGACGACCACTACGACCACCCCGACCGCGTGGGCGACAAGGTGACGATGGTCATCGTCACGGCCCCCGAGTTCGAGTTCCAGCTCGCGGACTTCGTGACCTGGAAGACCGAGCGCGGCTTCAAGGTGATCATGGCCGTCATCGGCACGCCCGAGGTGGGTTCGACCACGACGTCGATCCAGACCTACCTGCACGGCCTGTACAACGACGCCACGCCGGAGGACCCGGCGCCGAGCTTCGTTCTGTTCGTGGGCGACGTGGCCCAGTGCCCGACCTTCATCGAGAGCGGCGACGCCACCGACCGCCCCTATTGCGCGGTGGACGGCGACCTCTACCCGGACATGTACTACGGCCGCTTCTCGGCGACCAACAGCGCCCAGCTGCAGGCGCAGCTAGACAAGACGCTGATGTACGACAAATTCGAAATGCCGGATGCGAGCTACCTGAGCGACGTGACGCTGATCGCGGGTGTCGACGGCTCCTACGCCATCACCCACGGCAACGGCCAGATCAACTACGGGACCGAGCATTACTTCAATGCGGCCCACGGCATCACGAGCAACACGTACCTGTACCCGGCTTCCGACGATCCCGGAGCCTCGGCGGCGATCATCGCGGACTGCAACGCCGGTATCGGGTTCATCAACTACACCGCCCACGGCAGCGAGACGAGCTGGGCCGATCCCAGCTTCTCCCAGTCGAACATCAACAGCCTGACCAACTTCGGGATGTACTTCCTGGCGGTCGGCAACTGCTGCTCGACCTCCACCTACGACTATTCCGAGTGCTTCGGCGAGACGTGGCTGCGCGCCCCCGACAAGGGCGCCATCGGCTACATCGGCGGCTCCAACTCGACCTACTGGAACGAGGACTACTGGTGGGGCGTCGGCTTCCACTCCTCGAGCCAGATCGACGGCTCGGCCTGGCCCTACGAGAGCACGGGCCTGGGGGTCTACGACGGCATGTTCCACGACCACGGCGAGGCTCCCGAGCAGTGGTACGTGACCAACGACGCGGTCGTGTTCAGCGGCAACCTGGCCGTGAGCGAGGCCGGCTCGAGCATCGAGACCTACTACTGGAACATCTACAACCTGCTGGGCGACCCCTCGCTGAGCACGTACATGGGCGTGCCGGGCGCCAACCCGGTGGGCCACATGCCCACGTTCTTCAGCAACGCGGTCGAGATCGACATCGACGCCGCGCCGGGCAGCTACGTCGGCCTGACCCAGGACGGCGTGCTGAAGGCCTGCGGCACCGTCGAGATGGACGGTTCGACCACCTTCGCGCTGGACGGGCTGCTGATGCCCGGCACGGCGAAGCTGGTCGTGACGATGCAGAACTACGAGCCCTATATCGTGGACGTGCCGGTGATCGTGCCGGCGACGGTGCTCATCGACCCGACGTCCATCGACGCCAACGTGGCGACGGACGTGACGGTCACGGTCTACGGCGAGGACGGCGTGACGCCGGTCGTGGGCCTGGACGTGTGGGCCGAGGGCCTGGGCTACGCGACGGCGCCGGTGCCGACCGACGCGCTGGGCGTGGCCGTGATCAACGTGACCTACCCGTTCGGCCCGACGATCGACATCGTGGGCAAGAACGCGGCCGATCCGTACGAGCTGTTCCGCGAGCCGCTGACGGTCAACGCGCTGTTTATGGACTCGCCGGACCTGAACGTGACCACGGGCATCGGCATGGCGGACATGTTCCCGCTGAACCTGCCCGGCACGCTGCACGCGACGGTGGCCGAGCCCGGCTTCACCCTCTACGCGGTGCTGCCCGACGGCACGGAGCTGTCGACCGGCGCCCCGTCGCTCGAGGTCACGGCGACCGAGACCGGCCAGGTGACGGGCATCATCGCCGTC
>CAZTWK010000028.1:0-43349 GCA_964617805.1 uncultured Fibrobacteraceae bacterium | reverse complement strand
GGCTTCTCCAGCGCCCCGGGCGTGCTGCGCATCGTGGGCTTCATCCCCGTGCTGGGCTGGCTGGTGAGCCTGATCGCCTCGGTGTGGATGCTGGTCGCCATGGTCGTCGCCGTGCGCCAGGCCCTGGACTACAAGGGCACCGGCCGCGCCATCGTCGTCTGCCTGATCGGCTGGGTCATCATGACGATCATCAGCCTCGTGCTCGGCGGCCTGATCGCCAATCCGTAACCGCGGGAGAGGAATCATGCGTCCACTTCTGTCCTGTCTGCTGCTCGTCGTGCTGTTGCCGTGCCTGGGCACCGTCGCCGAGGCCCGCGATCCGGACCGCGCCGTCTACCGCGCGCCCAACGAGTATCCCGTACTGGACGAGATCACGGCCCGGCGCGATTCCCTCGCCGCCGCCGTCGACGCCCGGCAGGCCGCGGCCGACTCGGCCCACGCCGCGGACACGGAGGCCCTCGAGGACGCCGACAGGTCCCTGCGCGTGGACTGGTCGCTGATCGAGCGGCCCGAGAGTCCCGAGGCCTTCAAGACGCGCCTGCCGCACTTGCCCCCGACGCCCCAGTACTACACGGGCTCTTGCTGGGCCTTCTCGGCCACTTCCCACCTGGAATCGGAGGTCATCCGGCTGACCGGCGACGAGATCAAGCTCTCGGAGATGTGGCTGGTCTACTGGGAATACGTGGAGAAGGTGCGCCGCTGGGTGCGCGAGCACGGCAACAGCGTGGTGGCGGAAGGGTCCCAGAGCGATGCCATCCTCGAGATCTACCGGGCCCACGGCGCGGTGCCCCTGGCGGCCTACGAGGGCGTGCTCTTCGACGATGGCCGCCACGACCACAAGAAGATGATGAAGGAGCTGAAGGGCCTCCTCGATTGGGCCGAAGCCAACGACGTGTGGGACGAGACGCGCGTGCTCGCGGGCGCCCGCCGCATCCTCGACGCCCACATGGGCCGCCCGCCCGAGACCTTCACCTGGCGGGGCCGCAAGTGGTCGCCGCGCGCCTTCCTGCTGGAGGCCCTCAGGCTGGACCTGGACGCCTACGTCACCTGCGTCTCCTTCATGGAACGTCCCGGCTACGTCTTCGGCGACCGCTGCCTGCTGGACGTCACCGACAACTGGCGCCGCCAGGAGGACTACCTGAACCTGCCGCTGGGCGAATTCGCGCGCCTCCTGAGCGAGAGCGTCCGCCGCGGCTACACCGTGGACATCGGCGGCGACAACTCCGAGCCCGGCATGGACGGCTACTTCGACGCGGCGGTGGTCCCCTCCTGGGACATCCCCGCCGACCGCATCGACCAGTTCAGTCGCGAGCACCGCATCCGCAACGGGGAGACCGGCGACGACCACGGCCTCCACGTGGTGGGCCACCACCGTCTCGGCGACCGCGACTGGTACCTGATAAAGGACTCCAACCGGAGTTCGCGTCTTGGGGAGTTCAAGGGCTACTACTTCTTCGACGCCGACTACATCAAGCTCAAGATGTTGACGATGGTGGTGCACAAGGACATCCTGCGCTACGTGATGCCCAAGTAGCGGCATCCGGACGGCGAACGGAAAGCCCCCCGCCGAAGCGGGGGGCTTTCTCATGCGGAACGGGCCATCGGACGCGTCGGCTACTGAAGATCCACTAGCACGAAGCTGTAGGAGAACGTCTTCCAGAAGCTGTTCGGGTCGTAGCCCGTCGCCACGATGGGGCCGGTCGTTACGCAGGACAGCTCGATGGTCATGTAGCCACCGGGCGCGCCCGCGAGGTCGCCCGCGGTGACGGAGTAGGATCCGTCGTTGTCGGTCTCGGTAGAGAAGACGAGTTCCTCGTCGATGTCGTAGATCTCCAGCCACACCATGCCGCCGTCGCCGCGGGCCCAATCCACGTCGAAGCCCGTGGTCGAGACGACCGGGGGTGGGTAGCCGGTGGCCGGGCTCGTGATGTACGGGTCGTGGGAGATGTACGTGACCTCCTGGGTCAGCGCGGGCACGTCGGCGTCGGCACCGACCACGAAGGTGTAGCTGTCGCCCAGGGTCAGGGGTTCAAGGGGGTTCAGGATCAGGTTGTACTGCATTTCGTAGTCGTCCCACTCCAGCGGCAGCGCGTTGAAGTCCACGCCGGCGGCGTTCAGGGGCGTGACGGGCTCGGGATCGACGACGGCGTCGAAGCGCGCTTCGACATCCTCGGCGTCGTAGATCGCCGACGGAACCCGCATGACGGTCAGCTCGCAGTAGACGCCCTCCGCCACCTGGGTCACCTCCACCATGGCCGCGAAGTCGGACAGGTGGTCGATGCCCGCCTCGACGGCGTCCATGAAGCCGATGACCTCGCTGGTCAACTGCGTCCAGCCGCTGCCGGTGTCGGTGAAGATGACGATGGTCTCCTCGTCGTTGCCGTTCAGGTCGGCCTCGTCGTAGTCGAAGTGCAGCGTGGCGTCGAGGGCGAAGGTCGTGCCGGTCGGCTCGACGGTGTAGACGGGCGTCATGAAGGCCCAGCCGTCGGGCGCGGGCGTGGGCGTCGCGTTCACCTCGGCGGTGAAGTCGACGGTCGTGGCCAGGGCGCCCGGGAGGATGGTCAGGAAGCCGTCGTCGCCCAGGGGCAGCGTGCCGCCGCCGGGGCCGATGCTGCCGGTGTCGTCGGTCAGCATGATCAGCGTGACGTTCAGCGAGCCCGCCTGGACGAAGCTGTTGGGATCGTAGCCCGTGGCGTCGATCATCTCCCGGTTGTGGCGGATCAGCGAGAGGGCGTAGGTCCCCGGGCTCAGTCCTTCGAGAGCCTGGGCCGTGAAGATGTACTCGCCGTCGTTGCCGGTCTCGACGGCGACCACCTCTTCGAGGTTGTCCCGCGACAGGGTGAGGTACGCGAAGCCGCCGTCGGTATCTGTCCACTCGACCGTGAAGCCGTCGAGGGAGAGGATGTCGTTGTGCGCGATGTTGGTCACGTAGGGTGTGACCGCCGGCAGGACGATGTCCTCCGTGAGGTCGGGCACGTCCGCATTGCCGAAGACCTCGAAGGCGTAGGTCTCGCCGGGCGTCAGGAACTCGGGGACCGGGGAATCGTCCAGGTAGGCCGAGATCAGAGGATCCCACTCGAGCTTGTACTCGTTGCAGTACACCGAGTCGGGGTGGAGGCTGTGGTGCACCGCGCAGGGATCGATCACGGTGTCGAAACGCGCCGTGATCATGTCCGTGTAGTCGAGTATGCCCAGGAAGTTGACCGTGCGGGTCACCTCGAGGATGGCGTAGACGCCCTCGGCGGGTTCGCCGTAGGGGATGGTGGCGCAGTAATCCGAGAGGTGGTCGATCTCGGCGGTGGCCTCGTTGTCGGCTTCGTTCACGGTGGTGACCAGCGGGCTCCAGCCGGAGCCGTCGTTGGTGTAGATGAGGATCTCATCCTCGGGCAGGCCGCCCAGGTCCCCCTCGTCGTAGTGGAGGGTCAGAGTCGCCGACGCGCCGAACTGGGTGCCGTCGGGACCGATGCTGTAGACCGGGGTGGCGAACTGGCGGTCGGGATCCATCGGCGCGGGGCTCGTCTCCTCGTCCATGGTGAAGTCCACGTCGCCGCCGAGGGCGCCGGGCGGGATCTCCAGGGAGGCCTCGCCGGTCTTTTCGAGCGTGCCGCCGCCGGCGCCGATGGTCGCCTCGGTCGTGTCGTCGGCCGGCGGGGCCGTCGTGTCGTCGTCGCCGCAGCCGATGGTCAGCGCCAGGATCGAGATCAGAGCGCCGAGGAGCCAGATGGCGGGTTTTCTGCTGTTCATTACATCCCTCCTGATTCTTGTCCATGTCTCGTCGGAATATGCAAACCGCATCGAACCGCCATGTTTGCGTGAAGACCATTCGCGACATCACCCTGATCGCCAGACGACCACGGCACAGACGGATCCTCACTTTGACAGTGAGTGGCCAGTATAGAACACTGGGGCTGGTAATGAAGATATATTTTCATAGCCGGGAGTGCACCTACCCGGTTTAGGGAGGATTCGGTCGCGACCCGACTCGGGATCCCCACGCGCGGGCGCGCCGTCGCTTTCGCCGGGCCAGGGGTTCCCCACTTCCCGCAAATCACATATCCGTCTTGTATTGGCGCGTTCGCCGCCCTACACTACTGCGCGGACCCATACTCCGCATACACGGCCAAGGAGAGACAATGGACGCCAAGCTGCTGCAGTCGCGCCTGCTGGAACTGATCCGGCGCACCTCCTGCGAACTGCCGCCCGACGTGGTGCGGGCGGTCGACAAGGGGTGGCGCAGGGAGAAGGCCGGCACCACCGCCAAGTACGCCTTCACCGTGATCCGCGACAACGTCGTGCTCGCCCGCGACAAGTCGCAGCCCATCTGCCAGGACACCGGCACGATCGTCTGCTACGTGGACCGGCCGCGCTGGATCACCGAACGCGAATTCACCCGCGCCTTCGAGAAGGCGGTCGTGCAGGCCACCAGGATCGGGTATCTGCGGCAGAACTCGGTCGACTCGATCACCGGCCAGAACTCCGGCAACAACCTCGGGCCGGGCAGCCCGGTGATCCATTTCCACGAGACGGGCGCCAAGGCCATGACCGTGCGCCTGATGCTCAAGGGCGGCGGTTCCGAGAACGTCAGCGCGCAGTACGCGCTGCCGAACACCGATCTGGGGGCGGGGCGCGACCTGGAGGGCGTGCGGCGCTGCGTGCTGGACGCCGTGAACCGCGCCCAGGGCAAGGGCTGCGGCCCCGGCGTGCTGGGCGTCTGCGTCGGCGGCGACCGGCCCACCGGCTTCGCGGCGGCGAAGGAGCAGTTCTTCCGGCAGCTCGACGACACCAACCCGGACCGCACCCTGGGGCGGCTGGAGAAGCGCCTGCTCAAGGAGGCCAACAGCCTGGGCATCGGCCCCATGGGCTTCGGGGGCGGGACCACCGTCCTGGGCGTGAAGCTCACCGCCCGCAACCGCGTGCCGGCCTCGTTCTACGTGTCGGTGTCGTACATGTGCTGGGCCTACCGCCGCGACGGCTGCCGGCTGTCCGAGTCGGGCAAGGTCACCCGTTGGCTGTACAGCTAGAAAGGACGCGGACATGATCCTGGAAGCTCCGTTCACCGAAGCCAAGCTCCGCAAGTTCCGCGTCGGCGACGTGGTCGAGATCACGGGCCTGGTCTACACCGGACGCGACGCCGTGCACAAGTACCTGCACGAGGGCGGCAAACCGCCCGTGGACCTGAGGAACGCGATCATCTACCATTGCGGTCCGGTCGTCGTGCGCGAGAAGGGCAAGTGGGTCGTCAAGGCCGCCGGCCCGACCACCTCCATCCGCGAGGAGCCCTACCAGGGCCCGCTGATGGAGCGGTACAAGATCCGCGGCGTGATCGGCAAGGGCGGCATGGGGCCCAAGACACTGGCCGCGTGCCGAAAGGTCGGGGCCTGCTACTTCCACGCCATCGGCGGCGCCGCGCAGGTGCTGGCCGAGAAGGTGGTCGAGGTGCCCGACGTGCACATGCTGGAGGAATTCGGCTCGCCCGAGGCCATCTGGGAATTCGAGTGCGTGCGATTCCCGGTCGTGGTGACCATGGACTCGCACGGCAAGTCGCTGCACGAAAAGGTCGCGAAGGGCTCGGCGGCGACCCTCAAGCGGCTGATCGGGTAAGGAGGCACCGTGTCCAACGAGCGGACGGACCCGACGGCGGGAGGGACCCCGCAGGCGAACGACGACGTCATCTCCCTGGCGCTCGTCCTCAACATCCTGTGGCGGCGCAGGCTGCTCATCCTGGCCCTGACCCTGGTCGGGCTGGCCGCGGGCATCGCCTACATCGCGATGACCAAGCCCCTCTACCGGGCCACGGCCACCGTGCGTCCGGGCATCACCAGCTACACCGAGCGCGGCGAGCCCCAACGCTCGTGGCGGCTGAAGGACCTCGTGCGCTGGTACCGCACGGGCCTCTACGGCCGCGGCGTGAAGGAGAGCCTGGGCCTGCCCGAGGGCGCCTACCGTCCGGACATCATGGCCGAGTTCATCCCGCGCGGCGTGGGCATCCAGGGCGGCGACGTGGTGACCCTCAACACCCTCAGCCCCGATCCCGAGACGGCGCGGCGCATCCTGGAACTGTCCATCGTCACCTTCAACGAGTACGCGGAGATCAACTCGGTGGGCAACAGCCTCTCGCTCGCCCGCGCCAAGCTGCGCAACGACATCGAGCGGAAGCGCCACGACCGCGACGACGTGGCCATCAAGAAGGACCTGCTCGACCTCAAGATCGGCCGCAAGCGCGAGGAACTGGCCGGCATCGAGATCGAGCAGCACCGTCTCGAACTGGCGGTCAAGGAGCACCTGGCCCGGCAGAGCCTGCGCGCGGAGAAGGCCGAGATCCTCGAGGCCGGCATCGACTCCACGCTCACCGGCCTGCGCGAGATGGCCTACTACCTGGAACGCATGCGGGCCAAGGAGGGACGCCAGGGCGGGATCGACTCGACCCTGGCGGACGTCCCCGCCGCCGAACAGCTGCCCTTCCTCTGGTGGGAGTTGGCCCAGGACAAGACGGCCATGGCCGGCCGCATGGTGGTGGAGAGCCTGGAGATGCAGACCGCCATGTGGGAGGACCAGCTCGAGGCCTCCGACCTGCGCCACGGCCGGGAGATCCAGGACGTCCAACACGAGAGCGAGCTGCTGCTGCGCAACTACGAGCTGGCCTACGAAAAGGCGTTGCTGGAGTCCGAGATCCGCGAGATGGAGATCAACCGCGACCGCAGTCTCGAACAGGAACTGATCGACATCGACGTCGCCATCGACCTGCTGCAGTCCCGGCTCGAGGTGCTCACGCCCCTGGAGAAGATCGGCGTCATCGTCGCCAGCGAGAGTCCCGTGCGCCCGCGCAAGCAACGCGCGGTGGGCCTGCTCACCCTGATGGGCTTCCTGGGCTCGCTGGGCCTGGCCCTGGTCTGGGAATACCTGTCCCTGAACCGGAAAGAGATCTTCGCCAACGAACGGTGAGGCCCCGCCCGTCGTTTCGACGTTGGCGGTCCCGCCGCTCCCGGCTATATTGGCACGGCCCCGGAAGCGTGCGAACACCGACCCCGAGGGAGACTCCCATGAAGCGAACCCTGATCCTCTCGACCTTGGCGTTGCTGCTGCTGTCCCTGCCCCTGGCCGGGTGCAAGGAAGACGCCGAAACCGCGGCTGGGCCGCAGGAAGTGACCGTGATGGAAGGACTGACCTACATCGACGCCGTCGTCGGCGATGGCGACATCGCCGCCAAGGGCGACGTCGTCGACGTGCACTACACCGGCTGGGTGCTGACCGAGGGCGAGAAGGCCCCCGAGCCCTTCGACAGTTCCGTCACGCGGGGCGAGTCCGCCAAGTTCGTGGTGGGCGTCGGACAGCTCATCAAGGGCTGGGACGAGGGCATCCCGGGCATGAACGTCGGCGGCAAGCGCGAGCTGACCATCGCGCCCGACCTGGCCTACGGCACCGTCGAGCGTCCCAACATCCCCGCCAACTCCACCCTCTTCTTCGAGGTGGAGCTGCTGGGCATCGTGCGCGTCGAGTTCGAGGATACGGTGGTGGGCACCGGCGCCGTCGCCGAGCACGGCGACAAGGTGACGGTCCACTACACGGGCTGGCTCTGGGAGGACGGCGCCAAGGTCGGCGAGCCCTTCGACAGCTCGCACAAGCGCGAGGAGCCCTTCGCCTTCCCGCTGGGCCGGGGCCGCGTCATCAAGGGCTGGGACCAGGGCGTCAAGGGCATGCAGGTGGGCGGCAAGCGCAACCTGACCATCCCGCCCGACCTGGGCTACGGCGCCCGCGGGGCGGGCGGCGTGATCCCGCCCGACGCCACGCTCTTCTTCGAGGTGGAACTGGTGAGCATCGAGGGCAAGTAGAACACAGCTTCCGAGTGGGCGATTCGAGGGGGCGACCCGGCCGGGCGCCCCCTCCGTTGCGTCCGGGAGCGTCGAATATCCTTGCCCGGAATGAATCCGTTCATTATCGTCGAAAGTCGATTCGGGGGCGATCACTGCAAGGTTCGATCGCTCTTTGCATGTCCGCGAAAAGAGTGGTTTCGCGGCTGTGGCGCGGTGTTCGCGCCGGCAACCATCCACGTCGAGACGAAGGGTGAATGTCACAATGGGCAACATGATCTACCTGATCCCGGCGGCCGGCGTCCTCGCGCTGCTGTTCGCCTTGATCAAAACGGCCTGGGTCAAGAAGCAGGACGCGGGCGACGACACCATGCAGACCATCGCCGGTCACATCCAGGAAGGCGCCATGGCCTTCCTGGGGCGCGAGTACAGGGTCCTGGCGATCTTCGTGATCGTCGTGGCCGTGCTGCTGGCCTGGGGCAACGCCAGCCTGGAGAATTCCCACTGGCTGATCGGCATCTCCTTCGTCTTCGGCGCGCTCTGTTCCGGCTTCTCGGGCTTCTTCGGCATGAAGATCGCCACGCTGGCCAACGTGCGCACCACCGCCGCGGCCCGTACCAGCCTGAACAAGGCCCTGGGCGTGGCCTTCAGCGGCGGTACCGTGATGGGCATGAGCGTGGTCGGGCTGGCCGTGATCGGCCTGAGCGTTCTGTTCATCGTCTATGACAAGCTCTTCATCGGCCAGGAAGGCTGGGATATGGCCCGCGTGCTGCAGGTCCTGTCCGGCTTCTCCCTGGGGGCCAGCTCCATCGCGCTGTTCGCCCGTGTGGGCGGCGGCATCTACACCAAGGCCGCCGACGTGGGCGCCGACCTGGTCGGCAAGGTCGAGGCCGGCATCCCCGAGGACGATCCGCGCAACCCCGCCGTGATCGCCGACAACGTGGGCGACAACGTGGGCGACGTGGCCGGCATGGGCGCCGACCTCTTCGAGAGCTACGTGGGGTCGATCGTGGGTTCGATGATCCTGGGCGTGGCGTTCCTGGGCGACAGCGTTGACGGCACGGTCAACCTGAGCGCCGTCATGTTGCCGCTGGTGCTGGCCGCGGCCGGCATCGTGGTCTCGATCATCGGCACCTTCTTCGTACGCACCAGCGAGGGCGGCAACCCCCAGACCGCTCTGAACACCGGCACCTTCGGCGCCGGCATCTTCATGCTGATCGTGACCTACTTCGCCGCGACCAGCATGTTGCCTGAATCCTGGGTCTACAAAGGTGTGACCTACCAAGCCATCGGCGTTTTCTGGGCCACCATAGCCGGTCTGGTCGGCGGCATCGCCATCGGCCTCATCACCGAGCTGTACACGGCCGAGAACCGCGGGCCGGCTCAGGGAATTTCCAAGGCCTCCGAAACCGGTGCGGCCACCAACATTATTGGCGGTCTGGCCCTGGGCATGCAGTCGACCATGCTGCCGATCTTCGTATTGTCGATCGTGATCCTGGTCGCTCACGAGGTCGCTGGCCTCTACGGCATCGCTATCGCGGCTCTGGGTATGCTCTCGACGACCGGCATCCAGCTGGCTGTGGACGCCTACGGACCCATCGCCGACAACGCCGGCGGCATCAGCGAGATGGCCGGCCTGGGCGAAGAAGTCCGGGCACGCACCGACAAGCTGGATGCGGTGGGCAACACCACCGCGGCCATCGGCAAGGGCTTTGCCATCGGCTCGGCAGCCCTGACCGCACTGGCCCTGTTCAGCGCCTACCGCGTCGCGGTCGGCCTGGAAACCATCGATTTGCTGAAGCCGACGGTCCTGGTCGGATTGCTGTTGGGTTCGATGTTGCCGTTCCTGTTCAGCTCCTTCGCCATGGCTGCGGTGGGGCGGGCCGCCTTTTCGATGATCGAAGAGGTCCGGCGCCAGTTCCGTGACATTCCCGGCCTGATGGAAGGCAAGGCGACCGCCGACTTCCGCAAGTGCGTGGACATCTCCACCGCCGCGGCCATCAAGGAAATGATCGTGCCCGGCCTGATCGCCGTGGGGACGCCGGTGGCCGTGGGCTTCATCGGCGGCACCGAGATGCTGGGCGGGCTGCTTTGCGGCGTGACCGCCACGGGCGTGCTGATGGCCCTGTTCCAGTCCAACGCCGGCGGCGCCTGGGACAACGCCAAGAAGCACATCGAGGGCGGCGCCTTCGGCGGCAAGGGCAGCGACGCCCACAAGGCCGCCGTGGTCGGCGACACCGTAGGCGATCCTTTCAAGGACACCTCGGGTCCCAGCCTGAACATCCTGATCAAGCTGATGTCGGTGATCTCCCTGGTCATCGCGCCGTTGCTGATCTGATAGCGGCGGTATTCGGCAAAGCGACGGCCCGTCCCCGAGGGGGCGGGCCGTTCGCGTGCGTGCGGTCCGGTGTCAGCGGTACATGCTCTTGACCTCGCCCCAGGTGGCGGCCTCGTTGGGGATGGGATGGCCGCAGTCGCCGGTGTGGGTGTAATCGATGGTGTACACGCCCTCCGCGGATCCCTCGAATCCGGCGATGACGAAATACAGCAGCGCATACTCGCCGGTATGCGTGTAGCTGAACGAGTACGGCGCGTAGTAGTTGTAGCCGGATCCGGCAAGGCAGTCATGGGATTCGCAGTCGTCGGTGAGATACATGAGCCAGGCTCCTTCCTGGACCGAAGCCGCGAATTGGTCCCCTTCGTTCATGGCCAGCACGTAGACGACATCGTTGGTGGGGGCGGACCAGTACGGGGGGAATCCGACTTCGATACAGGGACCCGGATGGATCACGTAGTCCGGGTTGTAGCCGCTGTTCGAGTTGATGCCGCCGGTGATCGTCGTCGGCGTAGATGCGGGCGGCAGGCACGCCAAGGGCATCTCATCGCAGCGGTCGGTGGGGTGGAGGTCCGACGTGACCTCGACCAGAAGCTCGTAGGGACAACCCGCGAACAAGAACCCGTCGACGACGATGTAGTAGATGCCTGGATCCAGGTTGATGTAGAAGGCCGAAACGCCGTCTTCGATGTCTTCGCTGTGGGCCAGGCACTCCGCGTCCGCATTGCACTCGGGAAACAGGAACATGCCCAGATCGCAGCCGGATG
Source organism: uncultured Fibrobacteraceae bacterium (assembly GCA_964617805.1). Taxonomy (GTDB): domain Bacteria; phylum Krumholzibacteriota; class Krumholzibacteriia; order LZORAL124-64-63; family LZORAL124-64-63; genus JAHIYU01. Next base: position 32,439 of record CAZTWK010000028.1, on the reverse strand, counting down.
ACGTCAAGCGGATGTGATAGCCGGCGCGCTCGTGCACCGTCATCTCGTAGATGTCTTCGCCGCCCGACATGGGCCAGTACGGGCAGCTGTAGTAGTCGGCGCCGTTCGATGCGCCGGTGTTGTCGCCGTCGATCACGATGTCGGGCTGGATCGGGACGGCGGTCTCGCAGTGGAGTCCCCGCTCTGCATCGGCGGCCGGCGCCGGGCCCGCCACGGTCATGGCCAGAGCGCAGCAGACGAAGACGAGCGTGACGGCCGGGAACGGATACGTTCGCATGGACATGGTTTTCCCTTTCATGACTTCTCTGATACTTGGATCAACATACTGATGCGGGCATCACCGGATCAACACGTTCCGCCGGATTGTGTTGGCCACGCGCCGCGCTCGCGATATGCTGCACCGAACGATCGGAGGCCCGCCCCGTGCTCCGCCTGACCACCAGCCGCACCCTCGCCCTCGTCGCCGTCCTGCTGTTCGCGGGACTGGTCCTCGTCGCCGTCGGCACCCAGCGCCTGGCGAGCTGGGAGGTGCTGGAGGTGCGCGATCCCGCGCGCGTGCGCATGACCCGCGGCGGCTGGCGGCCCGGCGGCCTGCAGGCGGGACAGGAGGTGGGGCCCACCCTGATCGACACCGGGCGCGATTGCGCGCTCGCGCTGGGCCTGGACGAACTGCTGATGCTGCGCATGTCCGAGAGCACGTCGATCAGCCTGCCCTCGCCGCCGGCCCGCTGGTTCGGCCGGCACCGCACGCTCGAGGTGCAGAAGGGGGAGGTCGTCCTGAGCAGCGGGGACCGGGTCCTGGGCCGGCGGCTGGCCGTCCGGACCGACAGGGGGCAGGTCCTGCTGGAGGGCGCCGACCTGGTCGTGCGTCGCGACAGCACGCGGGTCGAGATCCTGCTGCTGCGCGGCGCCGCCGAGCTGACCACGCGCGAGGGCGATGTCCGCCGCCTCGAGGGGATGGTGGGCCTGCGTCTCAGGGAGGGCGCGCCGCCGGAGCTGATCCCCGTGGACGAAGAGACGCGCGGGCTGGCCGAGGCCCTCCCGCGCGCCTCCATCCTCCCGGGCGATTAGAACTCGTAGTCGAAGCCGACCGCCAGGATCCCCTTGTAGCCCAGTCCCACCGACAGGTCCAGGGCCGCCGCGCCGCCGATCCTCATGCCCAGGGGCGTGAACTGGTAGGCGAGCAGCGTGTGGTTCTCCGTCTCGATCCCGTCGATGTCCGAGGTCGAACTCAGCAGGCTGAGGCCCGCCATGGCGTCCAGGTAGAGACCGAAGCCGTCGGTGCGCACGTAGTAGTGCTTGGCTCCCAGCATGAGGGTGTAGAAGTCGTCCGACACCTGACCGGCGAGCTGGCCGGTGCTCTTGACCACGTATTCCTTCTGGTAGCTGTTGATGTTGAAGTGGACGATCATGCGTGACCGTTCGCCCATGGGCCTGGTGTACTCGACGAAGCCAGCCGGGTGCTCCGATTCCGTGGACGGCTCGATGGTGCCGACGGAGGCCGCGGCCAGGGCGATGTCCGAGAAGAGTTCGAAGAGGGTCTGCACCGGGGCGGCGCCCACGCCCACGCGCAGCTCGCCGCCGCCGCGCTCGACGGCCTCGGCGCTGGCCGGCGCGGCCAGGATCGGCAGGCAGAGGGCCGCCAGGACGGCCACCGGTATGCGGGTATGGTATCTCATGTCCATCTCCATTCGCTGAGGAGTCCCCCAGTTTCGAGAAACCGGTTGCATATTGTGCGCCAATGCCTGCGATATTGACGTATCATGAAGCCGCTCAGCCGGTTGCGGCGGATTATCCGGCCAAGTGGTCCTGCCATGCGTTCATCTCGACGCAGGTCCAACGGCCACGGGTGTGAAGATTCGCTTCAGCCGGGAGTCTTGACGGATCGCCGGCGGTGGCGAACACTCGCCGGAGCGGATCCGCAACACGGACTTCGAGGGGAGACGGCGTGAAGCTGCGCGAACATCAGGCCAAGGACGTCTTCGCACGCTACGGCATCCCGGTGCCACGGGGCGAGGTGGTGACGACGGTGGCCGACGCCGCGCGCGTGGCCGAGGCCCTCGGCGGCGCGGTCGTGCTCAAGCCCCAGCTCGGTATCAAGGGACGCGGCAAGGTGGGCGGCATCGGCTTCGCGGCGGATGTGCGCGAGGCGGAACTCGAGGCCGCGCGCCTGCTCGGTGCCGAGGTCCGGGGCGAGACGGTCGAGACGTTGCTGGTGGAGCAGCGCGCCGAGATCCTACGCGAACTCTACCTGGCGGTGGTCGTCGACTACGCCGCCCGCGGACCCGTGCTCATGGCCAGCGCGGCCGGCGGCGTGGAGATCGAGCGGGTGGCCGACGCCGATCCCGAGGCCCTGTTGCGCATCCCCTGCTCCATTCTCGAGGAACCCACCGCCGGCATGCTCGCCCCGGTCGCCGAGCGGCTCGGCGCCGGCGCGGTGGACATCCTCGCCGTCCTCTACCGCGTCTTCCGCGACCACGAGGCGGAGATGGTCGAGATCAACCCCCTGGTGGAGACGCCCGCCGGCCTGCTGGCCGTGGACGCGGTGCTGAACGTCAACGAGAGCGCGGTCGCCCGTCATCCCGAGCTGCAGGCGCTGGCGGCCCGCATCCCCGCCGCCGACCCGCTGGCCGAGGAGGCGCGCGCGCGCAAGTGGACCTACATCGATCTCGAGGGCGACATCGGCATCCTGAGCAGCGGCGCGGGGCTGACCATGACCATCCTCGACATGATCACCGAGCGCGGCGGACGCGCCGCCAACTTCCTGGACACCGCCCAGATCGACGCGCAGGGCATCTACGACGCCTTCGAGCTGCTGCAGCGGGCGCGGCCGCCGCGGGTGTGGCTGGTGAACATCTTCGCCGGCCTGAACCGCTGCGACATGCTGGCCGAGGGGTTGCTGGCCTTCCTGCGCGACCACCCCCTGGGACAGCCCCTGGTGGTGCGCATGGTGGGCAGCCTGGAGGAAGAGGGGCACCGCCTGCTGCGCGAGGCCGGCATCGAGCCGGTGACCGAGATCGAGGACGCGGTCGAGCGCTGCCTGGCCGTCACGGGGGGAGGGGCGTCGTGAAGGAACTGGTGAACGCACAGACCCGCCTGATCGTGCAGGGCATCACCGGCGACGCGGCCCGTCATCACGCCGAACTGATGCGCGCCTACGGCACCGAGGTCGTGGCGGGCGTGCGGCCCGGCGCCGGCGGCCAGGTCGTGGACGGCGTGCCGGTCTACGACACGGTGGCCGAGGCCGTCGACGCCACCGACGCCAACGCCTCGGTGCTCTTCGTGCCGGCCGGCGCCGTGCGCGGCGCCGCCGAGGAGGCGCTGGCAGCCGGGCTGAAGCTCCTGGTCATGGTGCCCGAGCACGTGCCGCTGCACGACACGCTGGCCGTGGTGGAGAGGGCGCGGGCGGCCGGCGCCTGGGTGGTCGGCCCCAACACGCCGGGCCTCATCCGTCCGGCGGCCCGCTGCAAGCTGGGCTTCCTGCCCGAGGGCTACTTCGTGGACGGCCCCGTGGGCGTCACCTCGCGCAGCGGCACCCTCACATACGAGATCGTGCGCCGCCTGACCGGCGCCGGCCTTGGCCAGTCCACCTGCGTGGGCGTGGGCGGCGACCCGGTCGTCTGCACAACCTTCGCCGACATGCTCCGCTTCTTCGAACAGGATCCGGACACGCGCGCCGTGGTGATGGTCGGCGAGATCGGCGGCAGCCTGGAGGAGGACGCCGCCCAGCTGCTGATCGACGGCGAGGTCACCAAGCCGGTGATCGCGTTCCTGGCCGGACGCAACGCCCCGCCCGACAAGCGCATGGGCCACGCCGGCGCCATCATCGCCGCCGGCCGCGGCACCATCGAGAGCAAGCTCGCGGCCTTCGCGGCGGCGGGGGTGCGGGTGGCCGACCGGCTGGCGGACGTGACGGATCTGGTGCGCGAGGCGCTGTAGGGCCGGCTCGCGGATTCCCGTAAACATCTCCACGGCCCGCGGCATATACCCTGGCAACGACGGACGCCCAGCGAACCGGAGGAATCCAGGAGACCATGAACGCCGACCCCACCGACAGACTGGCCGCACGGGCCGCGCAAAGCGATCGCGACGCCTTCCGCCGCCTGGTCGAGACGGAGGCGCGCATCCTGCTGGCCATCGCCTACCGCTACTGCGGCGACTGGGACACGGCGGCCGACCTCTGCCAGGAGACCTGGCTGCAGGTCCACGCCCGCTTCGACGCCTACGACACGGACCGGCCCTTCCGTCCCTGGCTGCGCGCCGTGCACCGCCGGATCTGCCTGCAGCACCTGCGCCGCGCCAGCGTACGGCGCGAGCGCCCGGCGCCGGCGGAGATCCTCGAGGCGCTGGTGCCGCCGGACGCGGCGCCCGATCCCCTGGAGAGACTCCTGGCCGACGACGTGGCGGCCCACGTGCGCCGCGGGCTGGCCACCCTGCCGCCCCGGCAGCAGGAGGTGCTCGCCGCCGTCGACCTGGAACAGGACGACCCGGCCGAGACCGCCGCCCGCCTGGGCATGAGCTGGACGACCCTGCGCACGACCCTGCACTTCGCGCGCAAGCGGCTGGCCGAGAGCCTGCGCCGCCTGGAGGTATCGAGATGATCGACGAACGCGCCTGGCAGGACTTCCACGACGGACTGGACGCCCTGGCCCGCGGCGACGGCGACGCGGCCCTGCGCGAGCGCCTGTCCGTCCTGGCCGCGGACATCCCCGACGGCCCGCTGATGCTGGAGCTGGCGGCCGGGCTCGCCGCCGACCGGCTCGACGACCTGGCCGCGCGGGCGCCCGACGACCTGGTGGCGGGCACCTGGGACCGGCTCGAGACCGCCCTGCCCGCCCGCCCGGCGACGCGCGTCCCGACCTCGCGCCTCCGTACGGCGCGCTGGCCCGGCGGCCGCGCCTGGGCCGGATTGGCCGCGGCGGCGGTGGTCGCCCTGGTCTTCCTCTCGGGCTATCTCGTCGGCGAACGGCGGCAGCTGCAGGCCCGGCTCGACGACGTGCTCGCCCGGGGGCCGCAAGGGCCCGCGACGCAGCAGCGGGCCGGGGCCCTGCCGGGCCTCGCCGGCGCACGGACCTGGACCGCGGGCGAACTGCGCCTGCTGCTGGCGCGCCTGCCGTCGCGGGCGGTGATCGCCGACGAGGAGGAGCTGTCGCGCCTGCTGGTGACCGGCCCGCTGCTGCGCCGCCGCCCCGCGCGGCGCCTGCTCGAAGACTACGCCGCCACCGACGGCCTGACCGTCGGCGAGGCCCTGCGCCTGCTCGACGAGCTGTCGCCGGACCCCGACTTGGAACTCGACATCGAAGGGCTCGGCCTGGGCCGAACCCGCCGGATCCTGTCCTACTGACGGAAGGAGACGCCATGAGATACGCGAAGAGCACCTGGTTCCTGGCCTCTGTCCTGGCGCTGACGGTTCTGTCCGGTTGCCACGAATACAAGGCCGTCGTGGAGATCCGTCCCGACGGGTCCGGCACGCGGACGGTGACCCTCGTGCCCAAGCTCGACGAGGAGGTCACCGAGACCGAACTGAGCCGTTTCTTCCGCGTGCCCCCCGCGGAGGGTTGGCGGCGCGAGACGGACGAGGACGGCGACGTCGTCTTCCGCCTGGCGAGGGAAGCGCACGGGTCCGGGGACTGGTCGGGTCTCGGCCACGACGTCCGTGTCTTCAGCCGTGTCGACGGTGGCGGCGACGTCGCTTCCAAGGGCCCCGCCGGCCTGCGCAACGCCGTCTCCCTGGAGACGGGCCGCACCGACGAGGGTCGCACCTACACCTATCGCGAGCGCCTGAGCTGGGAGGGTCTCAAGGAGGACCTGACCGCCGTGATGTCCGTGATCTATGAGCGTCGCGTGCGCGCGGCCAACCCGGACCTGTCCGAGGTCGGCGTGGCGGAGCTGCGCGGCCTTTTCAAGGCCCACGTCGCGCAGACCTGGGACCGCGTCTACCTGACCGACGACGAGGACCTCTTCCTGGAGACCCTGTCCGGGGCCCTGCTGCCGGACGTGACGGAACTGGTCGATCGCCGCGGCTTCGAGGTCGAGGCGGCGGCCTTGACCGACCTCGCCGCCGACGTCATCGGCGACGACGACCACCAGTTCGAGAGCATAGTCGAGCGCGACCTGACGGGCGTGGCCCACGCCATGTTCGCGTCGCTGCACCTGGTGGTGAAGATGCCAGGCGAGATCATCGACACCAACGGCAGCCTCGACGAGGACGGCGACGCCAGCTGGAACGTGGGCCTGCTCGATCCCCTGGACAAGCACGTGGAGCTGTACGCGCGGTCGCTGGTGCGCGACTGAGCTCCAATCGGCACTCCCTGAATAGCGCCGTTCGCAGCGCACGGGTCGTGAAATCACGGCCCGTGTGATGCGAACGTGATAATTCCTGCCTTATAATATGCGGTAGTCACGACCCGGCGCGTCGGGCCTTTCGCCGACGCGGGTCGTGGCCGGCCGTCTGGATCGCAATCCCCCACACCGCTCGTAAACGCCCGGAGGCGCCATGCGCACGTTCCTGTCCACCCTGATGCTCACCCTGCTCGCCACCTGCGCGACGGTCCTCGCGGACGCCGTGGTCGGCGAGATCATCCCCGAACGGCAGCCGGACGGCGAACTCGTCCAGGTCCGCGTCTGGGGGGACGAGTACTACCGCGTCGCCGAGTCGCTGGACGGATACACCCTCGTCCACGATCCACGCACCGACGAGATCTGTTACGCGCAGCTATCGGCGGACGGCGACCGCCTCGAGTCCACGGGCATCCGGGTCGGTGACGCCTCCACCGCGCGCGGCCTGGCCAAACACCTGCGCATCGACGACGAGGCGCGCGCCGCCCTGGTCAAGGCGCGCCGGCTCGAGCAGGCCGAGTACGAGGCCGAGGTGCTCGCCGGGCACGGGCCCCTCGCCGCCGACAAGGCCGCGCCCGACACGGGCGACGTGGTGGGCATCCTCCTGCTGGTCGACTTCTCCGACGAACCGGCGATCATCCCGGCCGCGGAGTTCGACGACTACTGCAACCAGGTCGGCTACTCGAACTACGGCAACAACGGCTCGGTCTACGACTACTTCCTGGACGTGTCCGACGGCAACCTCTCCTACACGAACTACGTGACGCCCGTCTACTACCGCGCCCAGAATCCCAAGAGCTGGTACGACGACCAGTCCGTGTCCGGCCACGCCCGGGCCCGCACCCTGGTGCTGGAGGCCCTGAACGATCTCGACGCCGGCGGCTTCGACTTCGGCGACTACGACTCCAACAACGACGGCTACATCGACGCCGTCAACCTCTTCTACGCCGGCTACCGGGGCTCCTGGGGCGTCGGCCTCTGGCCCCACAGCGGCGGTCTGAGCTTCTACCGCGACGGCGTGAGCGTCTACCGCTACCAGATGACCGACATCACCAACACCCTGAAGCTGCGCACCTTCTGCCACGAGAACGGCCACATGATCTGCTACTGGCCGGATCTCTACGACTACGACGGCGATTCCTCCGGCGTCGGCAACTTCTGCCTGATGGGCTACGGGGCCTCCAACACCAACCCCTGCGAGCCGTCGGCCCCCATGAAGCACTACTCGGGCTGGGACGTGGTGAACGTCCTGACCGACAGCGAGGGCGGCCTGACCGAGACGGCGGGGGTCAATGACGTCTACCTCTTTCCCCATCCCGTGAACTGGTACGAGTACTACATGATCGAGAACCGGCAGCGGACGGACCGCGACCAGTACCTGCCCGACGAGGGACTGGCCATCTGGCACGTCGACGAGTTCGGCAACAACGATTACCAGCAGGGCACGCCCGGCCTGCACTACGAGGTGGCGCTGATCCAGGCGGACGGCGCGGAGGACCTGGAGAACCACCGCGACTACGGCGACGCCTACGACCTCTGGGCCTCGCCCCTGTACGTGGACTGCACCCCGGAGACGACCCCCGACACCGACTGGTGGAGCGGCGACCCGTCCGCTCTCTGGGTGCTGGACATCGGCCCGTCGGGGCCCATCATGCGCTTCGACTACTACGACGGCGTCGTGTTACCGAACCTCGCCCTGCTCTGGAACTTCGACGAGGGCGCGGGCGCGGAGACGGCCGACTGGAGCGGCCACGAGCGCACCGGCACCCTGCTGGGCGGCCCGGCCTGGATCGCCGGCCAGGAGGGGACGGCCCTGTCCCTGGACGGTGTGGACGACCGCGTCACCACGTCCCACTTCTATCTCGAACTCGTGACCGTCGAGGCTATCGTGCGCATGCCCGCCGTGCCCGGCGACCAGGACATCGTCTGCAAGCCGGCCGCCGGCGCGTCGGATCGCACCTACCTGCTGGGCCTGATGAACGGCGGCGCGGACCTCGGCTTCGGCGGCCACGACAACGGGGGCTTCGCCCTGGCGCCCGCGTCGCTGGTCCCGGCCGACGGGTGGGTGCACCTGGCCGGCACCTACGACGGCGTCGACTTCCGCCTCTACGTCAACGGCGTGGAGATCGCCAGCAGCCCCGCCGCGGTGGCGGGCCCGCTCGTCGCCCACGACAGCCCGCTCCACGTCGGCGCCGATCCGTCCGCGGGCCGGCTCTTCGCCGGCGACATCGACATGGTTCGGATCTCCGCCTACGCCATGCCGCCCGCGGAGTTCACCTGGGGCGGCTTGTTCATGGACGCGACGCTCAGCCCGCTCGATGACGGCGGCGAGGGCGTCGGCGTGGCCTGGGCCGACTTCGACGCCGATGGCGATCTCGACATCTACCTCGCCAATGCCCAGACCTCGTCCAACCGCCTGTTCCGCAACGAGGCCGACGGCACCTTCGCCGACGCCACCGCCGCGCCCCTCGGCGGCGCCTCCGACAGCCGCGGCGCGGCCTGGGCCGATCACGACAACGACGGCGATCTGGACCTCTACGTGGCCAACGACGCACAGCCCAACCGGCTGCTGCGCAACGAGGGCGGCGGGGTCTTCGCCGACGTCACGAGCGGTCCCCTGGGCGACGCCGGCCCGATCCGCTGCTTCGCCTGGGGCGATTACGACGACGACGGCCTGGTCGACCTCTACCTGTCCATCCGCGGCGGCGCCAACAAGCTGCTGCGCAACGAGGGGGGGGACGTCTTCAGCGACGCGACGACGGCTCCCCTGGACGACGCGGGCGTCGGCTACGGCGTGGCGTGGGCCGACTTCGACCACGACGGCGATCTCGATCTCTACCTCGCCAACGGGGGCAGCGCCAACAGGTTGCTGCGCAACGACGGGGGCGGCGTCTTCAGCGACGCGACGGTCGCGCCCCTGGACGACGCGGGCGAGGGCCGCGGCGTGGCCTGGGGCGACTTCGACAACGACGGCGACCTCGACCTCTACCTGTCAAACTACGGCAGCGCCAACCGGCTCTTCCGCAACGACGGCGGCGGGATCTTCGCCGACGCCACCGCGTCCCCGCTCGACGATCCCGGCAACGGCCTCGGCGTCGGCTGGGCGGATCACGACAACGACGGCGACCTGGACCTCTACCTGGTCAACGACGGCTCGGCCAACCGGCTGTTCAGCAACGACGGCGGCGTCTTCACCGACGTCACCGACATTCCCCTGGGCGATGCGGGCTCCGGCCGCGGATTCGCCTGGGGCGACCACGACGGCGACGGCGACCTGGACATCTACCTGGCCGGCGCCCAGGCCAACGGCTTGCTGCGCAACGAGGAGCATTCCGGCAACAGCTGGCTGCACGTGAGCCTGGAGGGCCTCGCGTCGAACAAGGCCGGCATCGGCGCGCGGGTCAGCGTGACGGCCGGCGGCCTGACCCAGGTGCGCGAGGTGTCCGGCGGATCCGGCTACGCCTCCCAGCACTCCCTGCCGTCGGAGTTCGGACTCGGCTCGGCGGCGATCGTCGATCTGGTGCGGGTCGAGTGGCCCAACGGCGTGGTCCAGGAGACCACCCAGGTCGCGGTCGACCAGATGATCCACCTGCACGAGGCCCAGTACACCTGGCTGACCGTCACCGACGCGCTGCTGGCGGGCGACGCCGCGGACGTGGGCGCCCAGTGGGTGGACTACGATCGGGACGGCGTGCTCGACCTGTACGCGCTCAACGCCGCCGGCGACCGCCTGCTCCGGCAGGACGGCGGCACCTTCGCCGACGTCTGGCCCCTCGACCCCGCGCTGACCCAGGATACGCGGGCCGCGGCCTGGGGCGATATCGACGAGGACGGGTATCCCGACCTCTACCTGCCCCGGTGGAACCAGCCCAACGTCCGCTTCCACAACGACGGCGCGGGCGGTTTCGTCGACGAGACCGCCACCACGGACGATCCGGGTCCCGGCCTCGCCGCCGAATGGCTCGACTACGACCGGGACGGCCGGCTGGACCTCTACCTGGTGAACCAGGGCGCGGCCAACAGGCTGTACCGTAACGGCGGCGAGTTCGGGGGCTACCACTACCTCCAGTTCATGGGCAACATGCTGGGCTACGACGGGGAGAGCACCGACGCCGCCTGGTCGGACATGGACAACGACGCGGATCCGGACGTCTATCTCGTCGACGTGTCCTCCGACAACCAGATGATGGGCAACTACGGGGAACTGGGCTTCAACCTGATGCCGGAATCGTCGGCCACGTTCTTCGGCAACGGCAGCACCGCGGCGGCCTGGGGCGACTACGACAATGACGGCTGGCAGGACCTCTACCTCGCGAACCGCGGCACGGCGGACCAGCTGTACCACAACGACGGCGCGGCCGATTTCTCCTACGGCGTCTTCGACGCGATCGGCGACGTCGGCCCGGCCTCGGACGTGGTGTGGCTGGACCACGACCTGGACGGGAACCTCGACCTCTTCATCGCCCGCGACGGGGCGGCGAACCTGCTGCTGGAGAACACCGGCGCGTCGGGCCCGGCCCGCTTCGTCAACCGCACGGGCCCCTTCTCCGTCTCCGCCGACAGCACGGCCTCGGTCACCTGCGCCGACTACGACGGCGACGGCGATCTCGACCTCTACGTCGCGAACAGGGGATCGTCCAATCAGCTCTACCGCAACGACACGAACAAGGGATACCACTGGCTGGTGGTGTCCCTGGCGGGCACCGAGAGCCAGGCGACCGGCGTCGGCGCCCGGGTGCGCGTCGTGACCGGCGGCGTGAGCCAGATCCGCGAGTCCTTCGGGCCGGCCTCGGTCAGCGTGGAGGGGACCCGCACCGTGCACTTCGGTCTCGGCGCGGCGGCCACCGTCGACACGGTCACCGTGCAGTGGCCGTCGGGCATCGTGCAGCACCTGGTGGACGTGCCGGGCGACCAGCGCCTGGTGGTGACCGAGAGCGAGACGGGCACGGCCGTGCCCTCGACGTCGGTGCCGGCCTCCTTCGCCCTGCACCCCTGCGCGCCGAATCCCTTCAATCCCCGGACGAGGATCCGCTTCGACCTGCCCACGGCGGCCGAAGCGACCCTGGAGATCTACGACCTGGCCGGGCGCGTGGTCCGCACCCTGCTGGCCGGCGAGCGGCTGCCGGCGGGCGGCCACGAACGGGCCTGGAGCGGACGCGACCAGGCCGGCCGCCGCGTCGCCGCGGGCGTCTACTTCTATCGGCTGAACGCCGGGGCCTTCAGCGAGACGAGGCGCATGACGCTGGTCAAGTGACGGCCGCTGCGCGCCTTTCCTGCTTGCGCGGCCCCCCTTCTCGTTCCACGTTTCCGGTATCACACGATGCCCAGGAGGGGAGCGATGCCCGAGCCCAAGATGTCCGCCCAGTTCGAAGGACGCCGGCCTTCGGTGATCCGCATGGCCCAGATCAAGTTCGACGAGCGCAACGATGGCACCGAGGCCATCAACGTGGCCATCGGCAACGTCTCGCTGCCCATGTACCCGGCCATGCGCGAGCGCATGAACACGCTGGGGGCGGACGGCAGCCCCTTCGCCGACGGGGTGGTCAAGTACTCCGCGACCAGCGGCTATCCGGAATGCATCGACGCCTTCCTGAACATCATCGCCAGCAGCGGGTTCGACACCTCGTCGCTGCACGCCCACATCACCGAGGGTGGCAGCCAGGCCATGGAACTGCTCATCGCCGGCGTCTGCGGCCCGGCCGGCACGGACCAGGATCCCCTGCTGCTGATCGACGCCGCCTACACCAACTACAAGACCCTCTGCGACCGGCTGGGACGGGCCACCTGCTCCGTCCAGCGCACCCTGGGCGACGACGGCAAGTTCACCCTGCCCGACACCGCCGAGATCGAACGGGTCATCCTGGAGCACGGCCCCAAGGCCATCGTCGTGATTCCCTTCGACAACCCGACCGGGCAGTACTACGACCACGCCGCCATGTGCGGACTGGCGCGCCTGGCCGTGAAGCACAACCTCTGGCTGGTGAGCGACGAGGCCTACCGCGAGCTCTACTACAGCGGCGACCGCTGCACGAGCATCTGGGGCGTCACCGACGACGAGGTGCCGGGCATTGAGGGCCGGCGCGTCTCCATCGACACGGCCTCGAAGGTGTGGAACGCCTGCGGCCTGCGCATCGGCGCCCTCATCACCGACAACGCGCTGTTCAACCGCCAGGCCATCGCCGAGCACACGGTCAGCCTCTGCAGCAGCGTCATCGGCCAGTGGATCTTCGGCGCCCTGGCCCACGAGGACCACGCCACCCTGCAGGCCTGGTACGCGCAGCAGCGCGACTACTACCGCGCCATGCTCTTCGACTTCACCGATGCCATGAAGAAGGCCCTGCCCGGGGTCATCGTGTCGAGCCCCGATGCGGCCCTCTACTCCGTGCTCGACGTGCGCGAGGTGGCGGCCGAGGGTTTCGACGCCCTGGATTTCGTCCTGTGGTGCTCGAGCGAGGGGTACGTGGAGGCGGACGGACGCAAGATCACCGTGCTCACCGCGCCCATGGCCGGCTTCTACAGCGTGCCCGCCGGCACGTCCAACCCCGGCCGCACGCAGGTACGCGTGGCCTACGTGGAGACGCCTGAGCGCATGGCGCGGATCCCGTCGCTGTTCGCGGACCTCTTCCGGCAGTACGAGGCGAAGCGGGCGGGGGCGAAGGTCGAGGCCTGACCGAAAGCCGGATGATACGGGACGGCGGCTCCTGGCGGAGCCGCCGTCTTCGCGTCTAGCGGTAGAGGGTTTTGAGCTGGCCCCAGGTCGATCCCGTATTGGCCGTGGACTCCTCCAACGTGTATTCCGTGCTCGTCCGGCCGCCGGCCGGCGGGATCCCCGCCACCAGCGCGGTCACGCTGTAGATGCCCGGCCGGTCGGGGAGGAAGCCCGTGTCGTGGCCCATCACCTCGACCGCGCCCGTCGGGAAGGGCGTCATCACGGGCAAGCCCACGCAGCCGAGGACGCAATCCCCGGTCTCGAGGTGGACGATGGCCGCGTAGGGCGCGGACATGAAGTCGGCGTCCGCGGGCCCGTGGTTGGTGATGGTGATCTGGACGAGGTCGCCCACCTGGTAGACGGCCTGGTCCGTTTCGACCGTGATGTTCTGGGCGGCGGCCGGCAGGGCCGCGATCAGGACGGCGAGAACGGCGAGCGGACGGCATCGATACGGCATGGTCTATCCCCTCGGTTGTGCGGCGGGGGTCGTGCAACCGTAGCCAGATGAGTATACCGCAGGAAGGGATCCTCAGTCCAGTGGTGCGCTCCCGCCCTGCAGGTAGGGCGCGAGCCGGTCCACCAGGAAGTGCCGCATGGTCCGCTCGACCACCGCGGGCCAGCCCTCGTGCACCTCGCCCGCGGCGTGCACCTCGACGGCGATGCGCGTGTGCCCCTCCGAGTCGTCGGCAAAGGTCCAGGTGGCGACCAGGTGGATGGCGTGGCCCGCCAGGCCCAGCGGGCCCTCGAAGCGCAGCATCTCGCCCCGCTTGGCGTAGGTGACCACGGCGTGGCGCACACCGTCGCCGCTCTCGTCGAAGATCTCCATGAAGGCGCCGCCGGGCTTGGGCTCGATGTACATGGCGTGGGGGTCGCCGGACATGCTGTGGTCCCACCAGCCGGTCACGTCGCCGAAGGTGTCGTCGTAGACCTGCTCGGGCTGTCCGGGCACGACCGTGTCGACGGTGAAGGAGAAGGCGCCGGTGGGCGTGTCGGCGGCGAGGGCCGGCCAGGCGCAGAGGATCAGGACGAGAAGGGCGCGGCGCATGGTCATCTCCTTGCGGGGGAGGCTCGACATCGATTCCCGACAGGATAGGTCGCAAGACCGGATCGGGCTACGGTTTCCTGCTGAAGAGCAGGGCGACGGCGGGCGCCCCGATGGGGACCAGGGCCAGGATGGCGATATCCAGGGTGATCTCCCAGGGCATGGTAGACCATGTCCTGAGGGATAGGCCGGTCTGGAAGAAGAACCAGACCAAGTAGGCGAGGCCAATCGCGCCCACCGGACGGGGCCAGCGCAGACCGGCCACCGCCAGCAGGAGTACGGCGGCCACGGGCAGCCACATCCGGATCACTTGACCGGCGCTCAAGTCCAGGGCTTCCGGGTGCTCGCCGAAGACCACCGACAGGATCAACAGCGTGTAGACGACCACCATCCCGCCCCAGATCCGCAATGCCGCCTTGCGCGGTCCCCAGTACTGCAGCAGCCGGCTCAGGTACCAGGTGAGCACGAGCAGGAAGAAAGCTGTCGACGCCGGCATGGCGTCCGCGAAATCCTTGCCGGCGTCACTGTAGGTGCCGCTGACGCCTTTGACGGCCATCACCGTGCCCAGCAGCAGCCCCGTGGACAGGAAGGCGTGGAAGGCGGCGCGAATGGTCGTCTCGCGCTGGAACTCGTCCTCCCAGCGCATCACGCCCAGCTCGCGCAGGAGGGTTGGCCCCAGTATCCCGGCCCCGAACAGGGCCAGCCAGGCGTGGCGTCCGGTGCCCAGCGCCACGATGAGACCGCCCCAGATCAGGATGAAGGAGAGGACGCTCACCGGGTTGCGCACCCATCCGCGCAAGCTGAAACCGTGCTCCAGGGTCGTCATTTCGTATCCTCCCTTTCGTCGGCCAGCGTGAAGAGATCCTCCACACCCACCTCCAGCGCCCGCGCCAGTCGCAACGCCAGCTCCACCGACGGCCGGTACTTGCCGCTTTCGACCGAGATGATCGACTGCCGCGACACCCCCACCGCGTCGGCCAGCGCCTGCTGGGTCATGTCCCCGCGCCGCCGCCGGTATTCCTTCAGATGGTTGATCAGATCCTTGGTACTCATGTTGAAAGCAACGTAAAGCATCCTTTACATAACGTCAAGCATGATTTACATAAGATTCCCTGGCCGACCAGAACCTATTGCGTGATGAACGGGAATGGAGATGCAGCCCTGGGGGTGTGCACGGCTTGATCTGGGGGCGTCTGAAGGGCCCTGGAGCCAGGAGGGCGGAAGGGCCCGGAAGCCGAGCGAGCCGGACACAGGACGTGTCCGGATCGCGGCCCCCAGATCAAGCCGTGCACACCCCCAGGGCGGCCTTATTCTCCATCCCCGTTCAACACACCCAAGAGGTACTTGTCGAACCAGGCGAGATCCCATTCCATCTTGGCCAGACGATTCTCATAGGTCGTCAGCCCATGAGGTTCGCCCGGGTAGACGATCAACTCCACCGGCACGTCCAGGTAGTGGTAGAGCGCCCGGTACAGGGCCCGCGAGTGGGCCGGCGGCACGCGGGGGTCGGCGCCGCCCACGTGGATCACCGTCGGCGTGGTCACCTTGTCCAGGTCGTAGAGCGGCGAGCCGGCCCGGTAGTGCTCGGGACGTTCCCAGGGCAGTCCCTGCATGAAGTTGATCACGTGGCCGGGCGTGTCTTCCACGCCCCACTGGATCACCATGTCCAGCACGCCGGCGCCGCTGCTGGCGGCCCGGAACAGGTCCGGGCGCGCCACGATCATGCAGTTGGTCAGGTAGCCGCCGTTGCTCCAGCCCATGACGCCGAGCCGGTCGGGATCGGCGATGCCGTCGGCGATGAGCTGCTCGGTGCCGGCGATCAGGTCGGCCACCTCGATCTCGTTCTCGCGGTCGATGAGCTTGGCCAGGAACTCGTCGCCGTAGCCCAGCGAACCATGGTAGTTGGGGCTGAGCAGGGCGTAGCCGTTGGCCGCCATCAGGGCCCGTCCGTAGATCCACAGGCGGAAGCGGTACTTGGTCGAGGAGGTCGGCCCGCCGTGGAGCTCGAGGATCGCCGGCAGCGGGCCGTCCACGGCGGGGTCGTGTCCGGCGGGCAGTTCGAGGATGCCGTGGACGCGGTCGCCGTCGCCGCCGGTCCACTCGTAGTCGAGGATCTGTGGCAGGATCCAGGTGGCCATCTGCGGATTGACGTCCGTGCGCGGGGACAGCGAACCCTTCTCCAGGTTGTAGAGGTCGCCCACGCGGTCCAGGTGGTCCGCGGACACGACGGCTTTCTTGCCCTTGTCGTCGAAGTCGTAGGCCGTGCAGACCACGTCGCCGGCGGTCAGGTCGCGGGTCTCGCCCTGGGCGCCGTCGCGGAGGTCCTTCACCTGGTAGACCTTCACGCGGCCGTGGTTCTCGCCCAGGTAGGTCAGGTCGCGGCTCTCGCCGCGCCAGGCGATGTCGCCCTGCAGGCTCACCGGATGGGGCCTTGATACGCGCTGCAGACCGACGCCCGCCTCGCCCCACTCGGCCACCCAGAGCTGGGTGGCGAAGCCGTCGTAGGCGATGGCGAAGGCCAGGGCCCGCCCGTCGTGGGACCAGTCCATCTCGGTGATCCAGCCGAAGGGGGAGGGATGGTCCTCGCGCCAGGCCTCGGACGTCACGTACTCGATCTCCCCGCTGTCCAGGTCCAGCACGTCGATGCGCGACCAGCCCTCGTTGAAGATGGTCTCCTCGTCGGGGGTGGTCTGCATGGCCAGGCGGGTGGCGTCGGGGGAGAGGGCCATGAAGTTGATCACGCGCTCGGCCGCGAGCACCTGCGTGTCGCGCCAGTTCGACAGGTCCAGAACCCGTACCTCGTCGAACTCCACCACGCCGTGTCCGTACTCCAGGTCGCCCCACTTCTGCTTGAGGTCCTCCCAGACGTCTTCGTGGTTCTCCTCGCCGACGGTGTAGTAGAGGCGCCCCCCGTCGCGGGTCAGCGCGAAGAGCGCCACGCCGTCGTCGATGCGGGTCACCGCGAAGAGGCCCGTGCCGTCGGGACGGATGCGCCACACCTGGTGGCTGCCGTCGTAGGGCGGGGCGTCCTCGCCACGGTCCCAACGGCCGCCGAAGTAGATCCAGGCGCCGTCGCCGCTCCAGACCGGGCCGTGGGGACGCGCCAGGTCGAAGGTGAGCCGCCGGCTGCTGCGCGCGTCGAGGTCGGTGATCCAGAGCTCGGACTTGCGTCCGGCGCCCGGGCCGGCCCAGCCGCCCTGGATCCAGGCCACGGATCCGGCGTCGGGGGAGATCGCCGGACTGCCGGCGTAGACGAGGGAGAAGTAGTCCTCGGGGACGATCACGTGGTCGCGCTCCGCGGCGACCGCGGTGCAGGCCGCGGCCGCGACCAGGGCGGCGCAAAGGAAGAACTGCCAGCGGCGCAAGGCGGGGACCTCCTGCTGGGGGAATGGGAAATCGAACCGGCCCACCATAGCATGCCGGACCGGCGGATGGTACACTCCGGGGCATGAACGACCGCCCCCACGGATACCGGGTCCCGGCGCTCCGGCTGCTGGTCCTGCTGATGATGATCGCGACGGCGGGTTGCCGCGACGCGGACCCCGACCGCCCGACGGTGCCGCCTGAACCCCGCGTCCACGCCTTCTACTACCCCTGGTACGGCAATCCGGACCTGGACGGCGACTACCGCCACTGGAACCACGCCCAGCTCGGCGCGCTGGAGGACCGCCGCACCTACCCGGGCGGCGACGACATCGGCGCCGACTACTACCCGTCCCTCGGCTGCTATTCCTCGGGCGACCCGGTGGTCGTGCAGAAGCACATGCTCTGGGCCGTGCGCGCAGGCGTCGGCACCCTCTGCGTCTCGTGGTGGGGGATCCACTCATTCGAGGACCGCATGCTGCCCGTGCTGGTCAAGTCGGCGCTGCTGCACGACCTCGAACTCAGCCTGCATCTGGAGCCCTTCCCCGGCCGCAACGCGGCGACCGTCCGCCAGGCCCTGGGCCACCTGCTGGGCCGGTACGGCGACCGGGACGTGCTCTACGGACTGCCGGGCGACGACCGCATGGTCTGCTTCGTCTACGATTCCTACCTGACGCCGACCGAGGAGTGGGCCATGCTGCTCCAGCCGGGTGGGCGGCTCTCGATCCGCGGAACGAACCTGGACGCCGTGATGCTGGGCCTTTGGGTGGACGAGGACGATGGCCCCGAGCTGCTGGCGGCCGGCTTCGACGGCGTCTACACCTACTTCGCCACCGACGGCTTCACCTACGGCTCCACCGCGGCCAACTGGCCGGCGATGGCCGCCTTCGCCCGCGAGCACGACCTCGTCTTCGTGCCCTGCGTGGGACCCGGCTATGCCGACCTGCGCATCCGTCCCTGGAACACCGCCAACCAGCGCGGGCGCGAGGCGGGCGCCTACTACGCGCGCATGGCCGAGGCCGCCACGGCCCTGGCGCCCGACCTGATCGGCCTGACCTCCTTCAACGAATGGCACGAGGGAACGCAGATCGAGCCGGCACAGTCCAAGTCGTTGCCGGACTTCACGTATCGCGACTATCTTCCACTGGAACCCGAGGCCTATCTCGACCTCACGGCCGCCTGGGTGGTGGCCTACCAGACGGCCCTGGAGGCGCGCTAGTCGAGGATCTCGACCGCGTCGCCCACCCGTACCGGCCCCTCCTCGCGCACGCCCATGAAGACGCCGAACATGGCCTTGCCGTCCCGCGTGCGGAAGCCGGCCAGGGTGCGTAGGGGCTCGGCGCCGATCTCGCCCGTGTCGGGATCGACGGTGGTGTTGGGACAGCGGGGACAAGGGCCGAGCGCCTCGAAGACCGCGCCGCCGACGCGGAGCCGGCGCCAGCCGTCCTCCTGCCAGGGGCGGCCGCCGGCCACGGCGAGGTTGGCGCGGAAGCGGTCCCGCGCCACCGGTGCGCCGACGCGCGCGCCCAGGTCGTCCAGCGACGCGTCGCAGACCAGCAGGTAGGGCGCGTCGCCGGCGAAGCCGATGACGGCCGTCGGGTCCTTGCGGGAGCGGCGCTCCACGTCGTCGGGCATGTGGACCAGGCGCACGGTCTCGCCGAGCAGCTCGCCGAACCAGGCGTCGGCGACGTCTCCGGCGGGGGCCGCCTCGATCTTCTCGTTCTTGACGGCCACCATCACGCGGCCGGCGTCGGGTCCGGGCGGGGGCAACGCCAGGTCGGGCAGGCCCGGGGCGGCCAGATGCAGGGCGCCGTCGCGCAGTTCGATCCGCAGGCGGGTCATCTGCGGGTGCGACTTGAGCATGACCGGATCGCCGCCGCCGGTGGTCAGCAGCCAGCGACGGTCGCCGGCGAGACCGCCCCGCACGGCGCGGGCCTCGGGCGGCGCCACGGCGTGGCCCGCCTTCAGGGGATAGAGGGAAATATGCGACAGGGTCAGGGCGTCCTCGGTCATGCCCCCTCCTTTCGGGGTGTCCGTGCAGTATGACGCCTCCGCGCCGCGCGTCAACCCGCGGCCTGCGACTTGAAAATCCGCCGACAGCGGCTATCCTGGTCACGATCCGCCGAGACGAACCGAACGATGGGAGATCCCGTGACACGATACCTGACGATCACCTGCCTGCTCGCGGCCCTGGCCCTCTGCGCCGGCTGTTCCGGGAGCGGGGACGACGCCGAGACCTGGAACGAGAGCGTCGCCGAGACCGGGACGACCGACACGCACGCCGACGCGGCCGCACCGCCGCAGCCCGCCCCGGGCGGACAGCCGGGCGGCCGGGTCCTCGAGGCCTTCGACTCGGGCGGCTACACCTACCTCCGCCTGCAGACGCCCGACGGCGAGATGTGGGCGGCCGCTCCGGTGACCGCGGTCGCCGTGGGCGACGACGTGACCCTGGCCGGCGCCATGGTCATGCAGGGCTTCCGCGCCGCCTCGCTGGACCGCACCTTCGACGAGATCTGGTTCGCCTCGGCGATCCTGGGCGGCGGCGCCGCGGCAGGTACCGGCCACGGGCATACGCCGAAACCCGCGGCCGACGAGGACGCCGCCGGCGACCTCGACCTCGCGCCCCCCGCGGGCGGCCTCTCCATCGCCGCGCTCCACGCCGGCCGGGCCGACTACGCCGGCCAGCGCGTCAAGCTGCGCGGCCGGGTGGTCAAGTCCCTGACGGGCATCATGGGCCGCAACTGGCTCCACCTCCAGGACGGCAGCGGCGACGTGGCCACCGGCGACCACGACATCACCGTCACCTCCGAGGGCACCGCCCCCCAGGGCGCCACGGTGCGCATCGAGGGCACGGTCGCCGTGGACAAGGACTTCGGCAGCGGCTACTTCTACACGGTCATCGTCGAGGACGCGACGGTGACCGTCGAGGAAGCCATGTAGGGGAGGGGCGTCCGTGTCCGAGCGCACGATCCTGCACGTGGACATGGACGCCTTCTTCGCGTCGGTGGAGGTCCTCGACGATCCCCGCCTGCGCGGCCAGCCCGTCATCGTCGGCGGCACGCCCGAGGGACGCGGCGTCGTCAGCGCGGCCAGCTACGAGGCCCGCGCCTACGGCGTGCACAGCGCCATGAGCGCCGCGCGCGCGATCAAGCTCTGCCCCGACGGGATCTTCCTGCGCCCCCGCGGGAGTCGCTACGCCGAGATTTCCGGCCACATCTTCGACATCTTCCACGACTTCTCCCCCCTGGTCGAACCCCTGTCCGTGGACGAGGCCTTCCTGGACGTGAGCGGCAGCCGGCGGCTGTTCGGCTCCGCCGAGGCCATCGGCCGGCGCATCAAGGCGCGGATCCTGCGGGAGGTCGGCCTGGTGGCCTCGGTCGGCGTCGCGCCCAACAAGTTCCTCGCCAAGCTCGCCAGCGACCTCGAGAAGCCGGACGGCTTCGTGGTCGTCCACCCGGACCGCGTGCAGGAGCTGCTGGATCCCCTGCCCATCTCGCGCCTGTGGGGCGTGGGGCCCCGCGCCCAGGAGGCCCTGCACGCCCTGGGCATCCGCCTCGTCCGCGATATCCGTCTCGCCGAGCCGGCCCGCCTGGAGCACGGGCTCGGCGAGTCCCTGGCGCGCCACGTGGCGGCCCTGTCCGAGGGACGGGACGACCGCCCGGTGGTGCCCGACCACGAGGCCAAGAGCATCGGCCACGAGGTAACCTTCGCCGCGGACATCGCGTCGCGCGAGGCCCTGGTCGACGTCCTCGACGGCCTGGCCGACAAGGTGGGCCGCCGCCTGCGCCGCGCCGGCTTCGTGGCGCGCACCGTCCAGCTCAAGGCCCGCTACCCGGACTTCAGCACCCGCACCCGCTCGCTCACCCTGCCGGCCCCCACCGACTCCACGCGCGTCCTGCGCGACGCGGGCCGCGACCTGCTCGACAACCACCTCGGCCGCCGCGGCCGCCCGCTGCGCCTGATCGGCATCACCGCCCAGAACCTCGAGCATGTCGACGACCGCCCCCCCGAGCTCTTCCCCGACCGGGAGGAAGAGCAGGACCGCACCCTCGACGCGCTGACCGACGAAGCCGTGGACCGCTTCGGCAAGGGCGCCCTGCGCCGTGGCCTGCCCCGCCGCCGGGACGACGACTGAGTCATCCCCCGAGAACCGTACTTGCGAGAGAATGCCTCTTCGGTGATCCTGGGCGGACGGAGGAACGCATGCGAAAAACGGTTATCGGAGTGATGGGCGGCTGCCACGTGGACGACACGACGCAGCGGTCCGCGTACGAGCTCGGCCGCCTCATCGCGGAGAACGGCTGGGTGCTGCTCAACGGCGGGCGCGCCACCGGCGTCATGGACGCCTCGGCCAAGGGCGCCCGGGAAGCGGGCGGCCTGACCGTGGGCGTTCTCTTCGAGGACGACCGCGACGCCGCGAGCCCGCACCTGGACCTGGTGCTGCCCACGGGCATGGGCTCGGCGCGCAACATCGTCAACGTGCTGTCCAGCGACGTGGTGGTGGCCTGCCCCGGCAGCGGCGGCACCATGTCGGAGATCGCCATGGCCCTGCGCTTCGAGCGCCGGGTGGTCGTGATGGGCTTCGATCCGGGCGCCGCCTTCCTGGACCGCTGCGGCGGCGGGGAGTGGAGCCTGGCCGGCAACCCCGCCGAGGCCGTGGCACAGGTCAAGGCCTGGCTCGAACAGCCGATGGATACCTAGATATGTGTGGAATCTGCGGAGCCGTATCCCTGTCCGGCAGCCTGGCGCTGCCCGACGGCGCGGCCGAGAGAATGATCGGCGCCATGAACCACCGCGGGCCGGACGAGTACGGCGCGTGGCGGGACGGGTCCGTGTTCCTCGGCCACGCGCGCCTGAGCATCATCGACCTGAGCACCGGCCAGCAGCCCCTGGGCACCGCCGACGAGTCGGTGTGGGTCACCTTCAACGGCGAGATCTTCAACTACATCGAGCTGCGCGAGGAGTTGCGCGCGCTGGGCCACGTCTTCCGCACCCAGTCCGACACCGAGGTCCTGGTCGAGGCCTACCGCGCCTGGGGCGACGACTGCGTCGACCGCTTCAACGGCCAGTACGCCTTCGTCCTCTACGACGCCCCGCGGCGGCGGCTGCTCATGGCGCGGGACCGCTTCGGCATCCGCCCCCTCTATTGGGCCCGCCACGGCGACGTGCTGCTCTTCGCCTCGGAGGTCAAGGCCCTCGCCGGCTGGCCGGGCTTCCGTCCCGAACTGGATCACGGGGCCCTGGGCGAGGTCTTCACCACCTGGGTGAACGTCCCGCCGGCCACGCCGTTCGCCAACGTGCGGCAGCTGCCCGCCGGCCACGTGGCGGCCCTCGATCTGGACAGCGACGAGGAGCCGGCGCCGCGCCGCTACTGGCGCCCCGCCTTCCTGCCCGCCGCCGAGGACCACCGCTTCGTGGACCGCGACGAGCGCGCGCGCATGCGGGACGAGGTGCGCGAGGCCCTGACCGACGCGTCGGTGATCCGCCTGCGCGCCGACGTGCCCGTGGGCGCCTATCTCTCGGGCGGGCTCGACTCCTCGGCCACCGCGGCGCTGATCCAGCACACCACCGACCGGCGCATGAAGACCTTCTCCGTCGGTTTCAAGGACGCGGCCTTCGACGAGACGCGCTGGCAGCGGATCATGGCGTCGCACCTGGGCACCGACCACGAGATGATCAGCGTCGGCGACGCCGAGATCGCGGGCGCCTTCGCCGACGTGGTGTGGCACGCCGAGACCCCCATCCTGCGTACGGCGCCGGCGCCCCTCTACGCCCTCTCGGGCCTGGTGCGCGCCCAGAGCTACAAGGTCGTGCTGACGGGGGAGGGCGCGGACGAGGTCTTCTGCGGCTACAACATCCTGCGCGAGGCCAAGGTGCGCGCCTTCTGGGCCCGCGACCCCGGGTCGAAGCGGCGCCCCCTGCTGCTGACGCGCCTCTATCCCTACCTGCAGCAGTCCCCGGCCGAGTTCCTGACCCGCTTCTACGGCGCCGGACTGGACAGCGCCGGGAGCGATCCCTTCTTCTCGCACCGGCCGCGCTGGAACAACACCGGCCGCATCTCCGCCTTCTTCTCGCCCGAGGTGGCCGCCGCCGTGGCGGCCCGCGCGCCGGAGGAGCGGCTGCTGGCGTCGCTGCCCGCCGACTTCGCGGGCTGGGGCCCCGTGGCCCGCGCCCAGTACCTGGAGATGACCCTCTTCATGGCGGGCTACCTGCTCTCCTCCCAGGGCGACCGCATGCTCATGGGCCACACCGTGGAGGGGCGCTTCCCCTTCCTGGATCACAACGTGGCCGAACTGGCCGGTCGCATCCCCGCCTCGGTCAAGCTGGCGGGTCTGCAGGAAAAGGCTTTATTGAAGGCCGCAGTGGCCGATCTCCTTCCTGCGGAGATCGTTACGCGTCCCAAGCAGCCCTACCGCGCCCCGGACAGCGCAAGCTTCATCGTGGGCGACGGGGCCGAGCTGGCCGCTGCCATGCTCGGCGAAGGGGCCCTGCGCGACGCCGGGATCTTCGACGCGCAGCGCGTGGCCGCCCTGGTCCGGAAATGGCGGGCGGGACGCTTGACCGGCGCGCGCGACAACATGGCCTTCGTCGGGCTGCTGAGCACCCAGCTGCTGGCCCGGCAGTTCGGCGACGAACTCGAAGGCCGGGTCGCGGACGGCGCCCTGGATTTCGCGGAGATCGAGTGGAGGGGCTCCGCGGCCAAACCCTAAACGGGGGAACATGAAGACGATGGAATTGCGGGATCAGATTCACGAATTCGTGGTGGAGAACTTCCTCTTCGGCGACGCCGATCCGCTGCAGAGCGACGACATGTCGCTGCTCGACAACGGCATCATGGATTCGGTGGGCGTGATGGAGCTGGTGGCCTTCCTGGAGCAGGACATGGGCCTGTCCATCGACGACGCCGAACTGGTGCCGGAGAACCTCGACTCGATCCAGAACCTGGTGGGCTTCGTCACACGCAAGCGGGGTTAGACCCGTGCCGACCATCCACGGCATGCTCGACGCGACGGTCGCGGACCGTCCCGGGGCGATCGCCCTGACCCACGGCGATCGCCACGTGTCCTACGCCGAGCTGTCGACCGCCGCCGACCGCACCGCCGCCTTCCTGGCCGGGCTGGGCGTCGGCCGGGGCGACCGCGTCGCGCTCCTGATGGAGAACTCCGTCGACTACGTGGCCGCCTTCTTCGGCGCCCTGCGGGCCGGCGCCTGCGTGGTGGCCCTCAACCACGCCAACCGCCCCCAGACCCACCGCAAGCTCCTGCGCGACTCGGGCGCCGTGGGCCTGCTCACCCGCGGCCGCGAGGCGCGCCGGCTGCCGGAGATCGTCGCCGACTGCCCGGACCTCCGCTTCGGGGTCATCGACCGGCGCCATCCCAAGTGGGAGTTCCCCGCCGCGCTGGACCTGCGCGACGCCGCGGAGGTCGAGAGCTGCACCGGGGCCCCGCCCGCCCTCGACCTGGACGGCGACGACCTCGCCGTGATCCTCTACACCAGCGGTTCCACGGGCACCCCGCGGGGCGTGACCCTGACCCACGGCAACCTGGTGGCCAACACCGAGCAGATCCTGGCCTACCTGCCGCTGGGCCCCGACGACAGCGTGTGCTGCGTGCTGCCCTTCCATTACTCCTTCGGCAACTCGCTGCTGCTGACCCACGTCAAGCGCGGCGGCCGCGTGGTGATCGACAACCGCTTCGCCTTCCCCCAGAAGGTTTTGGAAACCCTCGTCGATGAGCGCTGCACCGGTTTCTCCGGCGTGCCCAGCCACTTCGCCATCCTCTGCGCGCGCACCGAATTCCTGGACATGTCCCACACGCACCTGCGCTACCTGACCCAGGCCGGCGGCGCCATGTCGCCCGCCCTGACGCGCCGCATCCGCGAGGCCCTGCCCGAACGCATCGCGCTCTACGTGATGTACGGCCAGACCGAGGCCTCGGCGCGGCTCTCCTGGCTGCCGCCCGACCGCCTGGCCGACAAGTGCGGGTCCATCGGCGTGGGCATCCCGGGCGTGTCGCTCACCGTGCGCCGCGCCGACGGCGGCGAGTGCGATCCGCGCGAGGAGGGCGAGATCGTGGCCTCCGGCCCCAACATCATGCGGGGCTACTGGAACGATCCCGAGGAGACCGCCAAGGTCCTCTTCCCCGACGGCCTGCACACCGGCGACCTGGGCTACCGCGACGAGGAGGGCTTCATCTTCATCGTCGACCGGGCCAAGAACATGATCAAGGCCGGCGCCAACCGGGTCAGCGCCAAGGAGATCGAGGACGCCATCCTCGAGCTGGACACCGTCGTCGAGACCTGCGTCGTCGGCGTCCCCGACGAGCTCCTCGGCGAGGCCATCGAGGCCTGGGTCGTGGCCAAGGATCCCGCCGACACCGACGACCAGGCCATCCTCCGCCACTGCCTCTCGAGGCTGGCCCAGTTCAAGGTTCCCCGTACGATCCACTTCACGAAAGCTCTCCCGAAAAACTCCTTCGGCAAGGTGCTGAAGAGAGAATTGCGCCCTTCGAGCTGAGGCGTCTCACGCACACGGCCCGTCATTTTGCAGCCGCGAAGCGCATCAAAATGGCGGGCCGTGTGTGTGAGACGCCTTTCCCCAGCTTTGACGGCCGTATTTCTCTCATTAGCCCACCTTGAATGGGTTGTTCGGGAGCCTTTCGGCTGTTAGATTTGGACGTTGACCTGCCAAACGAGAACTCCAGTCGGGGAGATGTCTATGTACGGGATTGTCGGCTACGGCTCTTACGTGCCGCGGTACCGCATCAAGGCGGAGGATATCGCGGACCAATGGGGTGCGGACGCGGACGCCTTCAAGCGAGGGCTGCTGCTGGAAGAGAAAACGGTGCCCGGTCCGGACGAGGACACCATCACCATCAGCGTGGCGGCCGCCCGGGACGCGATCACGCGCGCCGGCATCGATCCCCAGGAGATCGGCTGCTGCTACATCGGTTCCGAGAGCCATCCCTACGCGGTCAAGCCCTCCGGCACCGTCCTGATCGACGCCCTCGGCATGGGCCCGGATTGCCACGTCGCCGACTTCGAGTTCGCCTGCAAGGCGGGCGCCGAGGCCATGTACGTGGCCTACTCCCACGTCAAGTCGGGGGAGATGAAGTACGGCCTGGGCATCGGCGCCGACACCAGCCAGGGCGCGCCCGGCGATGCTCTGGAATACACGGCGTCGGCCGGCGGCGCCGCCTTCATCATGGGCAGCGAGCAGGTCGTCGCCGAGATCCAGCACACTTATTCCTTCACCTCCGACACGCCGGACTTCTGGCGCCGCGAGGGGGAGTTCTACCCGCGTCACGCCGGACGCTTCACGGGCGAGCCGGCCTATTTCCACCACGTGCTGGGCGCGACCAACGGCATCCTGGAGCGCAGCGGGCTCAAGCCCGAGGACTTCAGGTTCGCCGTCTTCCACATGCCCAACGGCAAGTTCCCCCTGCGGGCCGGCAAGATGACCGGCTTCCAGAAGGAGCAGCTCGAGCAGGGCTGGGTGGTGAACCTGATGGGCAACACCTACAGCGGGTCGTCGCCCACCGGCCTGGCGGCCTGCCTGGACGTGGCCGAACCCGGCGACCGGATCCTGGTGACGTCCTTCGGCAGCGGCGCCGGCTCCGACTCCTTCGTGTTCCAGTGTACCGACCGTTTGCCCAAGGTGCAGGGCCTGGCCCCCACCGTCCGGGGGCAGCTGGCCGACCGGCGCATCCACATCACGTACGGCAAGTACGTGGCCTACCGCGGCAAGATCCGCATGAACGAAGTCTAGAAAGGGGGCTGAGATGAGAGACGTAGCAGTCATCGGATTCGGACTGACGAAGTTCGGCGAACTCTGGAAGACCCCCTTGCGCGATCTCTTCGCGGAAGCGGCGGCGGCCTGCCTGGAGGATTCCGGCGTGCCCCGGGACAAGCTCCAGTCGGCCTACATCGGCTGCATGACCAGCGGCCTGTTCAACGGCCAGGAGCACCTGGCCTCGATACTCACCGACTACGCGGGCCTGAGCGGCATCGCCGCCACGCGGGTCGAGAGCGCCTGCGCCTCGGGCGGCGCGGCCTTCCGGGCCGCCTACCTCGAGGTGGCCAGCGGCGCCAGCGACTTCGTGATGGCCGGCGGCGTCGAGAAGATGAACGACGGGGCCGACGCGACCTACGCCCTGTCCACCGCGGCGGACGCGGAGTACGAGGTCTACCACGGCGTCACCTTCCCGGGCCTCTACGCCATGATCGCCCACGCGCACATGCACCAGTACGGCACCACGCCCGAGCAGCTGGCGGCCGTGGCGGTCAAGAGCCACGTCAACGGCGCCAAGAATCCTTACGCACAGTTCCCCGGCGAGATCTCCATGCAGACCGTGCTGGGGGCCGTGCGGGTGGCCGAGCCTCTCGGGCTCTTCGACTGCTCGCCGGTGACCGACGGCGCGGCCTGCGTGATGCTGTGCCCCGTCGAGGTCGCCAAGGCATCGGGCAAGCCCATCATCAAGGTGATCGGGTCCGGGCACGCCACGGACTCCATCGCCCTGCACAACCGGGCCGACTTCGCGTCGATCCCCGTGGTCGGCGCCGCGGCCGGCAAGGCCTTCGCGCAGGCGGGCGTCACCATCGCCGACGTGGACTTCTGCGAGGTCCACGACTGCTTCACCATCGCCGAGATCGTCTGCACCGAGGAGCTCGGCATCTTCGAGCGCGGCCAGGGCGGGCCCGCCGCCGCCGAGGGCCTGACGGCCCTGGACGGCAAGCATCCCGTCAATACCTCGGGCGGGCTCAAGAGCAAGGGCCATCCGGTCGGCGCCACCGGCGTCGCCCAGATCGCCGAGCTCGTGCAGCAGCTCTCCGGCCGGGCGGGCGACCGCCAGCTGAAGTCGCCGACGATCGGGCTGGCCCAGAACATGGGCGGCTCGGGCGGCAGCAGTACGGTCCACATCCTGGAGGTGGTGTCATGATCAGCCCCCGCTACCATCGCGAGATTCCGCAACGCTACCGCCTCGAGGCCGGCAAGTGCGTCAAGTGCGGCGAGGTGCATTTCCCGCCGCGCAAGGTCTGCCGCAAGTGCCACGCGGGCGAGTTCGAGACCGTGAGCCTGCCGCGCAAGGGCAAGGTGGTCACCCACACGACCATCTGGATCCCGCCGGCCCCCTTCGAGGAGCAGAAGCCCTACGTGGTCGCCGTGGTCGAACTCGACGGCGGCGTGCGCCTGACGGCCATGGTCTGCGAAGCGCCGCCCGACGACGTGACCATCGGCACCGAGGTGGAGATCGTCTTCCGCAAGCTGCAGTCGGCGCCCGCCTGGGAGGTGCTGCAGTACGGGTACAAGGCCCGGGTGGTGGCGTAGGTCGCCCACCCGGATCCATACACGAACCGCCCGCCCGGCTCCGGCTCTTCGAGGGTCGCAGGCGGGCGGTTCTCGTATGGGCCCGGTTTCAGACGCATGCGCACGCCCGCGGCGAAGCGCTGGGGGTTGCCTTCGGGGGGCGGATGGGGCACATTCAACGGTGGAACCGGGACCGAACGCGGAGGGATGCGATGAAGAGCTTACTGGTGGGTCTGTGCGTGCTGGTCGTCGCCCAGGGGGCGGCGGGACAGCTCGTGGTGTTCGACAACTCGCACGCGCCGGGACACGAGATGTACGACGCGTTCATCTCGCACCTGGAGCTCTGGGGCTACACCGTCGAGAAGCGGACCACCCCGCTGACGGACAACGAGGACGCCGACGTGATCGTCATCCTGCCCGAGGACGCCTACACCTTCGGCGGCGTGGACTACACGTCCCAGGAGGTGGCCTGGCTCAGGGCCTTCGTGGACTCGGGGCACGGTCTCTTCGCGGGCATGTGTCCGAACCAGGACTACTGGCAGCACATCACCGGGCTGCTGGACGAGTTCGGGATCGCCCTGGGCGACTACATCAGCAATCCCGCCTACTACCCCTACCACGCCGTCCATCCGCTCTTCGAGGGCGTCGTGGAACTGGGGGACACCATGTCCTATTGCCTGAGCCTGAACGTGTCGCCGCCCTGCGTCCCGGTGGCGCACGACGGCCTCTACGACTACGTGGCCGTCTACGAGGCGGACGCCCGGCACGACGGCGCGGCGGTCTGGGTCAGCCAGTACAAGATGGCGGCCCCGGACGGCCTCTACGACTACGACAACCTGCGCTTCCTGGCCAACGCCTTCGCCTGGCTGTCGAACAGCGTGCACGTGGCGAACGAGGACGCGAGCTGGGGCGAGGTGAAGCGGCTCTTCCGCTGAACGGCCCGCCGTTCTGGAGATATCGAAACCGGGTTGTCGACATGATCGGAATCGGCAATACTCTCCGGTGAACGCCATCTCGAACACGGGGAGGTCCCGACGATGTTACGCTCCTGTCTGCTCTGCCTGCTCCTGGCCCTGGCGCCCGCCGGCGCCGCGGCGCAGCTCGTGGTCTTCGACAACTCCCACGACACGCCCTGGGGCCCCATGTACGACGACTTCAAGGCCCAGCTCGTCGCCTGGGGCTACACCGTCGAGGCCCGCACGACACCGCTGGAGGACAACGGCGACGCCGACGTGCTCGTGATCCTGCCCGGGGACGCCTACACCAACGAGGGACAGATCTACAGCGAGCAGGAAGCGGCTTGGATCATGGACTATGTCGACGGCGGGGGAGGCTTGCTGGCTGCGGTCTGCCTGAACGGGACCTATCTGATGCGCATCCAGGAGATCATGGACGACTTCGGCATCTCGAGCACGGGCTTCATGGCGAGTCCGGTCCACTACGACCAGTTCGAGGCCCATCCGCTCTTCGCCGGCGTGACCGCGCTGGGCGACGACGTGAGCCAGACCTGCGCCCTGGCCGCCGTAGCGCCGTCGGTCGCCGTGGGCGGGGACGGCGCGAACGACATGATCGCCGTCTACGAGAACGACGGGGGGCCCGGGGCCGCCGTCTGGACGAGCCACTACTACATGATGGACACCGAGGGGCTCGGCGATCACGACAACCTGGTCTTCCTGGAGAACGCCTTCTCCTGGCTGGCGCACGGGGGCGTGGGAGACGAGGACTTCACCTGGGGCGAGGTGAAGGCCCTCTACGACTGAGCGCCCGGGGGTAACGAGGGCAGGACCGCTCCGCGGAGCGGTCCTGCCTTCTTGTGGTGGGATCAGTAGAGGCTCAGGGCGCGTAGCGTCTTGGGCCCCGCCCGGCCGTCGATCGACAGGTTGTTGCGGCGCTGGTACTCGCTGACGGCCTCGCTTAGCTCGGGCGAGTAGACGCCGTCGATGTCGCCGCCGAAGAGGCCGGCGTCCTGCAGGGCCTCCTGCAGGCGTTCCACCTCGAAGCCCTCGTCGCCCTCGGACAGCAGGAAGTAGGCGCGCTTGCCGCGCAGTCCCTGGTAGTTGCGGGCCTTGTTGGACTTGACATAGGCGGCGCTGCCGGCGGCGCTGCCCTCGGCGTAGGTCATGTCCTCCTGTTCGAGGGCCATGGCCTCCAGCTTGGCGGCGAGACGCGGGCTGTCGACGTCGGCCTGGATGCCCCGGATCTCCTCGGTGAGCTCGGAGATGGCGGCCTGCGCGGCATCCGAGTCTCCGGCCTCGAAGAGGCGCACGATCTCGTCCTGGCGCTTGTCGGTGTCGGTCAGCGTGGACTCCACGATCACCCGCTCGTTGCGCGAACGCTCGATGTCCCGCGCCTCGTCCGACACATCCACGTCGATGTCCAGGCTCACGTCCTCGTCCTGGCCTGTCAGCTGGTCGTGGTAGACGACCTCCAGCTCGCCCAGGTCCAGTACGCCGGCGCGGGCGGGATCGATCTCCAGCTTGAGCAGCAGCGAGCGTTCCTCGCCGGAGTAGAAGTTCTCCAGGGGGATGATCACCTCGTCGTCGTCGATCTCGAACTCGTAGCCGTAGACCTCCACGTCGTTCACCTTGGATCCGGCGTGGAAGCGGATCACGACGTCGCGCGCGACGGTCGTGAAGAGGGTCTCGAGCTCGCGGCCGAAGATGCGGCCCATCTGTTCCGGGTTCTCGATGTAGTAGTAGTTGCCGCCCCCGTGCTCGGCGATGCCCCGCATGAGGTCCTCGTTGTAGTCGAGGCCCAGGCCCATGGTCGAGACGGTCACGCCGCGGCTCTTGGCCTCGCGCACCAGGCGGTAGATCTCGCGGGGATCGGTGATGCCCTCGTTGGCCAGGCCGTCCGAGAGCAGGATCACGCGGTTGATGTCGGAACCGTCGCGGTTGCGCATGGCCTCCTCGACGCCGCGCATCAGCCCGCCGCAGAGGTCCGTGCTGCCGCGCGGCGACAGCTCGTCGATGCGCCGCTTGATCAGCGAGCGGGCCTCCACCTTGCCGGCGGGCCAGAGCACGCTGATCTCGTCGTCGTATTCCACCACGGCCAGCACGTCGCTGGTCTCCATGCGGTCGACCACGATCTTGGCGGCCTCGCGCGCGTACTCCATCTTGCCCCGGTCCTCCATGGAGCCCGACCGGTCCAGGACCATGGCCAGGTTGAGGTCGGGGCGACCGTATCCGGGTGGCGGTCGGTAGCGGGCCACGTCGAAGTCGATCAGCACGTAGACCGTGTTGTCGTCCCCGGCCAGGATCACGCCGTGATCGAGTTCGGCGCGCGGCGTCAGGACGCCCGCGGCGGCGGAGCCGGCCATGGTCATGGCCAGCACGACCGCCAGGGCGAAGGTGAATCGCGTCGTTGGCTTCTTCTTCATGTCGGACCTCCCGTTCAGCGATATCCCCATCGCATACCAACTGCCTACACAATCGGGAAGGGGCGGGTTCCATGTGCGACGAACGCTCGCGGAGGGGGTGTGCACACACGATGCTCGGCTCCGAAGATGCGCGAGTCGCTTGCATCGTGTGCGCACACCCCCTCCGCGGGCTCCCGGCAGCCTGGGACTCGCCTCTCCCCGGAGGTGAGGGCAGAGCATCCTGGAGGTCGAGAGTGGGGGGGACGTAAAGAGGAGGGCTTCACATATCCGATGCTCGGCTCCGAAGATGCGCGAGTCGCCCG
>CAZTWK010000027.1:0-44264 GCA_964617805.1 uncultured Fibrobacteraceae bacterium | reverse complement strand
GTCGACGAGCGGGGAGAGGTCCTGCCGGACACCTTCAACAAGCCTCTGGCCGATATGGACGTGCGCCTGACAGGTCCCGCCGCCGCCACCCGGGCGCCGTGCTGTTCGACCGCCAGCAGATAGTCCTCGAAGACGATCCGGTCGGCCGGCCGCGCGAACTTCAGGCCGTTGAGCCAGGTCCGGTGACGCTGTGACCAGTTGCAGCCGCCGCGGAACACCAGCCCGCGGCGCAGCAGGAACTTGCCGAGACGATGCCTACTGCGGACCAGGTCCTTCTGGGCGTCTTCGCGACAGCGGCTCAGATCACGCACGGCCTCCTCGTCCTCGGTCGGTGGGTGCACCGGGGTCAACAGCCCGGCCCGCAACAGCTCGGCCAGCTTGCGGGCATCGCGATGGTCGGTCTTGACCCGGTCGCCGCAACGCACGGGGATCAGCGAAGGCGCAGCCACCATACAGGGGATCCCGGCGGCCTCGAGCTGGCGCTGCAGGGCGTAGCCGGTGGGGCCGGCTTCGTAGGCGCAGGCCACCGGATCTTGGGCCTTCAGCTTGCGGATCAGCCGGCGCAAGGATGTCGGCTCGTGGGGGATCTGCCATTCCAGCGGGCGGGGCTTTCCCGCGGGCAGCAGGGCGATGGCGATGGTTTCCTTGTGCACGTCGAGTCCTACGTGGGTTATACTGCTCATGGCCGGCTCCCTTCGTCGTATGCGGCTCTGACGCCCTAGGGCGGCAACCCGCGACAGCGGTGCTGGACACCCGGTCGTCATCGCCAGTTCTAGTGACATGACGACGATACGACACGGGGGCCGGTCACTCCATATGGTCTGAGTTTCGTCGAAAGGACCGGCATGAACCGGGGATTCGCCTTGCTGTGGATGTTCTGCGTCACCATCGTGGGCGCGGCCCTGCTGCACGCGGTCGACGGCGACGTGGGCGGGCTCGCGGGGCTGGCGAACGGCCCCACCCTGGGCTCGGTCCTGGTCCTGTCCGCCGTCTGGCTCGTGTTCCCCGTCGCCTGCCTGCTCGTGTGGCTCAAGCTGGGCCCGCGGGCCTTCGTCTGGACCGTCGTGGTCATCGTGGCGGCGGGGGGCGCCCTGGGCACGGCCCTGGGTTCGACCGCCGCCACCTTCCCCGGCCGCCTCTGGAGCTTCCTCGGCCTGGCGGCCATCGCGGCGGCGGGCCTGGTGCTGTCGGTCCTGCCGGCGCGCATGTCGTGGCGCGCGGCCCGCGCCGACCGCCGGAATTCCTGACGCCCACCCTACCCGCCCATTCCTGAAAATGGGCGGTTCCCCTGCTCCCTCCCATGCTCTATGCTGCCCCCGTCGGCGGGAGGCGCTCTCCCGCGGAGAGGAGAAATCATGAACGGGCAAGGGGGGGACGGTCCGAGGGACATCCCCGAGATCAAGATTCCGCAGGTCAACATGACCGCTGTGCGGCGCGGTGCGATCGTGCTGCTGGCGCTGGTGGCCCTGCTGACGAGTTTCTACCAGATCGGGCCGGAGGAGACCGGCCTCGTCCTGCGCTTCGGCCAGTACGTGCGCGCCACCGACCCCGGGCTGCACCTGAAGCTGCCCTTCGGGGTCGAGCGCGTCATGAAGGTGCCGATCCAGCGCCAGCTCAAGCAGGAGTTCGGTTTCCGCACCGTGCGTGCGGGCGTGC
Organism: uncultured Fibrobacteraceae bacterium; assembly: GCA_964617805.1. Classification (GTDB taxonomy): domain Bacteria; phylum Krumholzibacteriota; class Krumholzibacteriia; order LZORAL124-64-63; family LZORAL124-64-63; genus JAHIYU01. The sequence continues at coordinate 42,608 of CAZTWK010000027.1, read as the reverse complement.
AGAGCCAGTATTCCACGCGGCCCTACGCCGACGAGTCGAACATCCTGACCGGCGACCTCAACGTGGCGGTGGTGGAGTGGGTGGTCCAGTACCGGGTCGTCGATCCGTACCGCTACCTGTTCCGCGTGCGCAACGTGAGCGAGACCTTCCGCGACATGAGCGAGGCGGTGATGCGGCAGGTCGTGGGCGACCGCACCGTCAACGAGGTGCTGACCGTGGGCCGCGCCGAGACCGCCATGCAGATGCAGACCCACCTCATGGAGCTCTGCGACCAGTACGAGACGGGCATCAAGGTGGACCAGGTGGTGCTGCAGAACGTGAACGCGCCCGACCCGGTGAAGCCGTCGTTCAACGAGGTGAGCGAAGCCAAGCAGGAGAAGGCCCGCCTGATCAACCAGGCGCAGAGCGAGTACAACAAGGTGGTGCCCCGCGCCCGCGGCGAGGCCCTGCAGACCATCCAGGAGGCCGAGGGTTACCGCATGGAGCGCGTCAACCACGCCCGCGGCGACAGCGCCCGCTTCGTGGCGCTCTTCGATGCCTACCGCCGCGCGCCCGAGGTGACGCGCAAGCGCATCTACCTGGAGACCATGAGCGAGGTGCTGCCCGAGGTGCGGAACAAGGTCGTGGTCGACGGCGACCTACGCTCGGTACTGCCCCTGCTCGACCTGGGCGGGGCGAAGGGAGGTGAGCGGTGATGAAAATCGGCATGATAATCATTACGGCCATCGTACTGCTGCTCCTGACCAGTACGTTCTACGTGGTCAAGGAGACCGAGCAGGTCATCATCACCCAGTTCGGCAAGCCGGTGGGAGAACCCGTCAGCACGCCGGGGCTCAAGATGAAGCTGCCGCTGATCCAGAAGGCCCACAGCTTCGACCGCCGCTTCCTGGAGTGGGACGGCGAGCCCAACGAGCTGCCGACCAAGGACAAGCGCTTCATCTGGGTCAACACCTACGCGCGCTGGCGCATCACCGACCCGCTGCTCTATTTCCAGCGGCTGCGCGACGAGCGCGGCGCCCAGACGCGGCTGGACGACATCCTCGACGGCGAGACGCGCAACGCCATCGCCAACTACAACTTGGTGGAGGTCGTCCGCACCTCCAACCGGACGCCCGAGCACGGCGACTTGCTGGCCGAGGAGCAGGTGGAGCTCGACGAGGTCCGCCACGGGCGCGAGAACATCCGCCTGGAGATTCTCACCAAGGCACAGACCCGTACGTCCGACCTGGGCATCGAGATCCTCGACGTCCAGTTCAAGCGCATCAACTATGTGGACGACGTGCAGCGCAAGGTCTTCGAGCGGATGATCGCCGAGCGCCGCCGCATCGCCGACCGCTTCCGCAGCGAGGGGGAGGGCGAGGCGTCGCGGATCAACGGCGAGAAGGACCGCGACCTGCTGAGCATCCGCTCGGAAGCCTACCGCACGGCCGAGGAGATCAAGGGCGACGCGGACGCCACGGCGACGGCCATCTACGCCGCCGCCTACGACCGCTCGCCCCAGGCGCGCGAGTTCTACGCGTTCCTCAAGACCATGGAGAGCTACCCGGCGACCTTCGACGAGAGCAGCACGCTCGTACTGTCGACCGACGGGGAGTTCTACAGGTTCCTCACGTCGACGGACGGGCGTTAGCCCCGTCGCGTCGCGAACAATCGGCGGCCCCGCCCGGACGACGGGGCCGCCGTGCTTTTCACGCCCCGACAACTGGTTACGGGCCCGGCCTTGCCGTATACTGAGTGAGCCCCCCTCCTCGCACCCCGGGAGACACGATGGCCCTCGTCCGATCGCGGCGCCTCGCCATGACCGTCCTGCTGTTCGTCGGCATCGGCGTCCCGGCCCTCTGCGCGGTGCTCCCGCTCCCCAACGAGGCCGTCAACCTCAAGGCCCTCGGCCACTGGCCCAACGGCGCCTGCTACACGGCCTGCGCCGTGGGCAGTACCGTGATCTGCGGCAACGGCGCGGCGCTGGAGATCGTCTACTTCGGCGACGTCAACAACCCCGTGCTGGTCGGGCGCGCGGTGCTGGCCAGCGAGATCTATGCCATCGAGGTGGTCGGCCAGCTCGCCTACGTGGGCATCATCGACTACGGGCTGGCGATCGTGGACATCTCCGCGCCGGACCTGCCGCAGCAGATCGCGCAGCTCGACTTCCCCTCGCGGATCTACGAGATCGCGGTGAGCGGCGACCACGCCTTCCTGGCCGTGGGCAATGCCGGCCTGCGCATCCTGGACGTGAGCGATCCCGCCGCCCCGTACGAGGTAGCCCGCTACATAGCCGAGGGCAGCGCCTTCGAGGTGGACCTGGTCGGGGACCTGGCCTATCTCTCCTACGGCACGGGCGGCCTGCACGTGCTGGACGTGTCAGATCCCGCGGACCCGCAGCACCTCTCGGCCACCCAGCCCTGGAGCTTCGTGCAGGGCCTGAGCGTCGCCGGCGATTTCGCCTTCTGCGCCCTGGGCAACGGCGGGCTCGGCGTGATGTACGTGGCAGTTCCCGCGGCACCGTGGGCGGTGACCACCGTCCCGATCGCCGGCATCGTGTGGGACGCGGTGCTGGACGGGGACCTGCTCTACGTCACGGGCTTCACCTGCGGCTTCAACGTCTTCGACGTGTCGAACCCGGCCTCGCCCGATTTGCGGGGCAACCTGCTCTACACCAGCAGCCTCAAGACGGCGATCGGGGACGGGCTGGTCTACGTGCCCACCAGCCCCACCGGGCTGCGCGCGCTGAGCATCGGGCCCGACGGCGCGCCGGGGGAGGTCGGCGCCTACGACCGGGGCGGCCACAGCATGCGGGCCAGGATCGTCGACGACCTGGCCTACGTCGCGGGACGCTACGACGGCCTGCGCATCCTGGACATCGGCGATCCCGGGAACATCCGGGAACTGGGCCACTGGGCCTCGAACCACTGCCGCGACGTCATCGTCGACGGCCACATCGCCTACGTGGCCGCCGAGCAGTCGGGCCTGCGCGTGGTGGACGTGAGCGATCCGACCACGCCCATCGAGATCGGCAACTACCCGTCGCCCTACGCCACCGGCGTGGAGCTGCGCGGCCACAACCTCTACCTGGCCGACCGGGCCATCGGCGTGCTGTCCATCGACGTCTCCGAACCGGCCGTGCCGGAGCGCGTGGGCGATTTCCTGACCATCGGCGAGTTCCTGCTGGACATCGCCATGCGGGATTCCTACCTGTACCTGGCCTACGGGAACAACGGGGTGCGCATCCTGCGCGTGAACAATCCCGCCGCGCCCCTGCTCATGTCGCAGCTGGACACCGAGGGCTTCAGCCAGGGCGTCGACATCCAGGGCGACCTGCTGGTCGTGGCCGACGGCGCCGCCGGCGTGCACACGATCCACGTCGCCGATCCCGCCTCGCCCTTCATCCTGGGCAGCTACGACACCAAGGGCAACGCGGCCGGCGTGGACGTCCAGGGCGACCACCTCTACGTGGCCTCCTATCCCTACGGCGTGATCGTGCTCGACGTGGCCGATCCCACGGCGCCCACCTGGGCGGGGATCTTCGACACGGCGGGCACGGCGCAGACCGTGACGGCGCGCCAGGATCTGATCTACCTGGTGGACATGGAGGACGGTCTCTGGATCCTGGATCACGACGAGGCCACGGCCGTCGACGAGGGCGTCGCGCCGCGCCGGCCGCCATCGCTGGCGGCCCACCCCAATCCCTTCAACCCGTCGACCCGCTTCGCCTTCACGCTGCCGGCGGCGGGACACGCCGAGCTGGCCGTGTACGCCCTGGACGGACGGCGGGTGGCCCGGCCCCTGGCCGCGGATCTGCCCGCCGGCGACCACGCCGTGACCTGGCACGGGCTCGCCGACGACGGGCGTCCGCTGCCCAGCGGCGTCTATCTGGCCAGGTTGTCTGCCGGGGGGGAGAAGGCCCTGCTCAAGGTCACGCTGGTTCGTTAGCCTGCCAGGCGTCCGAGAGGATCATGGCGACGATGCGCTCGAGGCCCGCGCGGTCGGCCTCGCCGAAGGCGTCCGGACGGTCCGAATCCACGTCGAGCACGCCCACCACGTCGCCCCCGGCGTCCCGCAGGGGCACCACGATCTCGCTCTGCGAGCGCGAATCGCAGGCCACGTGGCCGGGGAAGGCGTGCACGTCCGGCACGATCAGCGTTTCCTCCCGCTCCACGCCCGCCCAGCAGACGCCCTCTGAGCCGTCCAGCACGGCGCAGGCCAGGGGGCCCTGGTAGGGCCCGACCAGGAGCGCGTCCTCCTGCAGCAGGTAGAATCCCGTCCAGAAGAAGTGGGGCATCTTGTGGTGCAGCAGCGCCACCGCCGTGGCCATGCGGGCCAGGGGGTCGTCGGTCTTCAGGAACAGCTCGGCCAGCTGTCCCGTGATGCGCTCGTAGCGTTCGGCGCGGGCGGTGTGCGATTCGGGAGCCACGACGCTCAGGACCCGTCCGCGCCGGACTCGACCACGGTCTTCAGCCTGGTCAGGCCGTCCTCGAACATGGGGCCGACCATGGCGTCCATGGCCAGGCCGAAGTAGCGGCCGATGATGTTGCGGCCGCTGTCGCCGTCCATGGCCCAGACGACGCGGGTGCCGCCCGCGACCGCCTCGTAGGCGAGCTCGCCGGTGCTCGCGTATTTGCCCTCGTCGAAGGACATGTCGTAGGCCACGCCCAGCGCGGGATCGCAGAGGGTGAAGGTCAGCTCGCCGCCGCCGGACTCGCCGGTCCAGGACTGGTGCGCGCCGACGCCGGTGGACGTCGCGCCCATGGTGACCACGATGGTCGGGTCGGACTCGAGCCAGGGTGTCCAGGCGTCCCAGCGGGCCAGATCGCCCACGTAGGCGTGGACCGCCGCCGCGGGCGCGGCGATGGTCAGCTCGCGCTCCACGTGGTAGGCCGACGGCAGGAAGAGGCCGATGATCGCCAGCAGCGCCAGGACGGCGAAGACGAAGATCACGATGCCCTTGAGCCACTTCATGGCGGGTTCCTCCGGGTTCGGATGGGGACGACAGGCCCACAGGATACCGGAGGCCCCGCGCCAGGGCCAGCGCTTTGCGGCGGGAGAGGGGTCTCGGACAGACCCTAGCGCAGCGAGATCTGGACGAAGGCCGCCAGGTTCATCAGCAGGGCCACGCCCATGTGGATGGCGGTGCCGCCCAGGATGCAGCGGCTCTCGTAGGCGATCACCCCCAGGATGTAGCCCCCGAAGACCGAACCCAGCGCTTCGGGCATGGGCTTGCCGAAGTGCCACACGGCGTAGAGGCAGACCATGGGCAGGATGGCGCCGCGGCCCAGCCAGCGCACCAGCCCCAGCACCAGGAAACCGCGGAAGAAGATCTCCACCCCCACGAAGCGCAGGGCGTAGCAGACCTCGTGCAGGCCGTAGGTGAGTGCGGTGGGCCAGCCCTCGGCCGTCTCCACCAGACCGGGCCGGTAGATGGGATACATGCGCAGGAAGGCGGGCTGGAAGGAGGCCCAGACGATGGGCGGCACCATGATCAGCAGCATGATCGCGTAGGGCTTCCAGTCGAATCGCCGCCGCGAGAAGCCGTAGAGGTCGTCGCGGCCGCGGTCCCACGCCTTCCACAGCACCCACAGCGGCAGCACGAAGGCCACCGTGCGCACCAGGTTGATCAGGACCTTCTGCAGGTACCAGTTGGCTGAACGCGACACCTCCAGCCAATCCAGCAGCGCCGGCGACTGCGCGATCGCCGTGCGGTTGAGCGCCAGCAGGAGCAGTCCCAGCGCGGCGAAGATCCAGAATCCGCGCGCGCGCGGCAGGGGCGTGCGCGTGAACCGGGCCTGCAGCAGCAGGGCGCCCACATAGGGCACGGCGTAGAAACCCAGGTACATGAAGATCTCGCGCAGGGTACCGGGATGGGCGTTCATCACCTGGCGCTTGAAGTCGGTGCTGTAGTTGTAGACGAAGGCCGCGGCCAACAGCCCCGCCAGCAGCAGGTGCAGGCCGGGATGGGCGTGGTGACGCAGGTGCTGGCGCAGGTAACCGACGATATCGCGCAAAACGCCTCCCTTCATGGCCTTGGGTGAGAGGTACAGGGAAACACATCCGCCGTTTTTCGGGAAGCGAATCCGGCCCCCTTGTCTTGGGGGGGGTATTTGGGGTAGGATGCGGGCAGTCACTGAACCCACGTTCTCAACTCCGGCCGGTCCCACCGCGTCCGGGCGTGGGTCCGCGTCGCCCGGGAGGGTGCGACGCGTCATTCCGGTAAGCCTGTGGGCTGAGAGCAAACATTCAAAAGGAGCGCCAATCTCTTCATGATCGCGGCCGGTGCTCGTCGTGCCGCATCACTTCATTCAAGGGGGGTCGATTATGTTTCGTTCCCGTGCACCCGCTTTCGCGCTGCTGGTACTGCTGCTGGCGGCGCCCACACTCGCGGACTGGTTCCCTGGCATCCCCGCCAAGTGGGTCCAGTATCCCGACCTCAGCGCCGAAGGCATCGACGTCAACGCCTCGGCGAATGCGTTTCAGCCCGAATACGGCTACACACTCGCCGACGACTTCGAATGCACCCAGACCGGTCCCCTGACGGGCCTCCACGTCTGGGGCTCCTGGTTCCAGGACTTTCTCCCGTTCGGTGACAACCCCGAAGGCGTCGCCTTCATGCTGCGCATCCACGCCGACATCCCCGCCACGGCGCAGGAATACAGCCGGCCGGGCGAGGTGTTGTGGTCCAGGGGGTTCCAGCCCGGCGATTTCGCCGCCTTGATCTGGGAGGCGGGATTGCAGGAGGGCTGGATGAACCCGCCTGTCGACTACATCTGGCCGGGCGACACCGTCTGTTGGCAGTACAACTTCGAAATCCCGCTCAGCGAGGCCTTCGTGCAACAGGGCACGGCCGCCGAGCCCGTGGTCTACTGGCTGTCCGTGCAAGCCATACCTGAAGACCCGGAGGCCCGGTTCGGCTGGAAGACATCGGAGGACCACTGGAACGACGATGGGGTCTACAGCTATGAAGATGGTCCCTTCTGGTACGAACTGATCTATCCGCCCGAACACCCGTACCAGGGCGAGTCGATCGACCTGGCCTTCGTCATCGTGGGCGAGGACCAGCCGCCCGATGAATTCGACTGGGGCGACGCACCCGACGCGGTCGGCGCCCTCGGCTACCCGACCCTGCAGGTCAACAACGGCGCCAACCACCTGATCGTGCCCAACATCTACATGGGCATGAGCATCGACGCCGAGGGCAACGGACAGCCCGATCCCACGGCCACCGGCGACGACAACGACGGCAACGACGACGAGGACGGCGTCGTGCCCACCTCGGCCTTCGTGCAGGGCCAGGTCGCCACCGTCGACGTCACCGTGTCGACGGCCGGCCACATCGACGCCTGGTTCGACTTCGACGCCAACGGAACCTGGGCCGAGGCCACCGATTTCATCCTGCCGAGCGTGCCCGTGGTGGCCGGCGTCAACAACCTGTCCTTCAACGTGCCGTCGACGGCCGCGGTGGGCGCGACCTTCGCGCGTTTCCGCTTCAGCACCACGGGCGGCCTGCCCTTCGACGGGTCCGCTCCCGACGGCGAGGTCGAGGACTACATGTTCACGATCGAGTCCGCACCGGTGAACTACAAGTGGATCCAGCCGCCCGACCTGTCGACGATGGGCATCGACGTCAACGCGTCGCCCTACCCGGGCGACTACATCCTCGCCGACGATTTCCTGTGCTCCGAGTACGGGTACATCACCGGCGTGCGGGTCTGGGGGTCGTGGTTGAACGACTACCTACCCGACGGCACGCCCCTGGCGGTCAACTTCACGCTGAGCATCCACGCGGACATCCCCGCCGACCAGAACCCGCTCGGGTACAGCATGCCCGGCGACGTCCTGTGGTACAGGGATTTCCAGGCGGGTGACTTCACGGTGGAGGTGTTCCAGGATCAGATCCTGGAGGGCTGGATGAATCCGCCCGACGAGTACTTCTTCCCCGGCGACACCATCTGCTGGGCCTACGACTTCACGATCCCGGAGACGGAAGCCTTCCTCCAACAGGGCGATCCGGACAATCCGATCGTCTATTGGCTGGACGTGAAGGCGGAACCGCTCGGACCGGAAGCCCTCTGGGGCTGGAAGACCTCGTTCCAGCACTGGAACGACGACGCCACCTGGGGCATGGGCATGGAGCCCTATCACGGGCCGTGGGAGGAACTCTTCTATCCGCCGATGCACGAGCTGGCCGGCCAGTCCATCGACCTGGCCTTCGCCCTGGTCAACACGCCCGCCGAGCGGGTGCGCGACTACGGCGACGCGCCGGACGACCCGACGGGCCTGCCGGGCTATCCGACCTATTCCTTCAACAGCGGGGCCTGGCACTCCGTCGTGCCGGGTTACTTCCTCGGCGCATTGATCGATGACGAGACCGAGGGCCAGCCCGACCCGACGGCCACCGGCGACGATGTCGCGGGCCTCGACGACGAGGACGGCGTGACCTTCACCAGTCCGCTCTACCCGGGCTACCCGGGGAAGGTGGACATCGTGGCCTCGGCACCCGGCTTCGTGGACGCGTGGATCGACTTCGACGGCAACACGAGCTGGGGCGAGGCGACCGACGTCATCTTCAGCTCGGTGCCGGTCAACGCGGGCCTCAATTCCCTCACCTTCCCCGTGCCGGCGAGCGCTTCGGTGGCTACGTACACCTTCGCGCGCTTCCGCTTCAGCTCCGTGGGCGGCCTGCCGTACACGGACGGGGCGCCGGACGGCGAGGTCGAGGACTACATGGTCTACATCAGCGACCAGTACAGCTTGAAGTGGATCCAGAATCCGGATCTCAGCCCCATGGGCATCGACGTGGCGGCGTGCCTCTCGCTCGCCGGCGACGACTACCTCCTCGCCGACGACTTCCAGTGCACCGAGACCGGTCCGGTGACCGACATCCACATCTGGGGCTCGTGGCTGTACGACTACCTGCCCTTCGGACAGGATCCCAGCGGCCTGCGCTTCGTGCTCAGCTTCCACCGGGACATCCCGGCGGGCGTGCTCGAGCCGTGGAGCATGCCGGGCGAGATCCTGTGGTGGAAGGAGTTCGGCCCCGGCGAGTTCGAGGTGGAGCTCTTCGCCGGCGACATCCTGGAAGGCTTCATGTACCCGCCCGACATGTACATCTTCCCGGGCGATCACCAGTGCTGGCTCTACAAGTTCCACGTCGATCCGCACCTGGCCTTCCGCCAGGAAGGGACGCCGGACGAACCGGTCATCTACTGGCTCGACCTGAAGGCCTATCCCTTCGACTTCGAGGCCCAGTTCGGCTGGAAGACGTCCCTGGACCACTGGAACGACGACGCGACCTGGGGCCTGGGCGAGGAGCCCTACCCCGGACCGTGGTTCGAGCTCCGCTACCCGCCGCAGCACGATCTGTGGGGGCAGTCCATCGACCTGGCCTTCGCCCTCTACGAGGACCTGGTCACCGACGTGCCCGACGGGGGCGTGCCCGAGCGGCTCGGCCTGCACCAGAACGTGCCCAACCCCTTCAACCCGCGCACGGAGATCAAGTACGACGTGCCCGCCGGCGGCGGACACGTGCGGCTGGACATCTACGACGCGATGGGTCGACGGGTGCGCACGCTGCTGGACGGCCACGCCAACGAAGGCACGCGCCTGGCGGTCTGGGACGGCCTCGACGACGACGGCCAGGCCCTGCCGACCGGCGTCTACTTCGCCAACCTCCACCTGAACGGCGTTCGCGAGACCGTGAAGATGGTCCTGATGCGCTAGCAGGGGAGGCGATCACCTTAACCGGGCCCCGGGATCCGTCCCGGGGCCCGTTATTTGGGCAGGCTGATGCGGAAGGTGCTGCCGCGCCCCGGCTCGCTCTCGACGCCGATCTCCCCGCCGAGCATCTCGACCAGGCGCTTGCAGATGAACAGCCCCAGGCCCGTGCCCTCGTGCCGGCGCGAGGAGAGGGATGCGAGCTGGCGGAAGGGCTCGAAGAGCAGGGCGTGGTCCCGGGGATCGATGCCGATACCCTGGTCGACGACCTCCAGGTGGGCCCATGCCTCCTCGCAGTGGCAGCGGATCAGGATCTCGCCCTCGTTCGAGAACTTCAGGGCGTTGTCCACCAGGTTCAGCAGGATCTGCTCCACGCGCCGCCGGTCGCTGACGAGCCGGCAGTCCTCCCCGCAGCATTCGCGCTGCAGGTCCAGCCCCTTGGCGTCGGCCCGGGGCTCCAGGCTGAGGATCACCTGGTCGATCACCTCGGACAGCTCCATCGCCTCGGGCGCCAGCTCCATGCGCCCCGCCTCGATCTGCGAGATGTCGAGCAGGTCGGTGATCAGGGCCAGCAGGTGCTCGGCGCTGGTGCGCACGTAGCCCAGTTGGCGGCCCTGCTCCTCGTTGACGGGGCCCGCCATGCCGTGCAGCACGGTGGTCGAGAAGCCGAGGATGGAATTCAGCGGCGTGCGCAGCTCGTGGGACATGGTGGCCAGGAACATGGACTTGAGGCGGTCCGACTCCTCGGCGCGGTCGCGGGCCTCGGCCAGCTCGGCGGTGCGGGCGGCCACCATCTCCTCCAGGTGTTCGCGGTGGCGCTGGAGTTCGGCCTCCGCCTGCCGCCGCTGGCGGATCTCCGTCTCGATCCGCTCCACGTGGAGGGCGTTGGCCACGGCCAGGCCGATGGTCAGGCCGATCGAGCGCAGGATCTCCCGCTCCGCCTCCGACACGTCGTGGTGGTCGTAGAAGAGCAGGTTGACGGCGCCCAGCACGCGGTCCTCGATGAGCAGGGGGACCGAGATGGCGCAGACGACGCCCTCCCGCGCGGCGGCCTCGTGCAGGGAAGAGGAGATCCCGGGATCGGTCTGCATGTTCTCGCTGACGACGACCTCGCGCGTTTTCACCGCGCGGCCGCTGATGGTGCCCCGGGTGGGGTGCCGGCGGATGACCTCGGTGGTCTCCTCGGTGAACTTGCGGGCGTGGAGCATCTCCAGCTCGTCGGTCTCCTCGTGGTAGAGGAAGACGCCCACCGAGGGGGAACCGCTGTACAGCATGAGGGCCTGGGCCGCGCGGCCGGCGAGGGTCTCCAGGTCGGGCGCGCGGTAGAGCTCATCGGCCAGGGCGTTGATGGTCCGCAGCGCCTCGTTGGTGGCGCGCAGGCGGTCCAGATCGCTCACATCGTCGTGTCTCTGCCGGAACATGGGTTCGAGTCTACCTCAGCCGGGAAGCGAAAGCGAGCCCGCGGGCCTCAGGCGCCGGTCGGAGACGGCGCGCGCGCCTCCAGCCACCCGGGCAGCCAGGGGAAGACGCCCGCCACGGCGGGCGCGTTGCGGGCGAAGGCGAGCATCAGGTCGTCGCGGCGGGACCGGTGGAGCACCGTCAGCCAACGGGCCAGCGCCGCGTCGGCCTCGGCCTGTTCGAGGGCCACGTCCAGGTCGCTGTCGCGGCCCGCGATCAGGTCGCAGACCAGCACCCCCAGGGCGGCCTCGGGCCGCCGCGCGCTGAGCCGGCGCGCCACGTCGCGCGCCGCGTCGATCTCGCCGCAGGTCAGCAGGACCTGCGCCAGCTCCACGCTCTCGCCGCGCTGCGCGCGATGACGCGTCAGGAAGGCGGGCAGGTCGCCGACGGCGCGGGCGAAGGAGACCGCGGCGAGCAGTCCCTCCGGATCGCGGGCGTTGTGGTCGAGGGCCCGCGCCGCGTGGTCCAGGGCGCCCGCGAGATCGCCGGCCGCCGCCGCCAGGCGGCAGAGCCCCAGCCGGGGCCGCACCGTGACGTTCTGGGCCAGGTGGGCCGGCGGCAGTTCCAGGCAGGCCGCGTACTCGGCCGCGGCCTCGTCGGGACGCCCGCCGGTCTCCAGCAGCACGCCCCGCCGCAGGCGGTACTCGGGCGAGCGTCCGGCCCGCTCTTGCCAGCGTTCCAGCCAGGCCAGCTCGGCGCGGGGGTCGTCGTGGAGGCCCTGGGCCGTCAGCACGGCCAGGTCGCCCAGGAAGGGGAAGTCCGCCAGCGCGGCGTCGCCCGCGGCGTCGATGGCCCGCGCGGTGTCGGCCGCCGCCTCGCGCCATGCCTCGCGGTCGTTCCAGAAGCGGGCCTGTTCGAGGATCTTGTAGCGGCTGTACCAGTCCCGGGGATCCCGTTTCACGCAGTGTTCCAGCAGGTTCAGGTCGCGGCTGCGCTTGTCGCGTTCGGCCGCCACGTCGCGCACGTAGCCCAGGTGCCGCAGCACGCCGTCGAGGCGGCGCAGCTCGCGTCCGGTGCGCAGCAGGTAGGCGCCGACGGCGGCGGTGGGGTCCTCGTGGATGGCGTGCTCGAAGCGGATCGCGGGATCGCGGCGGAAGAGGCGCAGCAGTCGCGACTCGCGGCGGTGCCCGTGGGGCAGCTCGTCGCGCAGGCGGACGGTCGCCGCGCCCGCGTCGTCATCGTCGAGCAGGTCGCGGATGTCGGCGGCCAACTCCGGCGAGACGCGCTCGTCGGCGTCCAGGAAGAGGATCCACTCGCCGCGGGCCAGGTCGAGGCTGGCATTGCGGGCGGCGGCGAAGTCGTCGCGCCACGGCTCGTGGGCCAGCCGGGCGCCGGCCGCCTCCAGCAGCCCGGGCGTGCCGTCGGCCGAGCCGGTATCCACCACGCAGAGCTCGTCCCACAGGCCGGCCACGCTGTCCAGCAGGCCGGGCAGCATGTCCGCCTCGTCGCGGACGATCATGCAGATGGACAGTTTCGGGCGCTCGGACATGGTGATCTCCTCGGTTCGGACGCGGATTTCGCCCTGTCCCCACGCAACCGCCGTACCAGCCGCGCGTCGCTGCAAGCCCGTGTTCGGGCGTCGGATCGGGCGTCCCAGGTGGTCGGTCCCGGCAGCCCGGTGGTCGGGATCTGATCAGTTTCCGGCGTGTCGACCGGGCAGGGGGCGTTCAGGCGGCGATCCGGATGTACGGGGGGCTGGTCCGGGGCTTGCAAACCCGAAGCGGACCTTTTCCGGAGGAAGTCTTGGCCCTTGTCACCAACATGAGCGTGGACGCCGGACGGCCGGCCCTCTTCGGCGGCGAGCCGGCCTTCGCGGCGCCCCGCCACGTGGGCGCGCCCAACCTGGGCGATCGCGACGCCTTCCTGGCCCGCATCGGCGAGGCGCTGGACCGGCGCTGGCTGACCAATCGCGGTCCCCTGGTGGAGGAATTCGAGACGCGGGTCGCCGCGCGCCTCGGCGTCGAATACTGCGTCGCCATGTGCAACGGCACCACGGCGCTGGAGATCGCCGTGCGGGCGCTGGGACTCTCGGGCGAGGTGATCCTGCCCTCGTTCACCTTCGTGGCCACCGCCCACGCCCTGCAGTGGCAGCGCATCACGCCCGTCTTCTGCGACATCGAGCCCGACGGCTACAACCTCGACCCCGCCCGCGTCGAGGCCCACATCACGCCGCGCACCACGGGCATCGTCGGCGTCCACCTCTTCGGGCGGCCGGCGCAGGTCGACGCCCTGCGGCGCGTCGCCGACCGCCACGGACTGGCCCTGCTCTACGACGCGGCCCACGCCTTCGGCTGCAGCCGCGGCGGCGCGACGATCGGCCGCTTCGGCGACTGCGAGGTGCTGAGCTTCCACGCCACCAAGTTCGTCAACGCCTGCGAGGGGGGCGCCGTCGTCACCGACGACGCCGACCTGGCGCACCGGGTGCGCCTGATGCAGAACTTCGGTTTCGAGGGCCTCGACCGCGTCACCCACGTGGGCGTCAACGGCAAGATGAGCGAGGTGTGCGCGGCCATGGGCCTGACCTCGCTCGACGGCGAGGCGGCGATGGTCGCGGTGAACCGCCGCCGCCACGACGCCTATCACGAGGGCCTGCGCGAGGTGCCGGGGCTCGCCCTGATGGGGTACGACCCGTCCGAACGCAACAACTGGCAATACGCCGTGGTGGAGGTGGACCGCCGCGCGGCCGGCCTCTCGCGCGACCAGCTCGTGGAGCTGCTGAGGGCCGAGAACGTGCTGGCCCGGCGCTATTTCCATCCCGGCTGCCACCGCATGGAACCCTACCGCTCGCTCTACCCCCACGCCGGCCACCTCCTGCCGCGCACCGAGCAGGTCTGCGGGCGGGTGATGGCGCTGCCGACCGGCGGCGCCGCGAGCGCGGACGACGTGGCGCGCATCTGCGGGCTGCTGGCGGGCTTCGTGTCCCGCGCGGCGGAGATCCGTGCGCTGTGGGCGGACCGGCCCGGGAAGCGGGGCGACGCCCATGGCTGAAGTCCTGCTCAACGTCGGCTGCGGCGACCAGCCCCTGCCCGGCTTCGTCAACCTCGACCTCGGCCGCGACGCCGACCTCGCCCTCGACGTGCGGCGCGGCCTGCCCTGCGCCGACGGCACCGCCGATGCCGTGCACAGCGAACACTTCGTCGAGCACCTGAGCCAGGCCGAGCTGACCTCCTTCCTGCGCGAGTGCCGCCGCGTGCTGGCGCCCGGCGGCCTGGTGCGCATCTCCACGCCGGACCTCGCCGAGATGGTGCGCTGCTACCTGGCCGACGACTGGCACGAGCGCTCGGGCCTCAAGCCCTACGGCTACGACTGGCTGGACAACCCCTGCGAGATGTTCAACGTGGGCATGCGCGACTGGGGCCACAAGTGGGTGGTCGACGAGCGCGAGCTGACGCGCCTGGCCGACCTGGCCGGCCTCGAGTGCCTGGGTCGCCGCGCGCCGGGGGAGAGCGACCTGCCCGCCCTGCGGGAGCTCGAGACCCGTGAGGGCGCGCACCTGATCATGGAGTTCCGCAAGCCCCGGCCGTCGACCGCCGGCCCCCTGCCCCTGGTGAGCGTGCTGATTCCCGCCTACAACCCGCGCTTCTTCGCCGAGGCCCTCGACAGCGCCTGCGGCCAGACCTGGCCGCACCTGGAGATCCTCGTGGGCGACGACAGCGGCGGCGGCGAGATCGAGTCGATCGCCCGCGCCCGCATGGCGCGGGACCCGCGCATCGTCTACCACCGCAACGCCGAGAACCTGGGCGAGGCCGGAAACTACCGCGAGCTGCTCGGCCGCGCCCGCGGCGCGTACGTCAAGTGCCTGGCCGACGACGACATCCTGGAACCGGCCTGCGTGGAGATCCTGGCGGGCGTCCTCGAGCGACACCCCGGCGTGAGCCTCGTTTCGGCCTACCGCATGCTCGTCGACGAGCGGGGAGAGGTCCTGCCGGACACCTTCAACAAGCCTCTGGCCGATATGGACGTGCGCCTGACAGGTCCCGCCGCCGCCACCCTGCTGCTGGCCCGCCGCCAGAACCTGATCGGCGAACCGACCAGCGCCCTCTTCCGACGCCGCGACCTGGCCGGCGTGCGGCCGGAGCCCATGTCCTTCGTCGGCCGCCGCGCGCCCATGAACGGCGACGTGGCCATGTGGCTGACCCTGCTGAGCAAGGGCGACCTGGCCCTGCTGGCGACGCCCCTGAGCCGCTTCCGTCAGCACGAGGGCCAGTCGGGCCGCATCGAGGCATTCGTGCAACTGGCCGACACGGCCTGGAACTACGTGCGGGAGGACGCCCGGCGGGTGGGGCTCTCCAAGGGGATCCTGCCGCCCGACGGCCAGGTGGACGCCGTGCCCCTGGATCCGGCGGCCCACGCGGCGGTGCCCGAGATCTCGCTGCTGACGCGTGGCGCCCGCGATCTGCCCGAACTGCTCGTCTTCCACCGCGCCCTGGCGGAGGAGGGGCTCGCCTATCCGCACGAATACGTCTTCGCCGAGCCGGGGGCCGATCCCGCCGTCGGCACCTACCTCGCGCGGGCCGCAGCGGACGCCCTCGACCGGGTGCTGCCCCACGCCGCGACGGACCGGCCGCTGGCGGCGGCGGTGGCGGCGGCCCGCGGCGCCTACCTGGTGCTGCTCGAGCCCCGGGACCTGCCGCCGCGGGGCTGGCTCGAGTCCGCCCTGCACAACCTCGCGTCGCGCAACGACCTGGCGGCCTTATCGGTGGCCGCCGGCGGACCGCTGCTCATGCGGACGGTGGCCTGGGAACTGGCCGGGCTCGACGAGACGCTCTTCACTCGTCCCGACTGGGCCGACGCCGCCTGCGAACGGATCGCCGCCTGCGGCCTGGCGGCGGGCCGCGCCGATGCCCTGACCGACCTGGCCGCCGACGCCTCTTGAACCGCTCCGTTCCTTTGAAATCCCCTTGTTTCACCGAGAAATCACGTTATCTTTGGAGTGCCAACAATTCTTGGTCTCTCAAGAAAGACGTCTGGAAGAATCCATGACGCTCGACACCATGCAGGCCGGTACCACCGCGAAGTTGCTGGACATCGATCCCTGCAACGGTCTGCGGCTGCGCCTGATGGAAATGGGACTCACGCCCGGCGCCGACATCTCCGTGCTGCGCGTGGCGCCGCTGGGCGATCCCATCGAGATCATGGTTCGCGGCACGCGCCTGTCGATCCGCAAGCGTGAGGCCGCGCTGATCCGCTGCGCCTCCACCTAGCCCGGAGCGTCACATGGCCCAGACCCAGGACCATCGCGCCTCCGCTTCCCTGGTCGCCGTGGCCGGCAATCCCAACTCGGGCAAGACCACGCTGTTCAACGCCCTGACCGGCGCCAACGCGCGCATCGCCAATCATCCCGGCATCACCGTCGAGATCCGCACCGGGCACCTCACCCTGCCCGGCAGCGGACGCGTGCGCCTGATCGACGTCCCCGGCACCTACAGCCTCACCGCGCGCTCGCCCGACGAGGAGGCGGCCATCAACGCCCTGCTCGGACGCAAGGGCATGAAGCGCCCCGACGCCGTGCTGGTCGTCCTCGACGCCACCACCCCGGAACGGAATTTCTACCTGCTGATGCAGGTGCTCGAGTTCGACATCCCGGCCATCGCCGTGGTCAACATGCTCGACTCGGCCCGCGACGACGGCATCGATATCGACTTCGACGCCCTGCGCCGGACCTTCGGCATACCCGTCGTCGGCACGATCGCGCGCAAGCGCCAGGGCGTGGGACTGCTGCGCGAGACCCTGGACGAACTGCTCGCCGACCCGGACGCGGCGCCGCGTCCCGGCTGGTTCTGGGAGCCCGAGCCGCCGCTGGCCGCCGACCTGGCGAGCCTGGAGCCCCTGATCGACGAGGAGGTCCGCTTCCGGCTCGACACCTCGGGAGCCCGGAGCGCCTTCGGACTCTGGCTCCTGACCAGCCTGCACGCCGGGAGCGAGCTGGAGGTGCGTCCGCGCCTGCGCGAACACGTCCTCGCCGTGCAGGCCGAGCAGGATTCGGCCGGCCGCGACCTGGCCCTCGAGACCGTGGCCGCGCGCTACGCGGTCATCGACCGCATCGCCGCCACCGTGGTGCGGCGCGGCCCCCGCCGCAGCGACATCACCGAGCGCATCGACGCCGTGCTGACCCATCCGCTCTGGGGCTCCGCGGTCTTCATCATCCTGATGAGCCTCATCTTCCAGGCGCTCTTCTCCTGGTCGGACCCCATGATCGGGCTCATCGAGCACGGTTTCAACGCCCTCTCCGGCGCCATCCGCAACGTCATGCCCGCCGGCGTGCTGCGCGACCTGGTCACCGACGGCATCATCAGCGGCGTGGGCGGCGTGCTCTCGTTCCTGCCCCAGATCATCTTCCTCTTCCTGTTCATCTCCGTCCTGGAGGGGACGGGCTACCTGTCGCGCGCGGCCTTCCTGGTCGACCGGCTCATGCGCCGGCTGGGCCTGCACGGCCACGCCTTCGTGCCCATGCTCAGCGGCTTCGCCTGCGCCATCCCGGCCATCATGGCCACCCGCACCATCGACAACCGCCGCGACCGCATGCTGACGATCATGGCCGTGCCCCTGATCACCTGCTCGGCGCGCCTGCCGGTCTACACCCTGATCATCGCCCTGCTCTTTCCCGCGGCCGACAAGATCGGCTTCCTGAGCACCGGCACGGTGGTGCTGCTGGGCATATACCTGCTGAGCGCCATGCTCTCGCTGCTGGCGGTGGGCCTGCTGGGCCAGACGGTGCTGAAGGGACAGCTGCGCCCCCTGCTGCTGGAGCTGCCGCCGTACCGGATGCCGGGCGTACGGTCGGTGCTGCAGGTGCTCTGGGAGCGGTCGCGTGCCTTCCTGTCCACCGCCGGCACGGTGATCCTGGTGGCCACGGTGGTGCTGTGGGCCCTGCTCGCCTTCCCCCGCGACGCGTCCCTGGAGGTCGCCGGCGCGGACGCGCCGAACCAGAAGGTCGTAGAGCTCCAGGACAGCTACGCCGGGCGGATCGGCACCGCCATCGAACCCGCGCTCGAGCCCCTGGGCTTCAACTGGAAGATCGGCGTGGGCCTGATCGGCGCCTTCGCGGCGCGCGAGGTCTTCGTGGGCACCATGGGCGTGATCTACGGCGTCGGCGAGGAGGAGGGGGAAGGGGGCACGGGCCTGCGCGCGGCCATGCGCCGCGACACGCGCGCCGACGGCACCCCCCTGTGGACTCCCCTGACCGGGGTGAGCCTCATCGTCTTCTTCATGATCGCCATGCAGTGCATCAGCACCCTCGCCGTCACGCGCCGCGAGACCGGCAGCTGGGCCTGGACCCTCTTCATGCTCGTCTACCTGAGCGCCAGCGCCTACGTGGTATCCCTGCTCGTCTACCAGGGCGGCCGGCTGCTGGGCCACGCCTGAGCTTGCGTCCGGGGCGGCGATCGCCCATCATGTCGGCCAGGCATTCACACCAGCCCGGGGATAGCGTCATGAAAGCTCAGAGCATAGCCGCCCTGTTGACCGGCGGGGTACCGGTCGGAACCGAGGTCCTCGTCCGGGGCTGGGTCCGCTCGCGCCGCGATTCCAAGGCCGGCTTGAGCTTCGTCCAGCTCCACGACGGCTCCTGCTTCGATCCCATCCAGGTCGTGGCGCCGGCCGATCTCGCCAACTACACGGACGACGTGACGCGCCTGAGCACGGGTTGCGCCGTGAGCGTGACCGGCGAGCTGGTCGCCTCCCAGGGCAAGGGCCAGAGCGTGGAGATCCAGGCCGCCGCGATCGAGGTCGTGGGCTGGGTCGAGGATCCCGAGACCTACCCCATGCAGCCCAAGCGGCACAGCATGGAGTACCTGCGCGAGCAGGCGCACCTGCGCCCGCGCACCAACACCTTCGGTGCCGTCACCCGCGTGCGGAACTGCCTGGCCCAGGCCACGCACCGCTACTTCCACGAGCACGGCTACTACTGGATCCCCACGCCCATCATCACGGCCAGCGACGCCGAGGGCGCCGGCGAGATGTTCCGCGTCTCCACCCTGGACCTGGCCAACCTGCCGCGCACGGCGGATGGGGAAGTGGATTTCGCGGAGGACTTTTTCGGCCGCGAGGCCTTCCTGACCGTGTCGGGACAGCTCAACGTCGAGAACTTCTGCTGCGCCCTGACGAAGGTCTACACTTTCGGCCCCACCTTCCGCGCCGAGAACTCCAACACCTCGCGCCATCTCTGCGAGTTCTGGATGATCGAGCCCGAGCTGGCCTTCGCCGACCTGAACGACGACGCCGACCTGGCCGAGGACTACCTGCGCTACATCTACCGCGCGGTCCTCGACGAGCGCGGCGACGACATGACCTTCTTCGACAAGTTCGTGCAGAAGGGCGTCGTCGAGCGTCTCGAACGCTTCGTGGAATCCAGCTTCGAGCGCCTGGAGTACGGCGAGGCCGTCAAGGCTCTGGAATCCGCCGGCACGAAGTTCGAGTTCGGCGTGCGCTGGGGCGCCGACCTGCAGTCCGAGCACGAGCGCTGGCTGACCGAGGAGCACGTGGGCCGTCCCGTGGTGGTCATGAACTATCCCAAGGAGATCAAGGCCTTCTACATGCGCCTGAACGACGACGGCAAGACCGTCGCGGCCATGGACGTGCTGGCTCCCGGCATCGGCGAGATCGTTGGCGGCAGCCAGCGCGAGGAGCGCCTCGACGTGCTCGACGCCCGCATCGCCGAGATGGGCCTGCCCACCGAACCCTACTGGTGGTACCGCGACCTGCGCCGCTACGGCACCGTGCCCCACTGCGGCTTCGGCCTCGGCTTCGAGCGCGCCATCATGTACGCCACCGGCATGCAGAACATCCGCGACGTGATTCCGTTTCCGCGGGCGCCGAAGAGCGCCGAGTTCTGATCACCCGTGCGCGTGCCGATGGCAGGCGCTGCAGAGGGTGAGCAGGTTTCCCGGATCGTTCGTGCCGCCGCGCGAGCGCGGGGTCCGGTGGTGGATCTCCAGAAAACGCAGGTTGCGGCAGCCGGGCGTGCGGCACCGATAACCGTCGCGGAGCAGAACCTTGCGCCGGATCGACGGGGGGATGGTACGCCGGGCGCTGCGGCCGGGTTCTAGCACGGTGGCGTCGCATTCGGCGGCAGCCAGTTCGGCGGGGGAGATCGGCAGGAAGCCGCGACCCGTCTTGGCGCGTGCCGCACCGCAATCCGGGCATTTGGTGATCACGATTTGAGAACCACAATCAGAGTGGCAACGTTGCGACTTTTGACGAGACATCAGGTCGAGCGCTCCCAATATCAAATCCTCCCTGGATCCCGCTTCGCCTCGCTTCTGGATGACTTCGAGCAGACGGTCGAAGCGCGCTGCCGAGGTCGGCAGTAGCCGCAGGTTGACGGTGATTGTCGTAGCCGCCTCCGGCACGCCACCTTCCATCGGCAACAGTTCGGGTTGCTGAGCGGTCCGGCGACGCGATCGAGCGCGAGCCCGCCCGATGTCCCGACGCAATTCGCGCACGGTGGAGCGGCGGGCCTTCTCGACCCAGGCCACCTCCGAGCCGGCCACCGCCACGTTCGCGACCGCGCAGGCCTTGGTCCACGACACCTCTCCCTCCGCGACCGCCTGCTTTAGCACCGGCAGGCGTTCGAGGTCTTCCGCCAGCCGAAGGAATCGATAGGTCTTGCTGCGTGAGAAGCCCAAGCCCTTCTCGGCGTAGAGGTGGATCGTGGCGTAGCCGAGCTCGCGATATAGGCGGCGGCGCGCGATCTCGGAAAACCAGAGCACAGCGTTGTGTTCGGCCTGTTGGAGATCCTGCAAGGCGCGCTCGAGCGCGGCATGGACGCGCGGGGCGGAAAGTCCGGGACGATAAGCGGTCATGGGTCGGGTCCTTTCCGGGAGAGGCCCGCCCCTTGAACGATCCATGCCAAGAAGAAGCCCCCGCACCGAAACGCGGGGGCGAGGTGAACAAGGATGCGCCGTCGCTCAGACCTTGACCTTCTCCGTCGTCGTCATGCCGTCGCGGCTCTCCACCAGCTCCTTGCGGATCTCCTCCAGGTTGTAGCGCGCGTCCACGTTGCCGGGCTCCTGCAGCAGGAGGTCCTCCAGCACCTCGCCGGCCTCCCGGGCCTTGTGCTGCTTCCAGAGGGCCACGGCCAGGTCGTTGGCGGCGCGGCGGTCGTCGGCGTTCCAGTACAGGACGTAGCGGAAGAGGATCTCGGCGTCGGCGATGCGGCCGGCCCGGAAGAGGTCCTCGCCCTCGATCAGGCGCTTGGCCAGCTCGCCGGGGGTGGGCTCGATGGCCATCAGGCCGCGGGCACGGGGCAGGGGGTGGTAGTGCAGCACGGGGTTGTGCCCGTCCAGGATGATGCCTTCCAGGTCGAACTTGCCGCCGTAGGACACGGCGGGATCGATGCCCCACTTGGTCTTGAAGATCTCCCAGTTGGTCTCCAGCGACTTGCGGTAGTCCACCTGGGCGGCGGCGAAGCTGCGGCTGCCGTAGTGGTGCACGAAGCAGTCCATGGCGATCAGCGACTGGTACCCGGCCAGGAAGTTGCGCAGGCAGAAGTCGGTGTCCTCGAAGTTGCCCAGGCCGTAGCGCTCGTCCAGGCCGCCGAGGCGTGCGACCACCTCGCGCTTGATCAGCATGCAGAAGCCGACCACCCAGAGGGCGGGCTCGTCCTGGCCGGCGACGGCGTCGCCGTGCATGCGGGCGAAGAGATCCAGGTCGCGCAGGGTCTCCTGGTCGTAGCCGACCTTGGGGAGCTTCTGGGCCCCGGTGATGCTGTTGGTGACCGGTCCCACCACGCCGGCCTGGGGGTGGGCCTCGGCGCAGGCGATCAGCTTGTCCAGCCAGCCGGCGGTGACCACTACGTCGCTGTTGAGCAGCACCAGGTAGTCGCCGGTGGCGTTGGCGATGCCCATGTTGTTGCCGGCCGCGAAGCCCAGGTTCTCCTGGTTGTAGACGACTCGGCAGCGCTCCTCGCGCTCGCAGAGGGCGGCCAGCCACTCGATGGTGCCGTCGCTGCTGGCGTTGTCCACGTAGAGGATCTCGTGGCGGGCGTCGGTGTGCTCGAGCAGCGCCTCGGTGCACTTGCGGGTGTAGTCCAGGGCGTTGTGGGTCAGCACGATCACCGTGGCCGTGGGCGGGTCCTGGGGCCGGGGCGCGGCGTGCTCGAAGCGCAGGCGCGGCGGCGCGTAGCTGCGGATCGAGAAGTTCTCCGCGGGCCGGGCCTCGCCCTGCTCGCTCACGTAGTAGTCGGGGGTGACGCGTCCTTGCCAGCGGGCGTGGAGGCGTTTCTGGTTGTCCGAGAGGCCCGACCAGCGTTCGGGACCGCTCTGGGACTCGTGGTGGACGACCACGCTCTCGGGCCGGTAGACGAGACGCCATCCGGCTTCGCCCAGCTTCAGGCAGAGGTCCACGTCCTCGTTGCCGTTCCAGTAGGCCTCGTCGAAGCCGACCACCTGGAAGAAGGCCTCGCTGCGCACCATGAGGCAGGCGGCCGTCAGGGCGCGCATGATCTGGGGCTGGTTGGCCGCCTTGCTCTCGGGCGACTTGCGGTACAGCACGTGACGCGCGCCGAAGATCTGTCCCTGCTGCCGGTCCTCCTGGACCAGCGCCACGCCGGCGTGCTGGATGGTGCCGTCGGGGAAGAGCAGCTTGTTGCCCACCGCGCCCACGAAGGGATCCTGGTCCAGGGTCTGCACCAGCGGCGAGAGCCAACCCTCGGTGACCTCGGTGTCGTTGTTCAGGAACAGCAGGTAGCGTCCGCGGGCCGCGGCGGCGCCGCGGTTGCAGCCGCGGGCGAAGCCCAGGTTCTCGTCCTGGACGAGGGCCTTCACCTTGCCGTCGCTCTCCAGCTCGCGCAGGTACTCCGCGGTGCCGTCGGTGGAGCCGTTGTCCACGACGATGATCTCGTAGCGATCCCCCGGCGTGTGCCGCCAGAGCGACGCCAGGCACTGCTTCGTCAGCTCCAGCTTGTCGTAGACGGGGATGATGATCGAGACGTTGGTATCGTACCGCTGCTCCACGTTCTTCGGCGTCTGGCCGGTCATTGAATCCCTCCGGATATGTGTTCTTGTCATTTCGACCTGCCGCCAGTTGCAAGATCGTGGCCAACGGGCCGCGGGGGCGGAGGGGGTATGTCTGGCTGTAACCGGTTGTCATACTACGAGATGTCGGACGTGAGCTTTGGTGCCCTCGGTACGGGACCCCCGCGATCTGCGCGGGAAATGGGCAAGAGGTGGCCACGAACTGGACGGTGGCCGGGCCGGATTCGAGATCCCGCACCCCGTTGGCGCAAAGGCGACGGATTCCGTACTGTCATGGAACTGGATCCGGACGGCGACGCGCGAGACGTCTCAACGCGCGGACGGGTTCCGCTTCGGGCTCGCTCGAAGCCGGCACACCGCCACCCGCCGTCCCGACAAGCAAGGGAGACGGTCATGAGCAGACATGACAAGATCGCCGGCTCGTTCATCGGAACGATCCTGTGCCTGTCGGTCCTGGCACTTCCCTCCCAGTCCTTCGCGCTGACCGACTCGCTGGACGGTCCGGAAGGCGGCCGGGAGGAATGGCACGGACCGGGCGACCCCGAGGGCGGAGACCGCTACGCGGGCGACCTGATCTACTTCGAGATCGACATCCTGGGGAGAGGCTCCGTGGAGTCCTCCGATCCGCGCGAACCGCGTGACGGGGTGCCCTCGATCAAGGTGATCTGGTTCGGCAACAGCATCCTGGTGATCACAGACGCGGGGGATGCGCGCAAGGCGTACCCCATCCTGCTTTCTCGATGAGGGGAAAGTGATGAAGGGTTTCACCGACCACGATTCGGGAGCGCGTCGCGTCCACGCGAACGGTCTCGATCCCGACCTGCTGGATCGTGCCAGGCGGTTCTACCGCCAGGAACGGTTCGAGGAGGCGCTGACGGTCTGCCGCAGCGCCCTCGACGGGACCGACGACCGCGCCTTCGCGGCGGTCGGCGAGGACCCCTGCGTGCTCAAGCGGGAGGCGGTCGTGCTCGGCGCCTGGTGCCTGTACGACCTGCGGCGCTTCCAGGACTGCCGGGCCTGGCTGTTCAAGGCCCAGGACAAGGGCTGGCTGGGCGACGGCGACGTGGAGGCCTCGGTGGTGATCATGTGGATCCACAACTGCGAGGGCCGCTACGAGTCGACCATCGACGAGGTGGGACACCTGCTGGACCGGGCCGAGCCGTCGCTGGAGCTCGTGGACCGCGGCTGGCTGTTCTACACCCGCGGCGCGGCCCTGCGCATGACCGGCGACATGGCCGGCGCCCTGGACGATCTGATGACCGCCCGCACCCTGTTCCGTCTGGTCGGCCGCCGCGATCTGCGTGCGGAGGTCGGCAACCTGGTGGGGCTGGTCAGGTTCCGCCTGCGCCGCTTCGAGGAGGCCGAGGAGCACTTCGTCGACGCCATCGAGGTCAACCGTTCCCTGGGCCTGACCCGCCGCGTCGCGGACAACCTCCAGAACCTGGGGCTGACCTGCTACAAGACGGGTCGCTACGAGCGGGCGCGCGAGCTCTTCACCGAGGCCATGGGCATCCGGAACCTGTCTCCCGACCGGATCTGCCGCGCGCGCATCGCCCTCGGCAAGCTGGACGTGCTGCAGCGCCGCTTCGAGGACGCCCGCAGCAACCTCATGGCCGCCTACAGTCTCGCCGTCGAGCACCACCAGCCCCGCGAGGAATGCCTCGGGCTGGAGTTCCTGGGCGACGTCTTCCGCCACGAGGGCAAGCCGGCCGAGGCCCGACGCTACTACGCCCGCGCCATGGTCATCGCCCGCAAGATCGCCCCCGAGGGCGACCTGGTCCTGGAGCTGCTGCGGCGCGAGGGCGAGTGCCAGACCGCCATGGACCGCCACGAGCAGGCCGAGGTGCTGCTGGGGC
Organism: uncultured Fibrobacteraceae bacterium; assembly: GCA_964617805.1. Classification (GTDB taxonomy): domain Bacteria; phylum Krumholzibacteriota; class Krumholzibacteriia; order LZORAL124-64-63; family LZORAL124-64-63; genus JAHIYU01. Next base: position 17,617 of record CAZTWK010000027.1, on the reverse strand, counting down.
AGGCCATGACCCTGGCCCGCCGCCAGCACGATCCCTTCGAGCTGGGCGTCATCGAGCGCTGCCGCGCCGAGCTGTTCGCCCGGCAGGGCGAGATCGTCGCCGGCCTCGCCGCCACCGACACGGCCGTGTCCGTGCTCAGCGGCATCCGCGCCGACCACGAGCTGGCCCTGGCCCACCTCACGGCGGCCGGCCTCTACCTGGACGCGGCCGGCGACCTGGACGTGGCCATCACGATCATAGACCGCGACACCACCTCCGAGCGGACCGCCGAGCCCGCGGCCCCCGTCCTGCAGGTGATGACCGCGCGCGCCCGGCGCCACGCCGTGGCCGCGGAGTTCCTGTTCCAGCGCGTCGACGAGCCCTTCTGGGAGCGACGGGCGCAGAAGCTGCTCGCGGTCGTCGACCGTCTCGGCCACCGCGACGGCGCGGGGCGCCCGGACCGCGATCCCGCGCAGGTCGATCCCTTCGCCATGGTGGCGACGTCGCCGGCCATGCGCCGGATCCTGGCTCGCTGCGACACCTACGCCGGCTACACCGAGCCCGTGCTGGTCACCGGCGAGACGGGCACCGGCAAGGAACTCGTCTGCCGGCGCCTCCACGAGTCGAGTTCGCGTCGTCCGGGGCCGTTCGTCGCCGTGAACTGCGCCGCCATCCCTGCCGATCTGTTCGAAAGGGAGTTCTTCGGTCACGCGCGCGGCGCGTACACCGGTGCGGACAGCGAGGCCCCGGGCTACGTCGCGCAGGCCGAGGGCGGCACCCTGTTCCTGGACGAGGTCGGCGACCTGCCGCTGCCCCTGCAGGCCAAGCTGCTGCGCCTGATCGAGTACCGGGAGTACCGGCGCCTCGGCGACCCGAGCGTCCGCACCGCGGACGTGCGCCTGGTCGCCGCCACCAATGCGCACCTCTCGGACCTGGTGGAGGAGGGGCGCTTCCGCAAGGATCTCTACTACCGCCTGCGCATGATGACCGTCGACGTGCCGCCCCTGCGCGAGCGCCGCGAGGACATCCGGCCGCTGCTCGACCTCTTCCTGTCGCGCATGACCGGGCGGGTGACCGACGCCGTCGACATCTTCGAGCCCGTCCGCCTCGAGCGCATCGAGTCCGCCCGCCTCGAGGGCAACGCCCGCGAGCTGATGCAGTACGCCCGCGAGGCGCTGCTCTGCCGCGGCCGCGGCGACCACTCGCCGATCCCGCCCCGGCGCGGCGATCCCGACTCCGGCGCGCGCGGCGCCCGTCCCAGCGACGACGAGCTGCAGCGCCTGCTCGAGGCCTGCGACGGCAACAAGAGCGCCCTGGCCAAGCGTCTGGACGTGTCGCGCTCGACCCTCTACCGCTGGATGTCCGGCTGACGCCGCAAGCAGAGGACCCGGGTCGCCCCGGGTCCCCTATTGCGCTCCGTCAGGTAGCCGTCCCGATCACCTGTACAGCGACTTGATGCCGCCCCAGGTCATGTCCTCGTCGGACACGGCTCCCTGGGTGTCGCCGATCCTCACGTAGGCCAGGTACCAGCCCGGTCGCGTGACGCTGCTGTCGGATCCGAAGTCGAAACGCACCCGGATCGTCATGCCCATGAACTGGGACAGGTCGAAGCAGCTGGTGGTCCAGGTCCGCTGCGGGATCCCGGCCGTGATGTCGCCTGCGAACACTTCCTCCTGGTAGACGCAGTCCGGCAGGCCGCTGTTGCACACCCCGTCGTAGCCCTCGACGGGCGGGATGACGATCTCGTCGACGGTCACGTTGCCGCCGTCGTAGATGTTGCCGCTGCCGGTGAGATAGCCCTCGGTGTAGACGTAGTGCTTGATCTCCATCCAGTCGCAGTCGGGGTCCACCGTGAAGGGCGGCGAGATCAGTCCATCGCCGGCGCCGCTCACGTAGGGACCGTTGAGGATGGTGGCCCACACGTTCCCGGGCGAGCCGGGCACGACAGCCTCGAAGCCGTACTGCCAGACGGGCAGGCCCTCGACGTCGCAGGGCTCGGGCACGAATCCGTGGTCGCCCACCGCGAAATCCCAGTCGTAGCAGATCGACAGGAACTGGCAGGTCGAGCCCGGGTCCTCCGGCGGCGGCGGCGGCGCCTCGCAGGTGATGGTCAGGTCGAAGCCGCACTCGGCGGCGTTGTAGCCGTCGACGACCACGTAGTAGGTGCCGGTGTTCAGCTGGATGCTGAAGCTGGAGTCGCCGTAGGTGATGCAGTTCGCCTCCTCGCAGTCGGCCAGCAGGAAGATGTCGAGGTCGCAGGTCAGGTTGCTCAGGGTGACCGTGACGTCGTAGGTGTCGTCCAGGTAGAGTTCGTAGACCACCTCGCCGCCGGACTCGTTCCAGCCCACGCAGCTGTAGGTCGACACGTTGGCGGGTGCGCCCACGTTGCTGCCGGCGAAGGTCTCGCCGCACGGGAAGTCGATGGCGTTGTCGCAGACCAGCAGGCCGCGATCGAAGGTGGTCGGCTTGAAGGTGGGCTTGCCGGCCAGCGCCGGCCCGAAGGCCAGGCAGACCAGGCCCGCGATCAGGAATACTTTCATGCAGGTACGCATTGTTCCCCCCTTTTTCGTGGCTCCACGCGTGGTATTCCTATTTCCGAATCCGGGATCGCCTCCTTTCCGGTTGATATATTTCCTGGCCAGACTACCACAAGTGATGGCTGGAATTCAAAATATGATTCTCATGTAATTATAAATACGATAACAAATCGTCATATATTGATCATTTTCGTTCAACTTGCGGCCACAGTACCACTTGTCCCGCTGTCTCATGACGCACGGGATCATGGGACGATGAGACACATGTTACGGTCGCTGTGGGACGGTCCGCAGGGAGTGAAATCCTGTATACCCTTGTAACTAAACGAAATGAAAGAATCACGAATCACGAGTGACAACTGGCAACATTCTTGCAACGACACGATCAGACAGGACACTTCCCCCTTTCGTGTTCTGCGAGTGCAGGTAGGCGATCCGGCAGGTGGGGCTGCCGGATCGTCGCCGTTTATTCCCTGCATGGCCCCTGAGCCTCACATTTTATAGTATGCTCTTCCGTGTATTCAAGCGTCGACTGACATGCCATCAGGTCCGGTCATATCTCACCCTTCCGGTTAGGTGGCGTACCATGAAAGTTCCATGCAGCGGCTTGGCGATCGTCCTGATGTCGATGACCCTACCGATTGGAGCGGCCGCCGATCCCACGATCTCCATCACCTATTGCTCGTATCTCGGCGGCTCGGCCACCGACTACGGCGTGAATCTCGAGCTGGATCGACATGCACACAGGTACGTGGTGACCGGCGCGACTCATTCGGTCGATCACCCCACCACGTTCGGAGCCTACGACACGAGCCACAACTCGCTGCCGTATTCTCAGGACGTATTCATCACCGCGTTCGATACCGGCGATCACACGCTGGTCTACTCGACGTATTTCGGGGGCGACGGCGGAGATCAGCCGAACGACCTGACGCTCGACGACGACGGCAACGTATACGTCGGCGGCTGGTCGGATTCGATCGATCTGCCCACGACGCCCGGCGCGTACGACATGGAGAACGAGGGCTGGTTCACGGACGGCTTCGTGGTGTCTCTGACACCGAGCCTGGATACCCTGAGATGGTGCACGTACATCGGTGGCGGCGATTACGAAGAGGTGACCGCGCTCTTCCACGACCCGGCCGGCTATCTGTATGTCGGCGGATACACGACGCCCTACCCGGGATATCCACACTACGGGGGGATCCCTTTCGATTTCACCTTGTTGCCGGACGCCGCCGGCTTCGTCGCGAAGTTCCGGACCGTCGACGGCTCCTTGGTCTGGATCGGAGGGGTGGCCTCCGGCTATGTGAGTTCATTCGACCTGTCGCACGCGGGCGGGTTGCTGGTCGCAGGGTCAGGTCGAGAGGCTCCGGTCAGCGCAGGGGCTTATGACACGACGCCCAACGGTGAATCCGACCTCTTCGTCATGAGCCTGGACAAGGACGACGGCAGCTTCGATTGGGGCACCTACATCGGTGGAAGCTGGATCGACACCCGGATCGGGATCCAGACGAGCTCGTCCGGAGACATCCATTTCGCCGCCTGCACCGATTCTGACGATTTTCCGCTGTCGGCCACGGGCTGGGGCTCGGTATTGACGGGCGAGGGGGACGTTGTCGTGGGGGCCCTGAGCGAAGACGGCGCGAACTTACTTTGGGCGCGGAACCTGGGCGGGTCCGCTTTCGACGGCAGTGCGGTGAGCCACAGCCGTCCCCGGCTGCGGGAGGATGACGAGGGGAATCTCATCGTCGCCACCTCGACCATGTCCGAGGACATCGCCACGACGCCGGCCAGTCTCTATCCCGAGTATCTGGGCGTACAGGATGTTCTTCTGGCCTCGCTTTCCACAACCGGCGAGACGTGCCGGTGGATCTCCTATCTCGGTGGGAGCTATATGGATAGGGCGAGTGGTATCGAGTTGGTCCCGTCTGGTCTGATCCTGCTGGGCTCAACCGGTCTCGGTGCCGTCAATCCGGCCTTGCCGGTGAGCGGGGATGCTTTCGATCAAACTCTCGGCGGTCACATCGACGCCTTCGTCATGGAACTGGAGGATCCGACGATCGTCGGCCTGGTCGTCGAGGACGTATCGCTGGTCCAGGACGGCGAAGAGATCGTCCTGTCGTGGCGAACGGATGTCACTCGCGATCCCAACGCCCTGCGCGTCGACGTCAGGGCGGGTGACCGGACCTACGGGCTGCCCGTCACGAGCCGTGATGGTCTTCGATTCCGATGCATCGACGACTCAGTATGTGCGGACGGCGCGCCGGAGCGCTCCTATCGCGTCAACCATCTCGCCGAGGACGGCCTGGAGCTTGTACTGCTGGATCGCTCGTTCAAGCCCGACTGTCCCGACTCCGGGAGATGGGATCTGGCCGTATCCTATGCTGACAACGACGAGATCCTGTTCGCCTTGCGACTCGGCGCGCCCGCATCGGTCCGGCTGCGGGTCTATGATGTCAAGGGTCGGCAGGTGGCCGTATTGCCGGGCGAGACCCTGTCTGTCGGCGAACATGTCCTGCGCTGGGATGGTGCCGGAACACGGGGGCGGTCGTTGCCGAGCGGTCGCTACCTGGCCAGCTGCATCCTGGCCGACCGCGAGCTGACGGCTTCCTTCACGATACTCAAGTGATCGCCGGCACGGGGGAGCTTTGTCACTCGCCCCTGCCCGGCAACTCCTTCACGTACACGTCCTGCTTCGGATAGGGGATCTCCACGCCCGCCTCGCCCAGCGCCTTGTAGACCCGGTCGGTCAGCGCGTCGACCACCCGGCCGCGCAGGGCCGGCTCCTCCACCCAGCACGAGAGCTGGAACTCCAGGCCCGAGTTGCCCAGCAGGCGGAAGCGCACGCGCGGCTCGGGTACGCCCACCACGTGGGCCACGCCCTCGACGCAGCCCAGCAGCAATTCGCGCACCCGGTCCACGTCGCTGCCGTAGGCCACCGAGACCGGTATGCGCACGCGCATCTTGTCCGAGGGCCCGCCCGTCTCGTTGATGATCTTGGCGTTGCCGATGATGGCGTTGGGGACGGTCACCTCCACGTCGTCGCGGGTCAGCAGGCGCGAGGAGCGCAGGCCGACGTCGGTCACCTCGCCGCGGGTGACGTCGTCGATGACGATGTAGTCGCCGATCTTGAAGGGCGCGTCGGCCAGGATGAAGACGCCGGCGAAGAGGTTGGCCAGGGTGTCCTTGGCCGCGAAGCCGACGGCGATGCCGACCACGCCCGCCGAGGCCAGCCAGGTCGTGACGTTGATGTGCCAGGCCGCGAGCAGGAAATAGAAGGCCAGCCCGTAGATCACCACCTTCCAGATCATCACGAACAGGGGCAGGGTCTTGGTCTGCAGCGCGCCCTGGTCGCCCGCGCGGCGGCTGCCCGCTTCCAGCAGCATGGTGCCGATGCCCGCCAGCACCACCGCCCAGATGACGATGCCCAGGGTCTTGAGCACGCCGACGGCCACGAAGTGCAGAGGCGACCCGCTGTCCAGCCAGAGCACCGACCAGGCGACGCCGGCCAGCACGACGGTGGCGATGGACGGGCCGCGCAGGCGCTCCACGACGATGTCGTCGAGCCGGGTTTCGCTGCGACGGCTCGCCCGCGCGAGCAGGGGGAACACGGCCAGCCGCACCAGCAAGGCCAGGACCATGGTCAAACCCAGCCTCAGCGCGGTGATGACGAGGGGGGAATCGATGTCGGTCAGCCAATCGGGCATGGGATCCCGTCCTTGCCGGGGATTATAGGTAGCCCAGGGCGTCGAGCCGTCGGCGCAGCCTGGGCGGGATCTGTATCTCCGAGGGCGTCACGTCCTGCTGGCCGGGCCGGCCGGCCAGACGCGCCGCCGCGTCGCCCAGCTCCGCGGCGTCGTCGCCCGCGAAGGGCCGCGGCTCCAGCTCGCCGGGATCGTTGTCGATGCGGTAGAGGGCGGGCCAGGCCTTCACGTCCAGGCCCTCGTGGTAGGGCACGTCGTCGGCGAGGTTCTCCTCCGACCAGGCGGGGCCGGGCACCACCACCGAACGGCCCCCCGCGCGCAACGACACGTAGTTGCGCGACTCGCAGAGCCCCAGCAGGTGTTCCTCGCCGCCGATGCGGACGGTGCGGCGCTCGCGGGCCTCGGCGTCCGCGGCGCTCACCGAGCGGCCGATCAGTTCGGGCAGCAGGGAGAAACCGTCGATGTCGCTCTCGGGCTCCACGCCCGCGGCGTCCAGCACCGTGGGCATGATGTCCAGGAAGCTCACCTCCCGATCGACGACCTTGCCGGCCAGGTCGGGGAAGATCGCGGGCGGCATGCGCACGATCAGGGGGATGTCGGTGAGCTGGGGCCCGAGCAGGTCGCCGTTGTGTCCCCAGCGCCCGTGCTCCCAGAAGGCCTCGCCGTGGTCGCTGGAGACGATCAGCAGCAGGTTGTCGGTCAGGCCCGCCTCTTCCAGGCGGGCGAGGAAGCCGCCCAGCAGGTCGTCGGTGTAGAAGATGCCGCCGTCGTAGCGCCCCCGGACCTCGTCGGCGATCTTGGGCCGCGCGCCCGTGAGGTACTTCTGGATCTCGCGCACGTCGCCCATGAACTGCGTGCGGTGGTAGCCCAGGATCTTGCGCAGGTATTTCAGCGGCGGCTTGTAGGGCATGTGGATCTCGTAGGTGTGCAGGAAGAGGAAGGCGTCCTGCTCGGCGTGGTCGCCCAGCCAGTCCTCGCCGCGCTCGAGGATCTCTGCCCACTGGATGACGTCCTTGTCCGTGGACCAGTAGGTGTCGAAGCCGCGATCGTGGCCGTACGTGCTCGCCATGTAGGCGCCGCCGGTGAAGGCGGCCGTGGCGAAGCCGGCCTCGCGCAGGGGCTCCACCAGGCTCGGGATCTCCGCGGGGACGGCCTGGTTCTCCTTGCGCACCCCGTGGCCGCGGGCGTAGAGCCCCGTGAAGAGCGAGGTGTGCGAGGGCAGCGTCCAGTTGAAGGGGGTCGTGGCGCGCGTGAAGCGCACGCCCTGCGCGCCCAGGGCGTCCAGGTACGGGCTGGTGGGCCTGTCGTAGCCGTAGGAGCCCAGGCTGTCCGCGCGCAGGCAGTCGAGCGAGATGACCACGATGTGCCGGGGGCCGGGGCCGAACACGGGGCCGGTGTAGGCCGGTTCGGGATCGGGCTCGGGCTTGGCGCATTGCAGGGTGGTCAGGGCGAGCAGCAGGACGAACAGGTAACGGCGCATGCCTATCTCCGGTGGACGTGTCGGGTGCGATCGAAAACGGGGGCGCCGCAGCGCCCCCGACATGTTATGTCATGCCCGCCGGTTTGTCATCCGCCGCTAGCGGTCCCGCGGGAAGGGCGGCGCCTCGGGCAGGTCCTCGCGCTCCTTCAGCTCCTGCAGGACGACGTCCACGGCCTTCTCGAGCTGCGGGTCGCGGCCCTGGATCACCAGGTGGGGGAGGTTGTCCACCTCGATGTCGGGGTCGACGCCGTAGTTCTCCACGTCCCACTTCCCCTCCAGGTCGTAGAGGCCGAACTCGGGGAAGGTCACGTGCCCGCCGCCCATCAGTCCCACGTAGGTGCTGTAGCCCACCAGGCCGCCCCAGGTGCGCATGCCGATCACCTTGCCCAGCTCCCACCGCTTGAAGTAGTAGGGCAGGGCGTCGCCGCCGGAGCCGGCATGGGCGTTGCTGACCATCGCCATGGGCCCGTTGAAGGCGGTGTCCGGGGTGCGCCAGTTCTGGCCGTGCCGCGGCCGCCACATGTTGAGGAACTTCTGGTTCAGCACGTTCAGGAAGAAGTCGGGGATGAAGCCGCCGCCGTTGTAGCGCTCGTCGACGATCAGCCCCTCCATGCGGGTCTGGGGATAGTAGGCCTTGGCGAAGGCCCGCGCGCCGTCGAAGGCCGTATCGGGCAGGTGCAGGTAGCCGATCCGGCCGCCGCTCAGCTCGGCGACCAGGCGGCGGTTGGTCTCCACCCAGCGCACGTAGCGCAGGGGGATGTCCGCCGCGATGGGCCGCACCACGACCTCGCGGCTCTCGCCGTCGGGCGTCGCGGCCAGGGTCAGGGTGACCTGCTTGTTCACCTTGCCCTCGAGGAGGGCGTAGGGATTGGCGGGCGCGGCGATGTCCGCGCCGTCGACGGCCAGCAGGTAGTCGCCCTCGGCCACCTCGACGCCGGGTCCGGACAGGGGCGTGCGCTGGTCCTTGTTCCAGTCGCGCTCGGTGAGGATGCCGACCAGCCGGTAGCGCCCGGCGTCGGCGTCGAGCTCGAAGTCGCAGCCCAGCAGGCCCACGCCCACCCGCTCGGGGGTGGGACGGTCGCCGCCGGGGCGCACGTAGGCGTGGCCGGCGCCCAGCTCGGCGATCAGCTCGCCCAGCACGTAGTCCAGGTCGCGCCGGTCGGTGACGTAGGGGATGAGCTCCCCGTAGCGATCGCGCATCTCGTCCCAGTCGATGCCGTGCAGGCCCGGGTCGTAGAAGAAGTCGCCCTCGAGGCGCCAGGCGTCGACGAAGTTCTGCCGCCACTCGGCCCGCGGTTCGATCCGGGCGCGCATCTCGCCGGTGCGCAGGGGTTTGTCCGAGGGGGACTGGTCCGGGGCGGCGCCCACGAAGCCGTAGGCGCCGTTGGCGGCGTAGAGGATCTTCTCGCCGTCGGCGGTCAGGTCGAAGCCGGCGCAGTCGGCCAGCACGGTCTTGGCCTCCCGCTCCTCCATGTCGAAGCACATGAGCGAGGATTTGTCGGCGCCGGTGGGCCGGGACATGTAGAAGAGCTTGCCGCCGGCGCACTCGAGACCCCAGTAGCGGCCGGGCTCCACGTCCAGGGCGACCAGGCGGCTGCCGAGGCCCTCGAGGTCGATCTCGGTGACCGGTTCGTCCTCGGCGTCCTCGTCGTCGCCGTTCTCCGCGTCCTCTCCCTCGCCGTTCTCGTCTTCCGCCTCGTCCTCCTCGTCCACCTCGACCGCGACCTCGTCGCTCTCGTAGGGGAAGGGGTGCTCGGCGTCGGCCTGCAGGGTCACCAGGTAGAGGCTCTGGGTGTCGGTCCAGAAGGGCGTGCGGTCGAAGCCCGCGAAGCGGGGATTGAAGATGCGCTGGGAGGTGAAGAACAGGTACTTGCCCTCGCGGTCGAAGGCGGGCGCGTCCTCGTCGGTGAAGGAGCTGGTCACGCGTGTGGTCTCGCCCGATTCGGTGTCGTGCAGGAAGATGGACCGGAAGCCGTTCTCCTCCATCTCGGCGTAGGCCACCCAGCGGCTGTCGGGGCTCCAGGCCGCGTCGAACTGGCGGCGGGCGTTGCCCCGGGATATGTGGTGCTGCTTGCCGCTCTCGGCGTCCACCCAGCGCAGGTTCATCTCCGCGTCGTAGGTGAGGATCCTGGCGCTGTCGGGTGACCAGAGCAGGCCGAAGTAGTAGGTCTCGTTGTCGTCGGTGAGCTGCCGCTCCTCGCCGCCGCCCTCGCCGGGCCGTACGTGGAGCTCGTACTCGCCGTCGCGGTCGCTGAAGTAGGCCACCCACTTGCCGTCGGGCGACCAGGCCGGCCGCACCTCGTTGATCCCGGGCGTGGCGGTCAGGTTGCGCACCTCGCCCTTCTCCGCAGGCAACGTGAAGACGTCGCCGCGCGCCGCGAAGACGGCCCGCTTGGCGTCGGGCCCCGGCGCGGCGCCCGTGATGTGGCCGGCCGCGACCGTCCAGCGGGGACGCGTGCGGAAGCGGTCGTCGTTGAGCTCGACCCGCACGCGGCGGTTCTTCCCGGTCGCCAGGTCCAGCACCCACAGCCAGCCGCCGTTCTCGTAGACGATGCTGTCGGGCCCCAAGCTGGGGTACTTCACGTCGTAGTCCTTGTGGCGCGTGACCTGGCGGTAATCGCCGCCGGCCACGTCGTAGGCCCAGATCTGCAGCCGGCCGGTGCGGTCGCTGGTGAAGTAGATCGTGTCGCCGTGCCACATGGGGAAGTTCTCGGTGCCGGGCCAGTCGGTGATCTGGATCGTGTTGCCGGCCGCGAAGTCGTAGATCCAGATGTTCTGGGCCATGCCGCCCTCGTAGCGCTTCCAGGTGCGCTGTTCGCGCGTGATGCGGTTGTAGGCCAGGCGCCGTCCGTCGGGCGACCAGCTCGACAGGCCGCCGGTGGGCAGGATCATCTGCTCGGGCAGGCCGCCCTCGGCCGCCACCGTCCACAGCTGGGGGTCGCGCCGCATGAAGGCCGTGCGCGTGGACTGGAAGCGGACGGCCCCGCCGTCGGGCTCCCAGTCGATGACGCGGTCGGCCACGGGGTGCCAGGTGAGCCGCCGGGGCTCGCCGCCCGCGGCGGGCACCACGTAGACGTCGTTGTTGCCGTCGTAGTCGCCGGAGAAGGCGATCCAGGCGCCGTCGGGGGAGAACTTGGGCTGGGACTCGAAGCCCACGTGGCTGGTCAGCCGGCGCGCCGTCCCACCGTCGGTCGGCACGGTCCACAGGTCGCCGCCCTGGACGAAGACGATGGCGTCCCCGTGGATGTCGGGATTGCGCAACAGGCGCATGTCGGTGGGATCGAAGTCGTCGGCGGCGGCGGGGCCGGCGCAGAGCGCGAGCGCCGCCAGGCAGAGCCAGCTGCGGAAGGACATGACGTCTCCTCGGGAGTTGCGTGTGGAGCGGGTCGATGAACGTATACAGACGTACCGGATGGCCCGAAGTTGCGCGTACGGGGCCTCTAACGCTTGAACAACCTGTCCCAGAACCCGCCCTTCTCGACCTCCTCGGCGAGCATGAGCACGACGCGGCCGAGGGCCTGCCCGTCCAGCTCGGCGACGGCGTGGCCGACGGGGGTGCCGGCGGAAGCGGGGGCCTCGATCTTCTCGGGCAGGTCGTAGCGGAAGACGACCTCGCCGCTGCGCTCGCGCTGGACGCCGACCACCAGCGGGTCCGCGAAGGCCAGGGTGGCCCGCTTGCGCTTACCGCCCTTGACGGCCACGCTCTCGGTGCAGGGATCGCCGGCCGCGGTCACCAGCGTGAGCTTGGTGTAGGCGTCGAAGCCGCGCGACAGCAGGCGCGTGGTCTCGCGGCCGCGGGCCTCGTCGGTCGACGCGCCCATCACGACCGAGATCAGGCGCACGCCCTTCTGGGTGGCGGCGGCGGTCAGGCAGTAGCCGGCCTGGCTGGTGAAGCCGGTCTTGATGCCCTCGAGGCCGCGGTAATTGCCCACCAGCGGGTTGGGATTGGTCAGGATGAATTCGCCGTTGCGGAAGGGCACGCGGTCGCTGACGGCCCATTCCAGGGCCTCGGGGTAGCGGCTGAGCTCGCGTCCGAGCAGGGCCATGTCCAGGGCCGAGGAGAGGTCGGAATCCTGGCGCCAGCCCGGCGGCAGGCCGTGCACGAAGTGGAACGTCGTGTCGTGCATGCCCATGCCCCGGGCGCGGCGGTTCATCATCTCCACGAAGGCCTCGCTGCTGCCGGCCACGTGCTCCGCCAGGGAGACCGCGGCGTCGTTGGCGGAGTGGATGGCCAGGGCCATCAGCATCTCCTCGACGGTGAAGACCTCGCCCTGCTTGAGGTAGACCTGGGAGCCGCCCATCTTGCTGGCCTTCGCGGAGACGGTCACCTGGCCGTCGCGCTTCAGCTCGCCCTCCTCCAGCAGCTCGAGCACGATCAGCTCGGTCATCATCTTGACCATGGACGCCGGCGGCAGCGGCTCGTGTTCGTTCTCTGCGAAGAGCACCTCGCCGGTGCGCGCGTCCATGACGACGGCCGCGTCGTAGTCGCCGGAGACGTCGGCGGCGTGCGCGAGCGGGCTCCAGAGGCACGACAGCAGGACCAGGGCGAACATCGTGACGGTGCGGGACGTATCCAGGGGGGCATCCTTGCGCGGCATGGGGCATCCTTTGCGTGGCGAGAGGGGCGTGGCCGGTCCGCGGACCCTATCGTCGGTTCCGGCCGGCTGTCAAGACGACGCTGTATCGAGACGACCGAGGGCTGTACGTCCACGGACCGGGAGAGGTTCCTGCTTGTGCCGCGACGCGCGGAGGGGTTCAATGGTCGTCGGAGACCACGACATGCGACCTATCTACATATGCGCCGGCCTGCTTGCCGCCGCGGCGATCCTGCTCGCCGCCGGTTGCGGCGGACCGACCGTGCCGCCCATCCTCATCGGCGTCGTCTGGGTCAGCGAGGCGCCGGACGACTCGCTGGGCCTCGACGACTTCCGGCGCCTGCCGCCCTCGGTGGCCTCCGCCCGGCGCGAACGGGCCGCGCGCTGGCGGGCCGCGGCGTCCCGCGCCCCCGACACGGTCCGGCGCATCCGCGACCTATCCACCGCGGCGGGCCTGGCGCCCGACGATCCCGACACCTGGCTCCATCTCGCCGAGCAGACCTCCCGCCTGGGCAACAAGCTGCTGGCCCTGGACCAGCTCGACGCGGCCGAGGCCGCCATCCTGCTGCGCGACGCCGACGACCGCCGCGTCCTGCGCCGGCGTCTGGTCATGGCGCGGGCCTGGATCTCCCGCGACCGCGCCAAGTGGGTCGACGCCCACGCCTGGGCCGACAGCGCCGCCCGCTACACCCCCGAGGAGCGCGAGGTCCAGATGCTGCTCGGGCTGACCCGGGCCAGCCACGGCGACCTGCGCGGCGCCTTCAACGTGGCCCGGGACATCGAGCGCATCCACTACTTCCGCTTCGAGTGGCGCTGGATCCGCGGCATGGCGGAGCTGGCCCGCGGCAGCGTGGACAACGCCTACCACTGGTTGCGCGAGGCCCGTCCCGAGAGCGAGTACGCCGCCCGCTTCTACCGCGACCTGGCCATGGTCTGCGAGTTGACGGGCAACCTGATCGAGGCGCGGCGCTTCTACGGCTACGGCTACGCGGCCCTGGGCCTGGAACCCGGTCTCTGCGCCGAACCCCGGGACGTGGCCATCGGTTACGACGAAGGCCGCCCCCTGCGGGTGCCCGTCTGGACGAGTCTCGGACGCTTCCACGCGGCCGGCTCGCTCCACGGCGCCGCCGTGGCCGCCGTCGACGACTACCGCACCGCCGAGGATCCCGACGCGCGCCACCTCTGGGCCGACCAGGCCGAGGACCTGCTCAGCATCTGCATCCGGCAGGACCTCGAGGAGCACTGGTGCCGCCGCCAGCGGGGCCGGATCTTCGCCGAACTGGGCCTGCCGGACCTGGCCCTGAGGGACCTGCGGCGCGTGGTGAGGAGCCTCGAGGCCGAGGGCCGGGTCGATGCCGGGGATTTCGCCCTCTACGGGCACCTGCTCAACGACCACGGCGACTACCGCGGGGCGCTGCCCTACCTGCGCCGGGCCGTCGACGCGGCGCCGGACCTGGCCCGGGGCTGGAGCGCCCTGGGCTACGCCCTGCTCATGACCGCCCAGGGCCTGGCCGGCGAGCAGGCCCTCGACCGGGCCCTCGCACTGGATCCCGAGCTGCCCGAGGCCTGGTTCAACCGCGGCCTCGCCCACTACCACGCCCACCGCTGGGCCGACGCGGCGCGCGATTTCGAGCGCGCGCTGGAGCTGTCGCCCGGCAGCCGCGACGACATCCTGCCCCTGCTGCAGCAGTCGCGGGGGCGGGCGCGGCGGGACAAGCGCCCCGGGGACGGCGGCTGACGATATCTTGAATCCCGCCGCCGCCCGCTGTTCCCCCGATGAGGGTTCGCAATCACGTCACCCCATCGGGAGGAGCCGTCATGTCGAGACACATGACCGAGACCGTCCATTCGTCCAATCTGATCCGCGGCCTGCTCGCGGTCGTCGCCCTCGGCGCGGTGCTCGCGCTGGCCAGCGGCTGCACGGAGGAGTCGCTGCAGGAGCCCGTCGTCACGCAGGACGCGGACGACAAGGGCGTCGTCGCCCCCATCCAGCCGGTGCCCGTCGTGCCGCCGCCGGTGGTGCAGGTGGCCTTCCTGGAGAACCTGATCGCAGGAGGACAGCTGACCCAGTCCGACGTCTACATCGTCCACTACTTCGACGACGCCTACATCACGCCGCTCAGCCAGCCCAGCAAGGCCGCCATGTACGCCTTCCTGGACGAGGTCGAGCTGCTGGGGATCCTGGCCTACGAGTTCGAGGCGCGCTGGGACGAGCTCTACACGCCGACGACACCGGCATACCAGGCCTTCGCCGACGAGCTGGAGGCGCTGCTCGACTTCACCTGCGCGGGCAAGGACGGCGGCGCCACCATCATCGCGGGCGCGGCCCTGATCGGGGGCGCCATCGGCTGCGTGGGCAAGGCGGAGGCGTGCATGGACGACTCGCTGGACAACCAGACGGCCTGCTTCCGCCAGCAGTGCCCGGTCGGCGAGAAACCCGACATCGATTGCTGCACCGACGAGGCCAAGGAGGACATCAGCAACTGCGCCTGGACCTGCGGCCTCAACGGTCCGGACCCGGAGTACAACTCCAACTGCTGCAAGCCGGACCAGACCTGCCTGAAGTGCCACATCCGGCCGATCGGCCAGCACTACGGGTACCAGCCGAACAACAAGTCGCGGCCGCGGGGCGACTGCGTGCGCTAGGCGGCGGCCGGCGCGGACGATCCCGCACGCTGGAAGGCCCGGCCGTGAGGCCGGGCCTTCCAGCGCCTCTCCATGACCCATGGTGTCTGGACGATGAAATGGCGTATAATAGCGCCAACGTAGGAGGGGAATATGATTCGTATCCAAACTCCATTCATCCTCGTCCTGACCGGGTTCATGATCCTGGGACTGTCCGGCTGCGGCTCGGACGACCCGTCACCCAGCGGTCCCGGCGTCCCCGCCGACCAGGAGGTCAGCTACGCCGACCCCGATCCCGCGGACATCATGTCCTGCGAATTCGAGTACGAAGACGGCACTTTCCACACCCGCGAGGTGCCGGTCGACCAGATCCTGCTCATGTTCGAAGCCGGTGTCGACGCCGACGCGGCGGACGCGTCCCTCGCGGCCATGGTCGCCGACCTCGCGGATTACGACCTGCGCGTGGTGGGTCGCCTGCCGCGCGTGGGCATCTACCAGCTCGAGATCGACAATCCGTCGCCGGCGCCGAACACGGCCATCGCCCTGCTCAACCTGGTGATCGACCTGCTGGAGGCCTACGACGGCGTGGCCCACGCCACCTACAACGAGCTGCTGGAGATGAGGTTCGCCGAGAACGACGACGACAACACGGAGATCACGGGCTACGACCGCGCGGCCTACGGCATGATCGACTACTTCCAGGCGATCCCCGTCTTCGACGAGGTGCTGTCGCCGGGGGCTCTGAACCCGGTGAAGGTGGCGATCATCGACTCGGGCATCGACCTCGACACCGGGCAGTTCGACGACATCCAGTCCTACGCGGGCGGTCTGGACTACCTGGACCTGGCGGCGCCCGACAACGAGCCGCGCGACTTCCATCTCCAGAAGCACGGCACCGCCATCGCGGGCATCCTCGCCGCCGACGACGGCGACGGCATCGTCAACGGCGTGGCCCTGCGCGTGTTGGGCGAGCGGCTCTCGCTGTTCGTGGCCAACACCCACATCGTGGGCAATTTCTACAACGCCGCGCGCACCCTGGCGGCCACGGAGATCGCAATCCAGCGCGGCGCGCGCATCGTCAACATCAGCCAGGGCCGCCACGACGACGGCGCCACGCCCCGCTGGCTGCGGCGCCAGATGGCCCAGTGGGAGCGCGTGTTCACGGGACCCGGCGCGGAGGACGTGCTGTTCGTCTGCGCGGCGCCGAACATGAACTTCCACCTCGACGGCAACGACGCGCCGTCGGGCGTGGACGCCCCCAACGTGCTGACCGTCGGCGGCCTGACGAGCAACGTGTGGGACATGATCTTCACCCAGTCGGCCCGCGGCCCGTCGGTGGACATCGCCGCGCCGGCCACCCGCGTGGGCGTGTGCTGCTTCGGCTACGACGAGTTCTTCTGGGAGCGCCGCTTCCTGGACGGCAATTCCTTCGCCGCGCCGATGGTGGCTTCGATCGCGGCGATCGTGGCGTCCATCGATCCCGCGCTGGACGGCGCCGGCCTGGCCGACTGGCTGACCGATCCGAACCACACCTACCCCGCGCCGGAGGACGTGGGCGGCGTGCGGCCCGTGCTGCTGAAGACCGCCGGTACGGCGCTGCTGGCGAGCGGCGCCTCCAGCGTGGCCGACGACCTGATGGACGCCTTCTTCCACCTCCCCGACGACATCTGCGACCCGCCCGGCCACGTCATCAACCGCATGGTCGGCGAGGTGAGCTTCCAGCTGGAGGGACCCACCTACGCGAATTCCTACGCCATGGACGCCGACGACCTGGTCTACGGCGCCCTGGGCCAGAACTACGGCCTGATCCAGCCGGGCAGCTTCGTGGTGAACTTCGCCGCCGGCGGGGACATCGTGAACATCGGGATCGACCGGGACTTCGAGCTGGGCCGCAGCTACAGCATCCCCGGCGACGGCGACTTCCTGATGAGCGCCGGCGCCGCCGAGGGTCGATACACCGGCTTCGGGGAGGGCGGCACGCTCACGTTCTCGGCCTGCGAGATCACCGGCCGCTCGCTGCCTCTGGACCACTTCGACGACGGCGAGGGCATCGATCGCTTCGTCTTCATCGAGGTGCAGGGCACCTTCGTCGGCGGGCTGGCCAACGGCTTCATCGACACTGACCCGCCCCAGGACGACGTGACCTACACCACCTCGGGCGCCTTCACCACCGGTTTCCTGATGCTGGCGCCGGACGCGGCGACCATCGAGCACCTTGAGACGGTCTGTACGGGGGGCTACCGGCACGGGATCGAATGAACGGGGGAATGAAAACCCCGGGCCGTCGCCGGCCCGGAGTTCCCTTGCTTACGTGTAGACGGTGTCAGCCCAGTTCCTTGAACACCTTCGCGATGCGCCGCATGGCCCAGTCCACGTCCTTGCGCTTGAGCGTCAGGGGCGGGGCGATGCGGATGACGTTCTCGTGGGTCTCCTTGCAGAGCATGCCCTCGGCCATCAGCGCCTCGCAGTAGGGGCGGGCCGGACGGTCCAGCACCACGCCGATCCACAGGCCCACGCCGCGCACCTTCTTGATGCTCTTGACCTTCAGGGCCTTCAGCTTGGCCATGAAGTAGTCTCCCTGTTTGGCGGAGTTCTGCACCAGCTTCTCCTCGGTCAGCACCTTCAGGGCCTCGCGGGCCACGGCGCAGCCGAGGGGGTTGCCGCCGAAGGTCGAGCCGTGGTCGCCGGGCTTGA
>CAZTWK010000026.1:0-45676 GCA_964617805.1 uncultured Fibrobacteraceae bacterium | reverse complement strand
GCAACGGCAGCGACTGCTACATGAGCGGCTGCACGATCACCAACAACCGGATCGATTTCGTTTGGGGCCAGGGGGGGGGCATCTTCGTCAACGGCTCTGCTCCGACCATCGTCCGTTGCGACATCAGCGGCAACTCCGCCTTGGGCAACGGCGGCGGCATCGCCTACCAGCTCGGCGCGGCGGGAACCCTCTCGGGATGCACAATCACCGGCAACACTCTCGAACAAGAATGGACCTACGGGGCGGGCGTGGCGATCGACGACTCGTCCCCCCTGATCGAGGGCTGCATCATCTCCGCCAACGAGTGCGTCCACGCCGATGCCGACGGCGCCGGCGTCCATGTCATCTGGGAGTCCGCGCCGATCCTGCGCAACTGCACGATCGCCGACAACATCGGCGGCGCCGGCGCCGGCCTCTGCAGCGGCGTCTACGTCTCCTTCGACAACCTGATCGCGATCGAGAAGTGCATCATCGCCAACAACACGAACGGGGCCGGGCTCTACTGCGAGGGCGGATCCCCGACCGTCTCCTGCACCGACCTGTTCGGCAACGCGGCCGGCGACGCCCTCTGCGGCAACGACGGCGGCGGCAACTTCTCCCTCGATCCCATGTTCTGCGGAGCGGGGGATTACCTGCTCCAGGCCGGCAGCCCCTGCGCCACCGGCTGCGCCGGCGAACTGATCGGCGCCCTGCCCGCGGATTGCGGCGCCACCGGGGCCCAGAGCGCCCCCCGGACGGCCGCCCACCTGGTCGGCAACTACCCCAACCCCTTCAACCCCCGCACGACCATCGTCTTCAGGCTTGACGTGCCGGGCGCGGCTGACGTACGGATATTCGACGTGGTCGGCCGTACCCTGGCGAAATTCACCTGGAACGACCTCCCCGCCGGTCGCCACGAGGCCGTCTGGAACGGCCGCGCCGAGGACGGCCAGCCGGTCGCCAGCGGCGTCTATTTCTACGAGCTGAGAGCTCTCAACACCCAACAGTCGAGGCGGATGATCCTTCTGAAATGAAACAGACTACGATTGCGCTTGCTCTCGGAGTCGGCCTGTTAACGGCGGTGGCTGCGGCCACCGCCCCGGCCGGTCAGCGAGCGTCGGATACGGTACGCGTGCAAGTGAGCGACACCCGCACCGAGGTGGTCGTCGCCGGCGATGCCTCCTCGAGCCACCTGCTGGTGGCCCTGCCGCCCGGCGCCTCGAGCTGCGACGCGCGCGTGAGCGCGGGCGGCGGCGAGGTGGTCCGCAGCCACGTGGGCTACCTGCGCGGCCTGCCCGTGGCCTCGGTGACGGCGACCGGGCTCGACGCCGACGCGGTCGTGACCGTCGACCACGACGGCCGCTGGTCCGGCGGCGACGTTTCGCCGGCCCGCGCCCACGCCCGCGGCTTCGACGCCGTCCTCGACGGACAGCTCGCGGGCCTGCCGGCGGGCGCCAAGTCGGCCGCCAACGGCGTCTACCTCGTCGTGACCACGCCCGAGTACGTCGACGCCTGCGCGCCGCTGCTGGAGTGGAAGCGGGCCAAGGGCCTCGACGTCCGCCTCGTCACCACCGACGAGACGGGCACCGGCAACTCGGCGATCCAGTCCTGGCTGCGCGACGCCTACGACACCTGGGACGTGCCGCCCGAGTACCTGCTCATCGTGGGCGACGTGGATGACATCCCCTCCTGGAGCTTCAGCGAGAACGTCACCGACCAGCCCTACGCCCTGATGGACGTGGACGACTGGCTGCCGGACCTGCTGATCGGCCGTATCCCAGTGGAGACGGTGTACGAGGCCCAGTCCGTCATCAACAAGACCGTCGCCTACGAGAAGACCCCCTATCGCGACGACGAGGGCTGGCTCACCCGCCAGCTCATGGTGGCCGGCAACTACGGTTCCGACACGCCCGTCAGCACCGTCACCTGGTGCGGCGAGCAGCTCGAGACGCTGGGCTGGGAGCCCGCCTCCCAGGTCTCCTTCCCGCCCCTGTTCAACGGCGTGACCCCCATCACCAACGCCCTCGAGGAGGGCGTGTCCATGTGCGTCTACCGCGGCTGGGCCTACGGCACCGCCGGCTGGGAGCCGCCGCACTTCACGGTGTCGGACATCCCCAACGTCGAGAACGGCGAGATGCTGCCGGTGGTCATGAGCTTCGTCTGCCTCAACGGCGACTTTTCCGACGACCAGGCCTGCTTCGGCGAGGTCTTCCTGCGCCAGGGCACGCCCAGCGAGCCCAGCGGCGCGGTGGCCTTCATCGGCAACGGCGAGCACTGGTCGCACACGCGCTACAACGACGCCATGGCCATCTCCTTCTTCGAGCGCATCGTCGACCCGGGCGTGACCGACCTGGGCGCCCTGATGCTCGCGGGCAAGCTGCGCTTCATGGACTTCTTCCCCCACGAGATGGGCTTCGAGGAGCACGGCGAGGAGTCGGTGGAATTCTACTTCCACATCTACAACCTGCTCGGCGACCCCGAGCTCAACTACTGGCGCGGCGCCCCGGCCGACCTGACGGTCGACCACGCGGCGACCTGCGCGCCCGACGCCAACCGCTTCGCGGTGACGGTCACCGAGGCCGACGGCACGACGCCCCTGGCGGGCGCCCGCGTCGGCGTGACCCAGGACGGCGTGCTGGTGGGTTCGGCCTTCAGCGGCGCCGACGGCGTCGCCCACGTGCCCCTGGCGGGCCTGGGCGCCACCGAGCCGCTGCTGGTGACCGTGACGCGCTCGGACCGCTTTGCGCAGCAGTCCGCGGTGCCGGTCGACCAGCCCGAGTCCTACCTCGCGCTCACCGGCCTGACCTGGACCAGTGACGCGCCCTTCGGCAACGGCGACCAGGTGGTCAACCCGTCCGAGGTGCTGACCGTCCATCCCGAGTTCACCAACACGGGCACCCTGACCTCCAGCGCCGGCACCGCGACCCTCACGCTCGCCGGCCCGGCCGACGTCCAGCAGGCCACCTTCGCCCTGCCCGCCATCGGCGGCGGCGAGGTCTACCAGACGAGCGGCGCCGAGTTCTTCACGCTGGGGCTGCTGTCCCGGGCCGACGACGGCGCCGAGCTCAGGCTGCGCGTCGACGCGGACCACGACGGCGCGACAGCCACCTCCGAGTGGATCCTGACCGTGGGCGGCCCGGCGATCTCGCTGGAGGCCGTCGCCGTCGGCGGCCCGGGCTACCTGCGCCAGGGCCAGGACAGCGACGTGACCCTCACCGTCCGCAACGACGGCGGCCTGCCTCTGGGCGGCGGGCACGCCCGCCTGAACCTGCTGACCCCCGGCGTGGGCGGCGTCGTGACCGCCGAGGTCGACCTGCCCGACGTGGCGCCGGGCGCGACCGCCGAGGTCACCGCGCCCTTCGTCCTGGCCATCGACGGCGACGTGCCGACCGGCCGGGGCGTCGGCGTCGAGTTCGTGGTCTCCGACGCCGCCGAGGACTACCAGGTCGAGCTCACGTCCGAGCTCGTGGTGGGCGACGTCGATCCCGGCGCGCCCGTCGGTCCCGATTCCTACGGCTACCACGCCCTCGACAGCGCCGACATCGACTATCCGGACCAGGTGCCGACCTACCGCTGGACTCACCTGAATCCCGCCTACGGCGGCGAAGGCGTGGAGGTGCCCTTCACGTCGGACAACACGGCCGTGCTGGTGGACCTGCCCTTCGACTTCCAGTACTACGGCCAGGCCTACACCGGCCAGATCCGCCTCAGCGAGAACGGCTGGATCAGCTTCGACACCAGCGACGAGTTCGAGTTCTACAACTGGCCGCTGCCCAGCAGCCACGGCAACCACTCGGTCGTCTGCCCCTTCTGGGACAACTTCGATCCCACGCTCGAGGGCACCGGCGGCGTCTTCACCCGCTACGACGTCGGCGCGGGCACCTTCACCGTGGAGTGGAGCAACATGATCCACTACATGTCCACGGTGGATGACCTCGACCCGCCCATCGACGACATGCAGACCTTCCAGCTCGTGCTGCACGACCAGACGTCCATCGCGACCGACACCGGCGACGGCGTGATCGAGTTCCTGTACCGGCAGGTGGTCAACAACGACCACGTGCGCCAGTACGCCTCGGTCGGCCTGGAGAACGCCGAGGAGTCCGACGGCCTGGAACTGTCCTACGCGGGCCTCTACGCCCCGGGCGTGGCGCCGATCGGGCCCGGCCTGGCCATCAGGCTGACCACGGACGTCCCCGTCTACGATCCCTACACGGTCGAGACCTTCACGGCCGAGCGTTCGCCCGCGGGCGTCGCGCTCGCCTGGAGCGTGGACGACGAGCGTCCGCTCACGGGCTGGACCGTGCGGCGCTCCGACGCCAACGGCGACGCCGAACTGACCCTCGATCCCCTGCCGGCCGGCACCCGCGAGTTCCTCGACACCGGCGCCGCCGCCGAGGGCGAGGTCCTCTACCGGCTGATCTCGTGGCACCCCTACGGGCACAGCACGGAGGCCGGCTCGGCGACCGCGGAGTCCACCACCGGCAGCGAGGGTCTGGTCCGCTTCCGGCTCGACCCGGTGCAGCCCAATCCCGCGCGCGGCGACGTGCGCCTCGGCTTCGCACTGCCCCAGGGCGGCCCCGTGACGCTGCGCGTCTACGACGTCGCCGGACGGCTGGTGCGCGAGCTGCTCGACGACGAGCGGCCCTCGGGCCCCTCCTCGCTCACCTGGGACGGGCGCACCGCCGACGGCCAGGAGGCCGCGGCCGGCGTGTACTTCGCCAGGCTCGAGAGCGTCGGCCGCGTGCTGACGCAGAAGCTGATGCTGGTGAGATAGGAGCCCGGGCCGTGAAGTTCATACTGCTCTTGCTGGCCGTGATCACGGTGCTCGGCATGTGGGAAATGGGGCGGCACCGCTTCATGCGGCGCCGCGTCCCGCTGCGGATCCACGTGAACGGCAGCCGGGGCAAGTCCTCGGTCACGCGGCTGATCGCCGCGGGCCTGCAGGCCGGCGGCGTGCGCACCTGCGCCAAGACCACCGGCTCGGCGGCCCGCTTCATCCACGTGGACGGCAGCGAGACGCCGGTGGTCCGCCACGGTTCGCCCAACATCCGCGAGCAGCTGCGCGTCTTCCGGCGGGCGGTCTCGGAGAAGGCCGAGGCGCTGGTGCTGGAATGCATGGCCGTGCGGCCCGACCTGCAGTGGATCTGCGAGCACCGCATCGTCGGCAGCACCCACGGCGTGATCACCAACGTGCGCTCGGACCACCTGGAGGTCCAGGGCCCGCGGCTCAATGACGTGGCGCGCAGCCTGGCGGGCACCGTGCCCCGCGGCGCGACCCTTTTCTCCGGTGAGCAGGCCTTCGGTCCCTATCTCGAGCGCAAGGCGCGCGGCCAGGGCTCCGACTTCCGCGCCACCGATCCCGCCACGGTGGACGACGCTGACCTGGAGCCCTTCGCCTACGTGGAGTTCGCCGAGAACGTGAGCCTGGCGTTGGACGTCTGCGAGTCGGTCGGCGTCCCGCGCGACACCGCCCTGACCGGCATGCAGCAGGTGCGGCCCGACGTGGGAGCCCTCGACCGCGTGCGCATCGACGTGCCCGGCCAGGAGGTCCACTTCGTCAACGCCTTCGCGGCCAACGATCCCGAATCCACGGCCCGCATCTGGGAGCACCTGGGACTGTCCGGGAGCCCGGAGGCGGCGGTGGTGCTCTACAACAACCGCGCCGACCGCATGCGGCGCGCCCGCGACCTGGCCCCCCTCTTCGGCGACAAGATCACCGCGCGCACCTACGTGCTGGTGGGGGAGTCCACCGCCCAGCTTTCGGATCTGTTCGTCCGGCGCGTGTCGCGCGACAGCGTGGTCGACCTGGGCGGGCTCGAGCCCGACGAGGTATGGCGCCGGCTGCTGGAGATCTGCGGCGACTCGGCCACCGTGGTCGGCGTCGGCAACATCGGCGGGGCCGGCATGGCGCTGCTCGACCTGCTCAAGGGGAAGGAGGTGACGTCGTGATCATCCAGGCCATCGGCTTGGGGCTCGTGGTCAGCCTGATCTTCTCGGAATTGATGGGCGTGGCGGCCGGCGGGCTGATCGTGCCCGGCTACATCGCCCTGCACCTGGACCAGCCCCTGCGCGTGGCGGGCACCATCGTCGCCGCCATGTTCACCTATGCGACCGTCCAGCTACTGAGTCGCTTCATCCTGCTCTACGGCCGTCGTACGTTGGTCTTCAGCGTGCTGGTCGGTTTCGTCTTCGGTTATCTCACGCGTTACGTGCTGGTGTTCAACGCCATGCTCGACACGGGACTGGACGTTTCGATCATCCAGTCCATCGGTTACATCATTCCCGGCCTGATCGCCTACTGGATGCACCGCCAGGGCGTGGTGGAGACGATCGGCACGATGATCATGGCGGCTTTCCTGGTCCGGCTGGCGCTGGTCCTGGCACACGGAGGCAGACTTGTCGACACGGCTATCGGCTAGTCGCCGCCCGTTGATCCTGGGCGGCCTCGCGGTCCTGGCGCTCCTGCTGCAGGGGGTGCTGGAGTGGACGCGTACGCCCGTCAGGCAACGCGACTACGAGCTGAAGATGGCCGCGGCCGAGGCCGCCCACGAGGCCTTCGTGGCCGTGCGCCGCCACCGCCTGATGGAGGGCGCCGCGGTGGACCTGGTCAACGATCCGGCGGGCACGGGCCTGATCGGCCCCGAGTTCAGCCTCATCACCAACGCGCGCGGCGACCTGGAGGCCAAGCTGACCAGCCTGAACCCCAACTGGGCGGCGGTGATGGTGGATCTGTTCCGACGCGCGGGGTTGAAGGCCGGCGACCCGGTGGCCGTGGCGGTCTCGGGCTCGTTCCCCGGCTTGAACATCGCCGTCTACGCCGCGCTGGAGGCCATGGAGCTGGCGCCGGTGGTGATCACCTCGGTTGGCGCGTCCATGTGGGGCGCCAACGATCCGGCCTTCACCTGGCTCGACATGGAGCGCCTCTTCGTCGAGGAGCGGATCTTCCACGTGCACTCGGTCGCGGCCTCCCTGGGCGGCGGCGACGACATGGGACGGGGCCTCAGCCCCGACGGCCGCCGGCTGCTCATCGAGGGCATCGAACGCTGCGAGGTGCCCCTGCTCGCATCGGAGAACATCGAGCAGGCCATCACGGCCCGTATGTCGCTCTACGAGGAGCGCCTGCGCGGCCGTCCCTGCCGCTGCTACGTGAACGTGGGCGGCGGCGTGGCCAGTCTCGGCAGCAGCCAGAACCGCATCCTCATCCCCCGCGGCCTGTCCATGACCCTCGCGGCCGAGAACTGGCCGCGCAAGGGCAGCATGGTCCTGATGGCCGACAAGGGCGTGCCGGTGATCCACCTGCTGGAGATCGCCGACCAGGCGCGCGATCACGGTCTGCCGGTGGCGCCGGACTACCTTGCCGGACCCGGCGAGGGAGACATCTTCGTGCGCGACAGCTATCGGATCCCGCTGACGGCCGTTTTCTTCGTTGTCTATGCCGGACTCTGCGCCGTGGTGCTGGCGCCGGAGGTCCGTCGCAAGTTCCGGCCCCCCTTCGGGCTCGGAAGACGCACGGGAGAGATGAAATGAGCAAGTACACGCTACGTGCCTGTTGTCTGTCGGCCGCCGTGGTTTGCAGCGTCCTTCTGTGGGCTCCCCACGCCATCGCCGTGAGCTGGCGCTCCCTGGCGACCGTCGCCGATCAGGGTGAAGTGTGCCTGACCGTCGACGGCCAGCAGGTGGAATACAAGCGCCTGGACCGCGAGGACCCTGTAGCGATCGGCGTCCGCGGTCCGCGCCGGCTGAAGTTCCTCTGCCGCTATCTGTACGAACCGCAGGGGACGGGCCCCCGCGAATACACCCTGCACGTGGCGGTGGACGGCGACACTGTCCTGTCCAAGGTCTTCAGCGGCTCCGCCCGGGACGATGTGTCCCGCTGCGGGGACGAGACCGCCGCCGGCGGCGGACTGCGGCGTGCCTACCTGACCGTGGACGACGGCTGGCACGAGCTCGAGATCACCGCCGTCGCCGCCGCGCCTCAAGGCGAGGTCGCCGCGCGCTTCTTCCGCGAGAACAAGCGCCCGCGTGAGGAGCTCGTCTCCTACTCGCCCGAGCACTACGCCGACGTGACGCACCTGCAGTTCGACAGCGGCGCGCGCTCGACCTACTACTGCTTCACGCCCGACCAGCCGCTGGCCTGCGAGGTGACGGGGCCCACCACCCTGACGGTCTGGACGCGGCTCGACTTCGACCACACCATGAGCGGCAGCCAGCCCTACACCCTGGAGGCCGTGGTCGACGGTGAACCCCTGAGGACCTACCACTTCGACACGGAGAAGCTGGACGCCGCCGTGTTCACCGATCGTCCCGACGTGCTGCCCGGCCAGCGCAGGACGATGCGCCTGCCCCTGGATCGGGGCCGCCACCGTGTCGAGATCCGCTGCGTGCGGCCGGACGGCTGCTGCGTGTCCGCCAAGATCCGCATCCCCGCGAAGGACGTCAGATAGGATGGAAATGCGTTTGGCCCTCATGAGAAGGTTGATCCCGGGTCTGCTTGTGCCTGCGGTGCTGCTGCTCTGCGCCCTGCCTGCTGCTGCGGCCGCACCGCGCGCGGAGGCGCAGGCCATGCCCGAGGAGCTCAAGAGCCCCCGGCCGCTCGTGCAGACAGGGTACCCCTCCGCGACGCCGGCGACTCCGGCCGGGAAGAAGGGGGGCAAGAAGAAGAAATCCAAGTGGAAGACCAGCGTGACCGTCGGACTGGAAACCATCTACGACGACAACTTCCTGCGCTACTCGGACGACTACCTGGACGACTTCCACGCGGGAACGTATCCCTACAAGTTCCAGATCGACCGCCAGGACACGCACATCCTGGCGCCCAGCCTCGACGTGTACGCCCAGCGCAAGCTGCTTCCCTGGGGCAACACCCGCTTCCGTTTCAAGTTCAAGCGCTGGCAGTACGTCCAGGGCAACGTCAAGTCGAACATGGGCTTCGACTACTACATCCGCCAGTATCTGCCCAAGGGGCGCAGCCTGGAGTTCTGGTACAACTACGCGCCCCAGCAGTACATCCGCGAGCTCTCGTACCGCACGCCCCTGCAGCCGCCCAGCGATCCGCTGGCGTGGACCGAGTTCCGTTACTCGCGCAACGTCTTCAACCTGATCTTCAGGACGAAAATCCGCAAGAATATGCGCCTGAAGCTGCATCTCAACCGGTCGCTGCGCTACTACAACCAGGAGTTCATGGAGAACGACATCAAGGACCTGGGACTGCGCGGAACGCTCTACTGGGACCTGAACAAGACCTGGCGCCTGACCCTCGACTACGGCTTCAGCGACGCGCCGGCCCGGGCCGCCAACGAGGTGGGGGAGAGCGTGGAGACCAGCGACGATTCGGACCCCTCCTACCAGCGGGATCTCTTCCAGATCGACGTGGCCTGGAAACCGAAGTGGGCCAAGAAGTATTTCAACAAGGTGTCGCTGCGCGCCCAGCACCAGATCTACTGGTTCACCTCGACCAAGGAACTCGTTGACGACCCGTACCACGTGGGCCGCAAGGACCTGGTCTACGCCGCGCAACTCGTGTTCAACCGCAAGCTCAACAAGACCGTCAACATGGCGGTCGGCGTCCGGTACACCGAGAGGGTGGTGGAGTCGCCCTGGAGGGGCGACATCGCCGAGGACAAGGACTATAACCAGCGCCGGTTCTGGATCGGCCTGACGTACAAGTTGTAAGGAGCCGGAATGACGAAGCGCAACATGACGAGACTTTCCCTGACGGTAGCGTTGGCGATGTTGCTGGGAGGGTGCGGGGCGGCCGATCTCTACGAGGCGCCCGAATCCCCCTTCCACATCGTCGGCCAGGTGCCCCTGCCCAGCGCCAACGAAGGGGTCGCCGCCCTGGGTAATTACGCCTTCGTGGCCGGCGGCCAGGCCGGGCTGCACGTGGTCGACGTCGCCGATCCCGGCGCCCCGTTGCTGATCGACACGATCAACACCACGAAGTACGCCGACAACGTCGACATCATCCGGACCTTCGCCAACCAGACCCTGCTGGACATCGCGCTGGTGGTCGAGGGCACGGAAGGCATCACGACCTACGACGTGACGGATCCGCTGAACGTGGTCTCCTTCAACCAGGGCACCACGGCGGTGGACGGCAACCGCATCTTCGTCGACGAGCCGGACGATCCCGACGATCCCTTCGTCGTCTTCCTGGCCGAGAGCTGGAAAGGCGTTCGCATCTTCGAATCGACGCCCGAATTCCCCGGCGTGCTGGAGTACAACGGCGTCTTCGCGGGCACTCAGGGGTACGCCATGGGCATCGCCGTGCGGGACAGCTTCGCCTACGTCGCCGACGACCAGATGGGCCTGGCGGTGCTGGACGTGCACGAGCGCGTGCTGGGCGCGGTCCAGCTGGTGAGTTGGTGCGATTCGCCGGGCAATGCGCTGGACGTGGCCGTCGACGGCGACTACGCCTACGTGGCCGACGGTACCGAGGGCCTCGCCGTCTATCAGATCAACGGAGGCGAGACGCCTGTCCACCTGGCGCAGATCGACCTGACCGCTTATAGCCGCTCGATCGTGGTCTCCCGCGGCTACGCGCTGCTCTGCGCCGCCGACGGAGGCGTGCACGTGGTGGATGTGCGCGACCCGGAACTGCCCGTATACGCTGGAACCGTGGAGACCAGCTACGCCGCGGACCTCTGCGTCGCTCCGTCGGGTCACGTGCTGGTGGCCGATCGCACCGACGGCTTCCTGGTGCTGGCGGGACCCGACCTGTCCAGCGATACACGTGCGCCCGCTCCCGTCACGACCCTCGCCGGCTCGTTCCTGAGCTCCTCCTCGGTCCGCCTCGAGTGGCAGGCCACCGGCGACAACGGTTATTACGGCACGGCCGGATCCTACGAGATGCGCTATGCCCTGACCGACATCCTGAACGAGGCCGACTGGGAGGTGGCGCAACCCGTCCTGGGCCTGCCCAGACCCGAGCCGGCCGGTACCGTGCAGTCCATCGACGTGTCCGGTCTCCAGCAGGAGACCACCTACCACTTCGCGATGAAGGTCCGCGACAACGACGGCCACCTGTCCGATCTCTCCAACGACGCGGCCGTGCTCACCCCATCCGGCACCTTCCTCAACGGCGGCGTCGTCGAACCGGACTATGGGACCCTGACGACGGACTACACCTTCGAGGTGACCTACTTCGACGACGAGGGGGACCTGCCGGTCACCCACGACGTGGAGATCGACGGCGCGGCCTCGGCCATGGCCTACGTCGCGGGCGAGCCGGAAACCGGGTCGCTGTATCGCCTGACGACCACGCTCGGTCTCGGCGCCCACGCCTACCGATTCGTCTTCGACGACGGGCATGGCAACCTCGCGACCGCCGAGCCCGCGGATCAGCCCGCGGTCGGCACGGTCGCGTTCGTCATGGGCAGCCCCGAGGGGGAAATCGGCCGACGCTACGACGAGGTCCAGTTCGCGGTTGCGCTCACCCATGGGATCGTGGTCGGCGCGACGGAGGTGACCCAGCTCGCCTGGAACGCGCTCATGCCCGTCAACCCCTCGACCTTCGTGGGCGACGGCCTGCCGGTGCACAACGTCACCTGGTACGACGCCGTCGAATACAGCAACGCCCTCTCGGACGAGGACGGCCTGACCCGCGCCTACGTCGTGGACGGCCCGCTGGTGACCTGGAACCGCGATGCGAACGGCTGGCGCCTGCCCACTGAGGCCGAATGGGAGTACGCCTGCCGCGCCGGCACGGCGACCGGCCTCTACAACGGCGAGCTCACCGACGTCCACTGCGGCGCCGACGCCCTGCTGGAAGACGTCGGCTGGTACTGCGGAAACGCCACCGAGCCCCGGGCCGTGCAGCAGAAGACCGCCAACGCGGACGGCCTGTACGACATGCCGGGCAACGTCCGCGAGTGGTGCTGGGACTGGTACGGTGCCTACCCCGCGGGTCCGGTGCTGGATCCCGAGGGTCCCGCCGAAGGCGAGCAACGCGTGGTGCGCGGCGGCAGCTGGCACTACTACGCCCGCGACTGCCGCAGCGCGGCCCGCGGCACCTTCTACCCGACTTCGGCGGACGATTTCGTGGGCTTCCGCGTGGTGCGCAACCAGTAACCGCGGAGGAGCGGCCCTGTGGCTGAACAGAAGCAGCGCTTCGACTTCATAGACCAGTTCCGCGGGCTCGTGGGCGTCATGATGGCCCTCGGGCACTGCAACTATTACTTCAACAACGTGTGGCTGAGCCTGGACCCGCTGGACCCGTTCTTCGGCACCACCGGGCAGTTCTGGCTGCGCTATATGGGCTACCTCTGCGCCCCGGGCTTCCTGGTGATGAACGGCGCCATGGTCTATTACGCCTACTGGCGGCGCGTCGAACACGGCATCTCCGACGCGCGCGCCCGCTGGGACTTCGTCCAGCGCGGGCTCTTCCTGATCGCCGTGCAGATCGTGTGGGTCAACGCGAGCTGGGGCGGCTTCCAGCGCCTGCGCCTGGACCACTTCGGCATCATCGCGACCATCGGCGCCTCCATGCTGCTGCTGATCCTGATCGTACGCTGGCGCTGGCAGTGGCGCGTGGCCGTCGCGGCCGTCCTGTTCCTGGTCCACCCCCTGCTGCTGCGCATTCCCTACGACCACGCGTCCTGGACCCACATCCCCATGCAGCTCTTCGTCGACGCCGGCGACTACAACAAGTACCCGATCATCCCGTGGTTCGCCCTGGCCGTGGTCGGCAGCGTGATGGCCCACTTCTGGTTCGAGGTGTGGCGCGATCCCGCCGCGCGGGCCAACCGCACCATGGGCGTGGGCCTGGCGCTGGTGCTGGTCGCCTGGGCCGTGCGCTGGTGGGGCGGCGACTACGGCAACATATTCCCCCACGGCGAATTCCTGAGCTGGGCCTTCTGCCTGGTCCAGAAGTACCCGCCGAGCCTGGCGCACCAGTTCTGGTTCGCGGGCGCGGTCATCTTCATGGTGGGTCTCTTCTGCCGCATCGGGCTGTACGCGGGCGTGCTGAAACCCCTGTCCATCGTGGGCCGCGTGCCCATGTTCTTCTACGCCGTGCACATCCCGCTGCTGGCCATTTTCACGCGCCGTATCGGCATCTACTACCGCGAGGGGGAGGTGCTCGCCTCGTTCGTCGGTCTCGCGGGGCTGCTGGTGGTCATGATTCCCTTGGCCATCTGGTTCGCGGGTGTCAAACGGCGATCTCGGAACTGGTTCGTCCGGATGATCTGAGATCTCGTGCGAGAGTCGCGGGGTGTCCGAGCCGGAGTGAGCGTGTTGATCACGATATAGCTGTGCTATATTTGCACAACTTCCCGCCCGTGTAGTTGTAAATCATTATATTTCAATAAAAAAACCGTGGCACGTTGCTTGAATAGTTGTTCGGTGCTTGTTCTTGCTCCGGCCATCTGCACGCCGGACCCTGTTTGCCTATGCTGTTGATGGATGATAGGCATGCTTGCTTCGAGGTCATGCTATAATAGCAGGAAACGGTCAGTCGAGTGTTTGCCATGGAGGTAGTCTCAGTGAATTGGAAAGCGCAGCCTCTGTTTGTTTCGCTGTTGCTGCTCGTATCGATCATTCCCTTGGGCCTGTCCGCCCAGACACTCGAACCGCAAGAGGTTCTTTTCGTTCCCTGGGGCGATGATGGTGCTGCCGGGGTCCGTCACCAGGACGAACCGGGCTGTCGCATCGGACCGCAGAGCATCAGAGTGGAAGATGGCGACGGCACGATATCCATTTTGGATCCCCTGGACGCTGCGGTGAAATGCTATCTGAACGGCACATTCGTCAGCAGTTACCAGGTCCCGTCGGATTCCCGGGATTTCCTGTGGGCATCCTCGGACGAGTACTTCGTCCTGGCCGGGAATCGGATCTTGCACTACAGGCATGGAAACGTGATTGCCCGCTTCGGTCCCGGAGCGTCCCTACCCCTCATCCGGCAGATCGGACACGCGGAAGAGTCTCTGATCGTGACCAACCACGACGGTAGCTATTCCCTTCTATCTCATGAATTTGCAGCCGTCAGAGGCAAGCCCGTGCCGACGGCGGTACGACGCTCCCCGGCTTTGGCCGAGGTGCTGTTCGACAATCGGGACGGGGGGGGCGCGACATCCATCGAACTGCCGGTCCCGTCGGGAAATCTGGGCGGCCTCCAAGTGGTCGGCACCGACGCTCGCGGCAGGGTCTTTCTGGATATCCATCTCGTTGAACAGGCGGTTCCCCTAGAGGTGCGACGGGAAATCTGGATCCTCGACGCCTCCGGGGAGCGTCAGGGACTGATTCACATTCCCACCCACTATTTCACCCGCATGTTCCGCGACCTGGAGCTGACGCCTAGCGGCGATCTCTATCACATGATCTCCGCCGAGGACGGCATCCACGTTCTGAAGTGGTCGCTGCAGGGGATCTCCGGCGACGTCTTCTCGGGCAAGTACCCGGTCCGCTTCCGGACGAAGCTTCACTACAACTTCCAGACCGACAACGCCTACGACCGGGAAACGCCGAATCGCAAATTCAGGGGCGGCAGGGCGACCGTGACCCGCGCCGAAGCCCTGGCCACGGCCGAGACCTACGCCCAGCACTCCTGGACAGCCACGGCGGACAACATCTCCGACGGCGTTGAAATGGCCCCGGACGGCAACCTGGTGGAGACTCCGGGTTGGATCGTCATCGGGCTCAACGACCGTATCCCCTACAAGTGGGGCGGCACCGATACCCTGGCCGAATTCGACGGCGGAATCGCCGCGGGCAACTTCGCCGGGGACATCCATCTGGACGATTCCAGCTCCTACGCCCATGGTGTGGACTGTTCGGGTTTCATCTGCCGCTGCTGGAATACCGTTGCGGACTACACGACCAGGGAAATGGTGGATCCCGCCTACGGCCCCATCACCCTGCCGTACTCCCACTGGGATGAGATCCTGCCCGGCGATGCCATCCACAAGGAGGGCCATGTGCGCATGGCCGTCGAGAGTTTCGAGGACGGTTCGATCCTGGTCGTCGAATCGGCCGGCAGCGCGACCAACTGGAGCGTCGGCTACACGACCTATCTGATGACGGACCTGGAAGGCTATTCCCCGCGCTACTACGTCGAGATGGACGGGGCTCCGATCTTCGGCACCATCACCTCGGCCCAGAACGGAAACTGGACCGACCCCTTGACCTGGCTCAGCGGCGTCGTGCCCACCAGCCAGGACGACGTGATGATCGCCGCCGGCGATACGATCACCGTTGCTGAATACAACGCCGAGTGCAAGAGCGTGACCTTCGGGGGCGAGTCCGCGCAGATCAAGATGTACTCCACGAGTCGGCTCAACGTCTACGGCGACTTCACCCTGTTCAGCACTTCGCACTGCGTGTTCGACGAGTACTGGTCTTCCAACGACGCCAAGATCCGCTTCACCGGCTCGGCCGTGCAGACGCTCAACGGCTGGAACCCATCCGGCGGCTCGACCTCCTTCCGCGACGTGATCGTGGACAAGGATGGCGGCCGGGTGACCACCGACGGCACCGACATGCGCCTGGGCATCCAGAACAGCCTGGAGATCATCGCCGGCCGGTTCGAACTGGCGGAGGGAGACGATATCGAGGGCCGCTGGGCCACCAGCGGCAACTACACGGGCAACGCTCTGCCCAACGTGATCGTCTACCCCGACGGCGAGTTCTACATGCTCGACGGCGACGGTGCCCATCACATGCGGAGCGACTACGACTCCGGCGTCAGCACGCCCATCGGCGTCTTCTCCGTCTTCGGCAGCGCCACCTTCCGCGACGGCAGCACGATCGAGATCAACCTGAGCGGCGTCGACATCGAGAGCGGCGGCAAGCTGATCACGAGCACGGGCATGGGCAACGGCCAGTTCGACTGCGGCGCCGTGCACATCAAGCCAGACGGTGAGGTCGAGAACTACACGACCTCCGACTGCTGGGGCGCCTCGGTCGTGATGACCCTGGACGAGGGCGGGCAGTTCGACACGAAGGGCTCCACCACGGTCTTCCCGGCCGCGTTCAACAACAACGGCACGGTGCGGTATTCCCGCGAGGGCACGACCGACCAGGCCGTCGTGGACATGGACTACAAACGTCTTCTGGTCAGCCTGGATCCGGACAACAACAAGAACTGGGTGATGGCCGGCAACCACCTGGTCGCCGACACCCTGCGGGTCAACTATAGCGCCAACCTGGTGCTGACCGCGGTCGCGCCGCAGACGCTGTCGGTGGGCTCGCTGCTGTGGCTGACCAGCGGCCTGGTGGACAACAGCGACGCCAATGTGGCGCTCACGATGGCCGACGGCGGCAGGGTCCAGCGAGCGGTCGGGGTGCTCACCGACGCGCCGGTGTTCGCCGGCCAGGTCGACGTGCGTTACACCAACAACTCCGCGCAGGTGACCACCGGACCGGAGGTGCCCACGGCGGCCGGCGTGATCGACGACTTCGAGGTCTCGGGCGACGCGAGCGTGGTCCTGAGCGCGGACATCGAGGTCGGCGGCGTGTGCGCGACCTCGGGCAACGACCTTGTCACCGGCCCGTACACGGTGACCCTGGGCGCGGCGGGCAGTCTCGCTGAACCACCGGGCTTCACGGTCCTCGGCACGGTGGCCGTCTCGCGGACGGCCGCGCAGTCCTTGAACCAGACCTTCGGCAACGTCGGTCTGGAGATCCTGGCCGACGGCGCGGCGCCGGGCGTGACCGGCGTGGTGCGTACCACGGGCACGGCCCGGAGCATCGAAGGCGACGACGGCATCGAACGGTCCTTCACGATCACGCCGTCGAACAACGCGGGCCTGGACGCGACGGTGGTCTTCCACTACGACGAGTCGGAGCTGAACGGCCTGGCCGAGAACACGCTCAGGCTCTACGAGAGTTTCGACGACGGCGCGAGCTGGAGCGATCCGCTGGGGACGGTGGACGAAGCCGGCGACGCGGTGACCGCCACGGGGATCTCCTCCTTCGCGCTGCTGACGGCGGGCGAGGACAACAGCGGCGTGGCCGTGGACGACGGCGTGCTGCCGGAGCGGACGGCGTTCGTGTCGCAGCATCCGAACCCGTTCAATCCCGCGACGCGGATCTCGTTCGACCTGGAGATGGCGGGCCCGGTCGAGGTCGGTATCTTCGACGTGCGGGGACAGCACGTGGCGACGCTGGCGCGCGGGACGCTGGTGCAGGGCCGTCATAGCCTGACCTGGTCGGGCCTGGACGACGCCGGGCAGGCGGTGGCCTCGGGTGTGTACTTCTGCCGGCTGTCCGCGGCCGGCGAGACATTGACCATTAAGATGTTGCTGGCGCGCTAGGGCCGGAGCGAAGACGAATCGAGATAAACCGAAAACGTCGAGCCTTGGGGGGAAACGATGAACAGAACCACATTCGCCATTCTCACATCACTCGTAGTCGCACTCCTGCCCCTGGCGGCCGCGGCGCAGATCACGTCCGCCGGCGTCAACGGCGTCTGGACCGACCCTGCGACATGGGTCGGGGAAGTCGCGCCTACCAGCCTGGACGACGTGGTGATCGCCGCCGGCGACACGGTCACGGTCCAGGAGTATACGGCCGAGTGCCGGAACGTGTCCTTCGGGGCCGATTCCGCGCAGCTCAAGATGTTCTCCACGAGCCGGCTGAACGTCTACGGCGACTTCACCCTGTTCAGCACTTCGCACTGCGTGTTCGATGAGTACTGGTCGACCAACGACGCCAAGATCCGCTTCGCCGGTTCGGCGGTGCAGACGCTCGGCGGCTGGAACCCCTCCGGCGGCTCGACCTCCTTCCGCGACGTGATCGTGGACAAGGACGGCGGCAAGCTGGCCACCGACGGTACCGACATGCGCCTGGGCATCCAGAACAGTCTGGAGATCATCAACGGCCTGTTCGAACTGGCGCCCGGCGACGACATCGAGGGCCGCTGGGCCACCAGCGGCAACTACACGGGCAACAACCTGCCCGACGTGCTCATCCACCCCGACGGCGAGTTCTACGTGGTCGACGGCGCCGGCGCCCATCACATGCGGAGCGACTACGATTCCGGCACCGGCGAGAGCATGCCCATCGGCGTCTTCACGATCCACGGCAAGGCCACCTTCCGCGACGGCAGCACGATCGAGATCAACCTGAGCGGCGTCGACATCGAGAGCGGCGGCAAGCTGATCACGAGCACGGGCATGGGCAACGGCCAGTTCGACTGCGGCGCCGTGCACATCAAGCCAGACGGTGAGGTCGAGAACTACACGACCTCCGACTGCTGGGGCGCCTCGGTCGTGATGACCCTGGACGAGGGCGGGCAGTTCGACACGAAGGGCTCCACCACGGTCTTCCCGGCCGCGTTCAACAACAACGGCACGGTGCGGTATTCCCGCGAGGGCACGACCGACCAGGCCGTCGTGGACATGGACTACAAACGTCTTCTGGTCAGCCTGGATCCGGACAACAACAAGAACTGGGTGATGGCCGGCAACCACCTGGTCGCCGACACCCTGCGGGTCAACTATAGCGCCAACCTGGTGCTGACCGCGGTCGCGCCGCAGACGCTGTCGGTGGGCTCGCTGCTGTGGCTGACCAGCGGCCTGGTGGACAACAGCGACGCCAATGTGGCGCTCACGATGGCCGACGGCGGCAGGGTCCAGCGAGCGGTCGGGGTGCTCACCGACGCGCCGGTGTTCGCCGGCCAGGTCGACGTGCGTTACACCAACAACTCCGCGCAGGTGACCACCGGACCGGAGGTGCCCACGGCGGCCGGCGTGATCGACGACTTCGAGGTCTCGGGCGACGCGAGCGTGGTCCTGAGCGCGGACATCGAGGTCGGCGGCGTGTGCGCGACCTCGGGCAACGACCTTGTCACCGGCCCGTACACGGTGACCCTGGGCGCGGCGGGCAGTCTCACCGAGCCGCCGGGCTTCACGGTCCTCGGCACGGTGGCCGTCTCGCGGACGGCCGCGCAGTCGGTGAACGAGACCTTCGGCAACGTCGGTCTGGAGATCCTGGCCGACGGCGCGGCGCCTGGTGTGACCGACGTGGTGCGTACCACGGGCACGGCCCAGAGCATCGATGGCAGCGACGGGATCCAGCGCTACTTCGAGATCACGCCGGTAAACAACGCGGGCCTCGACGCGACGGTGGTCTTCCACTACGACGAGTCGGAGCTGAACGGACTACTCCAGAGCACGCTGAAGATCTACGAGAGCTTCGACGGCGGCGCGAACTGGAACGGTCCGTTGGGGACGGTGGACGGGGCCAGCCAGACGGTGACCGCTACGGGTATTTCGTCCCTGGCGCTGATGACCCTGGGGCAGAGCGACGACGGCACGGCCGTGGACGACGGCGTGCTGCCGGAGCGAACGGCGTTCGTATCGCTGTACCCGAACCCGTTCAATCCCGCGACGCAGATCGCGTTCGACCTGGAGAGGACGGGTCCTGTCGAGGTCGGCATCTACGACGTACGGGGTCAGTACGTGGCGATGCTGCAGCGGGGTACGCTGGAGCGGGGCCGTCATAGCCTGACCTGGCAGGGCCTGGACGACGCTGGGCAGGCGGTGGCGTCGGGCGTGTATTTCTGCCGGCTGTTCGCGGCCGGGGAGACGCGGACTATAAAGATGATGCTGGCGCGCTAGCGAGAGAGGCAGTGTCGGATGTAGACATAGAAATGATTCGTTAACGCCTGGTCGGAGGAAACAGAATGATGAAGACAACACTAGCCTTGCTACCGCTGCTGCTGATCGCAGCTCTGCCCCTGACCGCCGCGGCGCAGGTCACGTCCGCCGGTGTCAACGGCGATTGGACCGTCGGTGCGACCTGGGTCGGCGGCGTCGTGCCCACCAGCGCCGACGACGTGGTGATCGCCGCCGGCGACACGGTCACGGTCCAGGAGTATACGGCCGAGTGCCGGAACGTGTCCTTCGGGGCCGATTCCGCGCAGCTCAAGATGTTCTCCACGAGCCTGCTCAGCGTCTACGGCGACTTCACCCTGTTCAGCACCTCGCACTGCGTGTTCGACGAGTACTGGTCGTCCAACGACGCCAAGATCCGCTTCGCCGGTTCGGCGGACCAGACGCTCGGCGGCTGGAACACCTCGGGCGGCTCGACCTCCTTCCGCGACGTGATCGTGGACAAGGACGGCGGCAAGCTGACCACCGACGGCAGCAACATGCGTCTGGGCATCCAGAACAGCCTGGAGATCATCCAGGGCCTGTTCGAGCTGGCCGAAAGCGATGACCTCGAGGGCCGCTGGGCCACCAGCGGCAACTACACGGGCAACCCCCTGCCCGACGTGCTCATCCACCCCGACGGCGAGTTCTACATGGTGAACGGCGCCAGCGTCCATCACATCCGGAGCGACTACGACTCCGGCGTGAGCTATCCCATCGGCGTCTTCACGGTCCACGGCAAGGCCACCTTCATCGACGTCAGCACCATCAAGCTCAACCTGAGCGGCGTCGACGTCGAGGACGGCGGCAAGGTGATCACCAGCACCGGTATGGGTACCGGCGAGTTCGAGTGCGGACCGTTGCACATCAAGGACGGCGGCGAGGTCGAACACTACACGACCTCCGACATCTGGGGCGCCACCGCGGTAGTGACCCTGGACGCGGGAGGCCAGATCGACACCAAGGCCTCGACGACGGTCTTTCCCGCCTCGTTCACGAACAACGGCGAGGTGCGCTACTCCCGCGAGGCCTCGTCCGACCAGACCGTCGTGGACTTGGATTACACGGACCTCACGATCAGCCTGGATACGGACAACAACAAGAACTGGGCGCTGGGCGGCGATCACTCGGTCTCCGGGACCCTGCGTGTCAACTACAGCGCCAGCCTGGTGCTGACGGCGGCCGTGCCCCAGACGCTGACGGTGGGCTCGCTGCTGTCGCTGACCAGCGGCCAGCTGGACAACAGCGACGCCAACGTGGCGCTGACGGTGGCCGACGGGGCCACGATCCAGCGGGCGGCCGGTGACCTGATCGCGGCGCCGGTGTTCGCCGGCCTGGTCGATCTGCGCTACACGAGCAACTCCGTGCAGGTGACCACCGGTCCTGAGGTGCCGACGGTGGCCGGCGTGATCGACGACTTCGAAGTGTCGGGCGCCGGGAACGTGGACCTGGGTGTCGACATCGAGGTCGGCGGCGTGTGCACGATCTCGGGCAGCGACCTGATCACCGGCCCGTATGCCGTGACCCTCGGTCCAGCGGCGAGTCTCGTCGAGTCGCCGGGCTTCACGGTCCTCGGCACGGTGCTCACCACGCGCACAGTGTCCCAGTCGGTGAACGAGACCTTCGGCGGGATCGGCCTGGAGATCCTGGCCGCCGGCGCCGCACCGGGCGTGACCGACATCGTGCGGACCACGGGCGCCTACCCGAGCAAGGCTGACTACGACGGCATTCAGCGCTACTTCGACGTTGCCATGGCCAACAACGCGGGTCTGGACGCGACGGTAGTCTTCCACTACGACGAGTCGGAGCTGGACGGTCTGGCCGAGAGTTCGCTGGCCGTCTTCTCCTTCAATGGTGTTGGCTGGGATCCCTATATGTCCCTGCCCGACCCCGCGGTCGACACCGTGACGGCCCCGGGTCTCGACAACTTCACCAAGCTGACCCTGTCGACGCAGGGAGCGGTGCCGAACATGCTGCTGGCCATGGACGTCGTCGCCAGGGGATCGGCGATCGACATCTCGTGGCGCATCCACATGCCCGTGTCGGTGGAGAACTACACGATCAAGCGCTTCGAAGGCGCGGGCGGACACGGTGTGACCCTGGAGAACCGGGTCACCATAGCCGGCGACGCCTCCTGCCTGTTCACCGACGACTCCTGCGCGCCGGGCCGTAGCTACCGGTACCGTGTGGAGGTTTCGGACGAGAGCGGGACCTGGATCCTCTTCGAGACGGGGAGCGTGGAGATTCCCCTCCGCGGGATCGACCTCGCGCAGAACCACCCCAACCCCTTCAACCCGACGACGCAGATCGAGTATACGCTGCCCGCGGGCGGCCACGTGACGCTGGACATCTTCGACGCCTCCGGTCGTCTGGTTAGGCGACTCGTGGATTCGGTGCAGGAATTCGGCCCCCACAGCGAGACCTGGACCGGTACCGACCAGGCGGGGAAGCCGGTTTCCAGCGGCGTCTACTTCTACCACCTGAACACCGCGCAGGGCGGCGAGATGAAGAAGATGATGCTGGTGCGTTGATACGCGGCCACCGGCCGTTCATGGGACGGGCTCCGGTCGAGACCGGAGCCCGTTCTCCTGTCTGTCGCGGGACCAGCGGGCCCGGGTGGGCGGGATGTGGCGGGATGGACCGAGTCCTAGCGGACCAGGACGCAGCGCCGGACGTCCACTTCGGCGCCCTGCGTGAGGCGCAGGAAGTACACCCCCGACGCCAGATGTCCCGCGCGCCACTCCGCGCCGTGCACGCCGGCCGTGCGGGAGCCGTCGGCGAGGCGGGCGATCCGGCGTCCGGCCAGGTCGTAGACATCGAGCGTCACCGGGCCCGTCCGCTCCAGCGCGAATTCGATCCGCGTCCCCCCGCGGAGCGGGTTGGTGAAGTTGCCGAGGATGCGTGCGGCGGAGGCCGGGGCCAGGACGTCGATCGCGACCGGGGTGGTCACGGGGGGCACCGCGATGGCGATCGCATAGGCCAGCATCATCATATCCTGCCTCGTGGTCATCAGGCGGACGACCGCCTGCTCCACATGCACGAAATTGCCCGTCGACGAGGTCGCCGCGCTCCCGCAGGGATCGTAGCTGTCGTTTATCAAGCGTCCCTGCGTGTTCGTGGTGGCGATCAGTCGGGTCCAGGACAGGTCCACGTGGGCGATCTTGAAGGTGAGCATCGGATCGA
The DNA here is from genome assembly GCA_964617805.1 of uncultured Fibrobacteraceae bacterium. Lineage (GTDB taxonomy): Bacteria > Krumholzibacteriota > Krumholzibacteriia > LZORAL124-64-63 > LZORAL124-64-63 > JAHIYU01. Next base: position 22,922 of record CAZTWK010000026.1, on the reverse strand, counting down.
GGCTCGCGAAGGCGTCGCGCAGGGCCAGGACGTAGTCGTGATCCGTGGGCGTGGTGCGCGTGCCGTTGCTCAGGATCAGGTCGGGATCTTCCGCACCCTCGGCGAAGCCGTGACACTGGACCACAAGCAGGTCGGGATCCTGGTCCAGCATGGTCTCGGTGGCGATCTGGAACGCGGATTTCACGACGTGGGCCATGTCCGAATAGCGGTAGTCGTCGGAGGATCCGGTGCAGACCGACGACGTGCCGTCGCAGGGCGAGGGGGACAGACCGTTGCAGCGGTGGGTCCCGGACACGAAAAACGCCCGTGCGGCGTTGTGCCGGTAGACACGCACGCCCTGGAAGCCGGTGTTGATGTCGAAGACGGCGTGGGGGCTCTGGACCACGAGATGGGGTCGCAGGGGCGCCCGGTTGAACACGAAGGTGCCCCAGTACCGCGAGGTGGACTCGGGCGTCCGTTCGAGGAGCACGTGGAACCCGGGTGGCGTGGTCCCGGTGTCGGTGAACAGGACCACCTGGTAGTTCTTCGTCTGCGCCTTGGCGTGGGCGTCCGCGTATTCGAGGGCGAGGATGTGATCGACGATCTCGCGCCAGAGGTCCCGCGAAGCCTGGTTGGGCTGCAGGTACTGCCCACCGCCGTAGCTGTGGGGCATGGACTCGATGATCTCGTCGATGTGATATACGAGGTCGCCCTCCTGGGCGAGCTGGGTCCTCGCCGGCGCGGCGTGCAGTACGGTCAGCAGTAAGGCCGGCATCAACAGTCGCATCTTCATTTCAGTGTCCTTCCAGGTCGTGCGAGGGCCGCCATGATGAGCGCCAGCGCCGCCAGGACGACCGCGGGGCGCGGTCGCACCGCGGTGGTGATCGTGTCGTGGTCCCGGTAGCGTCCGCCGGGTTCGAAGTCCAGGCCGTAGCGCGCAGCCAACCGGCGGACCTCGAGCAGATGGATCAGCGGCGCCCCCCGCGCGGCGATCCGCGTCAGGGCGCCGCGTTCCGGGCAGTCGCAGCCGGCGGAGCCGGGCCACGGACCGACCGGTAGGATGGCGGCGTGGGGGCACCGGCCCAGGGCGGCCTGCCCGCCGCCGATGTTGACGACGGCGGCCGGCCGCGCCCGCGCCAAGCGCTCGCCGCGAGCCGCGATGGCGGCGGCCAGGTCCGGGTACGGCGGCAGGGTCCGGCCGTGGCGGCGCGCCGTCTCCGCCAGTTCCGCCACCCCCTCGATCGGGAGGCCGCCACCGATGTCGTTCTCGCCGCCGGCCGTGACCAGCGTCGAGCGTAGGTCCAGGACGCCGGGCCGACTCACCCAGCTTTCGATGTCCAGCCAGGTCGCCCCCCGTACGTTGGCGCCGTACGAGGACGCGCCCAGGGACGACATCACCAGAGACTCGGCGCCCAGGGCCTCGACGGCGGCGGCCGTGGCCAGCGCCAGCGCGGGGAAGGAGCCGGAGACCAGCAACGCCACCGTATCCCCCGCCGCCACACCGGCCTCGTCCAGCAACCGGACCAGCAGCGCGGCCCAGGCGGGATTGGTGGACACCTCCTTGGCCTCGCGCGCCCCCAGGGTCGTGGTCAGTGGGGTGTAGTCCTCGCCGAGCAACGCCCGCCAGGGCACGGGCGAATCAGCCGGGAAGGCGAGTCCCTCCGCCCGCTTGACCGAATCCACGACCGCGAAGGCCCGCTCGGCCCGGTCGGTCGCCTCGCGCATCGCGTCGCGACGGGGATGCGGCATCCGACTCAGTCCGAAGGCCTGCACGGCCAGCCAGCCGGCCACCGCGAGCGCGAACGTCAGCGCCAGGCTGCAGGTGCGGGGGGTCACGGCCCGCCCCAGCCGAAGCCCAGGAGCAGACCCGCCAGCGCGATGACGACGGTGACGATGCCCAGGGACAGCAGGGTGGGTGCGACCCGCTGACGCACCAGGTCGTTGGCCACCAGCCCGGGCACGAGGTAGCCGATCGCACGGATCTCGACGGTCGTGGACAGCGCGGGCGCCAGCGCCCTTTCGAGCAGCCACTTCGCTGCGAAGCCCAGCAGCAGCGCGGCCAGCAGTCGTCGCCGGCCGTACAGGAACGTGTGCCTCTGCAGGAAGCGGACGGCCAGCCCGACGACCAGGGCCAGCAGGACCGTGGTCGCCATCCGTTCCGGTTGGTGGATGAACAGGGCGAAATAGGCCGGGGGGATCACGCCGCCCGGAGAGATTCCCACCCACTCGTAGTAGAGGAAGCCGGCGATCAGACCGACGATGAAGAGTTCAGGTACCATTACGCTTCCGCCGTCCGGGCCGCCTCGCGCAGGTGCAGGCCGAGGCCCTGAGCGTTGCCCATGCCCACCAGGATCTCGGGTCGCACGTCCGCAGGCGCGATCCGGGCGGCCGCCGCCGGTCCGCCGGCCAGCGGATCCCCGGCCACTAGGTGCACCGGGACGCCCCGCCGCCGCAGCAGCCAGGCGGCGACGGTCCGATGGGATCCGGCCACGTAGACCGTCGCCACATCGGAGCGGCCGGCCAGCCAGCCGCAGAACTGTTGTGTGCGCAGCGGTCGGTCCGCGCGCGTGGCCAACAGGACCGACCAGGGCGCAGGATCGTCCAGGAGTCGGCGCCAATCCCGCCACAGCCGGTCGAGCGACTGGAGGTCGTTGGCCGAGAAGCCGTCCAGCAGGCGCACGCTCCGGTCGAGGAAGGGCACGACGCGCGGCGGCAGCACGGTGTCCGCGACCGCGGCGCGCATGGCCTCGCCGGCGGCTGCCGATCCCGAGCCGAGCTCCGCGAGCGTCGCGTCGGCGAGGCCCAGCAGCTCGCAGGCCACGCCGGTCGCATCGCCGTCCGGTCCGTCCGAAATGGACGGCGACACGGGTCTCGACAGAGGTTGCGGATAGCGGTCGGATCGCGCAGCGAAATCCCGCAGCTCCGGATCCGCCGTCAGCCAGCGGCAGCCGGCCGGCAGCGCCGCGAGGTAGGCCGCCCGCTGCAGGTCCCGGTCGGCGCCCAGGGTTTCACGGTGGTCGTCGAAGACGTTTGTGATCACGACCAGGGTGGGCTGGACCAGCCGCATCTCCGCGCGCATGGCCGCGGGGGAGATGGCCATGGATTCGAGGACCAGACAGCGGACGCCCTGCCGTACGGCGTCGAACAGCACTTTGCGCTGCTCGTGGAGGCGCGCCGGCCCGCGCCGGGGGATGCGGTCGGCCGTCCGGTCGGAGGTCAGCAGCAGCGTTGCGTCGCCCGTGATCTTGCCCCACGTGGCCGGTTCGCCGGTGCGGAGGCCGGCCGCGAGGATTCCGACCAGGCTGCTCTTGCCCCGCGTGCCGGTCACGAGAATCCGCAGGGGGATGCGTTCCCGCGCCCGGCGGACGCGGCGCTCCTCGACCACCAGGAAGGCCACGAAAGCGACTGCGATGCCGAGAAGCCAGTTCATCTGAATTCCAGTGCGAAGCGGGTGTCGTCTAGCGGCGGCTCGCGTCCAGGCTCCGCCAGTTGCCGCCGCGGCGGGGGTCGGCCGAGCCGATCAGCTCCCCGGTCCCGGGCCAGATGGCCGTCATCTGTACGCCGCCGAAGAACAGGTCCATGTCGCCGAGTACGAACACCGCGTGGCCCCGACGGGCCAGCTGCCCGGGCACGTCCTCCGCAACGCGCGCCTCCAGGTACAGGAAGTCGTCGTTCTTGTCGCAGAACACGCGCGGTGCGTCGTTGGCGGCCTGGAGGTCCATGCCGTAGTCGGCGATGTTCACGATGACCTGTGCCACCGTGGAGATGATGCGGCCGGCCCCCGGGGATCCCAGCGACATGAAGGGCGCGCCGTCCCGGAACAGCAGCGTCGGCGTCAGCGACGACCGCGGCCGCTTGTTCGGTTCGACGATGTTGACGCGGGAGAGGTCGCTGAAGTTGACCCCGCCGTTGTTCAGCAGGATCCCGTTGATCATGACCGTGGAACCGAAGAAGTTGCCCAGGGTCTGGGTGAGCGCGACCATGTTGCTGTCGGCGTCGATGACGGACAGGTGCGTCGTGTGCGGGCCCTCGAACTCGGTATCCTCGTCGGCGCCGTGGTTCCAGCGCTCGAAGGGGTCCCGCAGGCGGTCGCGCACGCCCCGCTGGGCCTCCTCGTCGTACGCGTCCCAGCCGGGCGTCCGCGCGGCTGCGGCAATCCGCGCGCCGCCGGGGCTCGACGGCGCCCGGCGCGCGCGGTCCCAGCGGCTGAAGGCGTCGCGGAAGGGGCTGTTCAGGCCGAGGTCGTCGTCGTCCGCGTCGGACCAGCCGCGATGGCGCAGGGGCGTGGAGGCCCAGTCGGCGGCGGCGGTGTCGAAGGTGTCGTACTTGCCGACGGGTCCCGACTTCGTGTCCCGGTAGTTCCGCGGCTCGGCCCGGTAGGGGTTGATCCGGGATACCCGTTCCCGGGCGTAGTCCTTGGAGATCATGGCCGCGACCGGCGTCCGCACGTAGCGCGGGTCGCCGAGGTACTGGGTCCGGTCCGCCGTGGCGCGGCGGAAGATCTCGGCCAGCATGTGGACCTGTCCGGCCGACTGGGAATAGTGCACCGCGGTGTCGAACTCCAGGTGCTCGATCATGTTGAGCATCTCGATCAGCGTGACCCCGGAGTGGGGTGCCGCAGCCGAGACGATTTCCAGGTCCCGGTAGGTTCCTCGCACGGGCTCGCTGACCATGGGCTCGAACGACGCCAGGTCCTCGAGGGTCATGACGCCGCCGCGGCCCGTCACGCCATCCGCCAGGGCCCGCGCCGTCTCGCCGCGGTAGAAGCCGTCGGAGCCCCGATCGGCGATCAGCTGCAGGACCTCGGCCAGCTCCGGCTGGACCAGGAGATCCCCCTCCATCTTGGGGAATCCGTCCACCATGTACAGTTCCGCCATCGCCGGTTCGTTGAGCAGGCTCTCCATGCCGTCCAGGACCAGGCCGGCCAGCGTGCTGTCCATGGGGAAGCCGTTGCGTGCGTGCCGGATGGCCGGCGCCAGGACCACGGGCAGCGGCAGTGTGCCGTAGTCCGCCAGGGCCAGGCACAGGCCGGCCACGGTGCCGGGCACCAGGATCGACTTGGCCGTCTTGCGTTCGAGATCCTCCTCGTCCCCGAAATGGTGGTAGGGAGGGTGCGCCGGCGCCCGATGGTAGTAGTTGACGTAGACTGTCTCGCGGCGTTCGTGCAGGTAGACCAGCATGCCTCCCCCGCCGCCGAGGCCGGAACCGTCCGGCTCCACCACGCCGATGGCGAAGGCGGCGGCGACGGCGGCGTCGACGGCGTTGCCGCCGCGTGACAGCATCTCCACGGCCGCCTCCGTCGCCAGCGGGTGGGCGGTCGCGGCCACGCCGCCCCGGGCCGCGGGCGCCGTCCAGGCCGAGATCGTCAACAGGCCGAACAGGCATACGCCGCCCAGCAGGCGCGGTCGGCGTCCGAGCGCACTGCGTCGGGCGGGGATCGATCCGGGTTCGAGTATCGTGTCGTTCACTTGGCGAAGGCCTTCCCCAGGGGATCCATCGCGCCGGCCATGGCCTTGACGATCTTGAGCGGTATCTCCTTCTCCTCGCAGATGTCGCTGAAGAATCCGTCCTCGTCGCCCTGGGCGACCACGATCGCCAGCGTCGAATTCTCGGCGGCGATCCGGCAGAAATCGTCGGACTGCACGCCCCGTCGGGCCTTGCCTCCCAGGTGCAAGGTCAGCACCGGCATTCCGGCCTCGGCAGCGGCGGCCAGGAGCGACTCGACCCTCTTCATCTCGTTGTCGCGGCTGATGCCCGCCGCTCCCAGTCCCTTGGAGCTGTAGCCGGGCACCACGAGCAGGGTCTTGAACTCGCCGAGGTCCGAGGCCTTGGCGTCGGCCTTGATCTCGTGCTCGATCTTCTGGCGGGTCGCCAGCACGCCCGCCAGCTTCACGTCGACGCTCTGTCCCGCCGAGGTGATGAGGACGGGCTGCTCGAAGATCGGCGGCTCGGCGTGGGCGACGGCGGCGAGGGCGATGAGCACCAGCCCGGCGGTCGCGATGGTCTTTCCGAGTTTCATCGTGTTTCCTTTCTCGGGACCGGTCATCCCGAATTCGATTGCATGATCCCTGTCAGAACTGGACCCTGAACTCCACCATCAGACGATCGACGTCGTAACGATCCTCATATCTGGAGATCGCGCCGTTGCCGTTCAAGTCCGCGTCCGCGGAGTTGGCCCGCCGTATCATGTAGCGGGCCTGCAGCTGGATGTTGTTGTTGAGCGTGTAGTAGAGCTTGGCGCCGAACTCGTCGTTCGGCTCCGTGACGCCATCGTTGTTCACCCAGTCCTCCACGGAGACGTACTGCAACTGCAGACGGTACTTCGGCAGCGACGCCAGGCTGAAGTAGATCCGGCCGTACCAGACCCGGGCGCCCTCCGGCCGCCGGCCGAGATGGGGGTAATCGCCGCCCAGGCTGCCGTTGACGTAGCCGGCGCGATCGCCCCAGAACCAGCTCGGATAGTATGGCTCGAAGATCTCCACCCGGTCGGTCGCCGCGTCGTCGCCCTGGTAGCCGGCGCCGCGGACCTCGACCTTGATCACGCGGAACGGTCCGGCGGACCAGCGGTAGCTGAGGCCGGCCATGTAGGCCGTGCCGCCCTTCTTCGGCATGCCCGTCAACCTGTTGTACCGCTGCGTGGCGGCCTCGCCGAAGTACTCCAGATCACGCACGCCGATGTGGCCCGTGGCGCCGAAGCCCGTGACGATGTTGTCGTTGAAGACCCCGCGCCGCTTGTCGTAGACGGAATAGGCGAGCAGGGTGTGGTCGTACATGCCGTACTCCAGCTTGGCGACGTAGAGCTGATCGCTGCCCTTCTCGGCCGAGAAGCCGCCCTCGGTGACGTCCTGGGCGGTGATCGCCGCCATCAGGCCCACGGTCCACGATCCGCGGGCCAGGTCGGCGCGGAGGGCGTCGAAGCCGTCGATCATGTAGTAGCTGTCGCCCAAGGTCAGGCCGGAGCCCAACTCGTAGTGCTGCCTCCCGATGCGGAACCGCGCCATGTCGGCCCAGGGCGCGTGGGGCGTCAAGATCTCGCCGTAGATCTGGCTGATGCCGTAGTAGATCGGCCCCGATCCAGCGATGGTCCGCGGGGGGAAGACCGGGTTGTCGCTGATGGTCACGAAGTCGCTGTGGAAGGAGCCGTATTCGCCCAGGGGCGAGTAGAGGTACAGGCGTCCCAGGTAGCGCATGTAGCTCAGGTCCGGGCGGTCGTCCCGCGTCTCCCCGTACTGCTCGAGGTAGGAGCGCACCAGGAAGTCACCGCCCACCTGGACCTGGGCCCGGACCTGCGGCGCCGCCAGGAGCACGAGCAGCGTCGTCAGCAGGAGGCCCTGTCGATACGAATTGAACGTCTGCATGCCAACGCCCCTCTAGTCTTGGGTGAACACGATTCCGGTCGGCTGGGCGTCGCCGGGATCGGGCATCTGTATGGTGCTCAGCAGAGTGCCGTCCGGGGAGACCTGGTATACCCAGTCGTACACGCCGGTGCTGTTGCAGATCCAGAAGTTGTATCCGTCCCAGGTCATGCCGGTCGGGTAGCGGTTGCCCTCGTCGCCGCCGGGCGGGACGGGCGAGGTGAAGACCTCGCTCCAGCTCTCGGCGGACGCGTCCCAGACGTAGACGATGTCCGTTTCGATGTCGTTGCAGTAGAGGCGGCCGTCGGCCCAGACCGCGCCGCGCGGTTCGGCGCCCGGTGCCGGGATCGTGTCCAGCACCGCCCCGTCGGCGGGGTCGACGCGATAGAGCTCGGCGGGGCCGCTGTTGGGGATCCACAGGTGGGCGCCGTCGAAGGCCATGTCCCGCACGACGCCGGCGCCGGCCGGCGGGGCGGTGATGACCTGCAGGGGCGTCAACGTGCCGCCGGTGGTGTCGGCCCGCACCACGAGGTCGTCGTTCCCGCCCGCCGACAGCCAGATGTCCGCGCCGTCGTAGGCCAGGCCCTGGACCGAGCCGCCCGGCGCGACCTCCTCCGTGGCGAAGTACCTGATGACCTCTCCCTGCTCGAGGGAGTAGCGCAGCAGCAGGTTGCTGCCGTTGTCGAGGATCCACAGGTAGCCGAGAGAGGGATCGAACTCGACGACCCGGAACAGGCCCGGCGTCGTGGCCGACTGGCCGTCCGGGTTGGTGAGGGTGACATCGCGGGTGCCCAGGGCCGCATCGCCGGCGATCGAGATGTAGACCACCAGTTCCTGCGAATCGACGAAGCTCAGGGAGTCGACCGTCACGCCGGCGCCGAAATCGGCGGTCACGCCGTCCCGGAAGTCGCGGCCGCCCACGTTGATCTCCTTGGCACCGCCGGGACTGCCGGTATTGGGGAAGGCGCTCAGGATCGACGGGGGGTTCGGAATCCTGAGGTCCTTCTCTATCCAGACCATGGCGCCGGGCTGTTCGAGGAGCAGTTCCACGTGCTGGAGTTGCTTCCCGTCCCGGTCCAGGGAGAACAGGTAGTCGGCGACGCCGCTGCTGTTGGTGCTCCAGAACCCTTCGCCGTCGAAGCTGATGCCCAGTGGATAGACGTAGCCGTCGCCCCGCGGCCCGACGGGTGCGGGGAAGGCCTCCTGGAACACGTGGTAGTCAGTGTCGAACCGATAGACGATGTCGTCGTCCTTGTCGGTGTAGTAGCAGCCCTCCGGGGCGCCGCCGCCGTATACGTCCGCGTTCGGCCCGACATGGCACAGGCCGCGCGGCGAGGGGCTCGGAAGCGTGTAGCGCGCGAGGACCGTGCCGTCAAGCGGGTCGAGCTGGAAGATCTCCGGCGGGTTGCCGTAGGTCACGGAGCCGCTGTTGAGGGCCCAGAACGACGTCCCGTCCCAGGCAATGTCCCGCACGGCCCCCTGGCCGTCCGGCGGGGCCTGCAGGGCGCGGACGACCGCGATCTCCGCCCCGGAAGTCAGATCCAGCTCCAGGAGCCGATCGTCGCTGCCGGAGACCGAGGCCCACAGGGAGTTGCCGTCGTAGGTCAGCCCCTGGACGTGGCCCTCGTCGGTGAAGTCGGCGTACGGCCGGCTGTGGACCACGGCCATCCTGGCGTCGAGCATCACCAGCACGTCGGCGTCGTTGTCCAGGAGGTAGTAGAATCCTCCGTGGTCGTTCAGGCCGTCGTCGTCATCGCCGTCGAAGACGAACGTCTCGCAACCCGTCAGACCGGCCAAGATCAGAGCCGCGGCCGCCATCGGCGCGATTCTCCGCATCAGCTTGCTTCTCATCGAGGTCCTACCTCTCCGTTCTCGGTTGTCTCGCAACGCCGATTCCGTTCAGAAGGCGTCATCGTAGCAGCCGGGGCCCGGGGCGTCAGTGCCGGAAGTGGTCCGTCCACGGCCAAGGGATGTAAATCAAGCCCTGTGCCATATCGATGATGTTGTAATACCATGATTTAGGATTGTTCGAGGGTGCAAACTGTGCTAATTTAGCACAGGCTTGATGAGATCGATCCGTACGCTTGGCCAGCTCACTTGACGTCGAACCGCCCGGTGCGTCGGTCGGGGAGTAGAGAGAATCTTGGCGCCGCACTTCTGGCAGAGATTCCGGGGTTTCCCGGACCAGACCTTCGCCTTCACGTTGATCCTGCTGCTCGTGATCCTGATCGGCGGCCTGTTGGGCATCCGCACCATCCGGATCTGGCACGGCGACGTCGTTTCCCGCAACATGTCGCTCGTCTCGGGCGCCGCCAAACGACTGGCGACCGATGCGCGGGACTACCTGCAGACCGCGCCGCTGGTCCCCGACGAACGGGGCCGGCCCTTCGTCCACATGGCCCCCGATTCCCTGGACCTGCAGCTGGTGCTCCTGTCAACCCGAGCCTTCGGCATCACGCCTGGCCTCAAGGGCGGTTTCTGGATCCCCCACGTCGGGGAGTTCATGGGCTACGCCAACCCATGGTCCCCGCCGCCCATGCCGGCCTACGGGCCGCCGCCGCGGTCCATCTCGCTCATCAGGAAGCAGATCGAGGAGACCCATGAGACGGGACGGGGGATCGTGCGTCTGCACGAGCTCGAGTCCATTTCTGTTGCCTCCGCCGTCTTCCCCTTGGCCACCGAGCCGGTGTTCCACGGCGAGCAGCTGGTGGCCGTCACCTGGGCTCGCATCCATATCGAGCGGGAGCTGCCCCTGCGGAAGCTGGGACGCTATCTCCAGGTCACGGCCCTGGTCGCCATCTCCGCTTTCATCGTCTCTCTCTTCGCCGCCGTCTACCAGCGCCGTGAGATCCACAGCCTCAACCAGAACCTGCAGCTCATCGAGCAGAGCCCGACCCATCGCCTGGCGCGCCGCCGGGGCATGTTCGGCAGCATTCGTGAAGCCATCAACGAGATGATCAACTCGCTGGAGCAGGAGAACAGCCGCCGCCGGTCCCTCGAGGAGCAGCTGCACCAGCAGGACAAGATGGCTGCCCTGGGCCACCTGCTCACCGCCGTGTCCCACGAGGTCAAGACGCCGCTGGCCATCCTGAAAACCCGCGTCCAGATCTGGCAGCGCGATCTGAAGAAGCACAGCCAGGAGACCGGGCATCCGCCCCCGTTGAGTGACGATTCGCTGCAGATCGCCCTGCGCGAGATCAACCGTCTGTCGGATCTGTTGCGCAAGCTGGTGAGCTTCTCGCGCCCCATCCGCACGGACCAGATGCGGCCGCTGGATCCCACCGGCCTCATCCAGCATACGGTCCTGTTCATCAAGCCCCGTCTCGTCCAGAAGCGCATCGACCTGGACATGGACCTCAACGCCGCGGACGTCGAGATCCTGGGTGATCCCGACGCCCTGCACCAGGTCTTCCTCAACATCCTGACCAACTCCCTGGCCTTCATGGACGACGGTGGGCGTTTGTACGTGGGCACCCGCGTGGAGCAGGGGAGCGGGGAACTGGTGGTCGACTTCATCGACGACGGGCCCGGGTTGTCCGACGGGGCCCGCGAGAAGGCGTTCGACCCCTTCTTCTCGGAGCGTCGGGGAGGGTCCGGGCTGGGGCTGTCCATCAGCTACGAGATCATCAAGGCCCACCAGGGCGCCATCCTCTTCATCGATCCGGAGGTGGGCAGAGGCGCGCACTGCCGCGTCATCCTGCCGCGCCACGAGAAAGGAACGGAGATGTCGTGAAGACCAGCACCCTGCTCGTCGTAGACGACGAGATCGCCATGCGGCACAACGTTCGCGACCTGCTCGCCAGCCCCTCGCTGCGGGTGCTGGAGGCCGAGGACGGCAGCCGGGCGCTGACCCTCGTCGAGCGTGAGAAGGTCGACGTCGTGCTCCTGGACATCAACCTGCCGGGCATCGACGGCATCGAGACCCTGGCGAAGATCAAGGAGCGGACACCGGACCTCCCGGTCATCCTCTTCACCGCCTTCGGTACCAGCGAGCGCGTCATCGAGGCCATGAAGAAGGGCGCCTACGACTACATCGAGAAACCCTTCGAAGCCGACGACCTGCAGCTGGCCATCTCGCGCGCCCTGGACTACGGCAGTTTGCTGCACGAGGTCTCCTCCCTGCGTTCGCGGGTCGACGACCAGGCGGCCGCCCCTCGGCACGTCGATACCATCATCGGACGCGCGCCGTGCATGCAGGAAGTGCTCAAGAAGATCGGCATGATCGCCGCCAGCCAGGCCCCCGTACTCATCGAGGGCGGGAGCGGCACCGGCAAGGAGCTGATCGCCGACGCGATCCAGCGCCATTCGACCCGGGTGAACAAGGTCTACGTGAAGGTGAACTGCGGCGCTCTCTCCGAGTCGCTGCTCCAGAGCGAGATCTTCGGCCACGAGCGGGGCGCATTCACCGGTGCCGTCAACCAGCACCTGGGCTACTTCGAGACGGCCGACGGCGGCACCATCCTGCTGGACGAGATCACCAGCATGTCCCAGCGCCTGCAGGTGCAGCTGCTGCGCGTCCTGCAGCAGGGGACGTTCTGTCGCGTGGGCGGTACCAGGAGCCGCGAGGTCGACGTGCGTCTGATCTCCCTGTCCAACTGCGTACTGGAGGACGAAGTGGCCGCCGACAGGTTCCGCTCCGACCTCTACTACCGCATCAACGTCATCCGGATCAAGTTGCCGCCGCTACGCGACCGCAGGGAGGACATCCCGCTGCTCGTTCCCTATTTCGTAAAGAAATACGCATCGGGAACGGAAGTCGTGATTCCCGATGAAACCATGCGCAAGCTCGTGAACCACGATTGGCCCGGCAACGTGCGCCAACTCGAGAACATCGTCCGGCGCAGCCTGGCCTACAGTACCGACAACATCCTGCACGTCGACGGCGTCTTCGCCGAGGCCAGCGACGACTCCTGGGAGCACTATCGCGAGGAACTGACCAAGGGCCGCTCGCTGAAGGACATCCTGGCCGACCTGGAAAAGCGGATCATCGAGGAGACGCTGACGGCCCACGGCGGCAATCGCAGCCGCACGGCGAAAGCCCTGTCCATACATCGACGTTACCTGTACAACAAGATGAAGCAGTACAGCATCCAGTGAGGATATCGTGGGTTGGATGCGAACACACGGGTGCGTCAATACGGCACATGCGGGCCCTGGCGAGTGTCGTAAACGCCGTAGATTCAACGTCGAATGCTGGCACGGGATTTGGTAATGATGAATATCGCCTGAGTTCGACCCTTTCGCGGAGAATCAGATAGTGCTCGAGCCACAATGGATTCTACTCGTCATGCTGGCCGTGTTCGTGGCCTGTGCCATGTTCCTCCGGGTGCCGACGGGTCTTTCCCTGGTCCTGGCCTCGATGTCCGGCGCGTTGGCGGGCGGCGAGGGCCTGCCCCTGCGTCATCTTGTCGAGGGTGCTTTCACGTATATCGATCCCATCCTGATCATCGCCTCGGCCATGGTGTTCATGGCTTCCCTGGAGGAATCGGGCGCCCTGGGCAGCATCAGCCGGAGCCTGCTGGTCGGATTGCACCACCGGCCGGCAATGCTGGTCGTGGGTCTGACGGTCTTCATCATGTTCCCGGGCATGATCACCGGCCAGTCCACCGCAACGGTACTGACCACCGGTGCGATCGCGGCTCCAGTGCTCCTGGCGTGCGGAATTCCCCGCCCCAAGGTCGCCGCCATCATCGCCATGAGCGCCATCTACGGGATGATAGCCCCTCCGATCAGTCTGCCCACCATGATCATGGGCAGCGGTGTCGACATGCCCTTCACCGGATTCGACGTGCCGTTGCTGATCGCGACGATGCCCCTGGCCATCGGCGTCAACCTCGGACTGGCCAAGCGCTATCTGAGCAGGATCGACATCGAAGGGGTGTTGCCGGGGCTGGGCGAGAACCACGCATCGCGCTACGGGATCAGGCTGTTCCTGCCCCTGGTGCTGGTCACCCTGCTGCTGATCGGCATCCGCCTGCTCCCCGTCCTGTCCGAAAGCCTCGGTATCGCCATGGTCTTTCTGATCGGCGCTCTGGTCGGCACGGTGACCGGCCGTCGTTTCAACCTGTTCCGGGCGGCTCAGCGCTCCATCCGCCAGGCCCTGCCGGTGATGGGCATCCTGGTGGGCGTCGGCACCTTCATCCAGATCATGACCCTGGTCGGCATTCGCGGTCTGCTGGTGGTGACGGCCCTCGGGCTGCCGTCGGTGTGGAAGTTCGCGGGTGTCGCGGTGATGATGCCGCTGTTCGGCGCCGTTTCCGCATACGGCTCCGCCTCCGTGCTCGGCGTGCCTTTCCTGCTGTCTTTTCTCGGCCAGAACGAGATCGTCGTCGGCGCGGCCCTGTCCCTGTTCGCCGGCCTGGGAGATCTGATGCCGCCCACGGCTTTGGCCGGCATGTTCGCCGCCCAGGTCGTCAAGGAGCCCAATTACTTCCGCGTGCTGAAGCACACGGCGCTGCCGGCGTTGATCACGGCCCTGTGGGCGATAGGCATGATCCTGCTGGCCAATCCCATATCGAAGCTCATTCCGGGCTAGGAGGTCGCCTGTGTTCGTCACCTGGATCTATCAGGCCATCATCCTGATGTTCTGCATCATCTTGGTCTGGGCAATAGTGGTGGAGAGGAAGTTCCTCAAGCAGCTGACTGCCGTGATCGTGCTGGTGCCCATGCTCCTCCGCCTGTTCATGATCAAGTAGGGAGGAGTGTCATGACCATCGATAGCGAGCGCATCATCAAGGTCGGCGCTTCATTCCTGATCACCGCGCTGTTGACCGTGGGCGCCGCCCACGTCTTCCAGGTGCAGCATCTGCCGGAGACCCTGTATCCGGCCGCCGGTCTTACCCGGACCTTCCCGCTGAGCGAAATCAATCCCCACCTGGCCGGCACTGCCGGCGATACCGACGTCTATGTCTACGAGGGGCCGGACGACGGCGGCACCCTGTTGATCATCGGCGGCACGCATGCGTCCGAGATCGCGGGTTACATGACCGTGGCCTTGCTGGTGGAGGCCCTACAGGTGGAGGCCGGCCGGGTGTTCCTGATCCCCCGGGCCAACGCCAGCGGCGCCACCCACAACGAACCCCAGGAGGCCCACCCCCAGCATGTCGTGTTCGAGACAGCCGCCGGCCCGCGGGCGTTCCGGTTCGGGGCCCGCTTCACCAATCCCGTCCATCAGTGGCCCGACCCCGAGGTCTACGTGCAGCCGCAATCCGGTTCGGTCCTGGCCGGCAACGAGACACGCAATCTGAACCGCGCCTTTCCCGGCATCGCCGCCGGCAATCTCACCGAGCGGGTGGCCTGGGCCATCACCGAACTCATCCGCCGGGAAGACATCGACCTGTCCTTCGACATCCATGAATCCTCGCCCGAGTACCCGGTGATCAACGCGATCGTGGCTTCGGAGGTGAGTCAGGACGTGGCCTCCTTCGCCACGATCTCCCTGCAGGTCGATGGCTGGGAATTCTCCCTCGAGCCATCGCCCCCGAATTTCCGCGGTCTCAGCCACCGCGAATGGACCGACCACACGAACACCAGACCGATCCTGCTGGAAACGGCCAATCCGGCCATGGGACGGCTGCGCGGGGCGACGAACGCGGAACTGGCGGTCAAGGGGCAGGATGAACGGTACGTCGCAGCCGCGCGTATCGGCGCGATCAACGTACCCTTCGATGAGCACGGCATCTCCATCGAGCGACGAATATCGCGCAACCTGGTGGCGATCGCCGCCATCGTCGATGCCTTCAACACCCTGGAACCGGACCGGATGATCACCGTCGGCGGCTGGCCGGAGCCGGCGGCGTTGATGGAGGACGGGCTGGGCTGCTACCTGGCTTCGCCCTGACGATCTCCCGTTTCGCGGCTCCCGGCATCTTCGACGGTGTCTCGCCAGGTGAACAGATCCGCGCGCAGCTCGTATCCGTGCAGCGCGGCCCCGGTGGCTGGCGATATGTCGTGGAGATATCGACCGAGTGATTCGCGCTTGTCGGCCGAGAGCTCGACCATCGAGACGACCCTCACCCGCACCGCGGCCGAATCGTGCCGGTCGCGAGGTGATGCGGGCAACAGGAAGTCTATCATCGAGGTGTTGGGGTTGAGGAACTCCGTGACGGCGACGTCACGTGCCGTGAACGCGGCCTGCCAGGCGGGGAGGGAGTAGCCGTAATGCGTGCAATTGAAGCTGACGTACACCGGTCCGCTCCCGTCGCCGGCCTCCGCCAGGGCGTCGCCGACGTAGGCGTCTATCAGGAACTCCGTCTCCATGCTGTCGAATCCCCGCTCGATGTACGAAGCCAGTTCCGGGCACGCCTGCATGACGACGTGGTCGGGCGGAATCCCGAGCTCTACCAGGGCCGCCTTGTGCATGCCCTCGGTCACCGTCGTATCGGTGGCGAAGATGATGGTGCGGGCCGAATCGCCGGGGAGCATGCGCTTGGCGATCAGGTCGACTCCACCCTCGACGATTCCGACGACGGGCGTAGCCGTCGTGGCCGCGAACTCCGTGTCCCGGTAGAGGACGGACAGCGTGTTGCAGGCGATCAGGATGATGTCGGGTGCGAAATGATCCTGCAGCCCCTGCAGGGCGCGGCTGAAGATACGTACCTTTTCCTCCCGGCCGGGCAGGCTGTTGTATCCGCCCTCGTTCGTGAACAGGGCGTTGTAGAAGATCAACTCGACTTCGACGTACAGGCCGCTTTCCCGCAGCTTGCGCTCGGTGTCGGCGACGACCGAGAGCCCGCCGAGCCCGGAGTCGGTCACGGCGATGGTGATGGACTCCCTCGTCCGCAGGTCAGCCCGGCGATCCGCGGTGTCGCACGCCCGGGTCATGGCCGGAGTTCCCGGGAAGACGACAAGGGACAGCCAGACGAGAAGAACCACGGCTCGTGTCATTGCGGCAGGCATGGGGCCCTCCTGTTCGATTCTGCTCTGCGCGGTGGACGCGGCGAGAATACCAGCCGACCGGAGTCGGCACAAGAGGCCTGCGGCTGGAGTCTTGTCGGGCGCGGGCTGCCGATGCCGTTGAAGGCGGCGCCATGAACATGATCCGCCACCCTCATTTTTCCTCGGCGGTGGCACTCGTGCTGACCGCTTGCATGGCGGTGTCCGCCGCGATCTCCTTCAGGTCGCAGCATGTGCCCGAGGTTCTCTTCCCGTCGGAGGACCTGGCCCGGATCCGGTACCTGAGCGATTTCAACCCGCTGTTGGCCGGAACACCGGGCGACACGGAGGTCTATGTGTTCGGGGGAGATGAGCCGGGCGGCTCGTTGCTCGTGCTGGGCGGCACGCACGCGAACGAGATCGCAGGCGTCCTGACCGCGGTGTTGCTGGTCGAATGCCTGGAAGTCAGGACCGGACGAGCGTTCATCATTCCACACGCCAACGCAAGTGCCGCCACTCACACCATGCCGCGCGAGGCGCATCCCGCATTCATCGAATTCGACACGCCTGCGGGCCCTCGGCGCTTTCGCTACGGTGCGCGCCGCACCAATCCGATACATCAGGGTCCGGACCCCGTGTCGTACCGGCATCCCGCCTCGTCGACCGGCCTGTCGGGTCGTGAAGCGCGCAATCTCAACCGTGTCCATCCCGGCGTGCGGGACGGCACGCTGACCGAACGCGTCGCCTGGGCCATCGTGGAGTTGATCCGGCGGGAACACATCGACATGGCGGTCGACCTGCACGAGGCGCCACCCGAGCGGAGACTCGTGAACGCCCTCGTAGCCGCCGAGCCGAGCCTGGACATCGCCGCGCAGGCGACTCTGGAGCTTCAGGCCGTCGGTTGGGATTTCCATCTGGAATCGTCGTCGCCGGCCTACCACGGATACAGTCATCGCGAATGGACGGACGTCACCGATGCACGTCCCTTCCTGATGGAAACCGCGAACCTGGCGCAGGGCCGGATGCGTCGCCGGACAACAAGCGACCTGGTGGTCGTCGGCCGGGACGAACACTATCTGAAGATGGCGCAACGGGGTCTGCTGAGCATTCCCTACGATGCCGGAGGCGTGGCCATCGAGGTCCGGATCGCCCGCAACCTGGACGCCATTGCGGCCATTCTGGATGCCTACAACGAGAGTGCACCCGAGACCCGCATCCGCCTGGGAGGATGGCCGACATCCGATCAGTTGAGGTCCGGGGGCCTGGGTGTCTTCCTGGGACGCGCTGGGATCGTCGGGGACGGCCATCCGGGCGGGGAGGGCGTGTCCGAATGAACACGAGCAGGGTGCACGCCTTCGAGCGCATGCGCTGAGCCTCAGCGGTACAGGCGTTTGACGTCGCCCCAGGCGCCGCTCTCATCGGCCACTTCACAGCCGGTGTCGTCGTAGACGATCAACCCCTCGCCGACGAAGGTCGTGGGATCCAGCTCGCAGCACTGCAGCACGGCGGTGCTGGTGGCGTTCACCAGACCCGTCTTGCCCTTGGGGGCCGCGTTGCCTTCGAAGCGGACGTCTACGGCGTAGATCGCCGCCCCGAAATCCAGGTACAGACCGCCGCCCGCGCTGTCGGCCGCGTTGTCGAGCAGCTCGCAGTCCGCGAGTTGCGTCAGCGTGCCCTTGCAGGCGAAGCCGCCGCCGGAAGCGGCCTGGTTGTCCGTGAACTCGCACTTGTCCAGCCGGGGCACATTGGAGGCGCCGGAGGCGTAGAAGCCGCCGCCCCAGCTGCCAGCGCGGTTGTTCATGAAGACGCAGCCCCGCAGCACCGGGTCGGAGAGACGGCTGCAGAAACCGCCGCCGGCCCCGCCGCTGCTCTCGTTGTCGGCGAAGCGGCAGCGTTCGAGCAGGGGCGCCGACTCGTTGCAGTAGAAGCCCGCGCCGTCCAGGCCGCTGGTGCAGCCGACGACGGCGCAGTCGCGCAGCACGAGATCGGCCTGGTCGCAGAAGACGCCGCCCGCCGCCGCTTCCGCGCCGTTGGCGAAGGTGAGGCCTTCGATCACCGTGGCGGCGGAGAGGTTCTCGCAGGAGAGGATGCGGCCGAGGCCCTCGGCGTCCACGGTCACGCAGTCGGCCGCGCCGGTCTCGCTGCGCAGCACCACGCCCTCGACCATCGCCAGGCCGCGTTCCGGATAGACGCCGCAGGCGACCAGGACGGTGTCGCCCGCGCTCGCGGCGGCGAGGCCTTCGGCGATCGTGGCCAGTTCGGCGGGCACGCGCCAGGTACGGGCGGCGGAGGGGCCCGCACAGGCGGCGATGAGCAGGCAGGCCGCCAGCAACGCACGCGCGGATGCAGGGGCGCATTGCGGGTTGCGGTCCGAGTCGTGTTGCAGTTTTCTGATCTTCACGCCATGACCACCAACCAGGAGCTTGACGATGTCCGCGATCACCAGTCTGCCGCCCGACATGTTCGCCTTCCTGTCCGACCTCGAGCGCAACAACCGCCGCGAGTGGTTCCAGGCCAACAAGCAGCGCTACGAACAGAGCGTGAAGGACCCGGCCCTCGGCTTCATCGCCGACTTCGCGCCGCGGCTGGCGAAGATCAGCCCCCACTTCAAGGCCGACCCGAAGCCGGTCGGCGGCTCGCTCTTCCGCATCTACCGCGATACGCGCTTCAGCAAGGACAAGACGCCCTACAAGACCCACGCGGGGATCCACTTCCGCCACGAGAAGGCCAAGTCGGTCCATGCCCCGGGCTTCTACCTGCACGTGGATCCCTACCGGCCCTTCGCGGGTCTCGGGATCTGGCGGCCCGACGGACCGACCCTCGCGTCGATCCGCGACACCATCGTAGCGGATCCCGACGGTTGGCGGAAGGCCGCGCACGGCAAGGCGTTCCGCCGGGTCTGGGAGCTCGAGGGAGACTCTCTCAAGCGGGCCCCGCGCGGCTACCCTCAGGACCATCCGCTCGTCGAGGATCTAAAACGCAAGGATTTCACGGTGATCGTCCACCTGGAACCCACAGCCCTGACGGCGCCGGGATTCGCGGGCGGACTGGCGAAGCTCTTCCGCAAGGGCGCCGGCTTCATGGACTACCTCTGCGGGGCCGTGGGCGTGGACTACTGATTCCTCACTTCATTAGCGTCACGCGACGGGTCGTCGTCGCGCCGGCGGCGTCGCGGAACCTGACCAGGTAGACGCCGCTGGGCGCCTGGCGGCCCGTCTCGTCGTCTCCCTGCCAGGACATCGCGCCATTCAGGGCCTCGGTGTCCCGGTCCAGGAGGCGGCGCACGAGCCGGCCGCGCGTGTCGTAGATGGTCAGTTCGGTCGGCCCGGGAAGTGTCGCGCGCCAGGTGATGCGGGTCCGTGGATTGAAGGGGTTGGGATGAACCTTCAGCTCGGGTCGCGATCCCGGGACGGGGATCCGCGGGTCCAGTTCCACCGGGACGGTGTACTGGTCGTCGGCGAAGGAGATGTCGTCGATGTAGAAGCCCGAACCGCGCGCCGCGGAGTCGGAGGCGAAGACGATGCGGAAGATGACGAGTTCCTTGTCCTGGTCCGAGAGATCGAAGACCGCGCCCCGCCACTCATCCATGGTCCCGGACCAGCCGGGGCGGGCGCCGAGGGCCGCCACGCTGTCGTGTGAATAGCCCGAGACGGGTTCCAGCACGACCCACTCCCCACCGATGCGCAGCTCGAGATTGGCGCCGTCGAAACCCGACTCCGTGGAACACCAGTAGTGGAAGCTCAACAGGAGCTGCTCCGTGTCCGGGAAGATGTAGACCCCGGACGTGAGCGTGGTGTGGAGGTTGTTGGCGTACTCGCCCGTCAGGCCCACGGCCCAGCACATGTATTGCGTGAAGGCGAGCTCGGGCCCCTCCGTCGGGATGCCCCACGCCCAGTCCATGGTGGAGCCCTGGTAGCCGGCGGGTGTGGCGAAGATCTCCTCGGCGTTGGGCAGCCGCACGTACAGCTCGTTGAAGCCGCCCGGCGTGAAGACGGGGGTGATGTGCTCGATGTGCGCGCCGTGCCACGGCCGTTGGTCGTAGAGGATCGCGACCGGCTTGCCCGACGCCAGCCCGGGCAGGTCGTAGGCCCCGTCTTCCCGGGTGTAGGCGGGCAGCACCGGCGTGCCGGGCACCCAGATGCGGGCATCCTGGAGCTGGAGCGTGTCCAGCCCGACGACGCGGCCGGAAATGGTGACCGTCTGCAACCGGTCGAGCTCCAGATCCCGGGACAGGCCCACGCCGGGCGTCACGTCCACCTCGATCGAGTCCGTGGCGAAGAAGTACTCGTCGAAGCCGAGGGTGATCGGGCCGCTCGGCAGGTTGAGGCTGAAGAGGCCGGCGTCGTCCGTGGTCAGCCGCCGGTTCTGGCCCCGGATATTGATGGCGGCGAAGGGGATGGGCAGGCTCGTTTCACTGTCGGTCAAGCGGCCCCGGACATTGCCCACGGTCGATGACGCGAGCGACCAGGCGGCCGCGATGTCGGGACGTGGCCCGACCTGTTTCACATGGGGCTGCTGGGGGGTGCCGGTGGCGACGAGCACCTCGCAGGTGACGCCGGGATCCAGGGAGAAGCCGAGCTGGGCCCTCGCCAAACCCTGCAGATCCGCCACGGCGCCGGCGACGATGGCCGACGCGCTCGAGGTGCCGCTGAAGGAGTCGGTGTACCACTGTTCCTCGGGGAAGCCGCCGCCGGGGCCCTGGAGGTCGCCGAAGGCGCAGGTCGTGACCTGGCGTCCCCAGGCGTGCAGGTCCAGGCGCTGGCCGTAGTTGGTGAAGAACTCGGGTGTGAGGTCGGGACGCGCGGCGCCGCACAGGATGGCGCCCGAATGGCGGTGATCGGGATCGAAGAGCGACTGGTAGATGGGGGTGTCCAGGTTCTGCTGGCCGTTGCCGCCGGCCTCGCAGACGATGCGGCCCGACGCGGTGGCGATGAGGATGGCGTCGAAGTTGTCCTGCCAGTACTCGATGGGTACGTAACCGTATTCGCCGATGCCGTTGGAGTTGGGGCCCGGCGCCTGCAGCTCCAGCAGGATGATGTCGCCGATGGCTATGGTCTCGGCCGCGTCGAGGATCGCCTCGGGCACGGACAGGGAGGCGATGGAGGCGCCGCCGACCTGGCATTGCGGGGCGACGCCCCGTACGCCCGACCCGTCGTCGTTGCCGCGGATGGACCCCATCACCGCCGTGCCGTGGTTGCGCCACGCCAGGTCGTCGCTGAACTCGCCGTCGGTGTAGAAGGGCGTCGGCAAGTCCTCGTGCTCCCACAGCCAGGCCAGTTCGATGTCCACGAGCTTGACGTCCTCGCCCCGTCCGCCCGGCATCTGGCCGACCGCGAGCGCGTTGACGCCCTCGGGCGGCGGGCCCAGGTAGGTCTGCAGGCTCGAGAAGTCCTGGGACGCCTCGGCGTTCGGGGCGGCGTAGTGCCAATCACGGGACGATCCGGCGTCGGGCGGCGTGTAGACGCCCGTGAAGGCGTCGAAGCCGATGATGGCCGGCACGTACCTGGGTTCGAGGAAGGCGGTCTCCACGGCCGGGTCCGCCAGCAGCGTCTCCACCATCCGCAAGAGCGATGCGCGGTCGCTCGTCGCCGGTTCGAGGATGCCGTAGGTATTCAGGTCGGGCAGATCGACGCCGGATCGGGCCTCGGCCGAGGTGCGCAGGGCGTCGATATCCGCCGACGCACGCCGGAAGCGGCGGTCCAGGCGGCAGCCGGGCGCGGCGCGCGCGATCAGGCCGTCGACCCGGGCGGCGGCGGACTTGTCCGCCGCGGCGAGGCCCTCGGCGGTGACGCGGACGCCGGCGTCGTCGCGGAACTTCACGATCACGCGACCGCTGGGCGCGGGGGTCTGCATGTGCGGGACGCTCGACTTGGGCGCGGACTTGCGCACCAACGGGGCCGCCACGGCACACATGGCGGCACACGTCACCGTCAGGAAACCGGAGATGATGGCGAGGCGAAAGGTCATCGTATCTCCACGTTGGGCGGTCCGTGAAGAGACCGCGGGAACAAGCTCCGCTTGTGGGGATCTCGGCGTCGGTGTTATCACTATACAGACATCCGGGCGCCCTTGGCAAACCCTGGTGGATCGTGGGTGCCGCGAGGCCCGTTCCTTGTTACGTATTCGGACCCGTTTTCGTTTCACCGCAGGAGGTTGCCGCCCATGCAGACCCGCCGGAAGCTGTCCGCCCTGAGGGCCCTGATGAAGAAGCACGGCGCCGACGCCTACTACGTGCCCAGCGTGGACCCCCACCAGAGCGAATACGTGCCGGACTGCTGGCAGCGCCGCGTCTGGCTGTCGGGTTTCACGGGTTCGGCCGGGGACCTGCTGATCACCGCCCGCAAGGCCGGCCTGTGGACCGACTCCCGCTACTTCCTGCAGGCCGAGGCGCAGCTGGCCGGCAGCGGCATCGAGCTGTTCCGCATGGGACTGCCCGGCGTGCCGTCGCTCCTGGCCCACGCCTGTCGCACGCTCCGGAAGGGCCAGATCCTGGCCGTCGATCCGCGCGTGATGTCCCTGACCGCCGCCGACGACTTCGCGGCCGCCCTGGGCGAACACGGTATCCGCATCAAGTACCTGTCGCGCAACCTGGTCGACGCTCTCTGGAAGGATCGCCCGGCGCCGTCGGCCGCGCCCGTCCGGGCCCACGGCCGCAAATACAGCGGCGAGAACACCGGCAGCAAGCTGAAGCGCCTGCGCGCGGCCATGAAGGAA
>CAZTWK010000025.1:0-47394 GCA_964617805.1 uncultured Fibrobacteraceae bacterium | reverse complement strand
CGGGCAGGATGGGCTTGATGGCCCGCTCGCCCAGCTTGCCGTGGCCGATCTCGCGGCGGCCGGTGCCGCTGTAGCGTCCGGTCTCGCCGACGCTGAAGGGCGGGAAGTTGTAGTGGAGGTAGTAGTTGTTCCACCACTCCCCTTCCAGGGCGTCGATCTTCTGCTCGTCCATCTTGGTGCCCAGGGTCACGGTGCCCAGGGACTGGGTCTCGCCGCGGGTGAACAACGCCGAACCGTGGGCCCGGGGCAGCACGCCCAGGTCGATATAAATGGGCCGCACGGTGGTCAGGTCGCGTCCGTCGGCGCGCACGCCCTCCTTGACGACCATGTTGCGCATGAGCGCCTTCTCGAGCTTGCCGAAGACGGTCTTGGCCTCCTTGTCGGGCTCGCCGTCCTCGCCGGCGAAGTGCTCGGCGACCCGGGTCTTGAGCGCCGACAGGGCGTCCTGCCGCTCCAGCTTGGCGGAGATGCGCACGGTCTTGTCGAGCTCGTCGCCCACGAAGTCGCGGACGGCCGCGATCTTGGCCTCGTCCAGCTCGGCGACGGCGATCTCGAACTTCTCCTTGGTGCCGGCCTTGGCCACCAGCGCGCGCTGCAGGTCGTTGAGCTGGCGGACCCAGCCGTGCGCGAAGTCGATGGCGTCGAGGAGCCGGTCCTCGCCGATCTCCTGGCACTCGCCCTCGATCATGCAGATGATCTCGTCGGTGCCGGCGACGACCAGGTCCATGGTCGACTCGGCGAGCTGCTCGAAGGAGGGGTTCACCACGAACTCGCCCTCGACCTCGGCCACCCGCACGCCCGAGACGTACTCGGTGAAGGGGATGTCCGACAGGTTCAGCGCGCAGGAGGCGCCGGTGATGCTCAGCACGTCGGCGTGGTACTCGTCGTCGGAGCTGACGATGAAGGACACCACGTCGGTGGAGTGACGATATCCGTCCGGGAACAGGGGGCGCAGGGGCCGGTCGATGAGCCGGCAGCTCAGGGTCTCGCGCTCGCTCGGGCGCGCCTCGCGCTTGAAGAAGCCGCCCGGGATCTTGCCGGCGGCGTAGGTCTTGTTGCGGTACTCGACAAAGAGGGGCAGGAAATCACGGTCGCTGACCTTCTTGTCGGCGGTCGCCGTGAGCAGGGCCCGCGTGTCGCCCATGCCGACCAGCACCGAGCCGCCGGCCTGCCGCGCCATCTTGCCCGTCTCCAGGGAGAAGGTGGTTCCGTTCATTTCCAGGGTGACTGTGTGTGCGTTCATCTCGTCAAACTTCCTTCCTTCAGCTTTCCGCTGCAGCGTAATTCGATCCTTCCACCATCAACGTCTCGTGACCGGGAGACCATCTCCCGGCACGCGTCGGGACAACGCGGACGTTCACCACGCCGCGGTTGTCCCACGGAATCCGTTCTCCACGCGATCGACACTTGAATCACAGGAGATGTCCGCGACATCAGCCGCGGATGCCGAGCTCCTTGATGAGGGTGCGATAGCTATCGAGATCCTTCTTCTTCAGGTAGTTGAGCAGCCTCTTGCGCTGTCCGACCATCTTCAGGAGACCACGGCGGGAGTGGTAGTCCTTCTTGTGGGTCTTGAAGTGCTCGGTCAGATGCTTGATGCGGGCGGTCAACAGGGCGATCTGCACTTCCGGGGATCCGGAGTCGCTGTCGTGCTTCTTGAACGAAGCGATGACCTCTGTCTTCTGCTCTTTTGTGAATGCCATCGTCGAGAACCTCCTTCTGACTGCGACGTCACGATGGCCGCAGGTTGACGCCCTGCCGGCGGAACTTGTCACGGTTCGCCGCCGGCGGGACACGGTCGCCTTTCGGCTCGTCAACCCGCTTTTGTCGTCGGGGCCATAAAAAAGCAGGGCTCTTGCCCCGCGCCCCGACGCACCAGGAATATAGACGACACGTGCGTACCTGGCAAGCGGGATATGGCCCTGCCATCGGCCGCCGCGGCGGGGACTTGAGCGGCGGAGGGGTTCTGCGGGCGCCCCGCACTCACATCTTATATTTTAACAACCAGTTATAGATTCTACTTCCCGCGCATATTGAAGCCTGGTGGCCCTCAGTCGCCCAGGATGCCCCGCTCGCTGAGGGCCGCCATGATGCGGTCAACACAGGTCTCGACGTCCTCGGCATCCGTCTCGACCACGACCTCGGGCCGCAGGGGCTCCTCATAGGGTGCGTCGATGCCCGTGAAATCCCGGATCTCCCCGGCGCGGGCCTTCTTGTAGAGACCCTTGGGATCCCGGCGCTCGCACTCCTCCAGGCCGCACTTGGTGAAGATCTCGATGAAGTCTCCCTCCTCCACCAGTTCGCGGTTCACGTCGCGGTCGGTGCGGTAGGGGGAGATGAAGGCAGTCAGGACGATGACCCCGGCATCGAGCATGAGCTTGGCCACCTCGCCGATGCGGCGGATGTTCTCGGTGCGGTCCTCGGGACTGAAGCCCAGGTCACGGCTCAGGCCGAAACGGACATTGTCGCCGTCGAGGATATAGGTCTGGCAGCCGCGGTCGAACAGGGCCTTCTCGACCCGACTTGAGAGCGTGGTCTTGCCCGATCCGGACAGGCCGGTGAACCAGAGGATGGCGCTGCGATGGCCGTTGCGTTCGGCTCGTTCGCCGCGCTTGATGGGTGCGTGGGTCCAGGTGATGTTGCGGCTCTTGGGATTGGACATCATCTTCCTCTCAGGCGGCGCGAGCCGCCGGTAACGCGGGCTCTCGGCTCCGCTCCGGTTTCAGGGCAGCAGGTCGGCCTCGCACCAGGGTACGGCGCGACGGTCCTTTTCCGAGACGACCGATGTGGCGGACAACGGCCAAGTGATGCCCAGATCTGGATCATCCCAGGCGATGCAGCGTTCGTGCTCGGGTGCATAGTAATTGGTCGTCTTGTAGAGCACGTCCACCGTTCCGGACAGGGCCATGAAGGCGTGGGCGAAGCCCTCGGGCACCCAGAATTGCCGCTGGTTCTCCGCGGAGAGGCGTACGGCCGTCCAGCGACCGCAGGTTGGGGATCCACGCCGTACATCCAGCGCCACGTCGTAGATCTCACCGCTCACCACTCGCACCAGCTTGGCCTGTACCGCCTCGACCTGGTAATGCAAGCCCCGGACCACGCCGCGGACCGATCGGGAGTGGTTGTCCTGGACGAAGACCGTGTCCAGGCCCGTGGCCTCGCGCCAGGTGCGGTCGTTCCAGCTCTCCATGAAGAAGCCGCGCTCGTCCGTGAAGACCCTCGGCTCGAGAATGAACACGCCCGGGATATCGGCATTGACGACCTTCACTTACAGGCCCTCCCTCAGAATCCGCGTGAGGTAGTCGCGATAGGCCGAGGGGGGCGTCTCCTCCACCAGAGCGGCCAGTTGGGCGTCGTCGATGAAGCCGCGGCTGTAGGCCACTTCCTCGAGGCAGGCGATCTTCAGCCCCTGGCGGGCCTCCAGGGCGCCGATGAACTGGCTGGCTTCCAGCAGGCTAGTATGGGTGCCCGTGTCGAGCCAGGCGATACCCCGTCCCAGCCGTTCCACCGAGAGTTCACCGCGCTCCAGGTAAACGTTGTTCAGATCGCTGATCTCCAGTTCGCCGCGCGCAGAAGGTGTCAGGCTGCGGGCGTGTTCGGTCACCCGTTCGTCGTAGAGGTAGAGCCCTGGCACCGCGTAGCGCGAGCGCGGCCGCGCGGGCTTCTCTTCGATGCCGAGCACGCGCCCCTCGGTGTCGAACTCGACCACGCCGTAGCGTTCGGGATCGTTGACGGGATAGCCGAAGATGCGGGCCCCGCCGTTGAAACCCTCTATGATGCGGTCCAGGTTCATGCGCCCGTAGAAGACGTTGTCACCCAGGATCAGACAGACGCTCTGGCCGGCCAGGAACTCTTCACCGATCAGGAAGGCCTGGGCAATGCCCTTGGGTTCGGGTTGGACGGCGTAGCTGATTTGCATGCCCCAGCGGCCGCCGTCACCGAGCAGGGCCTCGAAGCGAGGCGTATCCTCGGGCGTGGAGATGATCAGTACGTCGCGGATACCGCCCAGCATCAGCGTCGAGAGGGGGTAGTAGATCAGCGGCTTGTCGTAGACTGGCTGCAACTGCTTGGACGCCACCTTGGTCAGGGGATAGAGGCGCGTGCCGGCCCCCCCCGCCAGGACGATGCCCTTGTTGATGCGACTCATCTCTCTCCCTTCACGTCACGACCTCGATGTTCCCAGCACACGGCGTACGTCCCGCTCGTCGGAACGCAACTGCTCGCGCAGGGCGTCCACCGAGTCGAAGGTCGTCTCGTCCCGCAGGCGGGTGATCCATTCGATCTTGATGCTGCGCTCCCGAATATAGCCGCTGAAATCGAGGATGTGAACCTCCAGACGCGGCGCGGGCAGCCCGCCCTCGTGCACGGTCGGCGCCCGTCCGTGGTTGAGCATGCCCGCGAAGACGCCACGGGCCGTGCCGGAGACGCCGAGGGGATCGCCCCAGCGATCGACCTCCGGCAGCTTGCCCCGGGCCGAGGCGAGCTGGCCGGGGCGGTTCTCCTCGGTGATCACGTCGCCGGGCAGGTGGACCCGCACGGCGTAGACCCCGGGGGCCGGCAGCATCTTGCCGGTGTCCAGGGGTTCGATATTGGCGGTCGGGTAGCCCAGCTGGGCGCCCTTGCCGGAGCCGTAGCCCACCTCGCCCCACACGCTGTAGGGCCGTCCCAGCATGGCGCCGGCGCGCGCCACGTCGCCCTCGCGCAGCAGGGAACGCACGGCCGAGCTGCTGATGATGCCGCCCCCGGGCAGGGTCACGGCGTCGACGACGCTGAAGTCGAAGCCAAGGTCGCGGCCCAGGGCGGGCAGGGTCTCGGCGGTGCCGCCGCGGTCGGCGCCGAGGTGTACGTCGTGTCCGCCGACCATGTGCCGCATGCCCAGGAATCCGACCAGGAAGAGCGAGATGAACTCCTCGTAGCCGAGACGGGCCAAGGCCGGACAGAAGTCGGCCGCCACCACGGCGTCGATGGCGGTCTCGCGCAACAGGCTGAGCTTCTCGCGCCAGGAGGTGAGCAGTTCCGGCTGGTCCGCGTCCAGCACGCGCCGCGGATGGTCGCGGAAGGTGAAGAGGCAGCTGTGGGCGAGCCCCTTCCCCCGCGCGGCCTCGTCGGCGGCCGCGATCAGGGCCTGGTGGCCCAGGTGCAGGCCGTCGAAGGAGCCGAGCGCCAGGGCGCAGTCGGCCAGGGCCGGGGCGGGCCAGGGCTCCAGCTCCTCCAGGATGCGCGTGATGTAGCGGCTGCTCAGTCGTATCAGTCGCACGGGCCGGGGCCCCTTTCGCTGCGGCCGGGTGGGGGCGGAAAGACGGCGGCGAGCCGCGGCGACGGCGGCGCGGCGTCCGTCCCGTCGGTCATCTCGCAGACGGCCACCAGCCCACCCGCCGCGTCGACCAGGCGCAGCAGCGGGCCGTCCGGCGCTTCCGGCAACCGCGCCAGCCAGGCTGGCGGTGGCTGGATGCCCTGGCGCAGGTCGGCGGCCTCCTCGTCGGAGACGGCCAGGCGCGGCGCCGCGGGCAGCGCCTCGACGGCGGGCCGCAGGGCCGCGGCCAGGGTCTCCGCCTCGTGCATTCTAGCCGCGTCGAGGGCATCTGCAACCTCGAATGGCCCCACGGCCGTCCGCCGCAGTTCGAGCACGTGCCCCACCGTACCGAGGGCGGCGGCGATGTCCCGGGCCAGCGAGCGCACGTAGGTGCCGCTGGAGCAGTGGACCGCCAGATCGACGTCGCAGACCCGGCCGCCGGGAGCGGGCCGGGCCGCGCCGCGGATCTCGAGATCGTGGATACGCACCGGCCGCGCGCTCGGTTCCGGAACCTCGCCCCCGTCCCGCGCCAGCTCGTAGAGGGGACGGCCGCCGCGCTTCAGCGCCGAGATGAGCGGCGGCACCTGGCTGATCTCCCCGCGGAAGGCGTCGAGGACGCGGGCGACGTCGTCGGCGCCGCGGTCGGCGGGACCGGTGGCGGTGACCGTCCCGTCGGCGTCCAGGGTGTCGGTGGCCTCCCCCAGGCGGAGGGTGAAGAGGTAGCGCTTGTCGAGACCGAGCAGGAAGTGCGAGAGGCGGGTCTCGGGTCCGCAGAGCACCAGCAGGAGTCCGGTGGCCAGGGGATCGAGGGTGCCGGCGTGCCCGCAGCGGAAACGGCCGGCGCCGCGGCGGCGGCGTCCCGGGGCGAGGGCGCGGCGCACCCCGTCCACGACGTCGTGGGAGGAGACGCCCCGCGGCTTGTCGATCAGCAGGAATCCCCGGTGCGGCGGTGTGTCGGTCTGTCGCGGGTCGCGCCCGGTCATCGGGTCAACTGCTCGGACAGGGCCGCGACCAGCTCCTCTATGATGTCGGAGGCCGTGCCCTCGATGGTGCAGCCCGCGGCCAGCACGTGGCCTCCGCCGCCGTGGACGGCAGCCACCCGTTGCACGTCGCCGCCTTCGCGGGCGCGCAAGGACACGCGCCACTTGCCGTCGTCGCGCTCCTTGAGGAAGACGACGAAACGGACGCCGGCGGTGCCCGAGGCCAGACCGATGATGCCCTCGGTGTCGGACATGGAGGTGCCGGTGGTGCCCATCATGGCCCCGTCGACCCAGAGGGACAGGATGCGGCCCTCCTCGTAGAACTCGAAGGTGGCCATCACGTGCTTGAGCAGCTCGGTGGCGCGCTGGGAGCGCTGGTGCAGCACCTTCTCGGCCACCAAGGCCGTGTCCACGCCGGTGGCCGAGAGCTGCCGGGCCGCCTCGAAGGTCATGGGCAGCACGTTGGGGAAGCGGAAACCGCCGGTGTCGGCGTAGAGGCCGGCGTAGATGTTGGTGGCCATGTCCACGGTCATGGCGAAGGGCTCCGCGCCCTGGACCCGGCCGGCGGCCAGGGCCTCCACGACGCGCAGGATCAGCAGGCTGGCCGAACTGGCCAGGGGCTCGATCCAGCCCGGCAGGGGCGCCGGACCGTCCGAGACCAGATGGTGATCGATGCACCAGACCTCTTCGATGCCCTCGAGCAAGGCGCCCAGGTCGTCGCCGGCGCGCAGGACGTGGTGACAGTCGCACATGACCAGCACGTCGGGGGGCGCCTCCGCGAGCAGCGCGGCGGCCTGCTCGGCGGGCACGGCCTCGGCGAAGCCGGGCAGGCTCGCGAAGCCGTGGGGCGGATCGGGGTAGGAGAAGACCACGGCTTCCTTGCCGGCCGCCTCGAGGGCCTCGGCCAGGGCCAGCGCCGAACCCATGCTGTCGGGATCGGGATTCCAGTGGGGCACGATCCAGTAGCGCCGGCCGGCGCCGAGCGCCCGCAGGAGGTCGGGCGGCGGTTCCAGGGATGCCAGCTCACGCTTGCGGTTGCGCGACGCCTCGTCCTCGAACTCGCCCTGCTCGGAGAGGTCGTCGAGGATCCCCTCCACGCTGAGACCTCGGTCCAGGGAGTCGTCGTAGACGAAGCGGAGGTCGGGCGTGTAGCGCAGGCGGAGGATGTCGCTCAGGCGCCGCTGGAGGAAACCGCGCGCCTTCTTGAGGCCGGTGAGGCTGTCGCGGCGCTCGCCGTCGCCGCCCATCACCGAGACGAGGACCTCGGCCACGGTCTGGTCGCGGTTGAGCGCCACGCGGCCGATGGACACGAATCCCACGCGGGGGTCCTTGACCTCGGTCGCGACCAGGTCCGCCAGGACCTTGCGGATGGCGGCGCCCTGTCTCTCCAGCTTGTAGGGATCCATCTTCGATCAGAGCTCCGTGCGCTGCTCTTCCTCGATCCGGTAGGTCTCGATGATGTCGCCATCCTGCAGATCGTGGAAGTTCTCCAGGCCGATGCCGCACTCGTAGCCCGCCTGGACCTCCTTGGCGTCTTCCTTGAAGCGCTTGAGCGAACTGATCCGCCCCTCGAAGATCATCACCTCGTCGCGCACGAGCCGCACCAGCGAGTTGCGGATGATCGTGCCCTCGACGACGTAGGAGCCGGCCACCGAGCCCAGCTTGGGAATGCGGAACACCTGCCGCACCTCGGCCGAGCCGGTGCTGACCTCGCGCTGGATGGCGCCGAGCAGGCCGGCCATGGCCTTCTTCATGGTGTCGACGACCTCGTAGATGATGTCGAAGTTCTCGATGGTCACGTGCTGCCGCTCGGCCGCGTCGATGATGGCCGCGCCCGGACGCATGTGGAAGCCCACGATCATGGCGCCCGTGTTGGACGCCAGCAGGACGTCCGAATCGTTGATGGCGCCGACGCCCTTGTGCACGATCTTGACCTGGACCTCTTCGGTGTTGAGCTGAAGCAGCGAGTCGCAGATGGCCTCCACCGATCCCGCCACGTCGCCCTTGACGATCAGGGGCAGCTCCTTGATGTCCTTGTCCGCCACCAGCTCGGCCAGATTGTCCAGGGTGATCGTCTTGACGGGCGCCGAGAACTGCTGCACGCGCTGCAGATGGCGGCGCTTCGAAGCGATGTCGCGCACCTCGCGCTCGGAGGCGAGCACGTGCAGGCGGTCGCCCGCCAGCGGCACGTCGTTGGCGCCGAGAACCACCGCAGGCTCGCCGGGGCCCACTTCCTCGATGGCGTCGCCGCGCTCGTCGAGCAGGGCGCGGACCTTGCCGTCCTGCAGACCCACCAGGAAGTTGTCGCCCACGCGCAGCGTGCCCTGCTCGACCAGCACCGTGAAGACGACGCCGCGTCCGGGCTCCTTCGACGCCTCGACCACCACGCCGAGGGCCAGTCCGTGGCTCGAGGCCTGGAGCTCCAGCACCTCGGACTGCAGGTGGACCATTTCCAGCAGCTTGTCGATGTTCGTGCCCTTCTTGGCCGAGATCTCGGCCGAGAGCACGTCGCCGCCGAACTCCTCGACCACGATCTCCTGGTTGAGCAGGTCCTGCTTCACGAGTTCGGGCCGCGCGCCGGGCAGGTCGATCTTGTTGACAGCCACGATGATCGGCACGCCGGCCGACTTGGCGTGCTTGATGGCCTCGATGGTCTGGGGCATGATCCGGTCGTCGGCCGCGACGACCAGGATCACGATGTCGGTCACCTGGGCGCCGCGCGCACGCATGGCGCTGAAGGCCTCGTGGCCCGGCGTGTCCAGGAAGGTGATCGGTCCGCCCGGCGTCATCACGCGGTAGGCGCCGATGTGCTGGGTGATGCCGCCGGCCTCGCCGTCGATCACGTTGGCGTGGCGGATGTAGTCCAGCAGCGACGTCTTGCCGTGGTCCACGTGGCCCATGACGGTCACCACGGGGGCCCGCTGCTCCAGGTCCTCCGGGGCGACCTCTTCGCGCACGAGCTCGTCCTCGCCCAATTCGGAGAGGAACTCCACGTCCTTCTCGAACTCCTCGGCGAGCAGCTCGATCTGGTCCTTGTCCAGCCTCTGGTTCATGGTCGCCATCAGGCCCATGCCGAAGAGCTTGCCGATGATGTCGCGGGCCGGGACCTCGAACTTCTCGGCCAGTTCCTGCACCGTGACGAATTCCGTCACGCTGAGCATGTGCATGACCTCACCGTTCTCCTCTTCCTCGACGGACGACTTCTTGTGCTTGCGCTTGCCGCCCTTGGTGCCCAGCTGGGCAAGGGTCTGCTTGACGCTCTGGGCCACGGCGACCTCGTCCACCTTCTTCTTCTTGCGGCGGCGCTTGCGGCCCGTCTCCGGCTGCTGTCCGCGCATCTCCTGGCGCTTCTGCATGGCCGCCTGCACGGATTCGCGCACCGAGTCCTTGACCTCCGAGCCGATGCGTCCCTTGCGGCCGGCCAGGTCGCGGCGCACTTCGCCCCAGTTCCAGGTCTGCTCGTCCGTGCCGCCCTTGTTGCCGCGGGGCGGCCGGCGGGACGGCTGGGTCTTGCCGTCGGTCGTGGTCACGATGCCGTCGCCCATGCGGATGATCTTGGCGGTGCGCCGCGGGCGCTTGTTGACGGGCTCGGGTTTCTTCTCCTCGGGCTCCGCGGGCGTCTCCTCGGCCTCGGGCGCGGCCTCGCCGCTCTCGGCCTGCTCGGCGGTCTCGGTCGCCTCGGCAGCGGCCTCCTCCACGGGCGCCTCGACGGTCTCGGCCTCGGCCTCCTCCGCCAGCTTGGCCTCGGCCTCCGCCTCTGCCTTGGAGGCCTCCACGTCGGCCTTCTTGATGATGCGGGCCCGGCGCACGGGCTTCCTGGTCGTGGTCCTGGTCACGGCCTCCTCGTCGCCGGCCTTCTTCGCGGCCGCCTTCTTGGCGGGAGCCTTCTTCGCCGCCTTCTTCTTGGGGGCGGCCTTCTTCTTGGCGGTCTTCTTCTTGGCGACCTTCTTCTTCGTGGTCTTCTTCTTCGCCGTCTTCTTCTTGGCCGCCTTCTTCTTGGCCGGCTTCTTCTCCTTCTCCGGCTCCTCGGGCGCCACGGGCATCTCGAGGGGCTTGAAGCTCGCGACGTGCTTCAGCTTCTCGGGATCCATGTTGTGGGCCTTGGCGTAGTTGATGCGCATCAACTCGCGCTTGTGCTGATAAGTGGCGTGGATGCGCTCGATGACGTCGTCCTCCACCACGCTCATGTGGCTTTTGGCCTCGGCCTTCATGTCGCGCATCATCTTGAGAATGGTCGGGCTGTCCACGCCGTAGTGCTTGGCGAGTTCGTAGACCCTGAGCTTCCTGACCAAGACGATCAACCTCCATCAGCGCCCTGCGCCGGCCGCGAAGCGGTCCGCGCGCGCGTTGCGACGTCGGGCGGAGCCCGTCCGTCGACGACTCGTCATCACCCCGCCGTCCGCGGGGGCTTTTTCTTCTTGCCGAAACCCAGGCCACGCAGGAATTCCCGGTGGTCCAGGGCCACGACGATGAGTTCCTTGCGCCCCATGGCGCCGGCCAGTTCTTCGCGCGTCACCCGGTCGGTCCAGAAACCTCGTACCGGACCCATGCGCAGGATCTTGTCCCGCTGACCGGGGCTCGCGTCGGTGGCCACGATCACCAGGGGCCGCTTGCCCTTGGCCACCAGCTGGGCCACCGCGTCGAAGCCGCAGACCACCCGGCCAGCCCGGCGGGCCAGGCCCAGCAGGCTCAGCAGCTTGGCCTTGTCGACGCCGGTCCCGTCGTTCATGTCGCCGTCCACGCGTGTGTCGCCGGCGGGCCTCAGGCCTCCGGCTCCTCCTCCGGCTTCGCCTCGGCCTCCCCCTCCGCCGCCTCGGCGGCCTCGGGAGCGGGGTCGTCATCCCCGGCGTCGCCGTCGGCCTCGGCCTCGGCGTCCGCCTGGGACTCGATTTCCGTGAGCCGGCTGTCGAAGTCCCTGAAGACGTCCCCGGCCGGCGGCGCGGCGTCCTCCTCCACGGCGGCCACCACGTCCTCGGCCTCGGCCGGAGCCTCTTCACTGAGCAGGCTCTCGTCGAAGAGCGGCTTCTCGTCGGCCTCGGCCTGGGCGATCTCCTCGGCGACGGTGGTCTCGATGATGCGGTCGAGCTCCTCCATCGTCACCAGCGCGGTGTCCTGGAGGGATTCCGCCGTCTTGGGGCCGATGCCCGGGATCTCGAGCAGGGTCTCCGTCGAGGCCAGCGCCAGCGCCCGGATCGAATCGATCCCGGCCTCTTGCAGCAGGCCCGAGATGCGCTCGGTCACGCCGTTCATCTCCTCCAGCTCCATGGAGACCTCGGACTTGATCCGCTGGCGGATGTGGTACTCGCGCGAGGAGACCAGGTCGATCTTCCACTCGGTGAGCTTGGCGGCCAGGCGGACGTTCTTGCCCTCCTTGCCGATGGCCTTCGACAGCTGGTCCTCGTTGACCACCACGGTGGCCTCGCGCGCGTCGTCGCTGAGGATGATGTTGCTGACCTCGGCGGGGCTCAGGGCCCGGCTGATCAGCAGCGAGGTCTCGGCGCTCCAGGGCACGATGTCGATGCGCTCGCCGGCCAGTTCGCGGGTGACGGCCTGCACGCGGCTGCCCTTCATGCCCACGCAGGAGCCGACGGCGTCCACGCGGTCGTCGTTCGACACCACGGCGATCTTCGAGCGCGAGCCCGGCTCGCGGGCCACGGCCTTGATCTCGACGATGCCCTCCTGGATCTCGGGCACTTCCTGCTCGAAGAGCAGCTTGAGGAACCCGGGATGGCTGCGCGAGAGGATGATCTGGGGCCCCTTGGCGTTGTCCAGGGCCTCGATGACCAGGCAGCGGATGGACGCGCCCTGCCGTTGCTTCTCGCCCCGGATCTGCTCGCGCCAGGGCAACAGGGCTTCCACGCGCCCCAGGTTGACCAGGACGTTGCCGCGGTCCACCTGCTGCACCGTGCCGGTGATGATCTCGCCGACGCGGTCCTTGTAGGTGTCGAAGATCTGCGAGCGCTCG
Organism: uncultured Fibrobacteraceae bacterium; assembly: GCA_964617805.1. GTDB lineage: Bacteria > Krumholzibacteriota > Krumholzibacteriia > LZORAL124-64-63 > LZORAL124-64-63 > JAHIYU01. The sequence continues at coordinate 35,156 of CAZTWK010000025.1, read as the reverse complement.
GCCTCGCGCACCTTCTGGACGAGGATCTGCTTCGCGACCAGGATGGCGTTGCGGCCGAACTCCTCCAGCGGCAGGTCCCAGCGCAGCTCGTCGCCGACCTGGACCGAGTCGCCGAACTCGTCGCGCGCCTCCTCGATGGTCATCTCGGCGTCCTCGTCCTCGATCTCCTTGACCACGGTCTTGACCAGCTCGACGGTCATGGCGCCCGTGGTCTCGTCCACGCGGGCATCGATGATCGACTCGGCGCCCAGCTTCTTGCGGGCCGCGGACTGCAGGCCCGCCACGAGCGACTCGATGACGATGGAACGGTCCACGTTCTTTTCCCTCGTGATCATGGCGAGGGCGTCGAGAACGTTGTAGTCCATGGCTTCAATCTCCCCTGGCGCCGGTATCAGCCCTTGCGGGGCCGGCGCTTCTGCTCACGGCGCTTCTGTCGCGCCAGTTTCTTGTCCTGCTTGCGGCGGCGTCGATCGGCGTTGATCAGCGCCTGCACGTCGAACTCGGGGTCCAGGTTCGCCTCGCGGATCTCGTCCAGCCCCAGGTCCAGGGGCTCCGCCGCCTCTTCCCCCTCCGCGGCGGACGGTTCCAGCACCAGACGGCCCTCGCCGCCGGCGCGGAGCTTGCCCTTCACCGTGCGCGAGCCCTTGTCCGCGGCCACCTTCAGGATGACGTCCTGGCCCACGGCTGCCTGGAAGTGGGCGGCGGTCCGCAGGGGACGCCGCACGCCGGGCGACGTCACCTCGATCAGGTAGGCGTCCTCGAGCAGGCCCGATTCCTCCAGGAGCATGCCCGCGGTGCGGGAGGCGCGTGCGCAGTCGTCGACCGAGACGCCTTCGGGGCCGTCCACGTAGACGCGCAGCGTGAGGCGCCCGCCGCCCCGGAAAACCCGCACATCGAGCAGATCGTAGCCGAGACCGGCGAGGGGCTCTTCGAGCAGGCCGATGAGTCTGTCCGCCAGCTGGTAGCGATTCACGGCCGCGTCACCTTCCCAGGATCGTCAGGCGTCGCGCGCCATCGGCACATACGAAAAGAAGTGGACTTGCGCCCACTCCAAAAACCACGCCTGGTGGCGCACTCCTGAAGCGACACAATAGTAACCTCGGCCGGAGGGGTTCGGCAAGTTAAAAACGTCCGCTCAGGGTTCCAGGGGGCGGTAGGCGATATCGGCCAGCAGACGGCCCACCTGCTCCAGGCTGCGCGGATCGCAGACGGCGGGCACGTCGCCGGCGGTGTGCCACTCGGGGAAGTCGAAATCGATCAGGTTCACGGCCCTCAGGCCGCGCTGGGCGAAGGGTATGTGGTCGTCGTAGACGGGGCGGCCGGGCTCCGGGCGGAAGGCGGGCAGGTCCAGTTCGGCGGCCCGCGCGAAGATGGCCTCCAGCCACGAGCCGGCGGCGCGCAGCGAGAGGGGCTCGTAGGGGATGTCGAGGCCGCGCTCGCCCACCATGTCGATCACGATCAGCCCCTCCGGCGTCGGCCCCGCCAGGGGCGAGCCGAACTCGTTCCAGCGCGCGGCGAGGTGCTGCGAGCCCAGGCAGTAGCTCAGGGTCTCCCCCGGCCGGCCGGAATCCTCGCCGTCGAAGAAGATCAGGGCGACCGGACGCGGCGGCGGCGCGGCGGCCAGCAGCTCGGCCAGGTGCAGCAGGACGGCCACCCCGCTGGCGCCGTCGTTGGCCCCGGTCAGGGGGGCGGCCGCCAGTTCGGGATCCTTCTCCAGGTCGCAGCCCGGACGCGTGTCGTAGTGGGCGCCCAGCCACAGGGGCGGGCCGTCGCCGTCCCCGCAGCCGATCACCAGGTTGCAGAGGGTCAGCTCCCCGCCGTCCCAGGGGTCGTCCTGCTCGAAGCAGAGACGGGTGAAGCGCAGGCCCAGGGAATCGGCGTGGGCCTCGATGGCCGCCTGCAGGGCGCGGTGCCCCGCGGAGCCGGGCAGCCGCGGTCCCAGGTCGCATTGCATCTCGAGCAGGGTCATGGCCCGCTCGCCGGAGAAGTCGCCGTCGGCCGCGGCCGCGGGCGGCCGCAGGGCGCCGAGCGCCAGGACGGCCGCCGCCAGGAAGGTCGTGGCCATGCGTGTGCGTCTAGAATACAAAGGTCGCCTCCATGCCGAGCCCGAAACTGCTGGTCACGCTGTCCGTCTCGTCCACCTTGTTGCGATTGTAGCTCAGGCGCAGCGCCCCGGACAGGTTGCGGGTGATCTGGTAGCTGAAGCGCGGATTGACGCCGATGCGCGAGCTGCCGATCTGCGTGTCGGGATCGCCGTCGAAGTCGGCGTCGGCGTTCCACCGCTTCGTCGAGTCCCGGTTGTAGGAGATGTCCACGTCCAGGTTCACCGTCGGTTGCGCGCCCGGCTTGTAGAGGCCGATGCGGGCCAGGAAGCCCTCGGCGCGGAAGGTGTGCCGGACCTGGAGGTTGACGTTGAAACGGTCGGTCATCGCCAGCGCGCCGGCGGTCATCGTCCGGTCCTTGCTCATCGACGAGTTCAGGGACAGGCTCAGCCCGCTCTGCAGGGTCATGTTCAGCCGCGGCGAGAGGACCCGGTTCTCCTTGGGATTGTAGCTGACGGAGGTGTAGGTGGGCACGCTCCGCGAGAACTTGTAGTTCATCTGCAGGCCGGCCGTGCGCAGGAAGCCGTCGCCGCCGCCGAGCAGGCCCACCTTCTCGAGCCCCGTCACCGAGAAATTCAGGTCGGGCCAGTCCTGCTGGTAGGACCAGCTGTGGGTGCCCACGTTGATGACCTCGCTGCGGCTCTTGTTGAACTTCACGTCCACCGCCATCATCCGCGACAGCTTGGCCGTGGTCGACAGCGACATGTTGTAGTTGGTGCGGTAGTTGCGGCTCACCCAGAGCGAATCCGGCTCGTTGATCGTCTGGGCGAAGCCGAGCTGGTACCAGAAGGGCGCCGAGCCCCGAAAGCGCTGGTAGCCGCTCGACGAGCGCCGGCTGTAGTTGAACTGGACGGGCGTGAGGTCGCGCAGGGTGGACAGCACGGGGCTGAAGGGATTGGGGATCGAGAAGCCGCCGCCCTCCTCGGCCGCGGCCCCGTCCTCCGGGACGTCCTCGCCGCGTTCCCGCGCCCGCTCCGCCTCCTCCTCCAGCGCCTGCGTGGCGCGCTCCAGGCGCCACTCGTCGTACCGGGATTGGACCTCCTCCTCGGTCAGGGTCGGGTCCTGCAGGACCGTCTGCCGGTACTCGTCGATGTCCATGACCGCTTCGCCGCGGGCGGCGGCCTGGAGGTCCTCCATCTCCTGCATGTCGATCAGTTCCTGCTGCTCGCGCGCGGAGAGCCCGGTCTTCTCGGGGAAGAGCTTGCGGAAGGTGTTGTTGATGGGGACCGTGGCCCGGAAGGTCCAGTCGCCGGAACTCGCCAGGTTCTTGGTGCCCGGCGGGTCGTCCTCCTGCATGACGTTCAGGGAATGGTCGTCGGTGAACGCGTTCTGGTAGTCGATGGACGGGCGCAGCTTCTTGAAGGCCGAGAAGGCCTTGTTGAGAGGATTCAGGAACCGGTTCTTGGGCAGACCCAGGGTGTTGGGCATCACGAAGCGGATCTGGAACTGCTGGGTCAGCACCGTCTCGGTGCCCACGTTAAGGCCCAGCACCTCGCGGGGACGGAACATGTCGCGGTCGGAGCGGAGCGTCACGCTCATGTCCGTGATGGGCAGTGGCTTGTAGGTCATGCTGCCCTTGAGGTTGCCGCTGCGCGTCCGGTTGACGGGCCGGTCAACGAAGTCGTCCTCCAGCACGTTGAAGTTGGCGACGTTCTGGGTGGCGCCGCTGAAGTTGCCGTTGAAGGACAGCTTCGAGGGCATCAGCGAGACGCTCTTGACCAGGGGCACGGCGCCCAGCAGCGGCAGGTCGCCCAGCCCGTGCGTGGTCCTGAAGTTGAGGTCGTAGGTGATCGCCCCCTGCCAGCTCGCCCCGTCCTGGCGCGTGAGCGGCGTGTTGTTCTCGTTGCGCGAACCGCTCAGCGAGATGGACCAGGGATCGATCAGGTAGCGGAAGAGGGCGAACTTGGACGGCGCGTGGAAGAGCCGCACCGAGAAGTTCTCCCGCCGGTCGGTCGAGGACTGCTCGACGCGCAGCTGCTCGTCGATGATCTCGATGTCGCTGTTGGTCAGGTATTTCGGGCGCTTCACCCCCTGCTGCTTGCCCAGGGACACGGGCATCTTGAAGCCGAGCAGGGGCACGAAGTCGTCGAGCTTGAAGCTGGTGCTGAAGTTCCAGTTCTCGTTGGTGAAGCCCTGCCCCACCGACTGGTTCAGGCCGTGGAATTCCGCATCCCGGCGCGCCCAGTCGAAGTCCACCTTGATCACGTCCGCCATGTTGACGCTCACGGCGACGCGTTCGGCGTGCCCGATGTCCTTCTTGACCTCGCGCAGGCGGACGTCGTTGAAGTAGAAGTAGCCGCTGGCGGGCGTGGTCTGGTCGGTGTTGCGGACACCCAGGTACAGCCGCTTGACGCGTCGCAGGTCGGGCGCGCCTACCACCCGCACGCGGTAGGAACGGTCCGCCACGGCGTCGTCCACCTGCGTCTCGATCCAGCCGCTGACGGGATCGCGCGGGGCGAGCTTGGCGTTGCTGAGCTCGGCCAGGTCCAGCGTGAACTCGCGCCAGCCGGTGCGGGCGCCCGCGCTGTCGTCGAAGCGATAGTTGATCTCGTAGAAGTTCAGCGTGTCGGCGCCCACGCGGTAGAAGATCTCCATGTCCGCCTGCTCGAAGCGCGGATTGTAGGCGTAGAAGACCAGGCGCTCGTACTGGGTGTAGTCGTCGCCCCGGGTGGAGACCAGGCGGCTGGCGCGCACCAGGTGCTGGTGGTCCAGGTTCTGGTAGTCGACGACCAGGGAGGTCTCCTTCTCGGGGATCTTGTTCTCCACGTGCAGCGAGAAGGGCGGCGTGTAGTCGGGATTCTCCTTGTTGTTGACCTCGCCGATGAAGAAGATGTCGCCCGCGGGCAGGTCCGTGGGCTGCAGCAGCACCTCCTCCGGCGCCTCGGGCACCGGCACCTTGCGGATGCCCTCGCGTTCCCAGCGGCTGCCCAGGAACTTGATCTCGGATAACTGCAGGTTGCGCGCGACCAGGTCCGGAGCGGGCGTGTCGTCCTCGAACCAGATGCGCATGTGGGAGACGGCGCCCAGGTAGGGCGATGGGCCGCCCGCCGGCACCACGCTCAGGGCGTCGCTGAGCCGGATGCGGTACTTCCGCCAGGCCAGGTTCTCGGTGAGGTTGTCGTCCACCTGGTCGGCCGGGTAGTCGCGCAGCACGTCGACCAGGGCCGAGTCGGTCATGGACACGCTGATGGTGAAGAAGCCGTTCTGGCGGTCGAAAGTGGTGTTGCCGTTGAGGTCCTCGCTGTCCTCGCGGTTGTTCTCGCGCGTGCCGTTGATGTGCGGGAAGGGATCCGTGCTGCTGACGTATTCCGCGTCGTAGCGATCCGCGTCCGCGTCGTTGCCCAGGCCCACGTCCTCGTCGATGGTCCACAGGCTGTTGGGGACCTCGCCGGGGAGGATGCCGTCCTCCTTCTGGAAAGTGCCCGTCTCGAGGGTGCCGCCCGACTCCGGCCAATAGAAGTCCTCGCTGATGTAGCCGAAGTCGAAGTGCAGGGTGCCGCTGCGCTCGGTGCCCAGGGCCTCGTGCCGGTAGTCGTTCACCCAGAACTCCAGGAACTGGGCCTTGGTCAGGTCGATGCCGGAGCTGCCGAGGCCCCGCATCACGCCGCCCCAGTGGTCGCCGGTCCAGGTCTCCCCCTCGCTGGACAGGAAGATCTGCAGCACCTGCTGCGACTCGCGCGCCTCGGCCTCCTTGAGGTCCGGGTTCAGGTGGCGGCGCAGGGTGGCGTTCTTGGGCAGGAACCAGCGGGTTTCGAGCCGGCCCTCGGGCTGGTAGTCGTGGTCCAGCAGGTAGGCGTTGTCCGCGTAGCGCGGATCCGAGGGCAGGACCACCAGGCCCTCGCCGTGGGCCGGGGCGCTCGACGCGTTCCAGGAGAGGCGGCTGATGGGCATCAGGTCGGAGGAGTCGATGCCCTCGTAGTCCTCAACGTAGACCTGGTCGAAGGTGTTGGGGTTGGGGATGCTGACGGCGTACTCGCCGCTCAGGCGCACCGAGCTCTCGCGGTCGCTGTCGTGGCGGCTGAGCAGATTGGCGATGCTGGTCAGCAGGCCCGGCATGACCATGAACTGGCCGTTGACGTTGCCCACCAGCGTGCGGCTGGGTTCCGAACCCAGCTTGGCCTTGTGGCCCACCACCTGGTTGCTCTCGTAGAGCCAGGTGGTGGACATGCGGCTGTTCTGGCCCAGGGCGTAGCTGAGGTTCAGGCCCAGCAGGCTGCTGTTGCCGCCGCCCAAAAAAGGCGCGTACTGGTAATTGACGCCGATCTGCGAGTCGGGCGAGATGTTGGCCGCCGCGTCGCCCTTGAGCGTGACCTCGCCGAAGAGGTAGTCGATGTCGTAGTCGGTGCCCCGGGTCAGGGTGCGTCCGTCCAGGGTGACGGACTCCGACCCCTCCTCGATGTTCGAGACGCCCAGGTTGAAGGAGCTGGAGGCGGCCGCGTGGCTGGCCACCAGGCGGAACTGGTTGTAGTTGGAGAGCTGGGCCGGGAGGATCGATGGGTCGTAGATCTCGGGTATGAGGTTCTCCGACAGCAGGGATTCGTCGAACACGAAACCCGCGGTGTCGGCATAGGCCTCGTAGACGGATTGGTCCGCGTTGAAGGGCTCGGGGAAATTCAAGGGGAACTTGAGCAGGCCGCGCGTATAGTCGAAGTAGATGATGTGGTGCTTGTCGATCAGACCGTCGGGACCTTCGTTGGACAGCTGGTCCTCCAGATCGAGCCCGAAGATGCGGAACCAGTCCAGGCCGCTGCCGGCGTCGTTCTGGTCCAGGTCAAGGTGGGGGTAGTTGGTGAAGGAGTTGAACTCGATGCGCAGATCGAAGGTCGAAGCGTCGATGTTGGTGCCGCCCAGCGGGTAGATATTGCGCAGGACGTACTGCCAAGTGTAGGGCTCGGCGCGCTGGGGCTTCAGCAGCTTCATGCGGTAGAAGTCCTCGCCCTCGATCTCCACGCGGTCGTCCTCGTCCTCGCCCGGCTTGTCGCCTACCTGCCAGCTCGTACCGTCATCGCGCTCCACGTCGTAGATCACGGCCAGGATATCGTCCGGCGACTGCTCTGATCTGAGGTCGATGGCCACCAGGTTGGCGTTCTGGTCCAGCAGAACGTCGAAGGGCACCGGGCGCCACAATTCGCCTCGTGCGAGGTTCTCGAGGTTGTTGGTCAGCTGGTCCGCGATGTGAGCGTCATCCCAGATCCCGGTCGGATCGGCGATGGCTACGATGTTCCGGATGTCGCCTGTTTGCTGGAGCCCCGCTCCCATGAATTTGTAGACCTGCACCGCGTCCTGGACGATGACGTCGGTGAGGTTGTTGCGCCCAGGGTAGTCGGGCTGGTCGTGGGCCACGAAGTCGGGATTGGGCAGGTCGAGCCGGAAGAAGCGGTTGTTGAGGTAGCGGTAGGCCTCGATGATGTGCTCGCTGACGGCGCCGCCCCGGGAGTTGAAGGATTTGGTGGCCGACTCGGCCTTCTGCTTGCTGGCCACGACCGTGAACTCGGTGGGGCCGACCTTGCCCTCGGTCTTGATGCCGAAGAGTCCCGACTTGTTGGAGCTGTAGCCCAGGAGCTGGCTGCCCGGCAGGGTGAGTCCCACGTCGCCGGTCTCGATGGACTGGATCACGTCGTCCTCGCCGCCCTCGAAGGAGAGGCGGATCTTGGTGGCGTCGGGGCCGATCACCTCGCTGTTGTGGTCCACCTCCAGCATGATGCGCTCGCCGATCTGGCCCGAGAGGTTGATCTGCAGCTGCTGTTCCATGTCCAGGGTGGGGAACCAGCTCTGGTTCTGGCGCCGCTCGGTGGCCGTGAAGCGGTTGGAGCGGGAGCTCTCGCCGGAGATCGAGATGTGCTCGCGGCCGGAGATGCGGATGTTGGTCTTCTCGCCGCGGCCGATGATCTTCTCCAGGGTGCGCGGGATCTTGATGGGGATGGTCAGGTTGATCAGCCCGTCGTCCTGCAGCCGGGTGCCCGCGGCCCCGTAGGCGTTGAGCTGGGCGAAGCGGTTGCGCACGTTGTTCACCGCCAGCCGGCGCGCGAAGGCCGCGTCGATGTCGTCCACGAACAGGACGACGTCCGCGTGGGTCACGTCGCGGGGCGGGTAGTAGGCGAAACCCCCGGGCAGTGTCTGCAGGGGTTGGAACAGAAAGTGGTAGGCGGGGTATCTGAACTCGGTCTCGAGTCCGTAGGTGCCCGAGGACTCGACCACCGAGATGACGCGCTCGAGGTCCACGCCCGCGCGCTCAAGGGAGAGGTGCCACATGCGCCGATCGAGATCGGGGAGTCCCTCCCCCTCCACCGGGTCCGGACCCTGCTCGAGGATCCGCCCGCGCAGCAGCAGCCGCTCCACCCCGAGCAGGCGGGCGTCGCGGGTGCCGTTGAGCAGGGGATCGAGGCCGGGCAGGATGAGGGCCGATCCGTCCGTTTCGGCGGCGGCGGGCACGGCCGCCAGGACCGCGAGCAGCAGCAGGAGCACGGGCGAAGGACGCCGGCGTCTCGGGTTGATTCTGCTGCGGGGCATGCCCATCGGCTCGCGTCTCTCCCGTGCATCCGGTCCGGCCGACCGGGGCCGGCGTCCGGCGACCCGGAGCGGGGTTCAGTTATCCGGGTTCTGTCATTGTCCAGGCGCATTGGACCGACTACACTGCTCACGTCGCCGATCCCGCGGGCGCCAACCGTCCACGAAAGGAGTCAGGCCGACCACGTACGTCGACAGTGGCCGCACCGCCTAAGCACATGATGCTGCTCAACAAACATCTGCTCCGCACGACCGCCGGACCGTTCGTATTCGGCTTCTGCGTGGTCACATTCGTGCTGATGATCGACATACTCTACCGGTATGTCGAGCTTTTCGTGTCACGGGGCGTGTCCTTCTGGACGGCGACGGAGGTCCTGATCCTCAGTCTGGGGCACATGTTTGCATTATCCATACCAATGGCGGTGCTGATCGGCGTGCTGATGGGCGTGGGGCAACTGGCGGCCGATCACGAGATCACCGCCATGAAGGCGAGCGGCATCGGGCTCTACGCCATCCTGAGGCCCCTGCTGGCCGGCGCGCTGGTGCTGACCCTCGGCATGATGGCCTACAACCACTACGTGCTGCCGGACTGGAACCACAAGCTGGCCAACCTCCTCTACGACATCAAGCACGTGCGGCCCATGATGGAGATCCGCGAGCAGCTCTTCACCGAACTCAACGACCGCATCACCATCTACGTCAAGTCCAAGGACGAGCAGACCAACCGCATCGAGCAGGTGATCATCCTGGAGAAGGACAGCCCGGGCGACGTGGCGCCGACCATGACCACCGCCGCCTGGGGCACCATCGTCCCGCTGCACGACCAGAACACCATGCGCATCGAGCTGCACGACGGGGAGATCCACGACCTGCCCGACGACAGCGACCTCTCCCGCTACTCGATCACCCACTTCAACAGCCACAACCTGCACATCAAGGACATGGAGCGCGACCTGAAGGAGTCCAACCGCACCTCGCGGGGCGACCGCGAGATGGACCTGACCGCGCTGCTGGCGGCCGCGCGGCAGGAGGCCGAGGAGCGGCGCCAGACCGAGGTCCGCAGCCGCGAACTGGCCGGCAGCCTGGCGCGGCGGCAGTGGCGCCTGCTCGCGCCCGGCACGCGCGGGGAACTCCTGGGCAAGCAGCGCGACGGCGCCGAGGTGCCGCCGGCCCAGCGGCGCAACCTGCACAAGGGCACCCGGCAGGAGGCGGGGCGCGCGGCCCGTTCGGCGGGCTTCCAGGAAAACGTGCTGCGCTCCCAGCGGGCCCGCGAGAACAGCTACATGGTGGAATTCCACAAGAAGTTCGCGATCCCGGTGGCCTGCCTGGTCTTCGTGCTGCTGGGCCTGCCCATGGCCGTCTCCACCGCCCGCAGCGGCCGCGGCGTGTCGTTGAGCCTGGCGCTGGGCCTCTACCTGGTCTACTACCTCTTCCTGATCGGGGGCGAGAAGCTCGCCGACCGCGGTCGGCTCGATCCGGCGCTGGCCATGTGGATGGCCAACGTCACGCTGACGATCATCGGCATCCCCGTGCTGGTGCGCACCGTGCGCGAGTCCTCCCTCTTCGCCTTCACCCTGCATCCGGGCGCCGGCGCGGCCGACGACGGGAAGACGAAGCGATGAGGCTCGTCCACCTCAACGCCCTGGCCGGATTCCTGCGCATCCTGGCCTTCACCATCTTCGGCGGCCTGGTCTTGTTCACGCTGATCGACCTCTTCGATCACATGGACAGCTTCATGGACAACAGGGCCACGCCGGGCATGATGGCGCGCTACTACCTCAACAAGACCCCCGAGATCATCGACACGGTGCTGCCCATCGGCATGCTCATGGCGACCCTGTTCTCGGTGGGGATGATGGCCCGCTACAACGAGCTGACGGCGCTCTTCGCCGCCGGACGTTCGCTGATGCAGGTGACCCGCCCCCTGCTGCTGCTGTCGCTCGTCGCCACGCTGTTCTCCCTGGCCTGGAGCGAGTACGTCCTGCCCGGGGCCAACGCCGAGGTGGAGCGGATCTGGGAGGTGGAGGTGCACGGGCGCCCGGACCGCACACGGCCCACCAACGACATCGCCCTGACCGGCACCGACGGCTGGCTCTACTACGCCCGGACCTTCGTGCCCGACCAGGACCGCATCAAGGAGTTCCGGGCGCACCTGCTGGACGGTTCGCAGGTGATCGAGCGCTACGACGCCGAGTCGGCGACGTGGGACGGCGAGCAGTGGCTGCTGACCAACGGCACGCACCGCTGGTTCAGCGCGAGCGGGGACAGCATCTCCCGCTTCCACAGCCTGGACTCGGGTCTGGGCGGCATCAGCCCGCAGGCCTTCCGCGACGAGCGGGTCAAGCCGGAGAGCATGAACGCCCGGCAGCTCTGGCGCTACGTGCGCCTGATCCGCTCCAGCGGCGGCGACGCCACCGTCTACGTGGTGGATCTGCACTTCAAGCTGGCCTTCCCGGTGGTGCACGTGGTGGTCGTGTTCCTGGGCATCCTGCTGGCCTCGGGGCCCCGCAAGACGACCGTGGCCAGCGGTTTCGGCTGGACCATCCTCATCAGCTTCGGCTACTACCTGTCGGTCAACTTCGGCCGCGCCCTGGGGCACAACGGCGCCCTGCCGCCGGTCATCGCCGCCTGGGCGGGCAACATCGCCTACAGCGTCCTGGCCCTCGTCCTCTTCCTGCGCGTACGCCGCTGAACCGGCTTTTCGCTGGACTCCTTGCTTCGGCTGCCCTAACGTCTTAATTTGATCCATTCAAGGCCGTGAGCCCTTGTCCGCGCGGCCCTTTGCCTCACCGTGACGTTCGGAGCCCGACCCATGCGCAAGATCCTGTCGACCATCTGGCTTACGAGCCTGGCCATCGCCGTGATCGTCGGTTGCAGCGACGAGACCAACCTCCGCCCCGTGATCACCCGCATCGAGGCCAACGTGACCTGCGGTGTGGCCCCGGTGGACGTGCAGTTCGTGGCGATCGTCACCGGCGGCAATCCCATTCCGGATCCGACCGGCTCCAACGCGCCGCTCACGGTGACCTGGGACTTCGACGACGGGGACGAGGCGAACGGATCGATCGCCTCCCACCGCTTCCTCGCCCCGGGCGGCTACACCGTCCTCGCCACCGTCACCGACGACGACGGCGACACCGACACCCTGAGCGTCTTCGTCGAGGTGCAATCCGACTCCCTGTACATCCAGGCCAGCGCCGACACCACCGTCACGGCGAGTATGGCCTACTTCACCGCGCCGACCCTGGGCGTGTCCAACGGCAGCGGCGGCATCAACATCCGCCAGCGCGTGCTCTTCAACGAGGTGCTGGCCTTCAACGAATCGATCATCCAGAATCCGGTCAACGGCCTCTACGAGCCGGTGCTCGAACTGCACAACCCCCTGGCCGAGCCGGTGTCCCTGACAGGCTGGTCGCTGAGCGACGACACCTCGGTCCCCAACAAGTGGAGCTTCGCCCCCACCGCGTCCATCGACCCCGGCGGCTTCCTGATGATCTGGGTCGACAACCGCGACATCGCCGGCGACGACCACACGAATTTCCACATGACCGGCAACTGGACGGGCGTGCCCGAGGAGTTCGTGGGCGCCATCTACCTCTACGACGCCAGCGAGCTCCTGGTGGACCGCGTGCTGCTGCTCAACCAGCACGCCGACCAGTCCTTCGGCCACCTGCCCGACGCCAGCGACGACGGCCTGGCCACCCTGAGCGTGGTCGCCGACCTCTGCGGCTTCGATCCCGAGGCCGGCTTCTTCGACCGCTTCAACTTCTTCTGGGACATGGACGACGTGCTGGGCAGCACCTACCCGATCCGCGAGCCGCGGCACGTCTTCAACACCGAGGACGCGCAGCTCACGGGCGGCCAGCGCGAGGTGATCGTGTCCGTCTACGACACCCACACCAACGTGACGCGCTTCGACACCGTGACCGTCACCGTGGAGATGCCGGTCAAGTAGCGCACGCAGCGGACAGACGAGAGGCGCCGCCCGCAAGGGCGGCGCCTCTTTTTCCGTCGGTGCGGGGATCGTCCGCGGCTCAGCCGGCGCTGCGCCGCAGGGCCTCCACGCGATCGGTGCCCTCCCAGGGGAAGCCCTCATCCTCGCGGCCGAAGTGGCCGTAGGCGGCGGTCGCCCGGTAGATGGGGCGCAGCAGGTCGAGCCCTTCGATGATCCCCCGCGGCGTGAGGTCGAAGACCTCGCGCACGGCGGCCCCGATCCGCTCGTCGGCCACGGCGCCCGTGCCGAAGGTCTGCACGGCGACCGAGACGGGCTCGACCACGCCGATGGCGTAGGCCAGCTGGACCTGGCAGCGCTCGGCGAGCTCCGCGGCCACCACGTTCTTGGCGACCCAGCGCGCCGCGTAGCTGGCGGACCGGTCCACCTTGGAGGGATCCTTGCCCGAGAAGGCCCCGCCCCCGTGGGGTGCGCTGCCGCCGTAGGTGTCGACGATGATCTTGCGCCCGGTCAGGCCGCAGTCGCCCTGCGGGCCGCCGATGACGAAATTGCCGGTCGGGTTCACGTGGTAGGTCACGCCGCCGTACTCGATGTCCGCCGCCTTCAGGACGGGATCGATGACGTGCTCGATGATCTGCTCCTGCAGCCGCTGCGTGTCGGGATCGTGCTGGGTGGAGACCAGCACCGTGTCCACGCGCACGGGGCGGTCGCCCTCGTACTCCACCGTGACCTGTCCCTTGCCGTCGGGGCGGACCCAGGGCAGGGCGCCTTCCTTGCGCACCACGGCGAGGCGGCGGGTCAGGCGGTGGGCCAGCGTGACGGGCAGCGGCATCAGCTCGGGCGTCTCGCGGCAGGCGTAGCCGAACATGAGGCCCTGGTCGCCGGCCCCGCCGGGATCGACGCCCTGGGCGATGTCCGGCGACTGCTCGTCGATGGACGTGAGCACCGCGCAGGTTTCAGAGTCGAAGCCATAGGTGCAGGCCGTGTAGCCGATGTCCCGGATGGTGCGGCGCACGATCTTGGGGATGTCCGCGTAGGTCTCGGTGGTGATCTCCCCCGCGACGACGGCCATGCCGGTGGTCACGAGCGTCTCGCAGGCCACGCGGGCCTGCGGATCCTTCTTCAGAAGGGCGTCCAGGACGCTGTCCGAGATCTGGTCCGCGACCTTGTCGGGATGTCCCTCGGTCACGGATTCGCTGGTAAAGAGGTGTCGCGAGGCCATGGTCACTCCTTGATCCGGTCTTGCGGGTAGCTCAGTCGTCCTCCGCCTGGAGACGCCTCTTGAGCGTATCGATCCTGGCGACGGGCACGGGATCCACGCCCGCCGCTTCCGCGAGGTAGCAGGACAGGTAATCGCCGAACTGCACCAGCGAGAGCGTGCGCGCCAGCGACGTGTCGCCGGCGGCGCGGAACTCCAGGATAGTATGGAACTCGCCGGCCAGCAATTCGCATGTCACGTCCACCCGCCGCGCGGTGCGCGGGTGCTCGTCCGCCGACCGCAGCACCAGGAGCGCGAAGTCGTCCCGGCGGGGGCGCAGGACCTCCCAGCCCACGATGTCGTTGTGGTCGAGCTCGGGGAAGGGCACGACCAGGGCGGGCGATTTGCCGTTCTCGTTGACCTGGCCCTTCAGGCGCACGCCCGCCGCGTGGGACTCGGCCGACGCGGTGTAGACCACGAGCATGCGGCCCAGCAGCACGCGGGCCGCTGCCTTGGCCGGGCTGTCCGGGGCCGACGCCGGGCCCAGGCGCGTCACGCCCTCGCGCAACGTCGCCACGGCGGCGTCGAGCTCGGCCGCGATGCCGGGCAGCATGCCCAGTCCGCCCAGCAGGCGGGCCAGGGCGCCCAGGCCGTGTCCCAGCGCCGCGCGGGGCGGCAGGCCGCCCGGCAGGTCCACCCTCGGGAAGGGCGCGCCGCCGTCGATGCCGTCGCGGGCGTGGGCCGCCAGCGTGCCGCCCGAGGTGATCGCGTACAGGGGGCAGCCCCGCGCGGCCGCGGCGCGAGCGGCCGACAGGGTCTCCTCCGTCTCTCCGGAATAGCTGCTGAGGATCACCGGCGTGCCGGCGTCGACCCAGCCCGGCAGGTCGAAGTCGCGCCACGCCGCGAGACGCAGGCCACAGGTCGCGGCGTGGGCCGTCAGCAGATCGGCGGCGATGGCCGAGCCGCCCATGCCGCAGACCAGCAGGCCGCCCGCGGGGGGCGCCAGGGGCTCCAGCCGCTCGAGGCCCGTCAGGCCGCGGCTGGCCTCGAGATCGTCGGCCATGCCGCCCACCAGGGAGAGCATCCTGCCCAAGCCGGGATCAGTCACGCTTCTCGGCCTCCTGTTCACGCGCGTGGCGCTTCGCCTTCTTGACTTCCAGGTAGCGCATCAGATGGGCGTCGGCGTCGCCGGCCGTGTCGCAGGCACAGAGCTCGTCGACGAGGCTCTCGGCCTCGGGCACCGGCGTCCAGCGGATGACCTGCTTGACCTTGGGCAGCTGCGCCGCGTGCAGGCTCACCTCGTCGAAGCCCAGCCCGAGCAGGACCTCGGCGTAGCGCGTCTCCGAGGACATCTCGCCGCAGATGCCGACCCAGATGCCGGCGTCGTGCGCGGCCCGGATCGTGTCGCGCATCAGCCGCAGCACGCTCGGGTGCAACGGCTGGTAGAGGTAGGACACGCGGCTGTTGAGCCGGTCCATGGCCAGGGTGTACTGGATCAGGTCGTTGGTGCCCACGCTGAAGAAGTCGCACTCGCGCGCGAGCAGGTCGGCCACCATGGCGGCCGCCGGCGTCTCGATCATGATGCCGATCTCGAGGTCCGGATCGTGCTCGAGCCCTTCGCGGGCCAGTTCCTCGCAGCACTCGCGGCAGATCTCGCGGGCGGCCCGCAGCTCGGCGACGCCCGTGATCATGGGGAACATCAGGCGCGCGGGCCCCCGGGCGGCGGCCCGGTAGATCGCCCGCAGCTGAGACTTGAAGAGCTGCCGGTTGGCCAGCAGGAAGCGGATGCCGCGCCAGCCCAGGAAGGGATTCGATTCCTTGCGCGCGCCCAGGTAGCGCTGGACCTTGTCGCCGCCCACGTCGAGGGTGCGGAAGAGCACCGGGCGGCCGGCCATGCGGTCGAGTATCTCGCTGTAGACGGCCAGCTGCTCCGTCTCGTCCGGGAGCGTGCGGTGCTGGAAGTAGATGTACTCGGTGCGCAGCAGGCCGATGCCCTCGGCCCCGCAGTCCAGGGCCTTCTCCACCTCCACCGGCAGCTCGATGTTGGCCATCATCTTGACGGTGTGGCCGTCGGGGGTGAGCGCGGGCTCGTCCTTCAGGTGGCTCAGCTTGGCGGCCACCTTGCTCGCGTGCCGGGCCAGCTCGCTGAAGCGGGTCACGGTCTCCGCGTCCGGCTCCAGGATCACCTCGCCGCGGTCCCCGTCCACGGCCAGCAGTTCGCCGTCGGCCAGCCGGGCGACGTCGGGGCCGAGTCCCACGACCGCCGGCACGCCCAGCGACCGGGCCAGGATCGCCACGTGGCTGGTGGTGCTGCCCTCCGCGATCACGTAGGCCAGCACGTTGCGCGGGCCCATGGCGGCGGTGTCCGAGGGGGCGAGGTCCATGGCCGCCACCACGCTGGGCACGGGGGGGCCGCTGACGGGCACGTCCTCGCTGCCGGTCAGGATGCGCAGGAGGCGGTCCTCCACGTCGTGGAGGTCCTGGATGCGCTCGCGGAAGTAGTCGTCCTCGAGGGTGCGGAACTGGCCGATGATATCGCCCACGGCCAACTTGAGGGCCGACTCGCAGTTGACGGCCTCCTCGCGCACGATCTCGCGTGCGCGGCCGACGATGAGCTCGTCCTCGAGGATCAGCAGGTGGCTTTCCATGATGGCCGATTCCTCGGGACCGAGGTCCCGGGCCAGCCGCTCGATGAGGGTTCCTATCTGCTCGTGCGCCCGTGCGATGGCGGCGTCCAGGCGCGCGATCTCCGCCTCGACGTCCTCGGGCGCGACGTCTCGACGCACGACCTCGGGCGCCTCACGTGCGATGAAGTGCACGGGGGCGACGGCGTAGCCCGGTGAGGCGGCGATTCCGCTCGCGACGCGCAAACGCTCAGCCCTCCTGCTGCTCGTTGTGGGCGAGTTCGACCTCTATGAGATGGACGAGCGCATCGGCGGCCCGCGACTCGTCGGGGCCGTCGACTTCCAGGTCCACGATGCTGCCGTGGTCGGCGGCGAGACTGGCCAGCCCCATGATGCTCTTGGCGTTCGCGGCACGCCCGTTGAAACGGACGATCACGTCGGACGCGAAGGTCTTGGCGAGCTTGACTATGCGTCCCGCGGCACGCAGATGGAAGCCGACGGGGTCGGATACCGTTGCCTTGGCTGTGATCAAACGGACGCTCCTTTTCTTCCACGGGCCCGTGCGCGGCACGAAACCCGAAATCTACAGGTACGTCATCGCCACGGCAAGGGGCAGCATCAGCAAGAGCATGCTCTCGCCGGGCCAGCGCCGCCGCGCCGCGAGGGACAGGCCCAGGGCCAGGGCGGTGCCCAGCAGCAGCGAACGCTCCTCCTCGACGCGCAATACGTGCTCCAGCCGGGCCGCGTAGAGCCCTGCCAGCACACCGGTTGACAGGGCCCCGGCGCGCTTGGCGATCCAGATGACCCGGTGCCAGTTCGGCGAGGCCAGGCGGTCGGCGATCTCCAGGCCCAGGTCGTAACCCCAGACCAGCAGGCGGTAGCGCCCGGCCAGTTGGAGCAGGGCGAAGACGCCCACCAGCGCCAGGGGCGCCCAGAGCGAGCCCGCCGAGGCGGCCAGCGCAGCCACCACCAGCAGGGCGGGCTGCAGCCCCAGCCAGTAGAACTGGTCGCCGAGCGAGGCCAGGGCCCGGCCCAGGGAATCCTTGAAGGTGCGGACGGTGCCGAGCAGCGCCCCCTCCGTCCGCCGGTTGTCCTCCTCCAACCTCAACAGCCCGCCGATGAGCAGGTTCGCGTAGTAGGGGTTGGTGTTGAAGTACTCGTAATGCCGCCGCGCGAAACGACGCGCCTCGCGCGCCGGCAGCCCCGACCGCCGCAACCAGGGCAGCAGGGCGCAGACCAGTCCCAGGTTCTGCATGCGCTGCGTGTTCCAGGAGCCCTGCAGGCTCAGCGTGCGCAGGTAGATCCGCCACAGGCAGCAGCGTTCGGGCCTCACGACCCGCGCCTCCCCGTTGCCGGCGTCCGTCACGTGCCCACCCCCCCCATGAGGGCCCAGGCGGCGGCGAGCGTCACCAGGAACCCGCCCACGATCCAGCGCAGGCCCTGTCGGCTGCCGTAAAGCTCCCCCAGGGAGCCGATGGCCAGGGCCGGCGTCAGCCAGGGCAGCAGGCCCAGGGCGGCCGTCAACCGCGCGGGCAGCAGGTCGTACAGGGGCAGCCAGATGACGATGGCCAGCAGGCACCAGGACACGGTGGATACGGCGCCGCGCAGGGCCGTCGTCAGCAGGCAGCGCAAGTGGGCCCGCTCCATGCGTTCGTAGCGCCCGTCGTGCAGGCTGCGCAGGCCGCCCAGCATCAGCGCGTTGTGCAGGCGACGCTCCCAGCGCACCAGGCCGTCGCCGATCATGCTGCCGAGGGCCGCGGCCACCAGCAGCCAGCCCAGGCGCCCGGCGCCGGGCCCGGTCCCCGCGAAGGGCGCGGACACGTCCCAGCCGATGGCCGTCGCCGCGCCGACCAGCCCCAGCAGGGGCGTCACCTTGTCGCCGGCGAAGATCTGCCCCACGGGCAGGTTGCCCACGGCCAGCAGTTGCAGCGGCAGCCCCAGGGCCAGTCCCAGCGCCGGCTCGCCCCAGATCAGGCCGCCCAGGATGCCCGCGGGCAGGGGCTGGCTGAACCAGGTCTGCGCCAGGGCCGTCTCGTCCAGGACGAGCAGGGCCCCCAGCATCGCCGTCAGGCAGAGGGCGGGCCAGGGAAAGCCCGCGTCGCCGGCGGCGGCCGTGGCCAGGAGGATCACAGCGCCTCCTCCATCTCCGCCAGCAGCTCCGCGTCCAGCTCGATGGCCTTGCCGCCCGGCACGGTCTGGGCCACCAGGTGCACCCCATCCGCCTGCAGCGCGCGCAGGGCCTGCAGGTCGGGGCGGTCGACGTAGACGAACTCGAGCAGTTCCTGCTTGCCCTTGACGTAGTGCATGCCGCCCACGTTGACCTCCGCGAGGCCCAGGCCGCGCCGCTGCAGATCGTGCATGTCCTCCGGCGAACCCACCAGGAGGATGATGTTCTCGCTGCGGTCGCGGAATCCCCCCGGGGCCAGGAGCCGCGCGGTGCTCTCGCGGTCCAGGATGGAGACCTTCATCTGGGGCGGTACGGAACTGGCGTAGACCCGGCTCTGCCAGGGATCCGCGGCGATCGAGTCGTTGCACAGGATGATGGCGTCCGGCTGCAGCTTGCGGCTCCAGCCCACGGTCACCTGGCCGTGGATGAAGCGGTCGTCGATGCGCGCCAGGACCACGGGCATGCCGGCTCAGTCCTCCCGGCCCGGGCCGAGCGCGGCGATGGCGTCGCGCCCCTTCTCGACCAGCCGACGGGCCAGTTCGCCGGTCGACATGGACTCGCGCCAGGTGGCGAAGTCGAGCAGCATGGCCAGGTTGACGCCGGTGAGGATCACGTCCCCGCCCCGTCCGGCCAGCGCCAGCTGGGCGGCGTTGGAGCAGCTGCCGCCGAAGTCGTCGATGAAGAGCAGCGTCCCTTCCGGCGCGTCCGCCAGGCGGTCACCGATCTCGGCGGTGAGGTCCTGGACCGACTTGCCCGCGTTGGTCAGCCCAGCCAGGCCCTCGACGGGCCCGAGGATCATCTCCGCGACGCGCACGAGTTCGCGGCCGACGTCCCCGTGGGTGATCACCAGTCCCTTGATCATGGTCCAGACTACTCCCTGTCGTGTCTCAGGTAGCGGTGGAGCCGGTCACCCGTGTGCAGCGTCTCCATGATGCGGCGGTTCAGGTCGTGGGCCGAGTCGATGCCGTAGACGCGCAGCATCGAGTCGAGGGCGATGACCTCCGCGATGACCGTGATGTTCTTGCCGGGGAAGATGGGCACGATGATGCGCGGGATCTGCACGCCCAGGTACTCGGTGTACTCGCGCTCGAGGCCCATGCGCTCGTAGTCGGCCTCGTCGCACCAGTGCTGCAGGTCAACCTCGACCTCGATGCGCTTCTGCATGCGGATCGCGCGGATGCCGAAGACGGCCTGTACGTCGATGACCCCCACGCCCCGGATCTCCAGGTTGTGCTGCAGCACCTCGCGGAAGCGGCCCACGATCACGCCCTCGCTGACCCGGGTGACCTCGACCACGTCGTCGGCCACCAGGCGGTGCCCGCGCTCGACCAGGTCCAGGGCGCACTCGCTCTTGCCGATGCCGCTCTTGCCGGTGATCAGCATGCCCACGCCGTAGACGTCGACCAGCGTGCCGTGCACGTCCTCGCGCGGCGCGAAGACGTCGGCGAGGTAGGCCGAGAGGACGCGGATGAACTCCTCGGCCGGGATGGGGCTCAGGATGACGGGGATGCTGTTCTCCCGCGCCGCGTTCAGCACCGGCTCGGGCACGCGCAGGTCGCGGGTGACGTAGATGGCCGGCGCCTCGAGGAAGGCCAGGTTGGACAGGGCGCTGTCCTGTCCCTCCGCGTCGAGGGTGTCGAGGTACGCCATCTCCGATTCGCCCAGCACCTGGACGCGGTGGGGCAGGAAATTCTCCATGAAGCCCATCATGGCCATGCCCGGCCGGTGGACGTCGGGCGCGGCGAGCCGGATGGGCTCCTCGGGCATCTCCACCAGCAGGGTGAGCTTCAGGGTTTCGCGAAGGTCCTTGTAGACCTGTTGCACCGTCACCTGGTCCATGGCGCCTCGCCTCGGCCCGGACCGGGCGCGCCCCGCCACGGCGGGAGGCGCGCGGACCAGACTCGGGATGGGGACTACTCGGGCTTCATCACGCCCGTCTCGCCGCTCTCCTTGCGGTACAGGACCGCCACCTCGGCGGTGTCCATGTTGCGGAAGACGAAGAAGGGGCTCCCGCTGCGGGCGTAGATCTCCTTGGCCTCGGCCAGCGAGAGATCGCGCAGCTCGAAGCCGTCGTTGGTCACGGCCGAGCCCTGGTTGTCGAGCAGGGTGGCGTCCGGGCCGCCCAGGGCCTCGCCCAGGCCGCCCGCGGCGGCGCGCGCGCGGTGGTCCTTCATCTTGTCCTTGTGGCGGCGCAGCTGGCGCTCGACGCTCTCGATGGCCATGTAGGCGGCGCCGTCGGGTTCCACGTGCTCGACCTTGGCGTGGCAGGAATGCTGCTTGATGTTGTAGGTGAGATCACCCGTGAAGCGGCCGCCGGCGAAGGTCAGCGTCATCCGCGCTCCCACCGGGTCGGTGGGGCTGTACCGCCCCAGACTCTCGAGCTTCTCGACGATCTTGTCGCGCATGTCGTCACCGAGATTGAAATGACGGCTGTTGATCTCGAGCTGCATGTCTTCCTCCAGGTACGTGGGTTCAACGGACCTCGACTCTAGAACTTCTTGCGCATGCGGGCGTTCAGGATGCCCAGGTGATCGCGGTACTTGGCGACCGTACGCCGCGCGATCTTCAGACCGCGGGCCGAGAGCAGTTCCACGATCTTCTTGTCGGACAGCGGCCGCGCGGAATCCTCGCCGGCGACGATCTCCTGGATCATCTCCTTGACGGCCTTGGCGGCGATCTCCTCGCCCTCGTCGGTGTCCAGACCCGCCGAGAAGAAGTACTTGAGCGGGAAGACGCCGCGCGGGGTCTGGCAGTACTTCTGCTTGGTGACGCGGGACACCGTGGACTCGTGCATGCCGATCTCGGTGGCCACCTGCTGCAGGGTCAGGGGCTTGAGGGCGATGGCGCCCAGGGTGAAGAATTCCTTCTGCTCCCTGACGATGGCCTCCATGACCTTGATCATGGTGCGCCGCCGCTGCTCGATGGTCTTGATGATCCACTCGGCGTAGCGCCGCTTCTCGTCGATGAACTGGACGGTGTCGGTGTCGCCGCCCTTCTTGCCGGCCTGCACCGCGTCGTAGGCGTTGCTCACGCGCAGGCGCGGGATGTTGCCGTCGTTGAGGTAGACCACGTAGTCGTCGTCCACCTTCTCCACGATCAGGTCGGGCGTGATGTAGGCCGCGCCCTCCTGGGCGGTGGCCATGCCGGGCTTGGGATCGAGCTCGCCGATGCGCTCGGCGATCTCCTGGACCTCGCGGGGCGAGATCTTCATCTCGCGGGCGATGTCGGCGAACTTGCGGTTCTTCAGCGCCTCGAAGTGGTCGCGGATGACCTCGGCCTCCTCGGTGTCGTCGCGGTCGAGGGAGCGCAGCTGCAGCAGCAGGCACTCCTTGATGTCGCGGGCGCCCACGCCGGGCGGGTCGAAATCCTGGATGATCGTCAGCACGGACTCGACGCGCGCCTCGTCCACCTCGAAGTAGGCGGCCGCCTCGGACAGCGGACAGGTCAGGTAGCCGGCCTCGTCGAGGCTGCCGATGAGGTACTCGCCGATCTTGCGGTCGAGCTCGTCCTCGACGACCAGCGAGAGCTGGGCCGTCATCTCCTGCTGGCCGGTGGGGATCGACGCGGTGGGCCGCTCGAGCTTGTCCTCGTCGTCGTGCTCGCGCTCCCAGGTACCGTCCTTGAAGCCGTCCTTGAAGTACTCGTCCCAGTCGACAGGGGTCTCCTCGGCCGACTCCTCCGCCGTCGCCTCGGCCTCCTCCTTGGCCGCCTCCTCCTCGGCGGTCTCCTCGTCGTCGGCGGGCTCGTACTCCTCCAGCAGCGGGTTGGTCTGGAGTTCCTGGCGCAGGATCTGCTCGAGCTCGAGGGTGGGGATCTGCAGCAGCTTGAGCGCCTGTTGCAGGCGCTGCGTCATGACCAGCTGCTGGCGCTGGTAGAGTCCCTGGTGCAGTTTAAGCTTCATGTTCATCCGGGTTGGTCTCCGTTCTCGTCGTCAGCGGGCATCCTGCCACACATTATAGTCTAAACGACTCTCCCAGGTAGATCTCGCGTGCCTTGTCGTTGCCCACGATCTCGTCGGGCGTTCCGGCCAGCTCGATGCGGCCCTCGTACATTATGTACGCACGGTCGGTTATACTCAACGTCTCACGCACGTTGTGATCGGTTATCAAAATGCCGATTCCCCGCTCCCGCAGCCGGGCCACGCTCTCCTGGAGATCCGCCACCGCGATGGGATCGATGCCCGCGAAGGGCTCGTCCAGCAGCATGAAGCGCGGCCGCGTGACCAGGGCGCGCGCGATCTCGACGCGCCGACGCTCGCCGCCCGAGAGCTGGTAGCCGCGGCTGTCGCGGATGTGGGTGATGCGCATCTCCTCGAGCAGTTCCTCCATGCGCTCGACGCGCTCGGGCTTCTTCAGGGGCAGCGTCTGCAGCACCGCCATCAGGTTCTCGGCCACGGTCAGGCGCCGGAAGATGGACGACTCCTGGGGCAGGTAGCCGATCCCCTTGCGGGCCCGCTTGTACATGGGCAGCTTCGAGATGTCCTGGTCGCCCAGGCTGACCCTGCCGCGCTCCGGCCGGATGAAGCCGACGATGATGTAGAAGGTCGTGGTCTTGCCGGCGCCGTTGGGCCCCAGCAGTCCCGTGACCTGGCCCTCGCGGAACGCCAGGTCCACGTCGTCGACCACGGCACGGCCGCGGTAGACCTTGCGCAGTCCCCGCCCCGCCAGGACGAGCTCGCCGCCGGGCCGCGCGCCGTCACTCACGGTCGTCCTCCCGGTCGTCCGGCGCCGCGTCGTAGACCGTGGCCTCCACGGCCTGCTTGAGCTCGAAGCGGTCGAGGTCGGGCGTGGCCTCCATGCCGATGCCCGTCATGACGTCGTCGCCGCGGGTGAAGCGGTTGAAGACGTCGTTGCTGATGTGGCCGGTGTCGTCGTCGTAGTCCAGTTCCTCGGTCTCCAGGCGACGGCCGTCGCGGGTCACCACCACCACCTCGCCCCAGGCGAAGAGGTCGTTGGTCTTCATGTTGGCGCGCCCGCGCCGCGAGGTGAGGGTGGAGAACAGGGTGTCGGCCTTGTAGAAGTCCATGTTCACTTCGTAGAGCTGGGCCTCGTCCTGGTCGTGGTAGCGGGCCAGGCGGTCGCTGCTCAGGACCCAGCGCCGCTCGCCGCTCTTGGTGTCGTAGATGGTGGTGTTGAAGAGTTCCTGGTCCGGCAGGTCGTCCATCAACTCCTCGGACGCGCTCACCGGCTCGTCCTCGCCGCAGCCGGCCAGCAGGGCAAGTGATATCAGTGCCGCCGCGAGGGCCGCCCACCATGTCCGGTGCTTCGCACGTGCGCTCAATTCGTACCTCAAGTCGTTCCGCTCCCGTCCGGGTTCGTGTCGACGTGCCACCGCGGATGAAACCAGACCCACTCCTCGGGGTTCCGCCGCAGGCAGGCCTCCAGGGCCGTGTTGCAGTCGGCCAGCAGGGCCGCCTCCGCGCCGGGCCCGGCGTAGTCCGCGGGATCCAGCGGCGGCCGGTGCGTCACCCGGTGGCCCCGGCCGTCGCGTCCGATGACCACCGGCAACACCGGCGTGCCCAGCTTGAGCGCCAGCCTGGCGAAGCCGACGGGCGTGGGAGCCGGGTGGCCGCAGAAGGGCACCGTCAGGTTCTCCACGCGCGTGTTCTGGTCCATCAGCACCGCCGCGGCGCCGCCCCCGCGCAGGCAGCGCAGCAGGGGCCGCAGGTCGCCCTCGCGGGGCACGGGCGTCAGGCCCGCGCGACGGCGCCAGTCGTTCACGATCCGGTCCACCGGCGCGTTGTGGATGGTGCCGGTGACCACCGTCAGTCCGTCCAGGGCCCGGGCCAGGTAACCGCCCAGCAGCTCCCAGCAGCCGAAGTGCCCCGTCAGGACCAGCACGCCCCGGCCCCGCGCCCGCAGCTCGCGCAGCCTGTCTGCGGCGCCGTCGTCGCTCACGCCCGCGTAGTCCCGCGCGTGCCAGCGCGCGAGGGTCAGGGCGTCGAAGAGGTTGGCGCCCAGGGCGGCGGTCGCCCGGGCGAGCAGGTCCTCGCGCTCGGCCCGCGTCTGGTCGGGAAAGACCAGGCGCAGGTTCTCGCGCGCCCGCGTCCGCTCCCGCCCCCGCACTTTCAGCCCGGCCCGGGCCAGGGCCGTGCAGAGGCCGCGTCCGGCGCCGGTCGGCAGGCTCCGCACGAGCCAGAGCAAGCCCGCGGCCAGCCGGTGGTAGCAGGCGCGTCTGAGGCGGCGTCGGCGCGTCGGCGGCCCCTCCGGGGTCATGCGTACAGGTAACATCACCCGGAGCCACCCGTCAAGACATGCGATACATACTGCATCGTCTTCTTTTCCAGCCAGTTAACCCGGATGATTCACGAACCGCCCGCAGCGTCGCGGCCGTAGATGCCGGCGCGCAGGATATCGTGGATGTGCACCAGTCCCAACGGCCTGCGGGCAGGGTCGACAACGACCAGCACCGTGATCGGCCCCTGCTCCCGCTCCTCCATGCGGCGCAGGGCCACCACGGCGAGGGTGTCGGCCTCGATGGTCTCGGGATCGGGTGTCATCAGGGTGGAGACCGGCTTGTCCAGGGGCGCGTCGTGCTCCAGCAGGATGCGCTTGACGTCGCCGTCGGCGCAGATGCCGGCCAGGGTGCCGTCCGGGCGCACCACGCAGGCGCAGCCCAGGCGCTTGCCCACCAGTTCCGGCAGGCAGTCGCGCAGGCTGGCGTCCAGGGGCACCAGCGGCAGTTCGTCGCCCGTGTGCATCAGCTCGCCGACGTTCATCAGCAGCGACCTACCCAGCACGCCCCCGGGATGGTAGGCGGCGAAGTCCTGCTCGTCGAAGCCGCGCAGGGTGAGCAGCACCAGGGCGATGGCGTCGCCGGTCACCAGGGCGGCGGTGGCGCTGGTGGTCGGGGTCAGGTTCAGGGGGCAGGCCTCGCGGGACACGCCGCAGGGCACCACGATGTCGCTGAGTGTCGCGAGCTGGGACTCCTCCCGCCCGGTCAACGCGATCAGGGTCATTCCGAAGTGGCGGGCGAGCCCGGCGAGCCGGGTCACCTCCGGGTTGTCGCCGCTGCGCGAGATGGCCATCATGACGTCGCCCGAGCCGGCCACGCCCAGGTCGCCGTGGCTGGCTTCCACCGGATGGATGAAATGGGCGGGCGTGCCGGTGGCGGTCAGCGTGGCGGCCAGCTTGCGCGCCACGATGCCGGACTTGCCCAGGCCCGTCACGATCACGCGGCCCTCGCAGCCGCGGATGGCGCGCACCGCCGCTAAAAAAGACGCCCCCAGGCGCTCGCCGAGGGCCTGCAGCTCGCGGGCCTGCTGCGAGAACACCTCGCGCCCGATCTCGAGGATCTCCGCGTCCGTGCGCGGCACGTCGGCTTCGTACATCATCGTCTCTCCTCGCCGGGCGACGCGGCCTCCGCGGCCAGTCGCGCCAGGGCCTCGCCCAGCAGTTCCCGGCTCATGAGCACCAGGTCGGTCATCTCGCGCACGGCCCCGGCGCCGCCCGCCGCGCCGGTCACGTAGAGGCAGCGCTCGCGCACCGCCGCCGGCGCCTCCGGAACGGTCACCGCGACCCCGGCCACGTCCAGGGCGGGCAGGTCGATCAGGTCGTCGCCCATGTACAGGATCTCGTCGGCGTCCAGGGACAGCTCGGCCAGGACCTCGTCCAGGGCCTCCCGCTTGTCGAAGCGGCCGACCATGACCGCGTCGAAGCGCAGCTCTTCGGCCCGCCGCGCGGCGATGGCGCTGTCGCGCCCCGTGATCAGGACCAGCTTGAGGCCCGCGGTCCGGGCCAGCACCAGCCCCAGGCCGTCGCGGGCGTGGAAGGCCTTCAGGGCCTCCCCCTGTGGGCCGTAGATCAGCTCGCCGCCGGTCAGGACGCCGTCGCAGTCGAGCACGAGGGCCTTGACGCGGGCGAAGGCGGCCAGCTGGTCCGCGTCCAGGCGGCGGGCGGCCTCCTGCCGGTCGTCCGCTCCGTCGCGGCGCCACCACTGCGGTGTCTTCATGGGCACATCTCCAGGTAGAGCTCGCGGTAGCGTTTCGCCTGTCCGATCAGCGACGCGAAGCGCTCCAGCGGCAGCTGGCTGCCGGCGTCGCTCAGGGCGCGCGCCGGTTCGTAGTGGGTCTCGACGAAGAGGGCGTCGGCGCCGGCGGCCAGCCCGCAGCGCATGAGCAGCGGGATCAGTTCGGGCGAGCCGCCGGTGGCGCCGCCCGCGCTGCCGGGCGACTGCACCGAGTGGGTGGCGTCGAAGACCACGGGCAGCCCGAGGGCGTGCAGGGCCGCGTGGGCGCGGAAGTCCACCACCAAGTCGCGGTAGCCGAAGAAGGAGCCGCGCTCGGTGGCCATGACCGCGTCGCAGCCGGCCGCGCGCAGCTTGCCCGCCACGTGCTCCATGTCGGCGGGAGCCAGGAACTGCCCCTTCTTGACGTTCACGGCGCGGCCCGTGGCCGCGGCGGCCTCCAGCAGGGAACTCTGCCGGCAGAGGAAGGCGGGCACCTGCAGCACGTCCGCCACCTCGGCCACGGCGGCCGCTTCGCCGGGGTGGTGGATGTCCGTCAGCACCGGCAGGCCGTGCGCGTCCTTGATGCGCTGGAGCAGCCGCAGGCCCTCGTCGAGACCGGGTCCACGCGGCGAGCCGCCGCTGGTGCGGTTGTCCTTGGTGTAGCTGGACTTGAAGCAGAGGGCGAGTCCGGCCTCGCGGCAGGCGGCGGCCACGTCGCCGGCGAGACGCAGCATCTCGTCCGGATCCTCCAGGACGCAGGGCCCCGCGATCACGAAGAGGGGGCGCCCGGGACCGATCTCGTTTCCCGCGACGGACACGTTGGCCATGGCATCTCCTACGAGGCCGCGGCGGCACCCTCCCCGCCGCCCTGGTGCGCGACGGCCGCGGCCACGAAGGCCTCGAAGATGGGATGCGGGCGATTGGGCCGCGACTTCAGTTCGGGGTGGAACTGCACCGCCAGGAAAAAGGGATGGCCGGGCAGTTCGATGATCTCCACCAGCTCGCCGTCGGGCGAGGTGCCCGAGAAGACCACGCCGTGCTCGGCGAAGCGCTCCAGGTAGGTGTTGTTGACCTCGTAGCGGTGGCGGTGACGCTCGCTGATCTCCCCCACGCCGTAGCAGCGGGCGGCCAGGGTGCCGTCGGCGAGCAGGCACGGGTACGCGCCCAGGCGCATGGTGCCGCCCATGTCGGTGATGCCGCGCTGCTCGAGCATCAGGTCGATGACCGGGTGCTCGGCGGCGGGGTCGAACTCGCTGCTGTTGGCCATGGGCAGGCCCACCACGTCGCGCCCGATCTCGATCATGGCGACCTGCAGCCCCAGGCAGATGCCGAAGTAGGGTATGCCCCGCTCGCGCGCGTAGCGCACCGCGTTGATCTTGCCCTGGATGCCCCGGTCGCCGAAGCCCCCGGGCACCAGGATGCCGTGGCAGCCGGCGAAGGCCTCCTCGAGGCACTGCTCGCCCACGTCCTTGCCCTCGAGGGTCTCCGAGTCGACCCAGGTCAGGTCCACCGCCACGTGGTTGGGGATGCCCGCGTGCACGAAGGACTCGCAGATGCTCTTGTAGGCGTCCTTGAGCTCCACGTACTTGCCGACCACGGCGATGTCCACCCGCGCCGGCGGGTTGAGGATGATCGAGACCATGCGCCGCCAGGATTCGAGATCCGCGTCGGGCACCTCGAGGTCCAGCCTGCGGCAGATCTGGGCGTCCAGGTCCTGCCTGTGGAATTCCAGGGGCACCTGGTAGATGGACGGCACGTCCACGGCGTTGATGACGCTCTCGGGCGGCACGTTGCAGAACAGCGCGATCTTGCGCCGCGCGTCGTCGGGCACCGCCACCTCGGAGCGGCACATCAGCACGTCGGGCTGGATGCCGATGCTGCGCAGCTCACGGACGGAGTGCTGGGTGGGCTTGGTCTTGATCTCCCCCGCGGCGGCGATGTAGGGCACCAGGGTCAGGTGCACGCAGAGGGTGTCCTCGGCCGACTGCTCCAGACAGAACTGGCGGATCGCCTCCAGGAAGGGCAGCGACTCGATGTCGCCCACGGTGCCGCCGATCTCCGTGATGACCACGTCGATCTCGGGATCCTGGTCGGCCGGCAGCTTGATGCGCCGCTTGATCTCGTCGGTCACGTGGGGAATGACCTGCACGGTGCGGCCCAGGTACTCGCCCTTGCGCTCGCGCTGCAGGATGGTCTCGTAGACCACGCCGCTGGTCAGGTTGTTGATCTGCGACAGCGCGGTGTCGGTGAAGCGTTCGTAGTGGCCCAGATCCAGGTCGCATTCGGCGCCGTCGTCCAGGACGAAGACCTCGCCGTGCTGGAATGGGCTCATGGTGCCCGGGTCCACGTTGAGGTAGGGATCGAACTTTTGGAGCACCACCTTCAGGCCCCGCGCCTTGAGCAGCTGTCCCAGGGACGCCGCGGCGATGCCCTTGCCGAGGGCCGAGACGACCCCGCCGGTCACGAAGATGTGCTTCGCCATGTTCTGCTCTCCTCCTCGTCGGATGTGGTTGCCATCATCCTAAGGCACGACCGTGATGCGGGGAAGGCCGAGTTCAACCGCGACGGGCCCAGATCTCCCGCACGCGCTCGAGGTCCTCCGGGGTGTCCACGCCCACCGGCAGGCCCGCCGCCGGCGCCACCTGTATGCGCAGGCCGTACTCCAGCGCCCGCAGCTGCTCCAGCCCCTCCGCGCGCTCCAGCTCGGTGCGGGGCAGGTTCAGGAACCGCCGCAGGGAAGCGCCGCGGAAGGCGTATACGCCCACGTGCCGCCGGGCCAGGCGCCAGGGCGCATCCGGCGCGGCCTCGCCGGCGTGAGTGCCGGGCACGGGCGCGCGGCTGAACCACACGGCGTTGCCGTCGGCGCCGACCAGCACCTTCACGACGTTCGGATCGCGCCACTCGTCGCCGTCGGCGAAGGGGTGGGCCAGGGTGGCCATGTCCGCTTCGGGGTCGTCGCGCAGGGTGCGTACCAGGGCGTCCAGGTCCGCGGGATCCAGCAGGGGCTCGTCCCCCTGCAGGTTGAGCACGATCTCGGCGTGGTGTCGCGACAGGACCTCGGCGACCCGGTCGGAGCCCGTGGGGTGCTCGCCGGTCATCTCGGCCCGGTGTCCGGCCGACTCGACGGCCGCCACGATGCGGGCGTCGTCGGTGGCCACGATCACCTCGTCGGCGGTCTCCATGCGTGCGGCCACCTCGGCCACGCGCACCACCAGCGGGCGGCCGCACAGGTCCGCGAGCGCCTTGCCGGGCAGGCGCGTGGATTCGTAGCGGGCGGGAATGACGACCAGCACGCCGCTCATGTCCGACCTCCGGTCCGGGTCCGGGTCAAAAGGAAACCCATCCCGCTGACGGGATGGGTTCCGCGAGGCCGATGAAGCGTCTTGTCAGGCAGGCAGGACACTGACCTTCTTCCGCGTACGGTTGTAGCGCCCGTAGACCACCCGGCCGTCGATCTTGGCGAACAGGGTGTCGTCGTTGCCGCGTCCCACGTTCTCGCCCGGATGGATCTTGGTGCCGCGCTGGCGCACGATGATCGTGCCCGCGCTGACGTGCTCGCCGCCGAAGCGCTTGACGCCCAGTCGCTGGGCGTTGCTGTCGCGTCCGTTGCGTGAACTGCCGACGCCTTTCTTGTGTGACATGTCTCGCTCCTCTCCCGCTCAGGCCGCGCTAGGCGTTGATGCCCGTGATGCGGATCTCGGTGAAGGCCTGGCGGTGGCTCTTGTTGCGACGGTAGTTCTTGCGACGCTTCTTCTTGAAGACGCTGACCTTGGGCCCCACGCCGTGGCGCAGGATCTCGCCGGCCACCGAGCAGCCGTCCACGACGGGCGTGCCCACGGACGTCGATTTTCCGTCGTTGTAGAGCAGGACCTCGTCGAACTTGACCGCGTCGCCGACCTCGCCCTCCATCAGGGGGATCTGGACGGTGGCGTCGGGCTCGACCCGAACCTGCTGGTTCATGATGCTGACAATGGCGTACATCTCAATCTCCAACACATGCTTACAGCGGCAGGACGGACGACGGCGCCCGTCGCTCCCACGTCGGAACTCTCCAGTATGACGGCCGGAACTCGCCTCTGGGCGATACCGACCGGAACCGGAAATAATAAACACCCTTTTCGGCCCCCGTCAAGGCCGGATTGGACGATATACCCGGCGTCCGGGATATCGAGCCGGGTTGACAGAGCCCCGTGACGCATCTAAACATGGGTCCGGAGTTGACCCACTGCACACCCGCCCGGGAGGAATCCGCGGATGAATCAGGAAATCCATCGCGCCATCGTCATCGGCTCCGGCCCCGCCGGCTACACCGCCGCCCTCTACCTGAGCCGCGCCAACATACCGCCGCTGGTCTTCGAGGGACAGCAGCCCGGCGGCCAGCTGACCATCACCACCGAGGTGGAGAACTACCCCGGCTTCCCCGAGGGTATCGACGGCCCGGCGCTGACCCAGAAGTTCCGCGAGCAGGCGGCCCGCTTCGGCACCG
The DNA here is from genome assembly GCA_964617805.1 of uncultured Fibrobacteraceae bacterium. Lineage (GTDB taxonomy): Bacteria > Krumholzibacteriota > Krumholzibacteriia > LZORAL124-64-63 > LZORAL124-64-63 > JAHIYU01. The sequence continues at coordinate 4,173 of CAZTWK010000025.1, read as the reverse complement.
AGATCGTCAGCAAGACCGTCGACAGCGTGGACCTCTCCGAGCGCCCCTTCAAGGTGGCCGTGGGCGACGAGACCTACCTCGCCCAGAGCGTGATCATCGCCACCGGCTCCTCGGCCCGCTGGCTGGGCCTGCCGGAGGAGAACGACTTCCACGGCAAGGGCCTCAGCGCCTGCGCCACCTGCGACGGCTTCTTCTTCCGCGACCACGAGATCGCCGTGGTCGGCGGCGGCGACACGGCCATGGAAGAGGCCATGTATCTGACCAACTTCGCCAAGAAGGTCACGGTCATCCACCGCCGCGACGAGCTCCGCGCCAGCAAGATCATGGGCGAGCGCGCCCAGGCCAACGAGAAGATCGACTTCGCCTGGAACAAGACGGTCAAGCAGATGATCGCCGGCGAGAACGGCCTGCTCGAGAAGCTGATCCTCGCCGACACCCAGGGCGGCGACGACGTCGAGCTGCCGGTGACCGGCTGCTTCATCGCCATCGGCCACGTGCCCAACACCCAGTTCCTCGACGGCCAGCTGCCCACCGACGAGAACGGCTACCTCATCACCAAGCCCGACGTGACCGCCACCGACATCGAGGGCGTGTGGGCCTGCGGCGACGTGCAGGACCACGTCTACCGCCAGGCCATTACGGCGGCGGGGACGGGCTGCATGTCCGCCATCGAATGCGAGCGTTGGCTCGGCGAACAAGGACTGTAGGCCCGCCACAGACAGATACACGAAGCCCCGTCGTGCGGCTCCGCATGCCAGTCGCCTTACGACGGGGCTTCGTGTATCTGTCTGTGGCGTACAATCTTGTTTACCGAAAACCATCGAGAGGATAATGCCGACAAAAATGCCATGAGTGGTGAAAAACTATCCCGCTTTTGTGTTATACTCTATCCCTTGACATCTTCAGGGGATAGACATGCGTCATTGGGTCTCGCTGTTTCTGCTGATTACGATCCTCGCGCCCGCCGGTCTGTCGGCCGCGGATATATCCGCGCACGACGATGCGGTCCGCCAGGACACGCCCATCTTCCTGGGCAGCGTGGTCATCGTGGAGATCGGGGTCGAGTACAGCCTGATCGGCTGCGGCGCCGGCTGGCAGTCCTGCGACAGCGTGACCGCCGAGGAGCTCGGCGTCACCGAGTTGCAGATGCTCGTCTGGGCGACCCACGGCACCACCATCCACATCTTCGGCAAGTGGGCCGACGCCCCCGGCGCGACCGGCTGCTTCCGCGAGGTGGAGGCCGCCAAGGCCACCCACTTCTGCGGCAGCGGGCTGCCCAACGAGCGCATGGACTGGGGCGACCTGAAGTCCTCCTACCGCTGATCCGGATACCCTGGAAGTCCCCGGCCGACGAACAGCAAGCACCCCGTCGTAAGGCGACTGGCAAGTGGAGCCTTACGACGGGGTGCTTGCTGTTCGTCGGCCCGCCCGGACCCTAGTTCCAGGGCTTCTCCTGGATCAACGTCAGGAACTCGCTCCTGGTCTTGGCGTCGTCCTTGAAGACCCCGAGCATCTCGCTGGTCACCGCGAAGGAGTTCTGCCGCTTGATGCCGCGCATCATCATGCAGAGGTGCTGGGCGTGCAGGATCACGCCCACGCCGGTGGCGTCGAGGTTGTCCATGAGGCAATTGGCGATCTGGGCGGTCATGCGTTCCTGCACCTGCAGGCGGCGGGCGTAGGCCTCGACCACGCGGGCGATCTTGGACAGGCCGACGATCTTGGTGCCGGGGATGTACGCCACGTGGGCCTTGCCGAAGAAGGGCAGCATGTGGTGTTCGCACATGCTGAAGAAGTCGATGTCGTTCACCACGACCATCTCGCGGCCCTCGGCCTCGAAGAGGGCCTGGCGCACCATGACGTCGGGATCGTGCTGGTAGCCGGCGGTGATCTCCTTGTAGGCGCGGGCGACGCGCTCGGGCGTCTTGAGCAGCCCCTCGCGCTGGGGGTCCTCGCCGATGTTCTCGATGATGCCGCGGATCAGCTCTTCCATACCGTGCTCCTGTGAAACGCCGGGGTGACTCGACCGAGCCCCACCATAGGAACGACGCCCGCCGCGGTCAAGTGCCCCGCCCGGGCACGTAGCTTGCTCCTTCCCCGGGCAGTGATGCAGATCCCTAGACCCGACGTAAAGGGTCGGGACCGGAAGCCGGACGACGGGCACGTTGGCGAGTCGCAATAACGCTGTCCCCCCCTGAGTTGACGCGATCGCACCCGGCCAAGGACTCGACCCTTTCGTCTGCCTGTTCCTTTTCTGTTCACCCCGCGGCAACTTGAAGCGTGACAATCGGTCTCATGTGCCCGTATCGGCCCTCTACAACGTATTCCCGCTTGATTTCCCGTCCCGCCGAGCCCTTATTTGAAGCTGACAATTCGATTGACGACCGACATCGTCTCCTTTTCGTCGCCCGGGCATCTCAACCTCCAGGAGCCGTCGACGTGGGCAACAAGATCGTCGAGGCCAGACTGCTGGCCGAGAACACCATGCTATTCGAGATCGAAGCCGAGCATATTGCCCGACGCGGCAAGGCCGGCCAGTTCGTCATCCTGCGCGTGGCCGAGGAGGGCGAGCGGATCCCCCTGACCATCGCGCACCGCGACGAGGCCAAGGGCACCATCTGCATCGTCGCCCAGGAGGTGGGCAAGACCACCCGCATCCTGAACGCCCTGCAGGTCGGCGACGAGATCCTCGATCTGGCCGGCCCTTTGGGCAAGCCCACGGACATCCCCGACGGCGGCAAGACCATCCTCTGCGTCGGCGGCGGCATCGGCAACGCCGTGGTGTGGCCCCAGGCCACGGCCATGAAGGCCGCGGGCAACAAGGTCATCACGATCCTCGGCGCCCGGACCAGGGACCTGCTGATCCTCGAAGACGAGTGCCGCGCCGTGAGCGACGAGTTGATCGTCACCACCGACGACGGCAGCTACGGCCGCGAGGGCCTGGTCACCCACGCCATCGAGGACCTGGTCGCCCAGGGCGTGCAGATCGACGAGTGCATCTGCATCGGTCCGGTGATCATGATGAAGTTCGTCTGCAAGACCACCGAGCCCCACGGCATCAAGACCCTGGCCTCGCTCAACCCCATCATGGTGGACGGCACCGGCATGTGCGGCGCCTGCCGCGTGACCGTGGGCGGCGAGACCAAGTTCGCCTGCGTGGAGGGCCCGGAGTTCGACGGGCACCAGACCGACTTCGACGAGCTCATGTCGCGCCTGGCCTACTACAAGGACGAGGAGGCCCGCTCCCTGGAGCTGGCCGACCACGCCTGCCGCCTCGAGGCGGCCGCCGACAAGCTCGCCACCGAGACCAACAGCTAGGGAGGGGCCCCGTGACCGAGCGCAAGAAGCCCAGCTACAAGTTCAACAAGTCCAAGACCAAGACCCCCATGCGGGAGCAGCCCCCCGAGGAGCGCATCAAGAACTTCGACGAGGTGCCCCTGGGCTTCAGCAGCGACGAGGCGACGGCCGAGGGCCAGCGCTGCATCCAGTGCAAGAAAACGCCGTGCATCGACGGCTGCCCCGTGGAGGTGGACATCCCCGCCTTCATGAACCTCGTGGGCGAGGGCCTCTACGAGGAGGCCCTGCGCAAGGTCAAGGAGAAGAACTTCCTGCCGGCCATCTGCGGGCGCGTCTGCCCCCAGGAGGACCAGTGCGAGCTGGTCTGCACCATGAACAAGCCCGAGAAGGGCCGCGAACCCGGCGGCGTCGGCCGCGTGGAACGCTTTCTGGGCGACTACGCCATGGAGCACGACCTGAACATCCTGCCGCCGCAGGATCCCGACAGCGGCAAGTCGGTGGCGATCATCGGCTCCGGTCCCGCCGGTCTGACCGCCGCCAGCGACCTGGCCCAGCGCGGCCACGACGTCACCGTCTTCGAGGCCCTGCACAGGCCCGGCGGCGTGCTCTTCTACGGCATCCCCGAGTTCCGCCTGCCCAAGAAGATCCTCATCAGGGAGATCGACGGACTCAAGGAAATGGGCGTCAAATTCGTGATGAACTACCCGGTGGGCAAGGCCGAGTCGCTGAACTCGATCCGCGCGCGCTTCGACGCGGTGTTCATCGGCGTGGGCGCCGGCCTCCCCTGGTTCATGGGCATCCCCGGCGAGAACCTCAACGGCGTCTACAGCGCCAACGAGTTCCTGACGCGCGTGAATCTCATGGGCGGCTACCAGTTCC
>CAZTWK010000024.1:0-51168 GCA_964617805.1 uncultured Fibrobacteraceae bacterium | reverse complement strand
TTGGTCGCCTTCTTCTTGGTGACCTTCTTCTTGGCGACCTTCTTCTTCTTGGTCGCCTTCTTCTTGGTGACCTTCTTCTTCGCGACCTTCTTCTTGGCGACCTTCTTCTTGACCGCCTTCTTCTTCTTCTTGGCGGCCTTCTTCTTGGTCTTCTTCTTGGCCGCAGCTGCCAGCTTCAGAATCTCCTCCATCATGGACCTCGCTTGCTGACTTTGCGCTCAGGCCGCCCGGCGCACCCTTGGACGACCACGAATTGTCCGACACTGGCTCCGTCCACGTCCTCTTCACCGATCGGTCTTCCACCGAGTTCCGACGCCATCTTGCGCGCGTGTTCGATGGATCTCCTTGATGGCGGTGGACGTCGTGGGCAATTCGCGAACCAGTCAAAGACATTATTCCGATCTTAAAAAAACGTGTCAACGAAAAAAAGAGAGATCGGCTATGCCGATCTCTCTTTATGATGGTGCTCGGGGCGGGACTTGAACCCGCACGGCTTGTGGCCACTACCCCCTCAAGATAGCGTGTCTACCTGTTCCACCACCCGAGCACGATGCGTGCGAACGGAAACTACTGTCCGTCGCCTTCGCCGGTGCCGTCTTCATCGAGCGACTGCAACGCGCCCTCGGCGGCCTCCGGGTCGGTCGTCAGGATATCGTCCGCGGGGGGCACGGTCACGTCGCTGGTCAGCGTGCCCTCGTCGAGCGCATCGCCGATGACGGAACTGCTCGACGCGCGATCGGCCGTCAGGATGAAGAGGATCGCCGAGGTGAGGAAGAAGCCGACCGCCAGATAGACCGTCATTTTGTGCAGGGCCGTCGTCATGGTGCGCGATCCGAACATCTGCTGGGGCAGACCGCCGCCGCCACCGAAGGCGCCGGCCAGGCCGCCGCCCTTGCTCGACTGCATCAACACCACGACCACCAGCAGCAGGCAGATGATCACGTGGACGATCATGAAGAAAGTGTACAACATATGCGATTCTCCCGCGGGACAGGCTGGGCAAAGGAAATGCCACCGTTTACGCGGCGGCGACCGATAAGCTAACACCCCGATCAGCGGTTGTCAACCGGGGCACCGGACGACACCGGGCCCCCCGGGGCGTCAGGAATCGGTCAACGCGGCCACGCCGGGCAGTTCCCGGCCGGCCATGAACTCGAGGGAGGCCCCGCCCCCCGTCGAGATGTGCGTGATGCGCTCGGCGAGGCCGAGCTGGTTGACCGCGGCCACCGAATCGCCGCCGCCGATGACGGAATGGGCACCGCCGTCCGTCGCGGCGGCCACCGCCTCGCCGATGGCACGCGTGCCGGCCGCGAAGGCGGGGATCTCGAACACGCCCATGGGTCCGTTCCAGAAGACGGTCTTGGCACCGGCCACGGCCTCGCCGTAGCGCGCCGCCGTCTGCGGTCCGATGTCCAGCCCCTGCCAGCCGCCGGGAATGTCCGTGACCAGCACGGTGCGGCGGGGCGAATCGTCGCTGAAGTCCTTGGCCACGACCACGTCCTCCGGCAGCAGCAGCCGCGCCCGCGACGACTCGGCCTTGGCGAGGATCTTCTGGGCGACGTCCAGGCAGCTCTCGTCGACGAGGCTGTCCCCCACCCCGAGACCGTGGACCTTGAAGAAGGTGAAGATCATGCCGCCGCCGAGCAGCAGCGTGTCCACCTCGTCGAGCAGGTTCTCGATCACCTCCACCTTGCCCTTGATCTTGGCGCCGCCGAGGATCGCCACGAAGGGACGCGGCGGCGCATCGAGCAGCGGGCCCAGGTTGGCCAGTTCCTTTTCCATCAGAAAGCCCGCGCAACCGCGCGCGAAGTGGGAGGCGGCGCCCACCGTCGAGGCGTGCGCCCGGTGGGCGGTGCCGAAGGCGTCGTTCACGTAGACGGTACCGAGTGCGGCGAGCTGTTCCGCGAAACCCGACTCGTTGTCGGTCTCCTCGGCCGCGAAGCGGAGGTTTTCCAGCAACAGGACCTCGCCCGGCTCGAGCTTGTCGGCCGCGGCCTTGGCCGAGGGCCCGATCGTGTCGTCGGCGAAGCGCACCGGGGCGTCGATCAGTTCCGCGAGGCGGTCCGCCACCGGCCGCAGGGAGAGTTCGGGCACGATATTGCCCTTGGGACGGCCCAGGTGGCTGGCGAGCACCAGGCTGGCGCCGGCGGCGAGCACGTGGCTCACCGTCGGCAGGGCCGCGCGGATCCGCGTGTCGTCGGTGATGCGACCGTCCTTGTCGAGCGGCACGTTGAAGTCCACCCGCATGAGCACCTGCTGTCCGGCCAGATCGATCTGCGCGATTCCCAGCTTCTTCATCTCGGTTGTGTCCTTTGCCAAGCCCGGATTCCGCCTCCGACGTTCCGGGCGAGATGGTAGATAGACCTGCCGGGACTGTCAAGCGCGCCGGGACAAACCGGCCGCCAGCACCCACCGCACGCGCACCCCGGCGTCGGCGAGGCACGCGGCGGCCGCCAGGGCCGTGGCGCCGCTGGTCACCAGATCGTCCACGAGCCCCACTCGCAGGTCCGCCGCCTCGTCCCGCCGGGGGCCGGCGAAGGCGCCCGCGACGTTGCGCGCGCGGGCCGACGAGCGCGACGCGAGCTTGGCCTGCTGGGCGGTGGCTCGCCGCCGCCGCAACAGGTCGGCCCGCACGGGCACGCGCCGGCGGGCGGCGATCAACGCCGCCAGCAGCGCGGCCTGGTTGAAGCCCCGCTCCCGCAGGCGGCGCCGGTGCAGGGGGATCGGCACCAGCGCATCCACCGCACCCCCCGCGGACACCGCCGTGTCCCAGGCGGCGTCGGCGAGTTCGGCCAGGGGCAGGGCCAGGCTCCGGCAGCCGCGGTACTTCCAATCCGCCACGATCTCCGCCAGCGGCTGGTCTGTGGGCCGGCCCGCCGCCGCCCGCAGGCTCAGCCCGGCGTGCGCGAGCGTCGCGGTCGCCGGCCGGGGATCCAGCAAAGAGCGCCGGCAGGTCAAGCAGAGCTGGGGGACGTCGCACCAGCGCAGTCCCGGCACTGCACCCCACGACGCCCCCTGCGCGACGGGCCCGTCGCAGCGGTGGCAGCGCGCGGGCAACACGACCTCCAGCAGGGCTCGCGCGACCGCGATCAGCGGGGTGTGCAATTCGGGACTCCGGTCCGGGAGGCGGACGAAGGCGGTTCAGAAACCGGCGAGGGCGTCGGCCATGGCGCCGCGGGGCGGTTCGCGGTCGAACCACCAGCGGAAAGCCAGCGCGCCCTGGGCCAGCAGGACGGGCAGGCCGTCGTGGACCCGGTCGGCGGGGACGCCGGGCGGCGTCACCCGGCGGTCGCCCCAGTTCATGTCCAGCCACAGGCGCAGCGGCGGGCGCCCGGGGGCGGGCGCCAGGAAGGAGACATCGACGCCGGCCGGTACGCAGGAGACGCAGACGCAGTCGTCCGGCGGGATGTCCGGCGCGACGCCCCAGGCCGCGAGGGCCACGTCCCGGTCCGCGGGACCATCCCCCGCCAGCCATGCGGCGAACGCGTCGTGCCCGGGGCCGGGGCGCGCCAGCACGCGCACGCGCTCCGTCCCGGACGCCAGCAACGCCGCCACGGCCGCCCGCGCGGCGCCGCCCGCGCCCAGCACCAGGCCGCAGCCCGCAGGCGTCCCGCCGAGCAGGCCGTCGAGCACCTCGGCCAGGCCGCCGAGATCCGTGTTGTGCCCCTCCCAACCTGCGCCGCCCAGGCGCACCGTGTTCACGGCGCCCGCGGTGCGCGCCGCCCCGGTGAGCGTGGCGCAGCGCTCGGCGGCCGCGAGCTTGTGGGGGATCGTGACGTTGAAGCCGCGCAGTCCCAGCTCGCCGCGGTCGAGGAAGACGCGTGCCAGGTCGGCGTCGGTGGCGTGCACCGCGTGGTAGGCGTAGGGCAGACCCGCGGCCCGCAGGGCCGCCCCCTGGAACAGCGGGGACAGGGAGTGGGCGACCGGATCGCCGAGCACGGCGTAGAAGGGTCCGGGGGGTTCCCATGAGGCGCCGTCCCGTCGCCAGCCGTCGCCGCCGGGGTCCAGGGTGAGGATCGGCAGGCCCGCCCCCGTCACGCCGCAGCGTCCCGGTCGCGGCGGGTCAGCAGCAGCCAGCCTCCGAACAGGGCCAGGGCGATGCTGATCCACTGGCTGGTCGCCAGGCCGAGGGGCCCCATGTCGCCGGGCTCGTAGTGCCGGAAGAAGTCGACCGCGAAGCGGGCGAGCGCCGAGAGCAGCAGGAAGCGGGCGAAGGTGGCGCCCCGCCGGGCGTCGCGCTTCTCCCAGAGCAGCAGCAACGCGAAGACCAGGAAGCCGCCCGCCGAGCTGTAGAGCTGCGTGGCGTGGAGGGCGGCGCCGCCGGTCTCCCAGCCCGCGGCGCAGGTCTCGGGGAAGCGGATGCCGAAGGACCCGTCGGTCGGGCTCCCGTAGCAGCACCCGTTCAGGTAGCAGCCCAGGCGGGAGATGCCGATGCCGAGGGACACCTGCGGCGCGAGCACGTCCGCCAGGGTGAGGAAATCGACGCCGCGTCGCCGGCAGAAGAACCAGACCGCGAAGGTGGCCAGGATGATGCCGCCGTAGAGGGTGAGCCCGCCCCGCCAGATGATGAAGGCCTCGTACCAGGGCTGGAAGTCGCCGGCGTGGGTCACCACGTAGAACAGGCGCACGCCGATCAGGGACGAGATCATGACCGTCAGGCAGAAGTCCATCACCAGGTCGGGGTCGAAGCCGCGCCGGCGCCCGCGCCGCACGCTGAGCCAGAACCCGATCACGAAGCTGATGGCCAGCAGCAGGCCGAAGCTCTTGACGACGCCGAACAGGTGCGGATGCATGCCTCTCCCCTCAGGACTCGAATGTACGCGAGCCGATGTTGACCAGCAACCCCAGCATGAAGGCCGACACCACCAGGTTGGAACCACCGTAGCTCATCACCGGCAGCGGCAGGCCCGTGACCGGCAGCAGCCCGGTCGTGATCGCGATGTTGACCAGCACGTGGAAGGCGAAGTAGATCGTCACGCCGATGGCCACCTGCGACGAGAAGGACTTGCGCGCCTTGCGCGCGATCTCCAGCCCCTTGAGGATGATCACCAGGTAGATGCCGATCAGCAGCACGGCGCCCACGAAACCGAGTTCCTCGCCCACCACCGAGAAGATGAAGTCGGTGTGCCGTTCCGGTAAAAACGCCAGGCCCTTCTGGGTTCCCTGCAGGTACTCGGTGCCGAAGAGCCCGCCCGAACCGATGGCCACCTTGGACTGGATGGCCTGGTAGCCGCTGCCGAACTGGTCCCGCGCGGGATCGAAGAAGGTGAGGATGCGCTCCTGCTGGTAGGGCTTGAGTCCGTCCCAGAAGTAGGACATGCCGACGCCGGTGGCGATGTTGGCCAGCACCAGCAGGAAACTCTCCAGCAGACGGAAACGCGCCACCGTGAGACCGGCCATCAGCACCAGCAGGTAGGCGCCCCAGGGCCAGGCCTGGTGCACGACCGACTCGGAGTAGAAGTTGAAGATGGCGCTGAGCAGGGGCGAACCCACGCTGAGCAGGAACACCCAGGAGAGGCCGAACCAGAACACCGCGCCCAGCCACAGGGCCACGTAGACCAGGCTGGTGCCCAGGTCCGGTTCGCGCAGGACCAGCGCCAGGGGCAGGCCCGCCAGCAGCAGCGAGGCGATCACCGGCAGCAACTGCCGGTCACGCGACGCGTAGTGGCTGAACAGGCGTCCCATCACCAGGACCAGGGCGATCTTGGCCGGTTCGGAGGGCTGCAGCCGAACCGGCCCCATGACGAACCAGCGCTTGGCGCCGGCGATCTCGGGTCCCACCGCCAGCACGAGCAGCAGCAGGGCCACCGCGCCCAGGTAGAGCAGCGGCGCGGACTCCTCGAAGAACTGCAGCGAGGTCCGCCGGGCCACCAGCAGGGCCGCCCAGCCGACGGCGATCCATACCGCCTGCCGCCAGAAGATGGCCTTGGCCATGCCCGAGTCGGCCATCTCGTAGGGACCGCGAATGCCTTCGGTCACGCTCCACAGGGTGGCCAGGCTGAACAGGCAGAGGGCCGCGAAGGACCACACGAGGATCGTTCCCGAGGAGGCGCGCGGCAGCCAGTCCTGCTTCATCAGGCCCCCCCCGGGAAGAGGCGCTCGTGCCACTCGAAGAAATCGCCGAGCCAACGCGCCGCCACCGGCGCGGCCGCCGCGCCGCCGTGACCGCCGTGTTCGAGGATGACCACGAAGGCCACCATCGGCGCGGACGCGGGCGCGAAGCACACGAACCAGGCGTGGTCCTCGCCGTGGGGATTCTCGGCCGTGCCGGTCTTGCCGGCGACCTCGATGGCCTCCAGCCGGGCCTGGGTGCCGGTGCCCATGTCCACGACACGGGTCATGGTGCTGCGCAGCCACTCCAGGTTGGACACCGCCAGGGGCAGGGGGCGCGCCACGTGCGCGGGGCCGCCGACCGCGCCCAGCCGGAAGCTCGGCGTCAGGTCGCGGTCGTTGATGGCCACGCGGGCGGTCAGCACGGCCATCTGCAGGGGCGTGACGAGGATCTCGCCCTGCCCGATGGCGTTGTTGAGCAGCACGCCGCGCGTCCAACGTCTGGGTCCGTAGTGCTCGTCGTACCAGGCCTTGTCGGGGATGTTCCCGTCGACCTCGGCCGTGAAGGGCGAGCCGGTCGACTGTCCCAGTCCGAGCAGCTGCGCCATGGCGCTCAGCTGCGAGAGGTCGAGGCGCAGCCCGAGCTGGTAGTAGAACACGTCGCAGGAATGGACGAGTCCGCCGCCGTGCCCCAGGTCGCCGTGGCCGGAGCGTCGCCAGCAGCGGAAACTGCGGTCTCCGAAGCGGTAGGACCCGAAGCAGGGCTCGAAGTGGGACCATTTGCCGACCACGCCGGACTCCAGGCCCGCCAGGGAGGTCACGATCTTGTAGGGCGAGCCGGGCGGGTAGGTGGCCTGCACGACCCGGTTGAGGAAGGGGTGGCGGGGATCGTCGAGCAGATCGCGCCACTCCTGCGAGGAAATGCCCCGCGTGAAGAGGTTCGGGTCGTAGGTCGGATTGCTCACCGCGGCCAGCACCTCGCCGTCGGGCAGGGACAGGGCCACCGCCGCGCCGGCGCGCCCGTCCATGGCGACCGCGAGGCTGTCCTGCAGGGCGAGGGACAGGGTGAGCGTGACGTCCCCGCCGGGCACCACCGGCCACAGGGGCACCTCGCGGCTGCCGACGACGCGCCCCACGGCGTTGACCTCCTTCAGGAACAGGCCGGCCTCGCCGCGCAGCTCGTCCTCCCAGGCCGCCTCGAGTCCCTCGCGGCCGACCGTGTCGCCGGGATGGTAGGCCAGGTGGTCGTCCTCGTCGCCCACCTCCTCCGCGCGCACCTCGCCCACGTAGCCGATGATGTGGGCGAAGCCGGTGCCGTGCTTGTAGCGGCGGCGGGCCCGCGCCTCCACGCGCGCGCCGGGCAGTTCGCGCCGCCGCTCCTCCACGGTGGCGATGCGCGGCATGTCGGCGTTGGCCACCAGGGTCAGCCGCGGGCGACCGGCCTCCTTCTGCTCGCCCAGTCGCGCCAGGGTCTCGTCCGCGGGCATGGCGAACCAGCGCAGCAGCTTGGACAGCGTGGAATCGGGGCCGGCCTCGGAGAGGCAGGAGCGCGGCAGGGTGATGTCGGCCAGATAGACGTTGTCGGCCAGGACCTGGCCCTCGCGGTCCAGGAAGCGCCCGCGCGGGGCGTTGACGCGGATCTGGACCTGCCGGTTCTGCAGGGACTGGCCCTGGTAGTAGTCGTGCCGGACGATCTGCAGGGCGAAGAGCTCGGCCACGATGACGCCGAAGAGCAGCAGGATCACCCCGCGCAGGATCCTCGCCTGGATGTAGTGGTGTTCCGGCATGGCTACCGACCCCCGCTCATTCCTCGCGCCTCAGCAGCCGCAGCCCGTCGGCCAGCCGGATCACCGGCACCGACAACAGGCCCGTGTAGAGGGCCGAGGGCAGGACGACGGTGATCAGCGGGCGGAAGAAGGCGCCCTCGGAGAACCAGCTCTGGCCGATGAGGTAGAGCAGGTCGTGGCCGAAGGCCATCAGGGCCACCAGGCTGCCTTCCACCAGGGGCAGCCCGACCACCAGGCGCGTGCGCGAGCGGCCCACCAGGTAGCCGGCCAGCGACTTGCAGAAGGCGTTCAGGCCGAGCAGGTTCGGCACGGCCGTGTCGGCCACCAGCCCCAGTACGAAGCCCCCCAGCGTGCCGGCGAAGGCGCCCTCGCCGAGGGCGAGGATGGCCAGGGCGATCAGGCCGAAGTCGGGCGCGATGGCCCCCAGCGAGAGCAGGGGCGCCAGCACCACGTTGCCGACCAGGGCCAGGACGGCCAGGGACAGGGTCGTGCGCAGGAAGCGGTTCACGGCGCCTCCTCCGCGGTCTGCGGGGGCCGGGGGACGTACCACTCGCCGCCGCCGACGATCACGAAGACCACGTCCAGCTTGCTGAACGACGCGGCCGGTTCGACCCGCACGGACTTGAAGAGCTGTTCGGGCGGCGAGGAGACCGCCGACACCACGCCCACGGGCAGCCCGCGCGGGAGCCCCTCGCTCACGTGGTCGCCCTCGCCGTAGAGCATGGCGATGTCCGAGGAGATCACGCGGTCGCCCACGCGCACGTCCTCGTCGCGGCCGATCAGCGCCAGGTCGAAGTCGCCGCCGCGCGAATGCAGCAGGCCGGGCAGGCCCGTGCGGTCCAGCTCGCAGCTGACCGCCATGCCGGGCGAGGTGAGCAGTTCCACCCAGGCCGTGCGCGGACCGGTCATGGTGTGGACGCGCCCGACGAGCCCGTCGGTGGTGATCACGGGCTGGTAGCGCTCCCATGACATGGCCTCGGCGGCCCGGATGCGCACCATGGTCGCGTAGCTGGACACGCGGTGCTGCTCCACGTCGCAGGGCACGAGCTTGGCGGGCGCCGTCTCGACCAGGCCCAGGGCCCGGCGCAGCTCGTCGCGGTCGCGCCGGAAGCGGACGGAGGCGTCCTGCTGCAGGCGCAGGGCGGCGGCCTCGGCGCGCAGATCGGCGTTCTCGCGGCGCACGCGCGAGACGTCGCGTCCGAACTCGACGGTGCGGTGGTAGGGGGAGGTGAGCACCATGCCCAGGAAGTCGGCGGTCATGATACGCTGCTTGTCGGGCAGGGCCAGCAGGGCGGTCGACACGATCAGGCACAGGATGAGCGTCAGTCTCTCGACCCGTTGCGAGGGGAATGCTGGATGCGAGGCCATCCGTCTTCCTTCCTGACGATCGCCGCCAGCCCGGCGACCCGGACTAGTCGCGCGTACCCTTCATCACCACGGGCTTGTACTTCTCGAAATCGTCGAGGATCTTGCCCGTGCCCAGCACCACGCAGAACAGCGGGTCGTCCATCAGGTTGATGGGCAGGTCGGTGTGCTCGCGCAGCAGCTCGGACATGCCGCGCAGCATGGCGCCGCCGCCGGTCATGACGATGCCGCGGTCCTTGATGTCGGCCGCCAGCTCGGGGGGCGTCTGCTCGAGGGCGTGCTTGAGGGCGTCCACGATGGACAGGATGGGCTCCTGGAGGGACTCGCGGATCTCCAGGGTGGAGACCTTCTGGATCTTGGGGATGCCCGTGACCTGGTCCAGGCCCTTGATCTCCATCTCCTCCTCGTTCTCCAGCTTGAAGGCCGAACCGATGGTCTTCTTGATGTGCTCGGCGGTCTGGTCGCCGATCAGCAGGTTGTGGTTCTTCTTGATGTAGTTGACGATGGCCTCGTCCATCTCGTCGCCGCCGACCCTGATGGACGTGTCGCAGACGATGCCGTTCAGCGCGATCACCGCGATCTCCGTGGTGCCGCCGCCGATGTCGATGATCATGTTGCCGCTCGGCTGGTCCACCGGCAGCCCGACGCCGATGGCGGCCGCGATGGGCTCGGCCACCAGAAATACTTCACGTGCGCCCGCGTGCTTGGCCGAGTCCCGCACCGCGCGCTTCTCCACCTCGGTGATGCCCGACGGCACGCAGATCACGATACGCGGCGCGATGAAGTGCCGCTTGCGCTGGGCCTGGCGGATGAAATCGCGCAGCATGTACTCGGTGACCTCGAAGTCGGCGATCACGCCGTCCTTCAGGGGCCGGATGGCCTGGATGCTGTCGGGCGTCTTGCCGAGCATGGCCTTGGCCTCGCTGCCCACGGCATAGACCTTGCCGGTCTGCTTGTCCAACGCCACCACCGAGGGCTGGTTCAGGACGATGCCCTTACCCTTGATGTAGACCAGGGTGTTGGCCGTACCCAGGTCGATGGCGATGTCGTTGGTCAGGAACTGGCTCAGCTTGGAGAACATCTCGGTTCCTCCGGAATTCCCTGTATACGCCGTGATCTCATTGGCCGGGCCAGCCGTGCTCGCGCACGCTCGTGAACTCGCCGCGCCCGACGATGATGTGATCCAGCAGCTCGATTCCCAGCAGCCGCCCGCAGTCGGACAGCCGCGCCGTCAGGGCCAGGTCGTCGCGACTCGGCTCCGCGCAGCCCGACGGATGATTGTGGGCCACGATCACCGCGGCGGCGCCGCGGGCCACGGCCGTCTTGAAGACCTCGCGCGGATGGACGATCGAGGCGTCCAGGCAGCCCACCGAAACCGTCTCCACGCGCGTCACCCTGTGCCTGGCGTCCAGGTGCAGGGCGAGGAAATGCTCGCGGTCGCAACCCCTGAACTCCTCCTCGAGCAGGGGCAAGGCGTCCTCCGGGCGCCGCACCGCGGGACCCGCTGTTCCGCCCCGGCGCAGGGCCCGCGCCCCGAGCTCGAAGGCGGCCGCCAGACGGCTCGCCCGCGCCGGTCCCACGCCGCGTTCGCGGCAGAGCAGATCCGGGTCCAATCCCGCCAGAGCGGCCAGGGACCCGTATCTGGACAGCAGGCGCTCGGCCGTCACCGACGGCGATGACACGCCGCCGGCGCCGATGACCAGTGCAAGAATCTCACCAGGTGACAGCGCCTTGGGACCCAGACGCAACAACCGGCCGCGCGGACTCGGGTGGTCGGGCGGCCCGACGGGACATACGATCGACGTCCTGTCGAGGTGCGATTTCCGTATCTCTTTTGTTTTTAACACCCTACCTCCCCCAGGGGAGGATGCGCCAATCTAGCATGGCAATTTCGCCCGGGCAACCCTTTTTCGAGGTCCTGGGCGGCGTTTTGACTTGTGGCGCCGAGTGACGCAACCTATGCTACGCCAAGCCTCAGCGTCATCTGCAAGGAGCGGACGTGACCCCCGACAGGAAACCCGCCACCCAGCCCATTCTCGTACGCAAGTACGGGGGCTCGTCCATCGCCTCGGTGGAACGCATCGACGCGGTGGCCCGCGACCTCGTGGCCAAGCGCGAAGCCGGCTACCGCCTGGTGGTGGTGGTCAGCGCCATGGGCCACCATACAGACGAGCTGGAACACCTGGCCCGCTCTGTCTCGTCCGAACCGCCGCGACGCGAACTGGACATGCTGCTGTCGGTGGGCGAGCGCATCTCCATGACGCTGATGTCCATGGCCCTGCAAGCCCACGGCTGCTCCGCCATCTCCTTCACCGGCTCCCAGTGCGGACTGATCACCGACTGCAGCCACACCGAGGCCCGCATCCTGGAGGTGAAGGGCGACCGCGTGCGCGAGGCCCTCGCCGCGGGTCACGTGGTCGTGGTCGCCGGCTTCCAGGGCGTCAGCCGCGAGAAGGAGGTCACCACCCTGGGCCGCGGCGGCAGCGACGCCACCGCCGTCGCCCTGGCCGCCGCCCTCGACGCCGAGCGCTGCGAGATCTTGAAGGACGTGGACGGCGTCTTCACCGGCGACCCGCATCGTCTCGACGGCGTGCGCCGCTACGACGAGCTGAGCTATGACGAACTGGCCGCCCTGGCCGACGCCGGCTGCGAGGTGGTCCACGCCCGCGCCGTC
Source organism: uncultured Fibrobacteraceae bacterium (assembly GCA_964617805.1). Lineage (GTDB taxonomy): Bacteria > Krumholzibacteriota > Krumholzibacteriia > LZORAL124-64-63 > LZORAL124-64-63 > JAHIYU01. The sequence goes on along the minus strand of CAZTWK010000024.1, from coordinate 39,291 downwards.
GAATACGCCGAGCGCCACGACGTGCCGCTCTTCGTCGGGTCGAGCTTCCACGAAGCCCCCGGCACACGGGTGTCGGCGAACCCGGGCCCGGCCGTCACACCGCCCGCCGACGACGAGGCCTGCCGCTACCGCCCCCTATCGCTGGTCGTCCAGGACGACGTGGCCCTGCTGGAACTCGCCACCGACGACGACGCGGCCTTCGCCGACCTGCGCGACCTGGCCGTGGCCGCCACCGCCGCCGACCTCTTCGCCGGCGAATGGCTGCGCGACGACGTGCGCCGCGCCTGGCGCGTCCTGCTGCCCAGCGCCGCCGCCGCCACCCTGAACGACCGCCTCTCCCCCGCCGCCGCCGAACGCGGCGCCACCCTCCGCTTCCGCCGCGGTCTCTGCTGCCTCACCCTCGCCGGCCGCCCGGCCACCAACTGGCTGGCCGTCCACGCGCGTTTGCGCGGCCTGATGGACGAGCACGGCGTGGGAAACCCCGTGCTGCTGACCGACGGGCCGCTGCTGCGGGTGCTGGTGAGCGCGGACGAGGGGGCGCGGCTGCAGCAGCCGTTGCATGATGCGTTCCTGGTAGCGGATTGAGGCGGAACGGTTTGATCGTGTAAAGGAACTGGGGCGGGCCTTCTGGCCCGCCCTCAATACGTATCCTCCAAATATGTCACCGCCCGGAAACCGGGGTGCCCGCTACGACGCCCCTAGAAGACATACTGGAGGGTGATCTTGTACCAGGTCGAACCGTCTCTGTTGTCCGCCTGCGTGAACAGGGAGCCCAGGTTGAAGGGCGCGTCGTCGGTGAACAGGAAATCGGCGTCGAAGTAGCCGAAATGGATGCCGACACCCAGATCGACGTCCGTCGAAGTACCCGAAGCAGCATCGTGCTCAACCCAGAGAGGCGCTTCCTCGTAGACGATACTCTTGTATTCGGATCGATCGACAAATGACATGTAGTGCCGGGCTCCAGCCCGCAATGTACACCAACTCAGCACGCGTCGTTCGAGCCCCATGTTCAGACGAAAACGCCAGGAGTCGTAATAGAGCGCACGCAGGTCGTCCCAGCGTCGCAGTTCGGCTCGTGGGTAGAGGTAGGCGTAATCCAGATCCCCGAATTCGCAGGAAAAGATACCGAGGGTATCGCCATCGGGCAGGTAGTTGACACCTAGACCTGTCGTCCAGAAGTCCCGTGTGTAGTCGAAGAGATTCCGCTCTTCGCTCAAGTATTGTGGGTGGGCCTCTCGGCTCCAAGTGGCCGCTGCGAAGAGGGCAGCTTGATCGCTGATCCCGTGGATCGACCTGAGCCGGAGACTCCAGGTATCGGTGTCTTTCGTTCGCGGCAGGTACGTTTCCGTTACGCTCTTCCAACGACGCCATGTCGTGGTTATGTCGCCTGCGAAGTCCAGGTACCACCGCTCGCTCATTGATAGACGAAATCCAAGACCCACTGTTTGGTCGGCATCCATGAAGGAGAAGAAGAGTGGATCATCGGTGTTCACGTCATCACGTATATGGCGGAAACGGTACATCACCGCCGCCTGGACATCGCCGAATCTTCTTCCCCACATAGCGCGTATCTGTTCGGTGGGATCTGACTCAAAGAAGGCGACTCCTGCCGTTCCGTACTCACCTTCACCATCCAGGTCTGCATAGAGCAAGGCGCCGCGGTTAGAGAGTCGTGTGTAGTCAGCGTAGGAGCTTTGATGGAGCCAGCCGAGTTCGAATTGGGCCGTCCCCCCGTAGGAAGGCAAAGATCCGTACCACTTCACCACATTGTAGACGTCCTCATAATAGTCACTGCCCCAGCTTAGGCTCGCTACGCGCGTTGAAGTGGCCAGCGCGGGCACGGCAAACATCAGCAGGCAGACCGCGATCAGCGCGATTCGGCAGGTCTTCATGGCATCCTCGCAGGTCGTCAATAAGGGGCCGTGTCGTATAACCGGAAATCGCCCAGGCTGTACGCGTCGTAGAAGCGGAACAGCAGGCCGAGGCCGCGATAGTACCAGATCTGCCAGGTGCCGGGATAGGACGCATCCATGGACAGGGTCTCGACGCGGTCCGGCTCGCCGTGGTGGATCAGCGTGCGGCCCTGGTCGCTGAGGGCGCCGCGGCCGAAGCGGCCGAAGCGGCGGTCGGCGGCGACGATGCGCAGCAGGTGCTCGCGCTCGTCGGGGCGGGCCTCGGCGGGGCGCTCCTCCCAGACGTGGCGCCAGGCCGCGGGGCGGCCCGCGGGCGAGGTGCCGGCCATGACGCGCCGGATGTCGCCCGCGACGATGGCCTCCAGCCAGCCCACGTGGCGGATCCAGGCCGCCTCGTCGTCGAAGGGCACGGCCAGGTTGACGAAATCGCGGCCGGGGGTCAGTTCGAGGGACGCGCCGTCGTCCGCGGAGACGCGGGCGGTGAAGTGGAGCAGGCCGAAGGGCATCCGCTCGGCGGGCACGCGCACCCGCTCGACCAGGGTGTCGCGCGTGGCGTGGGTGAGGCGCTCGCTGTGCAGGATCCGCTCCTGGTCCTGGGGGTTGCGCACCAGGATCTGCAGTTCGGCCCGCGCCGAGGCGGCGTCGCGCAGGGGGTGCGCGGCCAGGGTCAGCACGGCCGCGAGGGTGTCCTCGCCGGCGCCGACCACGTAGCCCTCGTCGCCCGCGGCGAGGTTCCAGTGGAAGCCGGTGAAGTGGTAGGGCACGTCGCCGACCGCGCCGGGGTCGAAGCGCAGGTCGCGTTCCCAGAGACGGCTGGTGCCCGCCACGCCGGCGCGGATCTCCAGCTTGACCTCCGACTGCACGTCCAGGTCCACGTCCACGGCGCAACGCAGGCGCTCGTCGCTGCGGGTGCCGTCGTAGTCGGCCGTCGCGACCTCCACCGCGGCGTAACCTCCCCCGACCCGCTCGCCGTCCGACTCGGCCACCACGGATACGCGCAGCGTCGAGGCGTAGCGGTCCCCGTCGCGCTTGAAGACCAGCAGGCGGTAGGGCAGCGAGACGTGCACCACGGCGGTGGTGCGGCCGTCGGCGGCGAAGTGGGCGGCGACGGTGGCCTCGAGGGCGTGGCGATCGGGCTGGCCCGGCCGGGCGTGGCCGGGCGCGGCGCAGAGCAGTCCCGCGAGCAGGACCGCCAGGGCGCCTGCGCGCGCGAGGCGCTCAGTGGGTGGGCTGGCGGGCCTGGTCGCTCTCAATGCGGCCGTCCTTGAGGCGGATGATGCGTCGGGTGTGGGCGGCGATGTCCTCCTCGTGGGTGACCACGAGGATGGTGTTCCCGGCGGCGTGGAGGGCGTCGAGCACCGACATGATCTCCTCGCTGGTGGTCGAATCCAGGTTGCCCGTGGGCTCGTCCGCCAGCAGCAGCGAGGGCCGGCCCACCAGGGCGCGGGCGATGGCCACCCGCTGGCGCTGGCCGCCGCTCATCTCGTTGGGGCGGTGGGTGGCGCGGTCGGTGAGACTGACCGACGACAGGGCCTCCGCGACGCGCTCGCGCCGCTGGGCCTGCCCCATGCCGCCGTAGATCAGGGGCAGCTCGATGTTCTGGGCCGCGGTCAGGCGCGGCAACAGGTTGAAGGTCTGGAAGACGAAGCCGATCTCGCGGTTGCGGATGGCGGCCAGCTCGTCGTCGTCGAGGCCGGCCACGTCCTGTTCGTTGAGGCTGTACTCGCCCTTGGTCGGCGTGTCGAGGCAGCCGACCAGGTTCATCAGGGTGGACTTGCCCGAGCCGCTGGCCCCCATGATGGCCACGTACTCGCCGCGGGCGACGTGCAGGTCCACGTCGTCCACCGCGCGCACCTCCTCGCTGCCCACCTGGTAGATCTTCGAGAGGCCGTTGATGCTGATCAGGGTCTCGCTCATCGTCCGATCCGCTCCTCGAGAGAGCGGCCGATGGCCAGGTCCATCTGCATGGTCGCGATCAGGTAATCGCTCTGCGCCGAGACCTCGTCGGTCTGGGCCTGGGAGAGGTTCACCTGGGCGGTGATCTGCTCGAGCATGGTGCCGGCGCCCACGCGGAAGCGTTCCTGGGCGAGCCGCAGCTCCTCCTGGGTGTTGGCGATGGTCTCCCTGGCCAGCGAGAAGCGCTCGCGGGACTCCAGCAGCGAGTTGTAGAGCTGCCGCACCTCGAGCTGCACGTCGAGCTGCTTCTGGTCCAGGTTGTACTCGGCGATGCGCTCGCGGGCCTTGGCCGAGGAACGGTTGCCCAGGGTCTGGAAGCGGTCGAAGATGTTCCAGTTCACCTGGTAGCCGTAGGAGAGGTTGTCCGATTTCTGGGCGCCGAAGCGGAAGGGCGACTCGTTCTCGTAGCGCGTGTAGCGCACGAAGACGTCGAGGCTCGGCCACAGGCTGGAGGCGGCGCTGGCCACGTCCTTGCCGCGGGCCTCGGCCCGCTCGGCGTAGCTGAGCAGGTCGGCGCGGTTCGCGAGGGCCGTGTCGTAGAGGTTTTCGAGGGGCTCGACCTCGAAATCGGCCGCCATCAGGGAGCGGTCCACGTCGAAACGCTCGATCAGCGGGCGGTTCATGGCGTAGGCCAGCTCGGCGAAGGACTGCTCCACCGTGTTGCGGGCGCGGATGACGTCCAGCCGGGTCTGCTCGAGGCGCACCTTGGCCGACAGCACGTCGCTCTTGGCGGCCGAGCCGATGCGGTGGTAGGTCTCAGACTTCTCGAGCTCCCGGCGCGCGAGGTCCTCGGCCTCCAGGGCCACGTCGAGCAGGGCCTCGTCGCGGCCGAGCTTGATGTAGGCCACCGCGACGCTCTGCACGACCATCTCCCGGGAGTAGGCCTCGTCGAGCTCCGACGCCGCGAGGTCGTGCCTGGCGGCGGACAGGCCGGCGAACTTGCCGAAGCCGCGGAAGATGTTCCAGTTTGAGTTGACCGCGTAGTCCTGGTAGGTGCTCTTGGTCTCGGTATCGCTGAACTCGCCGGTGGCGACCTGCTGGATGAAGGTCACGGAATCGTCGCCGTTGTCCGTGGGGATGGTCACGGCCCCCATATCGAAGACCGCCGAGTCGAAGTCGGTGCGCTCGCTCTTCTGGAAGGTGCGCGACAGCGACAGGTCGGGCAGGAAGGCGCCGAGGGCCTGATTGCGCGCCTGCCGGGCGACCTCCGTGTTCTCGCCGGCGATGGCCAGGGTGGGGCTGCTGCCCAGCGCGATGTCGATGCACTGGGACAGGTCGTAGACGGGCAAGTCTCCCGCCGCGGCGGCCAGCGTCGCGCCGGCGCATGCTATCAGGGCGGCGACGGACAGCGCCAGGGCCAACGAACCGAATGAGGCTTCCTGCAAGCGAACCATGCCTGGACTCCTTTGGCTGATGAGGGCCGTGCGAGTGTAATCAAGACCCGCACCCCTGCCAAACGCATTTCTGGGGAACTTCCTGCTGCGCCGGCGCCGTGCGGCCCGGCCGACGGGATATAAACGCACCAAAAAGGGCGGGGTTGCATCCCCGCCCCTCAAATCGTGTTCCGGCGCCGGCTCAGTTGAGCGTGAAGGCGAAGGGAATGGCCATCCAGGCCTTGACCGGGATGTCGCGCTGGCGGCCCGGCTTGAACTTGCAGCGGCGGGCGGCCTTGACGGCCTCGCGGTCCAGGGTCGGGTGCACCGACTTGATGACCACCGCCTGCAGCACCGAACCGTCGGTCCCCACCTGCACCTTGACCAGCACGGTGCCCTCCAGGTGCGAGGCGCGGGCGATCTCGGGGTAGTCGGGCGGAACGAAGTTCAGCAGCACCGGCTTGTCCTGGGAGACCTGGAAGTCGCTGCCGGTGTCGAAGGTGCCGTCGCCCATGTCCAGGATCTCGGTCATGTCGAGGAGCGAATCGGCGATCTCCGCTTCCTCGTCGACCTCTTCGTCGGGGACGGCCTCGACGGCCACCTGGGGCTTGGGCGTCTCCTTGGGGATGTCCGGGAGCACGATATCATCCAGGATCTCCACCATCTGAATATCGTCCTCGTAGATCCGGTACGGGTTCGGCTTGTACTTGGGCGAGAACAGGAAGAACATGATCGTGAAGACGAGGGCCGCGATCAGAGCCCAGCGGATGTACTTGTTGTACTGCTGCTTGAAGAGATCGTTGGCCGAGGTGGCTCTGTAGGTCGCCGTCGTCATCTCACCTGCCTAGAATGCCACGCCGGGCAATTCCATGTCCGTGTTGAAGAAGACCTTCACGGCGTGGGCCTCCTTGAGGCCTTCCATGACCTCGCTCACGACGCCGTAGGGCGTGTGCTTGTCCGTCTTGAACGCCACGATCATGAACGGGTTCTGCGACACCTTCTGGGACATGACCACGGCCACGTCCGCCGGATTCACGATCAGGTCGTCGATGGAGATCTTGCCTGCTTCGTTAATGTAGATGTTGCTGATCAGTTCCCGGATACCCTCCTCGCCCGAATCGGCTCGGGGCAGCTTCACCACCAGGCCGGTCTCCTCGGTGAACACCACGGTCACCATGAAGAAGACCAGCAGCAGGAAGGCGATGTCGCCCATCGAAGAGGTCGGGATGTAGGTTTCCTTCTTGGTCGTGCGCTGGAACGCCATGGCCTCTCCTCCTTCCTACTGACCGGTGGTCTTGAGAGTGAACTTGCGGGCCCCGGAGAGCTTCACCTCGTCCAGGCAGGCGATCATCATGCCGTAGTCCGCGTCCGGATGGGTCTCCAGGATGACCACGGTCTTCTCGTTGGACGCCACCCGTTGGCGGATGTTCTCCCGGATATCCTGCAGGCGCACCGCCGCCCCGTCCAGGGACAGGCTGTGGTTGGCGTGCACGCGGATGGTCGCCACGTTCGTCAGCTTGATCTTGGCGATTTCCGTCTTGTCGGCCTTGCCGGGCAGCACCAGGGAGATGCCGATCTCGTCCTGCTTCATCGGCATCACGATGAAGAAGATCAGCAGCAGGAAGGCGACGTCGCTGGTCGACGACATGGGGATCTCGCCCATTCCCCTCTTACGCTTGCGTTTGGCCAGGATGCCCACGCTCTATTTCTCCTTGCTCCGTTACCGCGGCCCTCAGTGCTGCTGGCGGATGAGCTCTTCGACGAGCTCCGCCGAGGCCTCTTCCATCTCGATCACGAAGCGGTCGATGCGCGACACGAAGTAGTTGAACGCGATCGACGTCGGGATGGCGAGCACCAGACCCGTGGCCGTCGTGATCAGGGCCTCGGAGATACCGGCGGCCACGAGCTGCGCGTTGACCGTGTCGCTGGTGGCGATGGCCTCGAAGGCGTTGATCATACCGGAGACCGTACCGAGGAATCCGATCAGGGGCGCGATGGTCGACACCGAGGAGATCCAGATCAGGCCTCGCTCGAGGAACGCCATCTCGATGGTGCCGGCGGTCGTGATGGCCTTCTCCACGGCCTCGGGGCCGCGGTCGGCCTTCTGCAGGCCGGAATAGAGGATCGCGGCGATGGGGCCGCGCACCTTCTGGCACTCCTCGCCGGCGGCCTGGACGCCGTCGTTGCGAAGGGTGGTGATCACGGTGCCGATCAGCTTGCGGGTGTTCACGTGGGCCCGGTTCAGGGTCCAGAAACGCTCGATCATGAACACCAGGCCGAGCAGGGCCGCTGCGAGCAGCCACCACATGAAGTTGCCGCCCTTGACGAACAGCTCGCCCGCGCCGGATCTACCGAAGGCGCTGCGTTCGATGGCGCCCATCAGGCCGCCTCGCCTCTCGATGATCACGGGAACTTCGTTGCCCGAATCCGCGGCGCTCGAGGCGAAGCCAAGGGAGTCGGCGGTCGCCATGATTCCTTCGACGTTCGGTCCATCCGCAGTCTCTTCCTGTGCCCGGCTCACTGCCGGAAGCGACAGGGCCGCCGCGAACAGAAAGATGCAGATCAACCCATGGACGGCATATTTGAACGTACCGTGACGTGTCATTGTGCCAGATCTCCCTTTCCTGAATGAAACCCGTAAGAACTCAGTCTGCTGAGAGGCAGCGGGGGCGAGTGGAGGCCGTCCGCGCATTCAGCCGGGCCAAGTCGTGGTCAGTGACTGTTATTCGAACCGCCCAAACCGGCCTTGGCCGGCAAGTATATTGTGTCCTGAAATAAGTGTCAACGCACTTACCAAGTCAACAGTTTTGTATTTCCGGCAACGCTTTCCGCCATTCGGGGGCTCACTTGCCGGGCATGCCTTTCTCCCAGGCGTTGGTCATTTCCAGATGGTACGCGCCGCCCCCCAGACGGGCCAGCAGCAGGAAGCGCAGACCGAGCGGCATCCCGGAGTAGGGATTGCGGAAAAGCTGGTTCCCGTTCTGGTTGTAGATCCACAGCTCGAAGGACTTGAAGCGCTCGATGCTGTTGATCCGGTCCAGCTTCTTGCGGACCGACTGGATGGTCTGCTCCTCGTCCGAGTAGGCGTCGTACATCATGTCGCCGTAGCTCGTGGACAGGAAGGCGTTGTAGACGCGGTCGATGGCGTCGTAGAAGTTGCGCGAGTTGATGGGGATCACCTGCTGCTGGATCTCGTCCGGCGGGCCGAGCATCAGGTAGATCATGCCGCGGTCGTCCACCGGGCCCGAGCGCCCGAAACCGCCGTAAAACCTCTCGACGTAGGACATGCGGCGCATGAACTCCGCCCGGCCCTCGTTGCCGGGCGTCTCGGGGTCCGGGTCGTTCTCGCTCCAGAACTTGGCCAGGATGGCCGCACGGCCGCTGGGACCGGCCCTCATGAAGGCGTCGCGGCGGTCGCCGAGCAGCACCATGTTGCCGATCAGGAACTGCTCGTCCGAGGGCCGGGCGAAGGACTGCAGCGACCAGAAGACGTCGAACTCGGTCACCCAGGCGTTCCCGAAGCCGTCCAGGGGGGCGCAGCTGAGCTGGTAGGTGCCCGGAGGCAGGTCGTTGACGTCGTATTCCCAGGCGATCTCGGCCAGCCCGCCCCGGGTGACGAAGTCCACCGGTTCGAGGTCCAGGGCGAGGGTGTCGCGCAGGGCGTAGTCCAGTTCGGTCGAGATGAGCTGCATGAGCAGATGCCGGGGCAGGTGGTCGGCGTTCTCGCGCGTGAGGTCCAGGGCCTCCACGTCGAAGACGACCTGGAGGTTGGACTGCTCGAGCCCGTAGCGGCGGTTGGGATGGAGAAACTCCACCAGCAGCGACTGCTCGGGCAGCGCGCCGTCCTTGCCCGAGGCCGCGATCTCCTGGCGGGGCGCCCCCGACAGGAACAGGGGGCCGCCCAGCCACAGGCCGTGCCCGGCCTGCCGGGACTCGTCCCCGAACCAGTCCTCCTCCAGCACGCTGGCGGGATCGTCGGCATCGTCGTCGGACAGCCGCAGGACGCGCCCCGCCTCGAGGTCGCGCAGTTCGCAGCGCAGCCGGCCGCTGCGCGCGGTGATGCCGGGCAGCGTCAGGGTGAAGACCTGGTAGGCGGTCTGGGCCGTCGCGTCCTCGCGGTTGCGGGCCACCAGGTCGAGTTCGACCTCGCGGCTCACGGTGCCGGCGGCGGTGCGCAGGGACGCCCGGGCCGTCAGCTTGCCGCGCTGGCCTCCTCCCCACTCCTCGTGGAAGGACAGGTTCGCGTTGGGCACCGACACCTGCAGGACCAGGTCGACCGTGTCCGCGCCGTGGGGCCGCTCGGCCACGTCCAGGGCGAAGCTGAAATCGCCGCCGCCCTCCCAGGGACGGACCAGCGCCGCGTCCGCGGCGCCGACGGCGAGCAGCAGGGCCAGCAGGGCGGTCGGCAGGATCCACGTCGGGAGGGGAAACGCGCGGCCGGCGGCGGCCGTCGCGCCCTTGCGCCCGGTGCGGTCTCTCATGGATGACCCCTGTCGTTGATGGCGGGGTGTCGGACGTCGCATACGACTTGAAACATACGGAATCACGGCATTTACGGCAATAGACGGAGAACGCCCGCTCCCTGGAGGTACGGAGCGGGCGTTCGTCGAATCCGGGTCCGGATCAGTAGGCGACGGTCAGGCTCAGCCGGTGCACGAGGTCCAGCGCGGCCATGCTGACCATGCTGTAGTCGACGATGGCGCGGGAATCCTGTCCCGTGTTGATGATCACGCCGAAGCCGCCGGAGTACTCGTTGGTGTCGTAGCTGATGTAGTAGCCGCCGCGCAGGTAGAGCAGCTCCTTCAGCTTGTACTCGATGCCGATGTTGGCCCGCTCGGTGTTGTCCGAGGGGTGCTGGAACTCGCCGGACGCCAGCAGGGTGTGGTTCTTGGTCTTGGCCATGTTGAAGCTGGCGCCGACCTTGAAGATGGTGGGCATCTTCGAGGGCAGCTCGTCATAGATGATCTTGCCGCCGAGGTTCTGGATGACCATGCCCAGGCGCAGGTCGCGCACGCCGATGCGGTAGATGATGCCGAAGTCGAAGCTCGCCGTGTTGACGGCCTCCTCGGCCAGGCCCATGTGGAGGTAGTTCAGGGTGAAGCCGGCCGAGAACTTGTCCGTCCAGAAGCGGCTGTAGGAGAAGCCGAAGCTGGCCATGCCCGCGTCGAAGGTCTGGCCGTTGCCCTCGGGCAGGTACGCGGTGCGCACCGGCATGGGATCCAGCCAGAGCGAGCGGGCCGAGAGGGCGAAGGTCCCGGGCAGGATGCGCGGGTTGAAGGCCAGCACGGCGGAACTGAGGTTGATGTCCGCGGGCCACTCGACCTGCGAGGCCATGAACTCGCTGCCCCGCACCTCGACCAGCCCGGCCGGGTTCCAGAACACCGAGCTGGCGTCGTCGGCGATCGCCGTGAACGCCGAGCCCATCCCCGTGGCCCGGGCGCTGGTCCCGATCTGCAGGAACTGCGCGCCGAAGGTGCCCACCTTGGCGAAGAGCTGCGCGCTGGCCGCCTGCGGCAGGGCCATGACGAGGAAGACGAGCAATGCGATGCGCTTCATGAAAACCTCCAGATCCGTCTACGACGGAGTTCGTCCGCGCCGGTCTCGCCGGCCGACGACGTTCTAACGTATAATGACGAACTTTCCGATGAAGTCGTCAAATCCAGAGTCCCGCGATTCGACCGAGTACAGGTAGATGCCGCTGACCACTTCCTGGCCGTTGCGGCTCACCAGGTTCCAGCATATCTCGCCGTAGCCGGCGGTCCCGTCGTGGTCGAGGGTCTCGACCAGGTCCCCGTCCAGGGTGTAGATCTTCACCGTGTTCACCGACATGGGCAGGTTGGCGAAGCAGACCCGGACGCCCGTCGGATCGTCGGAGTTCGGGAAGAACTCCTGGAATTCCTCCAGCGCCTCGCGCGTGGCCGGATTCGGGTAGACGTAGATGTTCGCGCCGTTGTGCGCGCGCTCGGCCGCGGTCTGGGCGATCGAACCCGGGCGGATGTCGTTGAAGGAGGAACTCGGGTCGCCGACGATGCCGTCGCCGGTGATGGTGATCGAGTCGTCCAGGTTGATGTCCATGGAGTGGTCGGTGGCCGTCACCGAGTAGAAGTACAGGAAGCCGTTGTGGACGTCGTGGTCCACGTACTCGTAGAACTCGATGGGATCCTTCTGGACGTGGGTCGGCCCCAGGGCCTCGCGCGGCGTGATCCAGAAGAAGGTGTCCAGCGCGGCCGCGTAGTTCTCCCAGCGCCGCAGGGGCTCGAGCTCGGGGACGAAGACGCCGTTGGCGTCGTACAGCGGCGGGCGGAACTGGAAGAGGCCGAGGGTGTCGGCCTCGACCACCACGGCCATGGAGTCGTGGAGGTCGGCGAAGAAGGGTTCCGACAGCACCACGGGCTCGTACCGGACCGCATCGAGGCCCGTGTTGTTGCCCAGGGGCAGCGTGTCGACCACGACCGAGCCGTCGATCAGCTCACGGGTCTGCACGAAGGTGTTGTCCAGGTCGTACTCGTCGATGAGCTGCCAGAGTCCGCTCTCGGGGCCGTTGTCCACCGAGGCGCCGAAGGGACGCTCCCAGTTGTCGGCGCGCCAGATACGGTAGGACTCGAAGTCGATGCGGTTGCTGCGCACGTCGGGCGTGGTCTCGCTCACGTTGTTCCAGTAGACGTGGACGGAGCGGTCCCGGGGCCAGAGCCGCGTGCCGGGCGGCGGCGGCGCCATGCCCACCAGCCAGTTGACCTGGGACTCCTTACCCTCGATGCCCGTGCAGCCCTTCTTGTTGATGTCGGCGATGGAGGGATCAGGGCAGTTCCAGCACACGGTGATGAGGCGATTCTCGACCGTGCACTCGGTGCCGCACTGGCGTCCGCACTCGTAGCAGTTGTCCGCGTTGACGTAGAGGCAGCCCTCCTCGTCCAGGTCGTCGGGCTCGATGCGCGGGTAGCTCAGCAGGACGTCGTCGGGCACACAGGCGGTGTCCATCAGGTCGGCCACCCACTCGAAGATGGCACCCTCGGGAAAGTCGCCCGCGCAGATCCGCGTCTCGCGGCCGTTGATCCCCGTCTGGGTGCTGCCGTCGAGGTCGAAGAAGTTGCCCTGATAGGTCAGCACGGCTTCCGCCGCGTTGGCCAGCAGGCCGGACAGGCCGTTGCCGACCACCAGCGCCGCCTGGAAGGTCAGGGTCTCGTCCGGCGGCAGTTCGGCGAAGGGCCCCGCCGAGACCAGGAAGCGGAAGTCGTTCTCGCGTCCCTCCTGGACGTCGTTCATGACCACGCTCTCGCTGAGCAGCTGGTAGCGCTCGGAGTCGTTGGTGGGGTCGCCGCCCTGGTCGAAGGAGGCCTGCCCCGAGAAGTGGTGGAAGGAGTGCAGGGCGATGGACTCGGGCGCATTGACGCCGGTGGGATCCACGTCGTGGCTCAGGAAGGCCACGCCGAAGTAGCCGAGCGAGGCGCCGTCGTCCTGGTCGTCGTCGAACATGTAGCCCAGGGTCACGGGCACCCAGGTGTTGTCGCGCGCCTGCACGAAACCCGTGTAGCTGCCGGCCCGGTCGTCCTCGGCGCGCCCCGGCCGGTCGCGGGGGCCGATGTCCGAGTCGGCGAAGAAGCCGATGTACACGTCGTTGATGGGCGCCACGCCGATGTTCGTGATCTCGAACTCGAAGCCCACGAAGTCGTCGGCGTCGTCGTTCTCCCAGGCGTAGGAGTTCTGGATGATCTTCAGGTTCAGCGGCGTGTGGTCCGGGTAGAGCTCCGACGCCAGGGGCGTGTTGTCGTACATCGTGCAGACCATCATCTGGTTGCCGATCTGCGCGAAGTCCTCGTCGATCAATCCGTCATCGTCGTCGTCGAAGCCGTTCAGGGTCTCCTCGTCGATGCGCGCCACGCCGAAGTTGTCGTAATCATCGTCGTCGTTGGACTCCGCTTCGGGCACGCGCTTGCCGCTGGCTTCGGGATTACCCGGCGGGCGGATGAGGCTGCCGCCGATAGCCTCGTAGATGGTGTCCTCGATTTCGCTGGTAGCGAGGATCTCGCGTTCGAACTGGCCGGTCGACACAAGCCGTTCACCGAGCATCGTGCCGCCGACCCAGAGCCCGGCGGCCCACAGGTACTCGACACCCGAACCGGCCGGCCACTGGGCGGAAGGAGCGTCACACCACGAGCAAGTAGCCGGCGCCATGGAGCCGATGAGTCCGAAGTTGGTGATGTTGACGTGCAACTCGCCGACGTTCATGACATACGAGCCGTCGGTAATGTATATGCCGTCCGGCTGCGGATAGGGATCGACACCGAAATCGGTCATATCCACCCAGGCCAACGCGGCCGGGCCCGTCAAAACCAGCACACCGGCGACGGCCAGGGCAAGTCGCATGTGGCGCTGTAAACGCACGTGCGAAACGCTGCGGCTATGAGTCATTCTCGATCCTTCCCTCTACGGTTTGCCTCGGCGCATACCGGAGAATGCATATCCCTAGAACTGCCAGCCGATGCCCACGCGGAAGAGACGGTGGTCCATGAAGACGCGGGGGTCGTTGATCGGGATGAATTCGTTGTAGTTGTCGCCGTCCGAATCCTGCAGATAGGCGCCGCCGTACTTGCCGGTTTCGGTCAGGTAAGTCGAGCCGGCGTTAGCGGCGTTGCGCATCCCCGGGAAGATGCCGGCTCCCGTGGAGCGGACCATGTCCTGGTTGATCAAGTTGCGAGCCTGCATGAACAGGGTCAGCTGCTGGCCGTAGAAGTTGATCTGACGCTCGCCCTGCAGTGCCAGATCATAGGTGGCCGGCAGACGCATGCTGTTCTCGATCAGCGGATCCTGCTTGCGCGCGTAGCGGTCGAAGGGCGTCCAGGGAAAGCCGCTGCCGTAGGAGAAGGTCACCGAGCCGGCCCAGGATTGGGGTTCGGCCAGTCTCAACGACAAATGGAACACGTGCCTTTGGTCCCAGTTCAGCGGCAGCTCCTGGTTGGGCAGGAACTCGAGGCCCTCGGGGTTGGCGCCGAACTGCTGCGAAGAGGCCACGCCGTCCGCGTAGGAGAAGGTGTAGGCCAGATCGAACGCGAAGTTGTTCGAGAACCTCTTGTTCAGCGTGAACTCGATACCACGCGCGGAGGCATAGGCCTTGTTGATGTACCGCGGCAGGGTGTTGCCAGTCTCCTCGTCGGTCACGGTGGTCGAGGCGATGAGGTCGTAGATGTCGCGCGAGTAGATGGCGACAGAGCCGGCAAGATAGTCGGTGAACTGGTGCTTGATGCCGGCCTGGTAGGCGATGGTGGTCTCGGCCTTGAGGTTCGGGTTGCCGAGCACGCCGGTGTTGCCCACCGCGTCCTGGCTGCTGAACAGCAGGTTACGCGACGGGAACTGGATGAACCGTCCGTAGGAGAAGTTGAAGCCGTCGCGCTCGGTGATCGGGAAGGCAAAACCGAGACGCGGCGAGAACTGATGCTTGTACTTGATGATGTTCTTGTCGACGTCCTCGTTGTCGAGCAGGATCTTGGCCGCCGAGCCCGGCGAGAAGAGATCCCAGCGGAAGCCGTAGTCCATCACCATGCCCTCGTACTCCCAGCGGTCCTGGATGAACCAGGAGGCCTCCGGGTTGTACGAGTGGTAGATGTTCGAGTTGGAGCCCAGGCTGTACTCGCCGGTGAAGCGGTTCTGCCGTTCGATGGCCGGATTGGCCAGGGCCATGTTCTCGATGTCGTTGTACTGGAGCTGCAGTCCCGTCTTGACCAGGTGGCCTTCCCAGCGCGTGGTGGTCAGGTCGAACTTCATGAGCAGGGTGCGCACGTAGTTCTCCGAGTAGAACGGGAAGTCGCTGGTGGTGATGAACAGCGGGTTGAGCGGGTCGGTGTAGTAGTCCGTGGCGTTGAGATAGAGCGGCGACTGGCCGCCGAACAGGCCGGGGGACCAGATGCCGCCGTGCTGGAAGTCCCAGGGCTCCTTGCCGTTGACCGTGAACAGGTTGTCGTTGGCCAGATAGCTGAACTTCATGGTGTAGAAGGTGCTCTCGGTCAGGTTGTGCGTGAGCACCAGCTTGATGTTCTGGCCGATGCTCTTGTTCTGGCCGCTGCGGTCGGCCGAGTTGAACCAGGTGTAGGACGAGTCCTCCTGCGCCGTGGAGAAGGTGGACTGCGGGTAGCGGAAGCCGTCGAAGCCCGGCTCGGCGGCCACCGTGTAGAGACGGCCGTCGGTGCCGCGGACCTGCAGCAGCGGCGCCACGCGGCGCGTCATGCTGGCGTTGTCGAAGTCGACGACCACGGCCGGGCTCGCGTTCTCGTGCATGTGCTCGTACCACGGGCCGTAGTAGACCGGCACGTAGTTGTTGGTGTAGAGCCAGGAGTCGTCGCCCGGCGTCGGCACCATCAGGGGCATGTAGATCACGCGGCGCGCGTAGCCCGACACGCTCCAGTTGGGCGAGTAGCCCTCGTTCTGGACGTAGTTGAGCGTGTACTCGCCGGTCAGGCGCAGGTTCTCGCTGAAGTCGTACTTCCACTTGGTCGAGCCGCGCAGGGAGTTGACCTGGCGCCGGCGGAACTGGAAGAGGGTCGTGTTGCCGAGGTTGACGCGGTACTCGGGCCGGTTGGCCACCGAGTAGTTCTCGGTGTCCGTGAAGAAGAAGTCGCCCGCGCAGAAGTAGGTCAGCTTGTCGACGGGCGTGGGGCCGCCGAAGCCGAACTCGAAGCGGTCGTAGTTGGTGTAGGTCTTGTCCTGGCGGCCGAAGTCGTCGGTCATGTAGCGGATGCCGCCCTCGAAGGTGTCGCCGCCGGTGCGCGTGGTCACGTTGATGACGCCGGACATGGCCGAACCGTACTCGGCGGCCATACCGCCGGTGACCAGCTCGGTGGCTTCCACGGCCATCGACGAGACGCTGATCGACCCGCCGCCGCCCACGTTGTCCACGGGCACGTCGTCGATGCGCATGGACACCTCGCCCGAGCGGCCGCCGCGGACGTACAGCTCGCCGTCGCGCATCTGCACACCCGCCTGCTTGGACACGGCTTCCTCCACCGAGTCGATGGCGTAGTCCTGCAGGCGGTCGCCGCCGAAGCGCTGCTCGGTCGCGGCGTTCTTCACCTCGACCATGTAGCGCGCGCCCTCGACCTCGAAGGCGTCGAGTGTCTCGACGATCACGACCTTCATGTCGAAACGTATCTCTACGGTCTCGCCGGGTTCGACCTCTACGGTGATGGTCTCGGGGGCGTAGCCCAGGTAGAGGACCTGCACGGTGTGCGAGCCCGGACCGACGCCCTGGAAGTAGAACACGCCGCCGCCGAGGGACATGGTGCCCCGCGCGCCGTCGTCCAGCAGGACGTTGGCGTAGTCCAGGTTTTCGCCCGTTTCGACGTCACGGATGGTGCCCTTGATGGTGCCCACGCCCTGCGCGTTCACCGCCACGGGTGACGCGACGAGGACCAGCAGTGCCAGCCAGAGCAACGAGGGGACGATCGCGAGATGTTTGCGCCGGAGCATCGAGGCGCTCCTTTCAACGGATCCGCTCTGTTTCGAGTCGGGGTTCCGGTCGACCGGTGCCCGCGGACGGAAGAACTGCATTCCCCGACCTGACACACACATACCGAAACCTCACGCTCCCCGACCATATCACGCCTGGCGGCGGATGGTCGGCAAATGAGGGGTCGTAACGTCCAACCGGCAACTTCCGATTGAATATAGAGATTGCCGAAATCGCTGTCAACCTAATGTGTTCCACGGTTTCGCCCGACGACCGGACAGCGCAGACGACGCCCTCCGGGGACGTCGATCAGCGGCGGATTCCCGCGGCCGCAGGACGCTTCGGCAAGGGGGCAGCGGGGGGCGTAGGCGCAGCCCCCGGATGGGTCCTCTTTCCCGTACCCCTCGAAGGCGCGGGCCGCCGGCCAGGGATGCCCCAGGCGCGGCGTCATGGCCACCAGTTCGCGCGTGTAGGGATGCAGGGGCTCGTCGTCGGCCGGCAGTTCCTCGACGACCTCTCCCCCGTACATCACCACCAGGCGGTGGCAGACCGAACGGGCCAGGGGCAGGTCGTGGGTGATCCAGAGCAGGCCCCAGCCCTGGTCGTCCTGAAGTTCCCTGAGCAGCGACACGATCCGCGCCTGCACCACCACGTCCAGCGACGCGGTGGGTTCGTCGGCGACCAGCAGCCGGGGCCGCGCCGCCAACGCCCGGGCGAGGGCCACCCGCTGCCGCTGGCCGCCGCTGAGCTGATGCGGCCGCCGCGCCGCCGTTCCGGACGGCAGGGACACCTCCCGCAGGCGGGCGGCGACATCGGGGCGCGCGTCGCCCGCGGCGGCGGCGGCCTCGGCGACGGCGTCGCCGCAGCGCTGGCGGGGATCCAGGGCCGCGGCGGCGTCCTGGAAGATAAGCTGGGCGGCGCGCGTGGGCGCGCCGGGCGGACGGAGCGCACCGTCGAGGCGCACCTCGCCGCCGCCGCGCTCGAGATGTCCGGTCACGGCCAGGGCCAGGGAGGTCTTGCCGCAGCCCGACTCGCCCACCAGGGCCACGGCCTCCCCGGCGCGCACGACGAGGTCCACGTCCCGCACGGCGGTCAGGGGCGGACCGCCCCGCCGCCAGGGGGTGCCGCGCCGCGCGTGCACGACGTGGAGGGCTTCGATGTCCAGCACCGGATCGGCGGTCACGGGCATCGTGCCGCGCGGAGGGGCATGTTCGGGCAGGGCGTCCAGGAGATCCTGGGTGTGGACCCGCGCGGGCGAGGCCAGCACCGCCGCCGCGTCGCCCGTCTCCACGATGCGCCCCTCGTGGATCACCGCGAGGCGGTCGGCGAAACCGCTCACCAGCGAGAGGTCGTGCGTGACGAAGAGCATGGCCATGCCGCGCTGGCGCACCACCGTCTGCAGGGTGTCCAGCACGCCGGCCTGGATGGTCACGTCGAGGGCGGTGGTGGGCTCGTCGGCCACGAGCAGGTCCGGGTCTCCGGCCAGGGCCAGGGCCAGCATCACGCGCTGCTTCTGTCCGCCGCTGAGCTGGTGGGGGTACCGCGCGCGGAGATCGGCCGACAGGTGCACTTCCGCGAGCAGGGCCTCGGCGCGCGCCGCCGCCTTGCGCCGGGGGACCCCGGCCGCGCGCACGGTCTCGACGAGCTGCGCGCCCACGGTCCAAACGGGATCGAGGCAGGCGCCCGGGTCCTGGAAGATCATGGCGATCTCGCGGCCCAGGCGCGCGCGGTGCGTGGGCCCGCCGTCGAGGGGCTCGCCGCGCCAATGCAGCTGGCCGGTGACCGCGGCCTCGCGGGGCAGCAGCCCGAGAATCGCCAGGCCGGTCACCGTCTTGCCGCTGCCCGAGGTGCCCACCAGGGCCGTGATCCGGCCCGCGTCGAGGGTCAGGTCGAGACCGTCCAGCGCGTGCACGGGACCGTGGGGCCCCGGGAAGGCCACGGCGAGCCGGTCGATCGCGAGCAGGGGGACTTCCCTCATGGCGTCTCCCCCCGTGATCCGCCGCGCGGATCGAGCCGGTCGCGGATGCCGTCGCCGAGCAGGTTGTAGGAGACCACGGTCACCGTGATGGCCAGTCCCGGGAAGGCGGTCAGCCACCAGGCGTCCAGCAGGTGCCCCTGGCCGTGCTCGATCATGGCGCCCCATGAAACGAGCGGCTCCTGGGCGCCGAGGCCCAGGTAGCTCAAGAAGGATTCCAGCAG
This sequence comes from uncultured Fibrobacteraceae bacterium, assembly GCA_964617805.1. Lineage (GTDB taxonomy): Bacteria > Krumholzibacteriota > Krumholzibacteriia > LZORAL124-64-63 > LZORAL124-64-63 > JAHIYU01. Next base: position 20,413 of record CAZTWK010000024.1, on the reverse strand, counting down.
CACCGCGTTGCCGAGGCGCAGCGTGGCCGCCACCAGGACCAGCGGCGCCACGTGGGGCAGCACGTGCCGCAGGACCAGGCGCAGCGCGGAGAGTTCGAGGCCCCGGGCGGAGAGCACGAACTCCCGTTCCCGCAGGGCGAGGGCCTCGGCGCGCACCAGGCGCGCCACGCTCATCCAGCCGGTCACGCCGATGACGACGGTCACCAGGATCAGCGAGGGCGTGGACAACGCCACCAGCAGCAGGATCAGGAAGATGCGCGGGAAGGCGAGGAAGACGTCGGTCGCGGCCATGAGCGCCCGGTCCAGCCACGCGGGACCGATGGCCGCCGCCAGCCCCACCGCCGTGCCCAGCACCACCGCCAGCAGGACGCTGAGCCAGCCCACGGCCAGCGAGGCGCGCCCGCCGTGCAACAGCCGGCTGAGCACGTCGCGGCCGAGCACGTCGGTGCCCAGGGGGTGCTCCCGGCTGGGAGCCTGCAGGTGGGTCTCCGCGCCGCCGACTTCGCTCGGCGCGTGGGGCGCGAGGGAGCCCGCGAAGACGGACAGCAGCGCGACGGCCAGCACCAGGCCCAGGCCCCAGCCCGCGGCGGCGTCCAGGGGACTGCGCCCGCCCGGCGCGGCGCGGCTCACGAGCGCCCTCCGCCGCCGAGGCGGATGCGCGGGTCGACCCAGCTGTAGGCCAGGTCGGCCAGGAGGTTGCCCAGCACCACCATCACGGCCGAAACGGCCGTCGCGCCCATGATCACCGGGTAGTCGCGGGCGTAGATGGCGTCGACGGCGAGGCGCCCCATGCCGGGCCAGGCGAAGACGGTCTCCGTGACCACGGCGCCCCCGAGCAGGAAGGGCAGGTTCAGTCCCACGAGGGTCACGGCCGGCAGCAGGGCGTTGCGGACGGCGTGCCGCCAGACCACCGCCCGTTCCGAGAGCCCGCGGGCCCGCGCGGCCAGGATGAAGTCGCTGGCGAGCACGTCGACCAGGGAGCTGCGCAGGTAGCGCGCGGTGCCGGCGGCGGAGGCCACGCCCAGCACCGTCACCGGCAGCACCAGGTGGCGCACCGTGTCCCAGGCGCGCGCCTGCCAGGTCATGAGCGCGGCGTCGGGGGCGTGCAGGCCCCCGGCGGGCAGCCAGCCGAGTGCGCGCGAGAAGATCAGGATCAGCATCAGGCCGAGCCAGAAGGCGGGCAGCGAGTAGAGGGCCAGGGCGCCGACGGTGGCGGCCCGCTCGGAGCTGGTACCGCGCCGCCGCGCCATCCACACGCCGCTCCAGATCGCCAGGGCGAGGTGCACGGCGTAGGCGCTGACGGTCAGCAGCAGCGTGTTGGGGATGGCCTCGCCCAGCAGTCCGGTCACCGGCCGGTGGTACTGCAGGCTGCGGCCCAGGTCGCCGTGGAGCAGGACACCGTCCAGCCAGCGCAGGTACTGGACGGGCAGCGGCTCGTCCAGGCCCAGCCGCGCGCGCACCTGGGCGCGTTGGGCGTCGCCCATGTCGGGATCGAGGTGCAGCTCGGCCGGATCGCCGGGCGCGAGGCGCACCACGAAGAACACCGCCGTCAACAGGGCGAGGACGAGCAGGGCCGCTCCGGCCAGACGCCGCAGCACGTAGACGGTCATGGGTGGATGTCCCGGTTGATGAGCATGGCTGAGTCTAGGTAAGGGTCTCCTGAGCGGTCAAGAGAAGTCGCAGTTTGCCCGCCCCCGCGTGCAGCCTGCCACCCCCGCCCCCACCGACGCGCGCCCCCGTTGCGGTCTGCAAATCCTCCTGGGCCGGAGGGGCTCCTCCAGGGGGCTCAGCGCGGCCCCTGGTTCCCCGTCGTTCCCCGCGGGACGCGCCGCGGCCTCTGCGGGGCGCGGCACGGGACTTTCATCTGCGCCCCCACGGCCAACTGTCGCATACAGGGGAGAGACGGATGTCTATACTGAACAGCAACCAGACGCACCCCCGCGCCCGGTCCCTCGCCGCGGCCGCCCTTCTCGGCGGACTCGCCCTGGCGCTCGTCGCGGGCTGCACCATCGAGGACCCGGCCCTGCCCACCTTCTCCACCCGCCTCGCGGTGCCGGTGGGGAGCCACGACCTGACGGCCACCGAGCTGATCGAGGACCAGGACTACCTGTACGCCGGCGGCGATTCGCTCCTCTTCTTCAGCATCGACGGCGACACCACCTCGGTGGACCTGGACCTGGACCTCAGCACCGACCTGGAAGCCATCGACGCCGAGGCCTCCATCGGCACGGTCACCCTGGACGACCCGGATCCGCTGGTCTACGAGTTCACCCTCGAGGACATCTGGCCGGGCGCCGGCGCGCTGCCGCCGGGCTACTACCCGGTGCCGCCCTTCGACGTGGACACCGAGACCGATCCCCTGGAGCTCGCGGATCTCGACCACGCCCACGTCGCCTCGGGCGTGATCACCCTGGCCCTGGACAACCGCCTGCCCATCCCCATCTCGGGCGACGCGCCCCCGCGCATGATCACCGCCGAGGTGCGGCACCCCGACACGGGCGCGCTGATCACCTCGCTGGTCTTCGACGCGGAGATCGCCGCGGGCGAGGCCGACACGGCGTCGGCGGACCTGACCGACGTGGACCTGCCCGGCAGCCTGGTGGTCCACCTGACCGGCGGTTCGGCGGGCGCCACCTTCGCCTACATCGGGCCCGACGCCGCCCTCGGCGTCGCCCTGAGCATGGGCGACCTCGTGGTGGACTCGGCGCGCGCGATCGTCGGGGCCCAGGACTTCCAGGAGACCAGCTCCATCGCGCTGCCGGACTCCCTGCGCATCATCGAGGCCGTGGTGGACGGCGGCGCCATCGACGTCACCCTGAGCAGCGGCCTGCCCGTGCCCGCCACGGTGTACATCTACTTCAACGAGTTCCTGACCCCCGAGGGCGGGCCTTACGTGCTCACCTTCGCCATGCCCCAGCATGGCGTCGAGTCCACGCAGGCCGACCTGGCCGGCGCGCGCATCACCTCCGGCGGCGGCGCGCCCCTCGATTCGCTGAGCTACACCGTGGGCGTCTACTCCCCCGGCAGCGACGGGGAGATGGTGGACATCCACTCCGGCATGCGCATCTCCGCCGAGATGGCCGCCAGCACCCTGTCCATCGGCGAGGTCACCGGCATCATCCCGCGGCAGGACTTCGCGCTGGAGACGGTCACCGAGGCCATCGACATCCCCGATGAGCTGAGCGGCCTGCGCCTGCCCGCCGCCACGCTGGTCATCGAACTGGTCAACGAGACGGGCATCGGCGGGGAGATCGACCTGTCGCTGACCGGACGCAACGCGGCCGGCGAGAGCGTGACCGTGGCCACCTCCTCCACCGTCGCGCCCGCCCAGGGCGGCGAGCCGGCCAAGACCACCGTGGTCCTGGACGAGACCAACAGCCTGATCGCCGACCTGCTGAGCATCCTGCCCGAGGAGTTCACCCTCGAGGGCGCGGTCAGCGTCGGCGGCGAAGACGAGGTGGGCACGGTGCGGCCCGGCGACCGGGCCCAGGTGATCTGGCGGGCCGACGCGCCCCTGCGCCTGATCATCGACGACGCCGAGATCGACCGCGAGCCCGAACTGCTCGACCTGGACGAGGACCTGCGGGACAACCTCGACCGGCACCTGGTGGCCGCGGAGATCGTGCTCGAGATCAACAACCACTTCCCCTTCGGCCTGGATGTGGAGTTCCTCGTCGGGCCGGACGAGGCGACGCTGCTGGACGATCCCGAGCTGGTGATCGGTCCGGTGACGGTGGCCCCCGGCGACATCGACCCGGTGACGCGCTACGTACGCGACATCGTGAAGACCCAGCAGACCATTACCCTGGACGCCACGCAGATCGCGGCCTTCACCCGCCCCGGGGCCTGCACGGCCCTGCGCGCCCTGATCCCGGGCACCGAGGGGCTCGAGGTGGTGCTGCGCACCTGCGACGGACTGTCCGCCCGTGGAGCCCTCTCCGCGGAGATCCTCGTCACCGACGACTGATTCCGTGCCAGCGCGGAAGGAGATCGGCTTGAACGACAACACCAAGACGAAGCAGCGTCGATCACCACCGTCGCGTTCGGGCGCGACGTCCGCGCTGGCCGGTTCCCTGCTGGTCCTGCTCTGCCTCTGCGGCCCGGCCCTGGGCCAGGGGCAGGTCAGGGCCATGGGCCTGTCCGGCGCCTTCACGGCGGCCTCGCGCGGCCTGGACGCCGTGGACTGGAATCCGGCCAACCTGGCCCTGGGCACCGCCGAGGGCCTCTCGATCGGGCTGGCCTCGGTGGCCGTCGACATGAACAACAACGCCTTCTCGCTGGCCCGCTACAACGAGGTCAGCGGCGCCGTGCTGACCGATGCCGACAAGCAGCGGCTGCTGGACGACATCCCCGACGAGGGCTTCATCCTCGACGCCAACGTGCGGGCCTCGGCCCTGGGCGTGCAGGCGGGCCCCTTCGCGGTCACCGTGCAGGGCATCGCCGGCGGCTCGGGCATCCTGGACAAGGACTTCTTCGACCTGATCCTGATGGGCAACGAGATCGGCCAGAGCTTCACCTTCGAGAACACCGACGGCGAGGCCTACGCCGTGGGCGCGGCCACCCTGTCCTGGGCCACGCCGGTGGTCACGCGCCGCGCCTACCGGCTTTCGGCCGGGGTAAACGCGCGCTACCTGTACGGCCTCTACGACTTCACGGTGGAGGAGGCCAGCGGTGGCATCACCGCCGACATGGACGGCGTGCGCGGCGAGGCCAACGCCTCGGTGCTCACGTCCCGCGGCGGCAGCGGCTACGCGGTGGACGCGGGCCTGGCCCTGCAGCTTCCCCGCGGCTGGACGGTGGGCCTCGCCGTGAGCAACGTGTCCAGCCGCCTGACCTGGGACAAGGACGTGGAGCGTCGCGTGTGGAGCGCCAGGGGCGACTCGATCACGATGTCCAGCGACGACATCGACGCCCACATCACCGAGAGCGACACCACCTACGCCGCGGCCGCCTACGCACGCGACCTGCCCTCGGTGGTGCGCCTGGGCGCCAGCACCGACTGGGGCCCGCTGCTGGTGGCCTGCGACGTGTGGCGGGGCATGGAGAAGCGCGCCGGCGTCTCCGACAAGCTGGCCCTGGACGTGGGCCTGGAGTGGCGCCTGCTGTCGTGGCTGCAGCCGCGGGTCGGTCTGGGCTTCGGCGGTGAGGTGAGGCGCAGCGCGGCGGGCCTGGGTCTCAAGCTGGGTCCGGTGCGCTGGGACATCGCCGCGGCCAACCGCGGTCAACTCGTGCCCGAGGACACCAAGGGACTGGCCTTCGCCTCGGGGCTGGCTCTGGACTTCTAGATGACCTGGCAACGGAAGGTCGCGGCGAAGGCCGCGACCAGGCCCTCCACGAAACCCTCGTAGGCTCCTTCATCGATTTCACGACCGAGCAGCTCACCGAGGTCTGTCGTCGCCGCCGCCAACCGCGCGCGCGCCGACGGATCGTCGGCCATTCCCCGCAGACAGGCGAGCAGATCCAGGTGCCCCTGGCCGGTGAGGATGGAGCCGTGCTGCAGGAAGCCGCCGGCCAGGCGGCGCTGGGCCGAGCCGATCAGCTTGCGCCCGCCCACGGTGATCTCGTGGCGTCCGGCCGAGGCGAAGCAGACGGCGCTGCGCGCCTCGGCCAGGGATTCGCCGTCCGAGACGTCGGGGACGAGCCCCAGGCCGCGCACGAAGCCCAGCAGGGCCTCGTTGATGGCGGCGTAGGCGGTGTGGAGCGAGTCGCCGAAGAGCGGGCCAGCGGCGTCGCCCACCACGGCGTAGGTCAACTCGTCGGCGTGGAGGATGGCGCGGCCGCCGGTGGGCCGGCGCACCAGGCCGTAGCCGCGGGCGGCGATGGCCGCGGCGTCGAAGTCGTCTTCCTGCTGGTGGTAGCCGTAGCTCACGGCGGGGGGGGTCCAGCGGTAGAGGCGGAGCACGGGGTCGTCGCCGGGGCGGTGGCGCTCGAGCAGACGCGCGTCGGCCGCCATGTTCTCGGCGCCGCTGCGGGCCGGGTCGCGGATCACCTGCAGGCGCACGACCGTTACCCGCAGTTGCAGGGCCCGAGCCAGCGCAGGTCCGGGTGCCGTGCGGCGCCCGCCTCGTCCAGCCGGGAGACCGGGGTCACGTGGGGCGCCGTGCGCAGCAGCTCTGGGTCGGTCTCGGCCTCGCGGCGGATGTCGGCCAGGATCTCCACGAAGGCGTCCAGGGTCTCCTTGGACTCGGTCTCGGTGGGCTCGATCATCAGGGCCTCCTCGACGATCAGGGGGAAGTAGATCGTCGGGGCGTGCACACCGTGGTCGAGCAGACGCTTGGCGATGTCCAGGGTGCGTACGCCGAAACGCTCCTTCCAGTCCGAGCCGGTGGCCACGAACTCGTGCAGGCAGCCCTCGGCGTGCTCGACGGCGAGAATCCCCTCGAGGCGCTTGCGCAGGTAGTTGGCGTTGAGCACGGCCCGCTCGGCGACCCGCGTCAGCCCGTCGCCGCCGAGTCGCAGGATGTAGGCCAGGGCGCGCAGGCAGACGCCCACGTTGCCGTGGAAGGAATGGATGCTGGGCCGCCCGTTCCCGCCGCCAGCCAGCCGGTAGACGCCGTCCTCGCACACGACGTCCGGGCCGGGCAGGTAGGGCACCAGCTCGTCGGTGACGCAGATGGGGCCCGCGCCGGGACCGCCGCCGCCGTGGGGGGTCGAGAAGGTCTTGTGCAGGTTCAGGTGCACCACGTCGAAGCCCATGTGCGCCGGCTTGGCCTTGCCCAGCACGGCGTTCAGGTTGGCGCCGTCCATGTAGAGACGGCCGCCGGCCTCGTGGATGATGCGCGCCACCTCCACGATCTCCGTCTCGAAGAGGCCCAGGGTGTTGGGATTGGTGATCATGATGCCCGCGGTGGTCGGGCCGGCGGCCGCGCGCACGGCTTCGGGATCGAGGCAGCCGTCGCTCCGCGACTTGACGGTGACGGGCTTCATGCCGGTCATCACCACCGAGGCGGGATTGGTGCCGTGGGCCGAGTCGGGGATCAGCACATCCAGCCGCTCGGCGTCGCCGTTGGCCAGGTGGAAGGCGCGGATGGCCAGCATGCCCAGGTATTCGCCGTGGGCGCCGGCGGCGGGCTGCAGGCTGCAGGCATTGAACCCAGTGATCTCGCAGAGGGCGTCCTGCAGCAGCTTCAGCGCGCACAGCAGGCCTTGCACGTCGGCCGCGTCCTGCTCGGGATGCAGCGACGCGAAGCCCGGCAGCGCCGCCACACGCTCGTTGAGCCGCGGATTGTGCTTCATGGTGCAGCTGCCCAGGGGATACATGCCGCGCTCGATGTGGTGGTTGAGGTTGGAGAGGCGCGTGTAATGGCGCATCACCTCCTGCTCGGACAGTGAGGGCAGGTCGCAGGGCTCGTCGCGCCGCAGTTCGACGGGCAGGGCGGCGTCCACGTCGTCGCCCCGCCAGGCCGGCGGCATGACGCCGCGGCGGCCGGCACGCCCCTTGGCGAAGAGGTTGTCCTGCAGGACGGCGCCCCAGCGCCCGCAGGTCTCGCACTGCTTGAGGTCAGTCATCGGCCCGCGCCTCCAGGAAATCCCGCGCCAGGTTCGCGTAGAACTCGATCTCGTCGGCGGTGCGCCGCTCGGTGACCGACACCAGCAGGTCCCCCGCGCCGCAACCGGCGAAGCCCTCGAGCGGGATGCCGGCCAGGACGCCGCGCTCGCGGGCGTAGGCGGCGAAGTCGCGCGCCGCCGCGGGCAGGCGCACCACCAGCTCGTTGAAGCCCGGGCCGTCGCAGGGAAAGGCCAGCCCTTCGACACGGCCGAGGGCCGCGCGCAGGGCGGCGCGACGCGTCAGGTTGGCCTCGCCCAGGGCCCGGAAGCCTTCGCCGCCCAGCAGGGCCAGGGTGATGGCGGCGCGCGTCATGTTCAGACCCTGGTTGGTGCAGATGTTCGACGTGGCCTTCTCGCGCCGGATGTGCTGCTCCCGCGTCTGCAGGGTGAGCACGTAGCCGGGACGGCCTTTGTCGTCGACGGTGCGTCCGGCGACGCGGCCGGGGATCTGCCGCTTGAGTTCCTCGGCGCAGGCCAGGAAACCGAGCAGCGGCCCGCCCCAGGAGGCGGGGATGCCCAGGGGCTGCGCCTCCCCCACGGCGATCGCGGCCCCCCAGTCGGCCGGCGGCTTGACCACCGACAGCGACACCGGGTTGACCAGGGCCACCAGCAGCGCGCCGCTGTCCACCGCGGCGGCCGCCAGCGCGTCCGCGGGCTCGAGCCGGCCCAGGTAGTTGGGAGTCTGCACCAGCACGGCGCCGATGGTCTCGTCGACCAGGTCGGACAGGGCGGCCGGGTCGGTGACGCCGTCTTCGCCGCGCGGGACGGTCAGGATCTCCACGCCCTCGCCGTCGAGGTAGGTCTCGACCACCCGACGGTAGCGGGGATTGAGGGTCTCCGGCAGGATCACGCGGTTGCGCCGGGTCTTGGTCAGGGCCATCAACAACGCCTCGACCAGGGCCGTGGCGCCGTCGTACATGCTGGCGTTGGCCACCGGCAGGCCCGTCAGCCGGCTCACGAAGGTCTGCCACTCGTAGATGACCTGCAGGGTACCCTGGGAGACCTCCGCCTGGTAGGGTGTGTAGGCGGTGAGGAACTCGCTGCGGCTCGAGAGGGCGTCCACCGCGGCCGGGATGTAGGTGTCGTAGACGCCGCCGCCCAGGAAGGACACCAGGCGGTCCTGCCCGGTGTTGAGACCGGCCAGGTTGCTCATGACCCGCCAGACCTCCTCTTCCGACAAGGTGTCGGGCAGGTCCAGCCCCGCGCCGTCCCGCACCTCGGCGGGAATGGCGGCGAAGAGCTCCTCGACTTCATTCAGACCGAGGGCGTCGAGCATCTCGCGGATGTCCTCGTCCGTGTGCGGCGTGTAGGGCATGGCCGGCTCAGCTTCCGATCATGGCGTCGTAGTCGGCGGCCGAGAGCAGTCCGTCCAGCTCGCCCTGGTCGGAGACCTGCAGCTTGAAGAGCCAGCCGTCGTCCAGGGGCGACTCGTTCACGAGTTCGGGGGCGTCGAGCACGGCCTCGTTGATCTCCAGGATCTCACCGGTCAGGGGGCAGTAGAGATCCTCGACGGACTTCACCGTCTCGATGGTGCCGATGGCGTCGCCCAGGCCGGCCTGAGCGCCGGGCTCGGGTAGCTCGATGAAGACCACGTCGCCCAGCTCGGAAGCGGCGTACTCGGTCACGCCCACGGTGGCGACGTTGCCCTCGATCATCACCCATTCGTGTTCCTTGGTGTAGATGCGGTCGTCGGACGTCATGTCCTGCCTCCTCGGGGTCAGCTGCGTTCGGCGGCGGGGTCGCCCTTGACCCGCGGCGCCAGGAAGGGAACGGAGGCCGCGGCGGCCGGATGGCGCTTGCCGCGGATCTCCACCTCGAGTTCGGCCTCGCCGCGGTCGCTGTCCAGCATGGCGAGGGCGAGGGATCGGTTCAACGAAGGACTCTTGGTGCCGCTGGTCACGAAGCCCACGCGGCGGTCGCCCGCGTAGACGGGCGTCTCCTGGCGGGCGATGGGCGCGGGGCGTTCGCGGCCGCCGACGCTCGCGCCGTGGATCTCCAGGCCGGCGATGCGCCGGGGTACGCCGTCGCGCTTGAGCGCGCGCAGGGCCTCGGCCCCGACGAACTCGCGGTTCTTCAGGCGCACGGCCCAGCCGATGCCGGCCTCCAGGGGGGTCCAGTCGCGGCTCAGCTCGTGGCCGTAGAGGCTGTAGCCCATCTCGAAGCGCAGGGTGTCGCGGGCCGCCAGGCCGATGGGCGCCGCGCCCAGGTCGTGGCCGCGCTCCAGGAGTTCTTCCCAGAGCGGCAGGGTGTCATCCCAGGGGACGTACAACTCGTAGCCCCGCTCCCCCGTGTAGCCCGTGCGCGAGACGAGCCAGTTGCCGCCGGGACGCGTCAGCTCGTGGGCGGCGTAGAAGTCGAGGTCCGAGATGCGCTCACGAACGCCGGCGAGGGCCGAGAGCCGGTCCAGGAGCACTGCGGACGCGGGGCCCTGCACGGCGATCATGGCGAGGCGGTCGCTGGCGTCCTCGAGGTCCAGGTCCGCCACGCCGCGTGCGTGCTCCGCGAGCCAGTCGACGATGCGCGCGCGGTTGACGGCGTTGCAGACCGCCAGCCATTCGCGCTCCTCGTGCCGGTAGATCAGCATGTCGTCGAGCACGCCGCCGTCGGGGGCGCACATGGCCGTGTAGACCACCTTGCCCGGCGCCATGCCGGCCACGCGGTTGGAGGTCAGACCGTCCAGCCAGGTCTCGACGCCCGCACCGCGCAGGAGGATCTCCCCCATGTGCGTGGTGTCGAAGAGGCCGACGCGCTCGCGCACCGCGGCGTGCTCCGCGGCGACACCCGCGAACTGCACGGGCATCTCGTAGCCCGCGAAGGGGACCATGCGGCCGCCACGGGCGCGGTTCCACCCGGTCAGGGGCGTCTGCAACAGTCCGTCTGTTTCGGTCGGGTTCAACGCGGCTCCTCGGTCTGGGTCGCCATTTCAGATGACGCAGCGGATGATGCAGAGGCCGGCGCTGCCAAATTTATGACGCGGCGCCCCGTTCGCCAAGACCCTTTATGCCCCGGGCGACGCCAGCTGGCGGAGCATCTCCCCGGTGTAGGAATCCCCCGCGGCGAGGATCGTCTCCAGGGGGCCCTGCGCCACCACGCGTCCGCCCTCGGCGCCGCCCTCCGGGCCCAGGTCGATGACCCAGTCGGCGCGCCGGATCACCTCGGGGTTGTGCTCGATCACGACCACCGTGTGGCCGCGCCCGGTCAGCCGGCCCAGGATGTCCATCAGGCGGGCCACGTCGCAGAAGTGCAGGCCGGTGGTCGGCTCGTCCAGGATGTAGAGGCTGCGGCTCTGGCTGCCCCGCGCCAGCTCCCGCGAGAGCTTCAGGCGCTGGGCCTCGCCCCCGGAGAGGGTGGCGCCGGTCTGGCCCAACCGCAGGTAGCCGAGCCCGACGCCGTCCATGACCGACAGGATCTTGCGGCAGGCGGGGATGTTGCCCAGCAGGTCGAGGGCCTCCTCGACGGTCATGGCCAGGACCTCGGCGATGCTGCGGCCCTTGAAGCGTACTTCCAGGGTCTCGGGATCGAAGCGGTGGCCGTTGCAGACGTCGCAGGGCACGTCCACGTCGGGCAGGAAATCCATGCTGAGGCGCTTGACGCCGGCTCCCTCGCAGACCGTGCAGCGCCCGCCGCCGGTGTTGAAGCTGAAACGGCCCGGGCCGTAGCCGCGCATCTTGGCCAGGGTGGTCGCGGCGTAGAGCTTACGCAGGTGGCCCATCAGGCCGGTGTAGGTGGCCGGGGTCGAGCGCGGCGAGCGTCCGATGGGCGACTGGTCCACCAGGATCACCGAGCGCAGGGCCTCCTCCCCCTCGAGGCTGTCGAAGGGACCCGGATGCGCGCCGGCGCGATGCAGCCGGCGGGCCAGTTCGCGGTAGAGGGTGTCGTGGACCGCGGTGCTCTTGCCGGAGCCCGACACGCCCGTGACCAGGGTCAGCCGGCCCAGGGGGATCTCCAGGTCGATGCCCCGCAGGTTGCGGTTGCTCAGGCCGCGCATGCGCAGCCAGGCTTCCGGCGGGGCGCCGCCCGCCGCTGGCATGGGCGCGAGCACCCCCTGGCGTCCGGCCAGGTAGGCGCCGGTGATGCTGTCCGGATGGGCCGCCACGTCCGCCGGGGTGCCCTGGGCCACGATCTCGCCGCCGTGCTCGCCGGCGCCCGGCCCCAGGTCGAGCAGGTGGTCGGCGGCCAGCATGACGTCCAGGTCGTGCTCCACCACCACCACGCTGTTGCCGCGGTCGCGCAGCTTGCCGAGGATGCCGATCAGGCGGTGGATGTCACGGTGGTGCAGCCCCACGCTGGGCTCGTCGAGGATGTAGAGCACGCCGGTCAGGCGCGAGCCCACCTGGGTGGCCAGGCGCACGCGCTGCCCCTCGCCCCCCGACAGGGAACCCACGCTCCGCGAGAGGTTGAGGTAGCCCACGCCCACCTCGCAGAGGAAGCCCAGGCGCGAGGAGATCTGCTCGAGCACGGGCTTGGCCACGGCCGACTTCAACGCGTCCTCGAAGCCGAGGCCCGCGACCCAGTCCCGCAGCTCGGTCAGGGCCAGCTCGCCCACCTCGCCGGGGTGCAGCCCGCCGACCCGCACGCTGAGGGCGTCCGCGCAGAGGCGGTAGCCTCGGCAGGTCGGGCAGAGTTCCGCCGTGAGCAGCGCCGAGATGCCCGAGCGCACCTTCTCCGAGCCGGTCTCCCGGTGGCGGCGCAGCAGCTCCGGCACCAGGCCCTGCCAGTCGCGCAGGAATGCGTCGTAGTGGCGGTGTCCCTTCAGGTCGGCCTCCATCTCGGTCGACATGCCGTGCAGCAGCACCTCGCGGGCCGCGGCCGGCAGGTCCTCCCAGGGGGTGTGCATGGAGAAGTCCAGGGCGCCCGCGTAGGCCTCCACCTGGGTGTAGAGCCAGCCGGACTCCTTGCCGCGCAGATAGGACAGGGCGCCGCCGGCCAGGCTGAGCGAGGGATCCGGCACCAGGCTGCGCTCCCCGATGGTGGGCTGGCTGCCGAGCCCCTGGCAGTCCGGACAGGAGCCCACCGGGGAATTGAAGGAGAAGAGGCGGGGCTCCAGGGGCGCGAAGCTGCGCCCGCAGGAGGGGCAGCCGGCCTCGCGGCTGTAGAGGGTCGTGGATCCGTCCTGGGTACGCACCAGGACCGTGCCGTCGGAGAGTTCCGTCGCCCGCGCCAGGGCCGCCGACAGACGCTCGCCGCTGCCGGGGCGGTTCACCAGCCCGTCGACGACCACCGCGATCTCGTGGCGCTTGCCCGGCGAGAGCCGCGGCATCTCGTCCAGGTCGTGGAGCTCGCCGTCGACGAGGACGCGCACGTAACCCTGCTTGGCCAGGTCCTGCAGGAGCTTGCGGTGGGCACCCTTGCGGCCGCGCACCACCGGGGCCAGGATCCAGAGCCGCGCCCCGGACGGCAGGGCGGCCACGCTGGCCTCGATGGCCGACAGCGGCATGGCGCCGGCGGGCACGTCGCAGTCCGGGCAGACCACGTCGCCGCAACGCGCGAAGAGCAGGCGCAGGTAGTTGGCGATCTCGGTGATGGTGCCGACGGTCGAGCGGGGGTTGGCGCCGAGCCCCTGCTGGTCGATGGCCAGGGCGGGCGACAGCCCCTCGATGCGGTCCAGGTCGGGCTTGGGCAGCTGGTCGAGGAACTGGTGGGCGAAGCTCGACAGGCTCTCGATGTAGCGGCGCTGGCCCTCGGCGTAGAGGGTGTCGAAGGCCAGCGAGGACTTGCCCGAGCCGCTCGGCCCGGTGACCACGACCAGCCGGTGGCGGGGCAGTTCCAGGTCGAGGTTCTTCAGGTTGTGAACCCGCGCGCCCTTGATCGTGATCGCATCGGCCGCCACCGCTGCCCGCCTATTCCGCCACGACGGGCACGACGGGATCCGCGAGGGCCTCGCGCTCGGCGTCGGTCAGGGCCTCGCGGCCCGCGAGGACCGACGCCTTCACCAGGCGCAGGGGCGCCAGGGGATTGTCCCGCGTGTCGCGCTCCACGGACACGATGGCGTCGACGGTGTCCAGGCCGACCACCACGCGCCCGAAGACGGTGTACTTGCCGTCCAGGTGGGGCGTGTCGGCCACGCAGATGAAGAACTGGCTGCCGCCGGAGTCCGGGCTCTGGGAGCGCGCCATGGAGAGGGCGCCGCGCTCGTGCCGGCCGGAGTTGAACTCCGCCTTGATCAGGGCCCGGTCGTCGATGCCGGCGTAGCCCTTGGCCGACAGCATCTCCCGCACCTGCTCCACCAGGGCCAGTTCCCCGGGCTCGAGGACGTCCGCCCAGGTGGGGCCGCCCTGGCCGTCGTTGCCCCGGACGTCGTCCTTGGAGTTGGGATCGCCGCACTGGATCATGAACCCCGGGATCACGCGGTGGAAGGTGGTGCCGTCGTAGAAGCCGGAGCGGCAGAGGTGGACGAAGTTGTCCACGTGCCGCGGGGCGAGATCGGACGACATCTCCAGCAGGAGCTCTCCGGCGTCGGTGGTCAGGCGCACGTAGGTGCCGTCCGCCGAGGCGGCGCCGGCCGTGAACAGGAGGGCGAAGAACAGGGCGATGACGAACCTGGGCATCTCGTTGTTCCTTTCCAGGGGGTGTTCGGTGGGCGGCGCCGTCGCCGCCGACCCTCATGGATAACACGTCGGGCCGTCCGGGGCAACGACCGCAGTGCCACTTGCAGGGACGGATTCAACATGCCATCTTTGAAGTCGTTCCCGCCAAGGCCTTTCAGGACCCGAGGAGGACCGATCTTGTCCGACATGGCATACCTCGACAACGCTGCGACCTCCTACCCCAAGCCCGAATGCGTCTACACGGCCATGGACGATTTCTATCGTCGCCACGGGGTGAATCCCGGACGCACCGGCGCCGACGCCGCCGTGGAGGCCGGCGACGTGCTCGAGGCCACCCGCGCAGACCTCTCGGCCTTCTTCAACAACCCGGCCCGCGACGAGCACCGCCTGGTCTTCATGAGCAACGCCACCGATTCGCTGAACACCTGCATCCAGGGCTTCTGCCGCCCGGGCGACCACGTGGTCTCGACCCACCTGGAACACAACTCGGTGCTGCGCCCCCTGCACGAGATGGCGAACCGCGGCCTGATCACCTTCGATCTGGCCCCCTTCGACGCGGACGGCTTCGTGGATCCGCAGACGGTGGCCGGCCTCATCCGGCCCGAGACCCGCCTGGTGGCCATGACCCACGGCTCCAACGTGATCGGCACCGTGCAGGACGTGGGCGCCGTCGGCGCCATCTGCCGCGAGCGGGGCGTGACCTTCCTGGTGGACGCGGCCCAGACCGCGGGCTGCGTGCCCATCGACATGGAGGAGATGGCCATCGACATGCTGGCCTTCACGGGCCACAAGTCCCTGATGGGGCCGGTGGGCATCGGCGGCGTGGCGGTGGGACCCGACGTGGAGCTGACGAGCACGCGCTGGGGCGGCACCGGCGTCCGCTCGCGCCAGCTCACCCACCTCGAGTCCTACCCCTACCGCTTGGAGGCGGGCACCCTGAACACCCTGGGCATCGCCGGCCTGCGCGCCGGGCTGTCCTGGATCCTCGAGCGCGGCCTGGGCGACATCGCGGCCCACGAGCGGCGCCTGACCGCCCGGCTCATCGATGGCTTCGCCGAGTTGCCCGGCCTGATCCTGCACTGCGCGGGCGCCGACGAACACCACACGCCGGTGATCAGCGTCACGCTGGAGGGCATGTCCCCCGAGGAGATCGGCCAGCGTCTGGACGTGGATCACGGGGTCCTGATCCGCACCGGCCTGCAGTGCGCGCCCCTGGCCCACGCGGGCATCGGCACCGGCGATCTGGGCACCGCCCGCTTCAGCCTCGGGCCGCTGAACGTCGAGAACGACGTGGACCGGGCCCTGGCGGCCATGACCGAGCTGGCCCAGGCGGCCGTCACGCGCTGATTCGGATTCCCGGAAAAGAGAAAGGGGCCGCCCGGTGGGCGGCCCCTACGTTTGCGGTATGGCGTCGCTACCGGTTGCGGGCCCAGAGCCGCTCCGGCTTGTGCAGCACGATGCGCACGTAGCGGTTCTGCTCGCGGCCCTCCACCGTCTCGTTGTCGCCGACGGGCTGGAAGGGTCCGTAGCTCACCACGGCGAAGCGCGTGGCGTCCATGTCCAGCCAGTTGGTCATGTAACGGGTGACGGCGGCGGCGCGGGCGGCGCCCAGCTCCCAGTTGGTGGGCCAGACTTCCTGGAAGTCGGGCCAGATCTTCTGGTCGTCGGTGAAGCCCTCCACGTGGATGTTCCACTCGGGGTACTCCATGATGCCGTCCTTCAGGGCCGCCAGCGTGGGCACCATGGTGTCGAGGATCATGGTCTGCCCGGAGGCGAAGAGGATCTGGTCGGGAATGGTGACCGTCACGACCTCGCCGAGCTGCTCGACCAGGACGTCCTTCTCGGCCTCCACCTGGGCGATCTGCTCGCGGAGATCGTCGGCCAGCTGCTGCCCCTCGGCGATGTTCGCCTCGCGCTCGGCGATCTGGGCCTGGAGGTCCACGATCGTCGCGTCGCGATCGGCGAGAAGCTCCTTGTAATCGCTGCACGGCGCACAGCCCCAGTTGACCGCGAGCGCCAGGGCCAGGACCGTCAACAGGAAGAACCGCTTCGAGAAGAGCATGTCTCGTCACTCCTTTGCCGTGGCGGCAATATTCGCGCGCGGCTCCCTCCGCGCTGGACAGGCCGCTCCTGCTTGCATCCGATTTCGCCTTTCGCGACCCTTGCAAGTACCGGTCCCGGCGCGAAATCTGCCTCAATGTAGCCCGGAACCTCAAAGAGGGAAAGCACTTTTTGCCCCCTGAGCCCCCCCTCGCTCAGCGCTTGACGATCTCGTAAGTCGATAAGATACCGTTCTCTCCGATCACATCGAGCACGTCGCCGGCCTGGAGCTGGAAATCACCGCCGGGCAGGGGCACGCGCAGGGTCTCGGCGTCGGGGGCCTCCCCCGCACGGTGCACCTGGATCAGATTCAGCCGGGCGTCGCTCATCATCCGCAGTTCCGAAAGGGTGCGTCCGGCCCACTCCTCGCGCACCCGGATGCGCGCCAGGCTGTAGCCCTCGGGCAGGTCGACCATGTTGACGACCGAGTCGTGCAGCAGGTCCTCGGCGAGCCAGCGGCCCATCTGCTGCTCGGGCTGGATCACCCGGTCCGCGCCGATGCGCGTCAGGACCTTGGCCTGGTCGGCCGTCAGCGCCTTGCAGACCACGTGGCGCACGCCCAGCTCCTTGCAGAGCAGGGTGACCATGACGCTGTCCTCGAAGTGGTCGCCGATGCCCACCACCACGGCGTCCATGTGTCCGATCTCGAAGCGCTCCAGGTTCTCCCGCTCGGTGGCGTCGAAGGAGACGGCCACCGCGGCGTGGTTCTTGAGCCGGTCCGCCAGGCGGCGGTCCCGATCGACCGCGAGCACCTCGACACCCTCGTCGTGCAGAGTGCGGGCCACGCTGGCGCCGAAGCGTCCCAATCCGAATACGGCAACTCGCTTCATGATTCGACCTCCATCAGCCGACCAGCAGGTCGGCCTCGGCGTAGCGGATCTCGCTCGAGCGGGCGGGGCGCACGAGTCCGTACGCCACGGCCAGGGGCCCCAGGCGCCCCAGGAACATCAACAGTATGACCGTCGTCTTGCCGGCCCACGTCAACTCGGGGGTCATGCCCAGCGACAGCCCCACGGTGCCCAGGGCCGAGGCCGTCTCGAAGAGCGTCTCGGTCAGTCCGCGCCCCTCGCTGACCAGCAGCACGAAGAGGGCGACGGTCAGGGTAGTGATCCAGGTGGTGAGGATCATGAATGCGCGGCGCACCGTCAAGACCCCGATCTCGCGGTCGAAGAGGCGCGGCGCGCGGCCGCCCCGCGCGATGGCCCGCAGGTTGGCCCACAGCACGGCGACCGTCGTCAGCTTGATGCCGCCGGCCGTGGAGCCCGGCGCGGCGCCGACGCACATCATCACGACCAGCACCAGCAACGAGGCGCTGGAGAGGTTCGCCAGGTCCATGGTGTTGAAGCCGGCCGTGCGGGCCGTGGCCGACTGGAAGACCGCCAGGCCGAGCTTGCCGAAAACCCCTTCGCCGGCGAAGGCGCCGCGCCATTCCAGCGCGGCCAGCAGGATCGCGCCGCCCAGCAGCAGCCCCGCCGTCAGGCGCAGCACCAGGCGCGCCTGCACCGACAGCCGCGGCCGGACGCGGCCGGCGGCGGCGCGGCCCAGGAACCAGCCCCGCAGGTTGGCCACCACGGGGAAGCCCAGTCCCCCGACCACCAGCAGCACCGTCACCGCGCCGACGACCACCGGATCGCCCGCCTGCGAGACCAGCGAGTCGGAGTTCAGGGAGAAGCCGGCGTTGCAGAAGGCGGACACGGCGTGGAAGGCGGCGTGCCAGAGACGTGCACCCGGGTCGGGGATCGCGTCGGCGAGACCGACGTAGAGCACGGCCGTGCCCAGCGTCTCGGCGATCAGGGTGAAGCCCGCGACGAAGCGCAGGATCTGCCGCGACTCGCGCAGCACCTGTCCCTGGAAGAGGTCCCGCAGCAGACTCGATTCCCGCACGCCGATGCCGCGGCCCAGCAGCAGCGAGACGGTGCCGGCCACGGACATCACGCCCAGCCCGCCGAGCTGGATCAGCAGCAGGATCACGGTCTGGCCGTAGGGGGTGAAGTCGACGGCGGTGTCGCGCACGATCAACCCGGTGACGCAGACGGCCGAGGTGGCGGTGAAGAGGGCGTCGAGCAGCGGCACGGGACGGCCCGCGGGATCGGCGGCGGGCAGCGCGAGGGCCAGGGTGCCGACGACGATCACGCCGGCGAGGCCGAGCACGAAGGCCGAACCGGGCCTGATCCGCCTTTGCCTGCGCAGCCCCCGGCGTGTCATCCCCGTCCCCCGCTCGGTCGTGGTCTATGAGGCGACCGGTCCGTGGACGGCCGTGAACAGGCCGTCCGGATCGAAGTAGCGTTCGGCGCAGCACATGATCGCGTCCTGGTCGACGGCGTCGATGAGGTCGACCAGTTCGCCCACCGGCACGAAGCGGCCGAAGTAGATCTCGTCCTTGGCCGCGCGGATCATCTGGTTGGTCACGCCCTCCAGGGCGAACACGAGCTGGGACTTGATCTGGGCCCGGTTGCCGTCGAGCTCCTCGACGGCCACGCCGCCGCCGAGCAGGCGCCGGTACTCGTCCCGGATCAGCGACTCGAGACGGTCCCGCTTCTCCGGCAAGCAGGAGCCCGCACAGCTCACGAGGCCGACCTCGCGTCCCATGTCCGTGTAGTTGTAGATGGAGTATGCCAGCCCGGAGCGCTCGCGCACAGACTGGAAGATGCGGCTGGACAACCCGCCCCCGAGCACGTTGCTGAGGATGCCCAGCGGGATGCGGTCGGCGTGGCGGAAGTGGACGCCCAGGTTGCCGATCTCGAAGTAGCACTGCTGGAGCGGGCTGGGGATGTCCAGCCGCTGCTCGCGCAGGCGCGCCTCGCTCATGACGTCGCTGACCGCGGCGTAGGGCGCGTCCGGGGGCTCGGCCTGCCCGTCCGGCGACGCCGGCAGGGTCCCGGGGCCGAAGAGCTCGCACAGGCGCCGGCGCATGTCCTCGTCGATGCTGCCCGACACCGAGATCACGAGGTTCGAACCGGTGAACAGCGAGGCGTGTTCGCGCCGCAGCAGCTCCGCGTCGAAGCTGCGCACCGTCTCGTGGGAGCCCAGGATGGGCCGGCTGCGGGGGTGGTCGGCGTAGAGCTGCGCCACGAAGGCGTCGTTCAGCAGGTCCTCGGGATTGTCGCGGGCCTCCTGGATCTCGGCGCAGACGACCTCCTGCTCCAGGCGGATCAGGTCCGGGTCGAAGGCCGGCTGCAGGAGCATGTCGGCCAGGGCCGCGGCGGCCTCGCCGAAGTATTCGGGCAGCACGTTGACGATGAAGGCGACGTGGTCCTTGGTGGTGAAGGCGTCGATGGAGGCCCCGATGCCGTCGAAGAGGCAGGCGATGTCGTAGGCGCTGCGGGTGTGGGAGCCCTTGAACACCATGTGTTCGAGGAAATGGATGAGCCCGCCGAGACCGGCGGGCTCGTCCTGGGTACCTCGCCGGAGCCACACGCCGAAGGCCACCGAGTGGGCGGAGGACACCGGGACGGTCAGCACGACCGCCCCGTTGTCCAGCACCGTGCGCCGCGGCGGCGCCTCGTGCGCGTAGGTCCCGAGGTTCACGGTCCGGCCCGCCTTCTAGCGACGCCGCCGGGGGCGCCGGTCTCCGCCGCGGTCGCGACCGCCGCGGCCACCGCCGCGACCGCCCCGTCCACCGTCGGAGGCCTGGGCTTCCATGCCCTCGGGCACGGGCAGCAGCGCCTTGCGGCTCAGGCGCACCTTGCCGGTACGTCCGTCCACCTCGACGAGCTTGACCTCCACGTCCTCGTTCAGCGTCAGCACGTCCTCGACGTTGCCGACGCGGAAATGCTCGAGCTCGGAGATGTGCAGCAGCCCTTCCTTGCCGGGCAGGTACTCCACGAAGGCTCCGAAGTCGACGATCGAGACCACGCGGCCCGTGTAGACGGCGCCGATCTCGGGCTCGGTCATCATCAGGCGGATGCGCTCGATGCACTCGTCTCCCTTGGCCTGGTCGGGCGCGGAGACGAAGACCATGCCCTCGTCGTTGATCTCGATGTTGGTCTCGGTCTCCTCCTGGAGCTTCTTGATGACCTTGCCGCCCGGGCCGATCAGCTCGCCGATCTTCTTCGGCGGGATCTGGATGGTGGCGATCTTCGGCGCGTAGGCGCAGAGCTCGTCCGCCGGCTCGGAAATGGCAGAATCCATCTCGTCCAGGATGTGGTTGCGGGCGTTCCGCGCGTCGGTCAGGGCCTGGGTCATGATCTCGCGGGTGATGCCGCCGATCTTGGTGT
>CAZTWK010000023.1:0-53444 GCA_964617805.1 uncultured Fibrobacteraceae bacterium | reverse complement strand
GGCCCGGGAAAGGCGGGGTTGAAAAAAGGGGGCTTATGGGACAGGCTCTAAGTATGTGACGGCTGAAAGCCGACTCACGTTCCTAGAGGGAGGCAGCCCCGGACGGGCAGAATCATGTGCGTGGGAAGCCGCGCGGATATCAGTCTGATCGACCGTCGACTTTGCCTCTTCCCTCCGATCAACAGGCCGAAAGAAGGACCCCGGCCGTAGTCGGCCGGGGTCCAGGGAGCGGTCTGTCTTTAGTTGACTAGCCGTTCCATATCACTTCACCAGCGTCATCTTCCGCGTCTCGGTGAACTCCCCGCAGTCGAGCAGGTAGTAGTAGATGCCGCTGGCCACCTGGCGGCCGTGGTCGTTCTCGCCGCGCCAGACGGCGGCGTGGTGGCCGGCGGGCAGTTCGCCGTCGACCAGGCGCCGCACCAGGCGGCCGGCCACGTCGTAGATCTTCAGCTCGACCCGCCCGGTTCGCGGCGTGGCGAAGGCGATGGTCGTGCTGGGGTTGAAGGGATTGGGACGGGCGTGGCCGAGGGCGTAGGCCGTGGGCGTCACGCCGTCGCCGACGGCGGTGGTCTCGCGCACGTACAGGGTCACCGGCAGTTCGTCCACCAGGTTGTCGGGGTCGTTGCCGTGGACCTTGAGCAGCCCGAAGTAGTCGCCGAGCTCCACGTCCTCGGCGCTGTACATGAGGTCCAGCGTGACGTCGCCGCCGGGCGCCACGATTCCGCTCATGGGCTGGATCTGCAGCCAGGGCACGGCGGCCGCGAAACTCAACGCCAGGTCGTCGTGCATGTAGGCGGCGTTGTAGACCACCTGCAGGCCGTCGCTGCCCTCGAGGTTCTCGATGCCGATCGTGGCCAGGTTTATGTCCCCGACCATGTCGAGATACTGGCACACGATCGAGCCGTCCGCATTGAGGATGGCCTGGAAGGTGTAGGTGCCCGTCCCGCTCGACGAGTAGTGGGGGATGGCTTCCCACTCCGCGATGAAGCGGTTGTTCGCCGTGTCGGCGTAGTACCAGATGGTGCCGCCGTCGTTGGGATTCAGGTCGTCCCAGAAGGGCGCGATGACCTCGTTGGGCGCGCTCGAGTTGGGGAAGGTCCCGTTGTTGTAGATGGTCGTCGTGGTGGAGAAGGTGAGGAAGCCGTTGGTGCAGATCCGCACCTGGTCGTAGGCCACGCCGTAGAACAGGAAGGTGAAGCCCAGGTCGAAGGGGCCGAGGCTGGCGTCGTCGCCGCTGCCGGCCACCGCGCCCAGCGTGTTGATCTCGAACCAGTCGAAGACGGGGCCCCCGGGTTCGTCGCTGTCGATCCAGGAGTAGCCGAAGGTGTCCGGGCCGCCGCTGCCTTCGCCGGGATCCTCGCCGTCGGCGTGGACCACCTGGTCCTTCTTGTGGAGCGGCGTCGGGGTGTCGTCGCGATACCGGACCGGATCCTCCAGGGTCACCGTGTAGTTCAGCTCGCCCTCGCCGGAGTTGATGATCTGCACGCCGCGCTGGTCCGTCTCGCCGGGGGCCAGCACGATCTCCAGATCGGCCCCGCTGCAGGTCATGACCGGCGCCGGTTGCGCGCCGACGGCGGGGAAGACGATGTGGTCGATCCAGCCGCAGTCCGAACCGCTGCTGATCGATCCGTCCTTGGTGTAGGACCAGGTGAAGGTGCGTGTGCCGGCGGAGACGGGGAAGACGGCCTCGGTCCAGCCGATCGAGCCGTCCCACGCGCCCAACTCGGTGCCGTCGACGCTGAAGCGCAGGAAGTCCCAGCCGCTCTCCGAGGAGACCTTGTACCAGAAGGAGATCTCGCCCGGCGCGACCACCTCGAAGGTCGTCGAGAGTACGGAGCTCTCGTCGTCGTTGATGTCGCCCGACTCGGCGCAGTACGTGCCCTCCTGGGGGGCGACGTCGGTGATGAACCAGGGCTCGTTACCGCCCGGCTCCCACATCAGGTGGGTGAAGGTCGCCGTCTCGAAGTCCTCGATGGTCAGGCCCACCGTCACCGTCAGCGAGGTGTGGTACGCGTAGTCGGGACCGACGACGTCGAGCTGCAGCTCCGCCACGTCGCCGATCTGGGCGTCGGGGTGCGCGCTGATCTGGAAGACCGCCGGCAGGGTCTGGCCGGGGGCGAACAGGGGGATGTCGACGACCCCGCCGTCGACCGACACGATGGTGTCGAGGGCAGCGAGGGTCGCCTGCAGGCCGGTGACCCGGGACGAGCCCAGGTTCTCCAGCTCGACCGTCAGGTCGGCCGCATCGCCGGGATCGAGGACGTCGTTGTCGCCGTCGTCGATCGTGTAGGCGGTCATGTCGAGCAACGGCGCGCGCGCGATGATCTGGAAGTAGCTCGTGTAGGTGGAGTCGGCGTCCGTCACGTCGAGGGTGAAGTCGATGCGGTGGCCGTCCGGCACGTCGGTGCCGACGGACAGGGCGAAGGCGTCCGTGCGCATCACGCTGCCGCTCGCCGGGATGTCGCCGAAGGCGGTGGCGTCGTCGATCAGGGTGACGTACGGGTCGGCGCAGGTCACCACGGCCGACGGGCGCCGCGAAGTCTCGAGCCCCACGTTCTGCACCGTGAGATCGAGCACGACCGACTCGCCGTAGTCGAGGGCGGCGTTGCCGTTGCCGCTCTCCGCGCCGTCGTCGATCACGTAGTCCTCGAAGACCACGAAGGGGCCTTCGGGCGGGATGATGGGCACCGCTTCGCGGTAGCGGTAGTGGTTCTGCTTGGTCACGGTGACGACCAGGTCGCCGCCGGGCAGCTGGGCGGGGATCGCGATCGTCTCGGGCGAGCCTGTGCCGGCGGCGGCGCCCAGGAACTCGCCGCCCGAGGAGAGACCGATCCACGAGCCCGCGTCGGCGACCACGTTGAAGAAGTCGACCCCCGACAGCAGAGCGCCGTCGTGGGCCACGGTCAGCGCCTGGGGCTGCTCCGAGTAGACGGTCATGAAGGCGTCGCCGTGGTGATGGAAGAGGTGGTAGGTGACGACCTTGTTGTTGGTGTTGTAGGGCCAGTTGGAGGCCTCGAGGAAGTACTTGCCGGCGACGTTGCCGTAGGCCGGCTTGAAGTCGTGGTCGCCGGCGGTGCCGTAGGTCGGCAGGAAGTCGGGCCAGTAGTAGTCGTACATGCCCCAGATGAAGGTGTCGTTGACGAAGGAGTAGGAGGTCTCCGAGGCCGCGAGAATACCCAGGGCGCCCTGGGCGTGGCGGTGGAAGGCCTCGGCGAAGCACTCGCCGGCGATGTCGTACTCGCCGGTCAGGCAGTTGATGGAGAAGACGTAGGTCAGGTCCTCGTTGGACAGACCCGCCAGGTCGCCGCTGGTGTAGTCGGGCTCGCCCCAGCCGTCGTTGCCGCCGTGGTCGCGGTGCAGGACGCTGAAGGTGCCGGCGTTGATGTCGGCGTTCAGGCGCGTGGCGTTGGCGCCCCAGTCGGTCAGGTGGGCCGGCGTGTCCGGGATGTAGCCCAGCCCGGAGGGCCCGAAGTGCGAGACGACGGTGGAGGTGTTCGTCGCCGTGGACCAGGGCCCGTTGGCGTTCCCGTCGTAGATGGCGTACTCGCGGATCGGCGTCTTGCCCAGCTCGTTGGCCATGAAGCCGTAGACCGTCTCGGTGCAGAGGACGAACCAGCGCTCGGTCTGCCAGCCGCCGGCCATGACGGCATTCATGTAGAAGTCGGCGGAGGTGGGCGGCTGGCGCTCGTAGTCCAGCGCCTTGCCGATCATGGTCTCCAGCTCGTCGGCGTCGCGGGCGGTGATGCGCGCGAAGGCCATCTCGGGCAGCTCGTCGCCGTCCACGTCCGCGTACATGTTGTCGGACAGGCAATACGAGTCCCAGCGCGGGGAGTTGACGCCGCTGGCGCCGGTGCCGTAGTCGCCCAGCAGGAGCACCGCCGCGGGCGGCAGGTCCCAGTTGAGGTAGGCGTCGTTGACGAAGGCCTCGATGGCGGTGGTGGTGTTGCCGCCCACGTCGGTCGTGGTGTAGACGCCGGTGCGGATGCCCTGCTCGGTGCGGAACACCCGCAGGGAGTCGGCCCAGGCGGTGAAGACGGGATCGTCGGGACAGATGATGACGTACTCGTGGTCGGGCGTGCGCTGGCCGGCCGCCGCGGCCTGCTCGACCTCGGGCAGGGCGTCCGCGTTCAGCAGCACGTCGTCGAGGATCGCGTCCCACCAGCGGTTGCGCAGCCGCGCGTCGCCGAAGCTTCCGTCGCCGTCGACGAAGTCCACCTCGATGCGCAGGTCGCGCAGCACGCGCAGCTCGCGTGTGACGGGATTGTACTGGAAGGGCCGCACCGCCAGGATGGCCGCGTCCACGCCGCGGATCTCCCGCGTCCCGGAGACGGCCACGGCCTCGGCCGGATAGAAGGCGTCGGCACCGTAGATCGACATGTCGGCTTGGTAGGTCAGCGGACCGTCCTCGGTCTCCAGCGGGATCACCGGCGCGGGCGCCAGGTCCACGTCCTTCAGCACCTCCACCCGCGATGACGTCACGCGCATGACGGCCCGCGCCCCGTTGGGCAGCGCGATGTAGCGCGAGAGCCCGGGGATGTTGGGTGCCCCGGCCTCGTTCTGCAGCGTGAGTCCCGGCACGAGAAGCGTGCTCTGGCTGCGCCCGGACAATTCGATGTCGCCGAGAG
This sequence comes from uncultured Fibrobacteraceae bacterium, assembly GCA_964617805.1. Classification (GTDB taxonomy): domain Bacteria; phylum Krumholzibacteriota; class Krumholzibacteriia; order LZORAL124-64-63; family LZORAL124-64-63; genus JAHIYU01. The sequence continues at coordinate 48,819 of CAZTWK010000023.1, read as the reverse complement.
TCCAGTCGCGGAGCGAGAAGAGGACCTCCAGGCCCGTGTCGCGAGACCGGACCAGGGTCAGCTCCGGATCGCCCCACGCATCGTCGTAGTGATGATCGACGGCGGCGACGGCGAGGGGAGCGAGGAGGAGGAAACATAAAGCGAGACAACCCGATACGGACGTAGACCGACGAGGCCGATGCATGGCGCCCTCCCGATGGGTGCGAGTGTGAAAAGCGGCCTGGCTCGGATGCTGCGCACCGACGATTGGCGGGACGCGTCGTCACATCATCTGAGAGGACCGATCGTCGCGAATTCGGCTGTTGATATTCTAGCACATTGATAATGCGGAGTCATTTACGGGAGGGATATGCTCCGGATTGATGCGGGTGGGGATTAGCGCGGAGTGCCACCCGGTTCGACGCGCGGCGGCCGCCGGTCGGCGGGACCGAATGACCAGGAGATGCCCGCGAGGACCATGGTGCCGGATTCGAAGGGCGTGTACTTGCCCCATTCCTCCGCGAAGAGGTTGCCGCGCACGCCCAGGGTCGCCGAGAGCTTCCCTTTCACCGGCACGAGCACGCGGAGCCCCGGCGAGGCCGTGAAGCTGAAGTCCGGCGAATTGCAGAACGGCGAATCGCAGTAGTTCCAACCCGAATTCTCGTTGCGCAGCGACCGGGCCACGAATCCCAGGCCCAGGCCGGCGACGAGCGCGGCCCGCGACCCCCGCCACAGCACCCGTTCGATCTCGGCCTCGACGAAGGTGGCGCGATGGTTCCAGGCGAAGCCGTCGCCTTCCTCGGGGATGCCCTTCACCTGCTGGGTGATCACGCTCAGGCCGAAGCGGTGCCCGTACGACGGATCGCGGATGTCGCCCCGGAAGAGGCGCAACGCGTAGACGGCGCCGATGCGCGTGTCGACGTAGCTGTCGCGGGTGTCGAAATCGTCGCGCAGGCCCTGGTTGCCGCCCAGGGCGAACTCCACGGCGAACTGGGCGGGGGCGATGGAGGGGAGGAGGAGGGCCGCCGCCAGGAAGAGCGCGAAGGGAGTGGTTCTGCGTAGCAACACGGGTCCTGTTCCTCTACCGGGGTTCGGTATCCGCGACGTTCTTGACGTGTCATCCGGCTTGAATGGATGCAGGGGTGATATGTTCCGCTCCGCTACGGTTTCAGTCGTGGAACTTGCGGACGAGACGATCGAGACGCAAAAAGAAGCGGTCCCTGGTCCGCGCCAGATGCCGAGTCTCAGTGGCGTCGACGACGGCCTGGTCCAGATGCGCGAAGCGCGTCGGCTCCACCTGCAAGGCGAAGGAATTGGGCTGCCGCTCCCAGAACCAATCCGGCGAGCCGAACTGGATGTACGCGGGATCGAGCGCGGGGATGTCCGCCAACCCGGTGAGCAGGCGTCGTCCCGCCGCGTCGTTCCGTACGCAGAGGGCGAGATAGGCGATGCGCCAGGTGACCGGATCGACGACGTGTTCCGGCGGTGGGGCCAGACTCTCGGCATCCGGCTGCCCGGCGTGGACGAAGTGGCCGTGGCAGCTCTGGAGGGTGAAGCAGCAGTCGATGTCGGCCAAGCCGGTGATGAGGGACCGGATGGGGGCGTCGATGATCCCGGGTGAGAGATCGGCCAGGGCCCGGTCTCGGTCCGCCGCGAAACCGGTGTGCTCGACGAGGGACCTGGGCGGCGCGAAAGTCTCCATGGTGATCCCTCGGCTACTTCGACTTCCGGGCCAGGAGCGTCGGGATGATCGCTCCGGCGACGCCGCCGGCGACGGCGCCGACGACTGCGGGGCTCACGTCGGGGCCCACCAGTTTCATGGTGAAGAAGCAGGCCAGGCCTACGACGATGCCGGTGATGGCTCCGGTGGCTAGTGTCCTTGGCATAAGAGGTTCCTTTCACTGGCTGAAATACTGGCCAACGACTTCATCGGTGATACCCCGCCTTGACCCCACCCCAGGACATGCTCTCGTTCCCCGTCGGGCAATCCTCATTCACCACGATGACGCTGCCCGGTCCACCGACGTTCTCCTCGTCGATGCGACAGCAGTTCAAGTGGAGGGTGGCGCCGGTGGCGATGTACGCGTCGTGATAGTCGTCCGCCGCGGTGTTGCCGATGAAATCCGTATTGAGGCATTCGACGGTGCAGGGAGCGTAGGTCATGATTCCCGCCGTGAGGCCGTCGGATTGGTTGTTGATCAGGCTCGAGTCAACGATCGACACAACCGCGGTCGGTGAACTTCTGAGCGCAATGGGCGCCCTGTATTCACAGTAGTTGTTCGCGATCAGGCTCGAAACGATCGTCAGGGTTCCGCTCCAGTACCCTCCAAGTTCGAGAATCGTGAAACCCGTTCTACCCGTGAGGGAACAGTTCTCCAGGCGGACTGAGCCTTCGAAGTTATTGATGTTCACGAACGAATTGTCGCTCAGGTCGCACTCGGATAATTCAAGATGGACAGTCGGGGTTTCGCCGCTACTACCGAGGCACTTGCTGATCCACGAGTAATTGGAGAAGTCGGCGGACGAGATCACTAGAGGGCCATCGCATATCCATAGAGTGCTGAAGTCGAATGTGCAGCCTGTGATCGATCCAGAATGCTCCCTGGCGTCCAGGATGGCACGTTCCAATCGGCAGTCGTAGAAACCGTAGGGACACATCGTGATACTTATCATGAGTTCTACGATCGTCAGGTCGTGGAACTCGACCGGGACGTCCGACGAGTGGAAGAAGGCAAGTGTTCTTCCCTGGAAGTCTGCAACCAGGCGACAGGCCTCCGGGTCACCGCTGGCCGATCTGAAAACGAGGCCAAGATGACTGAAGTCGAGATCTACGTTCACGTGGTGGTCGCCGTCGACGAATTCGATGACGTCGCCCGTACTCACCAGGAGCAGGGCCGAGGCGAGGTCCAGGGCATCGCCTTCGCCGCCGGGATCGACGGTCACCGTGACCGCTGACGACTGCTGACTCGCCAGAACGATGATGAGGAAAACGGAGACCCGTATGAAGGATGTCATATCGACTCCCCTTCGCGATGATTCGTATAGCTGTTCTAATATAACGGAATCAGATAGGGGTGCGCCGAGCAATCATTTCCGCGTCAGGTTCCAGACACCTGCCCCGTCGTCGTCGCGGCACATGCGGGCGCAAGAACTTCCCACCTCGTCGCCGGCTTCTCCGAACATCACCCGGGCGCGCTCCAGGTCGCCATCCCGCCAGACTCTCAGGGCCTCCGCGAAGCCGGACCAGCTCCCCGCCGCCTCGGACGCCAACTCGAACACCTCCACCGGTTCCTTGCGGCCCACCACCCGCAGCGTCCCCAGCGCCCGGAACGCGAACCCGTCTCCGGCCTGCTCCCGCGTCGTCCCGCTCACCATCGTCGCGCTGCCGAAGGCCTTGTTCGCCCCCTCCAGCCGCGAGGCCAGGTTCGCCGCGTCGCCCAGCACCGTGTAGTCGAAGCGCTGCCGCGAGCCCATGTTGCCGACGATGACCTCGCCGGTGTGCAACCCGATCCGCGCGAACATCTCCTTGCCGCAGCGCTCCTTGAACTCCGGACGCCGCGCCGCCAGCGCCTCCTGGCATCTCACCGCCGACCGGCAGGCCCGCTCCGCGTGATCGGGCTGGTCTGTCGGCGCGTTCCAGAACGCCAGGATGGCGTCGCCCTCGTACTTGTCGAGGGTGCCGCCCTCTTCGAGGATGATGTCGGTCATGTCCGTCAGGTAGTCGTTGAGCAGCGTGGTCAGCGACTCGGGATCCATGCCCTCCGAGAGCGACGTGAAGCCGGCCAGGTCCGAGAACATGATCGTCAGTTCGCGGCGCTCGCCGCCCAGGCTCAGGGCGTTGGGATCCACCAGCACCTTCTCGATGACCGCCGGGCTCAGGTAGTGCTGGAAGGCCGACTTGATGAACCGCCGTTGCCGCCCCTCCACCGCGTAGTTGCGCACCAGGCCGCCGAAGACCGCCGTGGCGGCCGCCACGGTGCCGGGCAGGACCGGGGCCCACCAGCCGAGGGGGTAGGCGAGCAGGGCGTCGGCGGCGGGGATGGCCAGCAGGACGACGGCCAGGGGCACCGTCGCGCGCGTGCTCGTGATGCCCGTCACCAGCAGGCCCGAGAGCACCGCCAGCAGGGCGACGCCCAGCATCACGACCCAGCGCGGGAGGTCGCGCATGAAGCCGTCGCTCAGCAGGTTGTCCAGGGCCGTGGCGTGGACCAGCACGCCGGGGCTCACGCGGCTGACCGGGGTGGGGCGCAGGTCGAGCAGGCCGGGGGCGCTGAAGCCGAAGAGCACGTACCTGTCGCGCAGGGCCTCGGGATCGACGACCGGTTCGCCGCCTTCCAGCAGCCGCAGTTCGGACTGGATCAGCGCCGCCGCGCTGTAGGTGGTGAAGGCCTCGGTGTTGCCGCGGTAGTGCAGCAGGGCGGTGCCGTCGTCGCGCAGATGGGCGCGGTCGATCAGGTCGTCGAGGGTCGCGTCCGCCTCGCCCAGCAGCCAGGCGCCCACGCCCAGCGAGGGCACCGGCGCGTCCTCGCCGTCGAGGGTCGCGAGCAGGCCGGCGCGCCGGAAGATGCCGTCGGGGTCGGGCTGGTCGCTCACGTTGGCCAGCAGGGGCGCGGCCCGCGCGACCTCGGGGATGGGTTCGGTGGCGCCCGCGGCGGGGCCGCGGTCGGGGTGGATCTCCAGGAAGCGCGCGCCGACGAAGCGGCCGTGGCGGGTGATGGCGTCGCCCAGGGCCTCGTCGTCGTAGACGCCGTAGACCGAGGGTTCGGTGTAGAGCACGTCGAAGGCCGTCGCGCGCGCGCCGCCGCGGGCGCAGAAATCGAGCACGGGGCCGTAGACCTCGCGGGGCCAGGGCCAGGGGAGGCCGAGCTGTTCGCTGGCCCAGTCGAGGCTGGGCTGGTCGAGCAGGACGAGGACCACCTGGTCGGTGGCGGGGCCGGGGCGGGCGAACAGGCGCGCGCGCCAGTCCCAGGTCGTGCGCTCCCAGCTCTCGAGCGTGCCGGTGGACCAGAGCAGCAGCGACAGGACCGTCGCCGCCGCTCCGATCAGCAGGCCGTGCCGTCGCGCGGACGACACCTAGAGGCCGCCCACGGCGTCGTCGAAGCGGGCCTGGCGCTTGCCGGACGTGCCGGCGGGGGCGCCCACCTCGGCGCGCACCTCGGCCAGGCGGTCGCCGGGCGAGGGGTGCGTGCGCGCGAAGCCGGGTCCCTTGGGATCCCAGCGCTCGCCCATCTCCTCGAGCATCCCGAGCAGGGCGTGGCTGTCGTAGCCGATGCTGTCGAGCATCGACACGGCGGCCGCGTCGGCCTCGTGCTCCTGGGTGCGGGCGTAGCCGTTGACGACCAGGGTCTGCGCGATGTCGTCGATGCAGCCGGAGAACTGGGCCGCCACCTCCTGGAGCTGTTCGTCGCCCAGGTTCTTGAAGCCCTCCTCGAGGCCGATGGCCGCGAGGCTGGTCCAGCGGCTCTTCTTGATGGCGCGCAGGCCGTCCTTGTTCTGGACGTGGCCGACCTCGTGGGCCAGGACCGCGGCCAGCGCATCCTCCGTCTCGCAGCAGGCGACCATGCCGCGGGTGACCAGGATCAGGCCGCCCGGCGCCGCGAAGGCGTTGATCTCGTCGCTGTCGAGCATCAGGAAGTGGTAGCCGCCGAAGGTCTCGGGACGATCCGAGAACATGGCCACCGACTGGCCGACGCGGTTGAGGTACCTGTTGGCGTTCTTGTCGTTCAGCGCGGGGTAGGTCTGCAGGATCTTCGCGGCCACCGCGCGGCCGATGTAGTACTCCTGCTCGGGGGTGATGTCCTCGAAGGACTTGATCAGGGCGGTGCCCACGCGGCGCATGGACTCGCCCTGCTCCTCGGTGATGGCCCCGGTGCCCTGGGCGACCTGGGTGCCGATCTGCGTGACGGCCGCGCAGCCGATCAGGGCCGCCGCCGCCAGCGCGAGGGTGATGAGCGTCAGCTTCTTCATCACTCACCTCCCGCGGGTTCGACGTCGCCGTCCTCGAGGAACTCGGCGGCGTCCGCGGCCGAGACCACCATCCGCTCCATGCGGTCGACCCAGTCGTAGTCCACGTCGGGGTTGCCGTCGCGGAATTCGGCCTCGACCTCGTCGTTGAAGCCCTTGCCCGCCAGGGCCAGTTCCTCGCCCGAGGCGCCCGTCGCCACGTCCTGGTCGCCCGACTCGAGCACGACCCGCTTCTCGGTCAGGGCCGAGGTGTGGATCCAGCCCTCGCCGTCGTCGCCGCGGACCTTGGTCCAGCCGGCGCGCGTGGAGACGACCTCCATGCGGTCGCCGTACTCGACCTTCGCCACGACCTTGCCCAGGAACGTGGGCCGCTCGCGCAGCTGGCCCTCCCGTACCTGGACGCTCAGCATCTGCGCCGCCGCCCAGGCCGCCGCCACCGCGAGCAGCGGCAGGAGCAGGGGCAGCCAGCGTCGCAACTTGTTCATGGATCGACTCCCTGGCTGGGGAACGCATGTCGGGGTTGACCGCCCGATGGTAGCACTCGGCGCGACCGGCCAGCCATGTTTTTCCAAAGGGGCATTTTCACGTTGATGGCGCCGGGGCGCGTGTTAACCTCGGGGGGCTGGTTGGAGGTCGAACCACTGGAAGGGGAATTGACATGCCGAATCACAGCAGGGTGATGATCTGTCTTTGCGTGGCGTCGATGCTGGTGCTGGCCGCGCCGGCCGTACTGGCCCAGCACCAGGAGGAAGGCCACGACCACGGCGAGGTCCTCTACGATACGACCACGGGCCGGACGATCATGCCGTCCTCAGGCGACTTCGTGACGGGTGACGAGGACGACGGCACCGGCGAGGGCGGCGACAAGGCGCTCGGCGGCGCCGGCATCAACGGCTACGTGGACGTGAACGAGGACATGAAGGCCGGCGTGCTGACGCCCTTCTACCGCTTCTCGCCCGCCTTCGCCGTGAAGGCCCACGTGCCCCTGATCTGGGACCGCACGCTCAAGTTCTTCAACTCGGAAGCCTCGGCCAGCGGCCTGGGCGACGTCGTCGTGGACGCCGACTACACCCGCCGTCTCTCGACGCCGGGCACTCTGCTGCGCTTCACCGGCAGCGTCAAGCTGGCGACCGGCGACGAGGAGAAGATGGCCAAGGACGAGTTCGACGTCGAGCAGAACGTGCCCCTGGGCACCGGCACCACCGACTACATCGTCAAGGGCCAGTACGTCAAGTCCACGCCCAAGCGCGGCCTACTCTTCGGCGTGCTGTACCGCAAGAACTCGCCTTACGAGACTTCGCAGGACAACGGCAGCAATATCGTCACGACCAAGACCAGGGTCGGCGGCCAGATCGCCGCGGTGGCCTTCGGCCGCACGCGCGCGAACGAAAAGTTCTGGCTGCACATGGGCGTCAGCGTCATGAAGCTGAGCAAGGGCAAGGTCGAGATCAGCAACAGCGACGGCACCGCCGGCTCCGAGACCGACCTCGAACACGGCGGCACCCTGATCGACATCTTCCCGGGCATCTCCTACGCGCTGGGACCCTTGAGCCCGTACCTGGGAGTGCGCATCCCCCTCGGCACGAGCTTCGACGACGAGTTCCGCTACGACAAGCGCAACACGTCGATCATCTTCCAGTTCAGCTACTCGCCGGAGTCGATGACCAAGTAGCGCCGCGCATCTCGACCGGGCCGCCCTCCGTGCGCAGGGGGCGGCCTTTCGCTTTCGTGCGGCGACCGGACCGGATGTCGAAAGTCGCAACGTTGCCACTTTGAGAACCGTGTTCAGCGGCGGGTCTTGACGCCCCGTGGCCCATGCCCGAGGTTGGCGTCAGGGGGATCCTATGCGCTCCGCGATCATGTTGCTGCTCTCGACCTGCCTGGCGCTCGCCGCCCCGTCGCGCGCCCAGGACCTGCCCCCCCGCGCCGAGATCCTCGCCACCCTTCGCCTGGTCCAGGGCCACTGGGTCGACGGGCACCCCGACCCGGGCAACCGCGGCTGGGCCCGCGCCGCCTACTTCACCGGACACATGGCCCTGTACGAGGTGAACCCGCGCCAGGCCGACCTGGACTACGCCCGCCTCTGGGCCGACGACAACGGCTGGGGCCTCCTCGGCGGCCCCACCACCCGCCACGCCGACAACCAGTGCTGCGGGCAGACCTACATCGTCCTGGACGCCCTCGACCCCGATCCGCTCCACCTCGCCGACATCGACAGCAGCGTGCTGGGCATGGTCGAGAGCCCGCAGAGCGACGACTGGTGGTGGTGCGACGCCCTCTACATGGCCATGCCCGTGTTCACGCGCCTCGGCGTGCTCCACGACGACGACCGCTACTTCGAGAAGCTGCACGACCTCTACACCGACACGAAATCCGCGCGCGTCCTCTACGACACGACCCACCATCTCTGGTACCGCGACGAGAGCTTCAAGCCGCCCTTCGCCACGCCGGGCGGCGAACCCTGCTTCTGGTCGCGCGGCAACGGCTGGGTCTTTGCGGGCCACGCGCGCACCTTGTCGCACCTGCCCGCGGACGATCCCCACCGGCCGGAGTACGTGGCCACCTTCCAGGCGATGGCCGCCGCCCTGGTCGCGGTCCAGCGCCCGGACGGTTTCTGGAACGTGAGCCTGGCCGACACCACCGACTTTCCCGGTCCCGAGACCAGCGGCACCGCCTTCTTCGCCTACGGCCTGGCCTGGGGCGTGCGCCACGGCCTGCTCGACGCAGCGACGTACCTGCCGCCGGCCGCGTCGGCCTGGCAGGGGATGGTCGCCACGGCGGTCCACCCCGACGGCGCCCTGGGCTACGTGCAGGACGTGGGTGCCGAGCCGGCCTCGTCGCAGCCGGTCACCTACGAGAGCACGCGCGACTTTGGCGTGGGCGCCTTCCTGCTGGCGGGCAGCGAGCTCTTCCTGCTGGCCGACGGGGCCTCGGACGCGGGGGAGGCGCCGGCCGCGCGGGCGGTGCTGGCGCCCAACGTGCCGAATCCCTTCAATCCCCGCACCGAGATCCGCTTCCGGCTGCCGGCCGCGTCCACGGTGGACCTGGCGGTCTTCGATCTGGCCGGCCGACGGATCGCGACGCTCTGCGCGGGCGACCTGCCGCCCGGCCGGCACGCCCGCGTCTGGCACGGACGCGACGACGCCGGCCGCCCCGCCGCCTCGGGCGCCTACGTCGCCCGGCTGCTGACCTCCGCCGGCCCCGTCTCGCGCGTCCTGATCCTCGCCCGCTAGATGAAAATGCAAGCCAATAACTGAGCATCTCAATAAATATCCACCCATATCGTAAGATATCATCCCATTCCCAAACATCCTCCTCATAGCAGGGAAGCCGGATTCGCCGGCGGGACCAAACTCAGAGGAGGACAGGACCATGAACGACCTTCGAAACCGCATCCTGACGGTCATCGCGCTCGTCGCCCTCGCCGCGACCGGCGCCCAGGCCCAGCAACAGCTCGGGGAGTACGGCGACGCGCCCGAGGGCGCGCTGGCCTACCCCGCCACCGGCGTCATCGGCGCCTTCCCGACCTGCGTCACCGTGGGACCGGCCGGGTGGATCTACCACGCCCCGGCGCCAGCCCAGTGGTTCGGTCCCATGAAGGACTTCGAACTGGACGGCAACGCGGGCGCCTGCCCCATGTTCGCCCCCTACGACCTGGACGAGTGCTGGCTCGGCCCCGACGCCGGCATGATCATCCCCGGCGCCTTCACCATCGTCGGCGGCGTTGTCGTGCCCTGTGCCACGCCCATCGGCCCGCTGGGCCTGTTCTGCACGCCCGGCATGTGGGGCATCAACGTGGACATCATGGTGAACAATCCCACCCAGGAGGAGGCCTTCGTCAACGTGCTGATGGACTGGAACCAGGACGGCGTCTGGGCGCCCTCGGTCCAGACCTACTGCGCGGCCCCCGAGTACATCCTGGCCGACTTCCCGATTCCCCCGGGCTTCGTCGGTCCCCTGTCGGCCCTCGGCCCGCCGCCCTTCCTGATCGGCGGCAACCCGGGCTACGTGTGGAGCCGCTTCACGATCACCCCGGTGCCCGTCGGCATCCCCAACTGGAGCGGCGCCGGCATGTTCCACGACGGCGAGACCGAGGACTACCTGGTGCTGGTGGACGGACCGATCGGCAACGAGGACACGTCCTGGGGCACGATCAAGGAGATGTATCGCTAGACCGCATACGCGCCCGTCACGCGGAGGGCCCGGCCGAGCCGGGCCCTCGCTCTCGTCAGTTGAAGGGGCAGGGGAAGGGATTGTCGAGGCGGTTCTCGAGGGGCGGCGGGTCCAGCCTTTGAGTCGTGGCGCCTGCGGCTCTCGGCTCGCCTGCGGCGGGTACGGCCTTGGCCGGATCCCAGACGAAGTTCAGCGTCGTCGAACCCGACACGTCGCGCTGGAAGTGCAGGATGCGGCCGCTGCCGGGATCGCCGAGATTGAAGCGCATGGTATCGGTGAACTCGACGGCGCCCATCGGCTCGCCGGATTCGTCCACGGCGTCGATGGTGCGCGGCTCGTAGAGCTGGGGGAACAGACGTTTGTCGTCCAGCACGATGCGACCCTCGGCGTCGGTGGTGCCCACGCTCACGTAGCCGGGATCGAGGATGGCCATGAGCACGTATTCCCGCGCGTCGAGCACGGCGAACTCGCCGCCCACGGGCGTCACGACGAGGTTCACGGCATAGACGCCGCTCGGCAGGTGCACGCTCTCTTCGTCGCGGCCGTCCCATTGCCATTGGTGCTGGCCGGCCGGCAGGGGGGACGTCGCCATCAGGCGCACCTCCTCGCCCTCGATGTCCAGGATGATCATGCGGACCGTGCTGGTCTGGGCGATGGAGAAGGGGATCGTCACCGCGGCGCGGCCGGACGCCGCCTTGTCCTGGTAGTAGGGGGTGTCCGGCGCCACGGCCAGGTCCAGGCCGGCCACCGGCGCGCCCTGGGGGTCGGTCACCTCGATGGTCACCGTGGTGGTGTCGGGACTCACGCCGTTGTCGCTGCAGGAGGCGAGCAGGGCGAGGAGGATCAGCAGAGGGCTGTAGTGCGGGAGGATCTTCATGTCTCGCCTCCTGGCAGTTGTCGCTCATGTCAGTTGAAGGGGCAGGGGTAGGGCTGGACGAGCATGTTCTCGTACTGTGTCGGTTGCAGCCGGAGCGCCGGGGCGCTCGCGGCCCGGGGTTCGCCCGCGACCGCCGCGGCCGCGGTAGGATCCCAGACTAATACCATCGTCGCCGAACCGTCGACCGTCCGGTCGAAGCGCATGTGGCCGCCGCCGCCCGGGTGGGTGAGGTAGAAGCGCGTCGTGGGCGTGAGCTGGAGGGTGCCGATCGGATCACCGTCCTCGTCCGTGGCCGGGATGTCCGGCGGATCGAAGAGGTGGGGGAAGAGCCGCCGGTCGTCCAGGACGATGCGTCCCAAGGCGTCGGTCGTGCCCACGATCTCCCGATCGAAATCGAGGATGGCCATCATCATGTACTTGCGATCGTCCAGCACCACGACGTCGCCGCCCTCCGGTCTGACCACGAGGGATACGGCGTAGACGCCGCTGTGCATGGGCGTGCCCTCGTCGTCGGCGCCATTCCATTGCATGTGGTGTCCGCCGGCCGGCACGGAGCCGTCGAACATCATCCGGATCTCGTTGCCCTCGATGTCCAGGATGGCCACACGGATGTCGCTGGCCTGGGCGACGGACATGGGAATCGTCACGACGGAGCGCACTTCGCGCGCTTTCATGTCGGGGTAGAACGGCAAGTCCGGCACCACGGCCAGGTTCAGCCCGGCGACGGGATCGCCCTGGGGATCGGATACCCTGATGTCCACCTGGAAGCCCTCGGGAGTGACGCCGTCGTCGCTGCAGGCCGCGCAGATGGTCAAGCCGATCAGCAATGCGATGCCGCAGAACGTCTTGGGGATGCTCATGTCTCTTCTCCGCGTGTGGATGAGGGCTGATCGTCGAAAGGTAATCCATACTTGGCGCGACAACAAATCCTCGCCGCCAACGTATCCAGCCCTGCACGTCCGACTCCAGCCAAGAGGTACCCCATGCCGCGCCGTTTCTTCATCATCGCCGCCCTGCTCCTGACCGCCACCCTGGCCGCCGCCCAGCCCCACCGCACCGTCGAGCTCCGCGAGACCTGGCGTTTCGGCGGCGAGGACTGCGAGACCCTGCTCGGCACCATCACCGAGGCCGACGTCGACCGCGACGGCAACGTCTACCTGCTCGACACCCAGCTCTGCCACGTGCATGTGATCTCGCCGGCTGGCGAACTGCTGCGCACCATCGGCGGGCCGGGCGAGGGACCGGGCGAGTCGCAGCAGCCGCGCGACGTGGTGATCCTGACCGACGACACGGTGGGCCTGCTGGAGCTCTTTCCCGCCAAGCTCGTGTGCATGAGCCGCGAAGGGGAGCCGCGCCCGACCCTGGTCATCGGCGGCGATCCGGCCGAGGGGGGCTTCACCTCGGCGTCGACCTGCACCCGGCGCGGCGGCAACTTCGTGGCCGCCGGACAGAGCATCGCCCAGATCGAGAACGGACAGGACCGCCACATGTACCTGGCGCGGGTCGCGGACGACGGCGCGATCACGCACCTCTACAACGAGGCGAACATGGTCCTCGACTTCGGAGACCTCGTCTTCAAGGAGCGCGAGCTGAATCCCGGCTGCCACCTCGCCCACGCCCTGGGGCCCGACGGCCGCGTCTACGCGACCGCCGACTGGACCCGCTACGCCGTGGAGGTCTACGCGCCGGACGGCGAACTGGAGCGGGTGATCGAGCGCGACTTCGAGAACCGGCCGCGCAGCGAGGACGAGCTGCGCCGCATCAACGCCCTCTTCGACGCCAACGAGCGCAACATCCCCTTCCCGGTGGGCCGCGAGGTCGAACCGGGCCCCGCGGTGATCGCCGGCCTGGCCGTCGACGCCGCCGGCCGCCTGTGGGTGCTGAACAGCCGCGGCGCCGAGGGCCGCGACGCGGGCGTCATGCAGACCTATGACGTCTTCGACACCGGGGGCGCGTTCACCGAGCGGGTGTCGCTGGCCTGCGAGGGGGATCCCGAGCGGGACGGGCTCGTGTTCCTGGACGACGGGCGCATCCTGCTGATCAAGGGCTTCGTGGAGGCGGGCATGGCGCGCACCGACCTGGGCAACGTGCCGCTGGGCGAGGAGGAGGGGGCGGAGCCCATGGAGATCGTCTGCTACGCGTCCTTGCCCTGATCATCCTCGAGCGCCCGCCGCGTCATCTCCGCCAGCTCCAGCAGTTGCTGCTCGTCCAGTTCGATGAGCAGCGCCGTGGCCGTGCAATAGACGACCTCACCCCCGGGATCACGCAGCACCGACCGCGCGTTGACCTTGCGATCCTCGACCTCGGCCACGCGGGCCTCGATCACGCAGGGCGTGTCCAGGGGGAGCATGCGCTTGAAGGACACGTTGAGCTCGGCGGCCAGGACGGGATGGCCGGACATCCAGGCGGCGGCGCCCATGGCCTCGTCCAGCAGGGCCGCCATGCAGCCGCCGTGGGCGTGGCCGGGAGGACCCGAGGCTTCCGGACCGCACAGGACCTTCACCCGGACGGCGCCGTCGTCGTCGCGGCGGAAGAAGCGCACGGCGAGGCGGCGTCCCGTCTCGTCCTCGGACACGAAGCGCGAGGATGTGGCCGGGAAGGGCAGGTCCACCCGTGTCCAGCCGGGGTCGGCGGCATCCAGCCAGCGCGCGTGGTCTTCGTTCATGTGGGTCTCCCGGAGTGTCAGGTACGCTGGCCATCCTAGCGTCTCTCATGCCGCGTGTCAGCGGCCGGGTGCGTGGCATTCCGCGCGGGGCGATGAGGCCAGCCGTTCAAAATATACGCCATTGCGGCCCTGAAAACCGCTTAGCTCACCATCATTTACGCTCTACATGAAATAGTTGTCCAAATTCAATTGACACTCCAAGATCTCCGAGTAGAATACTCTGGTATCTATCGACGAGCCTTATCGATCCGGTTGCCCGTCAAGGAGACCCAGGATGCGGACCCTGTTCCTGCTCGCGCTCGGCGCGATCCTCACCGTTGCGCCGACGGCGCGGAGCCTCGCCCAGGACGAGGAGATCGCGCCGGTCGAGTTCACCGAGCATCTCGGCGACTACGTGCCCGGCGACATCGCCCTGGTCGACGAGGAGGGCGGGACCGTCCTGCTGGCGGACTACGTCGATCGCCCGACCATACTCTCGCTGGTCTACTACGAGTGCCCCGGCATCTGCACGCCGCTGCTCAACGAGGTGGCGGATATCCTCGGCAAGTCGAGCCTCGATCCCTCGCAGCAGCCCTTCCAGCTGCTGACGGTGAGCTTCGAGCCCAAGGACACGCCGCAGCTCGCGCGCGACAAGCGGGCCAACTACCTGCAGCAGCTCAGCCGCCCCCTGCCGCCGGAGACCTGGCGCTTCTTCACGGGCGACCGGGACAACATCGACCGGCTGACGCGCGCGGTGGGCTTCAGCTACAAGCGGGCGGGCAACGAGTACATCCACCCCGGCGGCCTGATCATCCTGGCGCCCGACCGTAAGATCGTGCGCTACCTGCCCGGCACGCGCTTCCTGCCTTTCGACTTCCAGATGGGCGTGTACGAGGCCTCGCGGGGCAAGGTCACGCCGACCACGGCGCGCCTGCTGCGCTTCTGCTTCAGCTATGACCCCGAGGGTCGCACCTACGTCTTCAACCTGGCCCGCGTCGTCGGCAGCGTGATGCTGATCTCGATCGTCTTCTTCGCGGGGTTCCTCTTCTTCAGCACGCGTCGCAAGCACGCGAAGGAGGCCTAGGATGGCCGACCACGCAGGGGCCGCGGGCCCCGGCTACACGGGCAGCTATCTGGACGCCGCGCCGGGCCGCACCGGCCTGATGGCCTGGCTCACGACCACCGACCACAAGCGCATCGGGCTGATGTACGCGGCCGCCATGTTCACCTTCTTCGCCGTGGGCGTGCTGCTGGGCCTGGCCCTGCGCGCCGAGCTGATGAATCCCGGCGAGCAGATGATCAGCGCGCGCACCTACAACTCCATCTTCACGCTGCACGGCGTGATCATGATCTTCCTGTTCATCGTGCCGGGCATTCCCGCGGTGCTGGGCAACTTCGCGCTGCCCCTGCAGCTCGGCGCCGAGGACGTGGCCTTCCCGCGCCTGAACCTGGCGAGCTGGTACGTCTACATGACCGGCGCGCTGATGGCCGTCGCGTCCATGTTCACCGGCGGCGGCACGCCCGACACGGGCTGGACCTTCTACGCGCCCTACAGCATCCAGACCGGCACCAACGTCTCGCTGGCGGTGCTGGCGGCCTTCGTGCTCGGGTTCAGCTCCATCATGACGGGCATGAACTTCATCGTGACCATCCACCGGCTCAGGGCGAAGGGCATGGGCTTCTTCCGCATGCCGCTGTTCTGCTGGGGCCTCTACGCGACGGCCTGGATCCAGGTGATCGCCACGCCGGTCGTCGGCATCACGCTGGTGCTGGTGGTGATGGAGCGCTGGCTGGGCATCGGCTTCTTCGACCCGGCGCGCGGCGGCGACCCGATCCTCTACCAGCACCTGTTCTGGATCTACTCCCACCCGGTGGTCTACGTGATGATCCTGCCGGCCATGGGCGTGATCTCGGAGATCCTGCCGGCCTTCGCGCGGCGCACGATCTTCGGCTACCGGGCCATCGCCATGTCCTCGATGGCCATCGCCATCGTCGGCTACCTGGTGTGGGGCCACCACATGTTCACCGTGGGCATGAGCGACACGGCCCGCTGGGTCTTCAGCCTGCTCACCTTCCTGGTGGCGATCCCCACGGGCATCAAGATCTTCAACTGGGTCGCGACCCTCTACCGGGGCTCGATCGAGGTCGGAGTGCCCCTGCTCTACGCGGTGGGCTTCATCTTCCTGTTCTCCATCGGCGGACTCACCGGACTGGTCAACGGTGCGCTCGCGACGGACATCCACGTGCACGACACCGCGTTCATCGTCGGCCACTTCCACTACACCATGTTCGGCGGCGCGGGCATCGGCTTCTTCGCCGGGCTGCACTTCTGGTTCCCCAAGATCTTCGGCCGGCGCTACGGCGAGCGCGCGGCCAAGACGGCCTGGGGCCTGATCATGGTGGGCTTCAACACCCTGTACTTCCCCATGCTGGTGATGGGCATCATGGGCATGCCGCGGCGCTACCACGACTACCTGCCCCAGTTCCACGTGCCGCACCTGATCTCGACGGTCGGTTCCTGGATCCTGGCCGCGGGCCTGCTCCTGATGTTCTGGAACCTGTTGCGGTCGATCCGCCACGGCGCGCCGGCCGGCGACAACCCCTGGGGGGCCACGACCCTCGAGTGGCAGACCACCTCGCCGCCGCCCCAGCTCAACTTCGTCGCCGCCCCCGAGGTGACGACGGGGCCCTACGACTTCGCGGCCGCGGCCAAGGAGACCACGTCATGAGCAACGACCAGGCCCACGCCCTCGATCACCACGTACACCGCGACACCGACGGCGCCAAGACCGGCATGTGGCTCTTCCTCTTCACGGAACTGCTGCTCTTCGGCGGCCTGTTCCTGATCTACGCGGTGTACCGCTCCCTGAACGCTGGCGACTTCCACCACGCCGCGGCCGAGCTGGACGTGACCATCGGCGTGATCAACACCGTGGTGCTGCTGACCAGCAGCCTGACCATGGTGCTGTCGGTGACCGCCCTGCAGCGCGGCCAGGCCGAATGGGCCCGCCTGGGCCTGGGCTCGACCATGATGCTCGGCCTGCTGTTCCTGATCTTCAAGGGCTTCGAGTGGGCCGCCAAGTTCTCCCACGGCATCTTCCCGGGGCAGGAGCACCTGCACGCGCTGCCCCACGGCGAGGGGCTGTTCTTCAACCTCTACTTCATGATGACCGGCCTGCACGGCGTACACGTGCTGGTCGGTCTGGCCGTGATGTACGGGGTGTGGCGCCGGCTCAAGGCCGGCACGGTGACCCGCGAGAACCAGGGCGTCCTGGAATACACGGGCCTGTACTGGCACCTGGTGGACCTGATCTGGATCTTCCTGCTGCCGCTCTTCTATCTGACCAACTGAGGTGCGAGATGGCCAACGCCGAAGCTGAACATCACGTCGTCCCCAACGGGATCTTCGTCAAGGTCTGGGTCTGGCTGCTGGTCCTGACGGCGGTCACGGTCACCGCGTCGGTGAGTTTCCCGGGCAAGGGGGGCGTGCTGGTGGCCATGATCGTCACGCCCGTCAAGGCCGCGCTGATCCTCATGTTCTTCATGCACCTCAAGTACGAGCGCAGGGTCTACAAGATCATGTTCCTGGTGGCGGTGGGCATCCTGGCCATCTTCATGGGACTCACGTTCTTCGACTACACCTTCAGGAGTTGATCATGCCCTCAGGCGCATCCAGCTATTCCTCACTGGTGGACCAGACCTTCTGGCTCATCCTGGGGTCGTCGGTGATCCTGCTGCTCGGCATCACCGCGACGATGATCCTCTTCATGGTCCGTTACCGCCGCGCGCGCCATCCCGAGGCCGCCCAGATCGAGGGCAGCGTGCGGCTGGAGACCCTGTGGACGGTGCTGCCGACCATCCTGGTGCTGGTGATGTTCTGGTACGGCTGGGCCGGCTTCAAGGTCATGCGCGACGTGCCCGAGGACGCCATGAAGGTCACCGTCTACGCCCAGAAGTGGTCCTGGATCTTCGAGTACGAGAGCGGCATGCAGTCCGCCGAGCTGGTGGTGCCCACGGGCGAGCCGGTGGCCCTGGACCTGGTCTCCAACGACGTGATCCACAGCTTCTTCGTGCCCGCCTTCCGTCTCAAGGAGGACTGCATGCCCGGGCGCGTCAACACGGCCTGGTTCGAGTCCACGCGCGACGGCGAGTACGACCTGTTCTGCGCCGAGTACTGCGGCGACCGCCACTCGGCCATGCTCAGCAAGGTGCGCTCGCTGCCCCGGCCCGTGTACGACCAGTGGGTCGCCGACGGCGGCGGCGGCATGGTGGGCACCAAGCTGCTCACCCTGAAGGGCTGCATGGCCTGCCACAGCCTCGACGGCTCGCGCCTGATCGGCCCCAGCTTCAAGGACGTCTTCGGACGCGAGGAGTGGGTGCTGACCGACGGCGAGCGTCGCCGGATCGTGGTCGACGAGGACTACATCCGCCGCTCCCTGCGCGAACCCAACGCCGACGTGGTCGAGGGCTACGACCCGGTCATGCCGCCCATGACCGGCATCGTGAACGACGAGGAGCTCGAGACCATCATCCAGATCCTCAAGAGCCTCGACGTACCGGCCGGGGAGGGCGAGTGAGGCTCCTGTTCGAACTGGTCAAGCCGCGCATCACCGTCGCCTCGGCGACGACCACCGCCGTGGGCTACCTCATGGCGCGCGGACAGTTCGATCTGCGGCTGGCGCCGGTCCTGATCGGCATCTTCCTGCAGGCCTGCGGGGCGGCGGCGCTCAATCACGTCCAGGAGAGCGACGTGGATGCGCGCATGCAACGGACGGCTCGCCGCCCCATTCCTTCCGGACGGATCTCCCGCCCCGGCGCCGCGCTGATCGCCTTGGCCCTGCTCGCCGCCGGTTCGTTCGTGCTCTGGCTCGTGGAACCCGCCGCGGCCTGGCTGGGCCTGGCCGCGGCCGTGGTCTACAACGGCGTCTACACCCCGCTCAAGCGCGTGACCCCCTTCGCCGTGCTGCCCGGTTCGCTGATCGGCGCCCTGCCGCCGGCCGCGGGCTGGGTCGCCGCCGGCGGATATCTCGCCGATCCGACCATCCACCAGGTCTCGTTCTTCTTCTTCCTGTGGCAGGTGCCCCACTTCTGGCTGCTGCTGCTCTTCCACCGCGCCGACTACGCCGAGGGCGGCCTGCCCTCGCTCTTCGACCGCTTCGACAGCCGCCAGGTGGTCCGCCTGACCTTCGTGTGGATCGCGGCGGTGGCCGTGGCGGCGCTCTTCGCGCCCCTCTACGCGCCGGCGCGGGGGCTCGCGGCGGGACTGGTGATCGCCATCGCGGGCGCCGTGCTCGTGGTGCGCGCGGCGGGCCTGCTGCGCGCCGTCGACGTGCGCGCCTTCAAGCTGCGCTTCATGGAGATCAACACCTTCGCCCTGCTGGTGATGGTGACGCTGGTGGCGGATCGGCTGGCGTGAGGGCGACCCGGGTTCGGCGGGACCGTCATGCGTATCGCGGACGAGGAATACAGTGCGTGGCTGATGATGCGGGCAGGGATTCAGGTACATCAGGAGGCAAGTCGATGCAAACGACCCAACAGGGACGCCCGGTCATGTGGGCGCTATGTCTCTTCGCTTCGGTCGCCGTCGTGGTGGCTGGCTGCAATTCGAAGGAGACGGCGATGGATTCGGCATATTTCCAGGAATTCGCGACCCGGTATACGGCCGCCTGGAGCAGCCAGGATCCCGCGAGTGTCGCGGAGTTCTTCGCGGAGGACGGCTCCCTGCAGATCAACGACGGAGTGCCCTCGGTCGGCCGGGCCGCGATCACTTCGACGGCACGGAGCTTCATGACGGCACTTCCCGACATGGTTCTGACGATGGATGAGGTCGCTATCCAAGGGGAGCATGTGATATACCGTTGGACACTGGACGGCACGAATACCGGCCCGGGCGGCACCGGCAACAAGATCCATATCAGCGGGCATGAGGAATGGGCTTTCGGGCCGGATGGATTGATTGCGAAGTCATTGGGGCACATGGATGAGGCTGAATACCAGCGTCAGCTCGAAGGCGGCCGCAACGGGGGTCACTGACGGGCGTCTGCCGCCATGGCTGTTGTTTCTGATCGCGATGATACACCTGCTCCTGCTGGGCGGCTGCGAGAAGACCGAGATCGTGCCTAGCGATGCGCGGCCGGTGGTGGTCTCTCTCTGCCGCTCCGAGAAGCCGCCGGAGAGACCGGTATTCATCCTGGAGTGGCGGTTCCGCATCGCCGAGGGCTGGCACCTCTACTGGGACGGGCTGAACGACAGCGGCATGCCGCCGCGCGTCCGTTTCGACCTGCCCGAGGGCTGGTCGGCCGGCCCCCTGCACTGGCCGGCCCCGGAGCGCCTGCTCTCCCCGGGGGGCATCCTCGACCACGTGTATCACGACAGGCTGATCCTGTGGCAGGAGATCCACTGGACGGGGGATTACCGGGCCGAGTTCGGTGCCCGCGTCGAGTGGGTGGCCTGCCGGGACCTATGCGTCTACGGCGACACCCTGATCCTGTCCGACGATGCGCAACCGCCCTGCGAGATGGGCTTGATCGATGTGATGGTGCCGATGCGGGCCGAGCGTCTCGATCCCGTCTGGGACGGCGGCACGCTCACGCTGACCTGGAAGGACGCGGAGCGTCTGGAGTTCATGCCCGCGACCGACTGCGGTCGGCTCGTGGACGCCGTCGCTGACGGTGCGCGCGACGGCGACCGCCTCGGGCTGCGTTTCCGCGAACGGGCGGGGGTCTACGGCCCGGCGCGCGGCATGCTGATACGATTCCGAAATCGAGGCCGCACGGCGGCCCTCATCGACATACCGGCCGTACCCGCGGCCGTTCCGTCACCTGGAGGAAGATGATGCACAGAGTTCTGGCACTGACGATCATCCTGCTCGCCCTCGCCACGGCCGCCGCGGCCGTGCCCCCCGGCGAGACCGCCCCCGACTTCACCCTCCCCGACACCGAAGGCGTCGAGCATACCCTGTCCGCCTACCTGGCCGACGGCCGCACCGTCGTGCTCGAGTGGTTCAACGCCGACTGCCCCTTCATCAAGAAGCATCACGGCACGCACAAGACCATGAACGACACCTACGCCGCGGCCGACTCGAACGTGGTCTGGCTCTGCGTCTGCTCCAGCGCGCCCGGCAAGCAGGGGCACGGCCTCGAGCGCAACACCAAGGCCCGCGAGGCGTACGGCATGCCCTACCCGGTGCTGCTGGATCCGAAGGGCGAGGTGGGCCGGCTCTACGGCGCCAAGGCCACGCCCCACATGTTCGTGATCGATGCCGCCGGCACGGTCGTCTACCACGGCGCCATCGACGATGATCGCTCGGCCGGCAAGCTCGGCGTGACGAACTACGTGGCGATCGCCCTGGCGGCGCTGGCTGCCGGCGAACCCGTACCGATCGTAGAGACGCGCCCCTACGGATGCAGCGTGAAATACACGGAATAGCGCCGTAACCAACACCGAACAAGACATTTACGGGGTTGCGTGCGGCGGCGTGCCTGAATCGTGTTGACGCCATCTGTTCAACATGGTACGGTGCTTCCACTCGTCGGCGGGATCTGATATCGACCGATCCGACAGCTCTCCCGGCGGCGACGGCCCGCCTGAATCCCACCCAGATGCCACACCAGACGCGGGTCGCCGAACCACGTGCGCGATCCATTCATACGGCTCCCGGTCCGGACTGGACCCTCGCCTGCCCCGTGCCCGAGTCGCAGGGTCCAGTTCAAGGCCGGGAGCCTGTTCGTGGGTCAAGCCCGTTTGCCGAGACCGGGCAACGTCAGCAACACGACGACGAAGGTCGCCAGCAGAAGGATCACCGCCACGTCGTCGGCCAGGCCCAGCCAGCGGGGGACCGGCAGGTCGCGCCACCGGTGCAGCCATTGCCATTGCCAGATCCCCGTCAACAGCACGACGCCGGCGCGGGCGTAGACGAAGCCCCGCAGGTCCTGTCGACGATACGCCCGGTTGCGGGCCAGGACGGCGGCCGGGTCGTCGGCCTGGGCCAAGGCGCCCTGGGCCACCGGCCAGCGCTGGGCGGCCAGCCAGCCTGCGAAGAGCCGCGAGATCCAGATGAACAGGAGCTGGGCGGTGGGCAGGAAGAGCGGCGCCACCAGGCCGACCGTCCGGTCCTGCGGCCAGAGACGGACGGTCAGAACGGCCGTCGCCGCGAAGACGAGCAGCGGCAGCGCTTCCAGACGCCGGGGGTAGAAGGTGGCGAGGGTGCGACGCTCGAGACTGGCGGTACTCCTGGTCACAGGCTCCAACACCTTGCGCAGCAAGTAGATGCGCCGCGTGTCGCGGATGTAGCCACCCACCATGACGCCTGTCGAGAGCAGCGACACGACCAGCAGTCCCACCTTGCGATGGCCCGTCTCGTCGAAGGGGACGACCAGGACGATGGCCAGCACGGCGACGATCAGCACGACACCCAGCAGGCGCCGACCGCTGCCCAGACCCTCGCGGAAGCGGGCCACCACCGGCGCCACCGACTCGGGTCCCGTCTCCGAGCCCAATAGCTGACGGGGCAGGACGCGCGACATGCGGATCATCAGGAACTGGAAGGCCACGATCTGCAGCAGCACCAGCACCGCGAGACTGACGAGACGCGTGGCGGCCCCGTCGACGGCGGCCAGGAACAGGGGGGCGTGATCGGTGCAGGGGGACATGCTAGCTACCTCCGTCTTCGTCGCCGTCGAGGCGATCGGCCAGGGCCTGCAGAAGGGAAGCGTCGGCGAGGCCCAGCTCGCGCCCGGCCACGAGGAAATCGTTGACGACGTCGTCCAGCCGGGCCCGGTCGCCGGCCAGGGCCCGCTCCCGGGCGCCCTCGGCCACGTAGTAGCCCTTGCGCCGGCGGGCCGCCACGAGACCGTCCCGCTCCAGCAGCAGGTACGATTTGCTGACCGTGTTGGGGTTGATGTCCAGGTCGGCGGCGAGCTGGCGCACCGAGGGCAGGGGTGTCCGCGGCGGCAACCGGCCCGCGGCGACCTGCCGGCGGATACCCTGGATGATCTGCCGGTAGATCGGGGTGCCGCTCTCCAGATCGACCGTGAGCAGGGGTGCGGAGGCTGGATCTCTCGTGCTCATCAGGGATCTCCCATTACTGTACTAATTGTACTAGTACAGTAATTCAGTACGGGCGGATCGTCAAGAGGTTGCGTCGGGATGCGGTGAATGCCGTATCCTGATTCGCGAACCTGATCAGGACGACCGACACGTTCACACGTGTAAACCCGACGTCGAACCTCTCCGTCGTGAGGCCTGGAGCACCTTCATGCAACCCCCCGCGCCCCGCGTACGTCTTCCTTCCGGCTTTCTCAAGGGAGTGGATCATGCTGAGTCGATACCTATTCATGCTCCTGATCCTGGCGTGCCAGGTCCTGAACAGCGGCTGCCGCATGGTGATCAACGAGGGAGTGCGCGGCAACGGCGACGTGACGACCGTGACGCGTGCGGTCGATGCCCTCGACGCCGTCGAGCTCGCCTGCCAGGGCGACCTGGTCATCACGCTCGGCGAGCGGGAGGCGCTGACCATCACGGCCGAGAGCAACCTCCTGGAGCTCATCACCAGCGAGGTCGACGGCGGCGAGTTGACCCTGCGCGCCGAGCGGGGCGTCAATCTGCGGCCCACCAAATCCATCCGCTACGAGCTGACCGTACGCGAGCTGGAGAGGATCCGCGGCACCGGCAGCGGCGACATCAGCGCGCCGCGCCTGAGCTCCGAGCACATGGATCTCACGCTCACCGGTTCGGGCGACCTGGACCTCGAGGGCCTCGAGACCGGCGACTGCTCGCTGCGCATCACCGGCTCGGGGGACGCCGAGATCGGCCGGCTCGAGGCGGAGGCCTTCGGCCTGCGCATAACCGGCAGCGGCGACGTGAAGATCTTCGACGGGACCGCGCGGAGCTTCGAGGCGCAGATCACCGGTTCGGGCGACTGCAAGGCCGCCGACCTGGAGACGCGCACCGCGGAGATCCGCATTTCCGGCAGCGGCGGCGTCGCCGTGCACGTGGACGAGACCCTGGACTGCCGCATCACCGGCAGCGGCGACGTGCGCTACGGCGGTTCCCCGGACGTGGACGCCACGGTCAGCGGCTCGGGCCGCGCCCGGCGCCGATAACCCTGCGTGCGGCAGGGAGTTCACGTTTCGGCCCCGGCTTGCCGCGGTGACCATTCGTGCCTTCCGTGTGTAGCCATGAGGAGGTCGACATGCGCACGCATATCATCATGACGCTGGCCGCCGCGATCCTCCTGGGCGCCGGCGCGGGAGGGACGATGGCGGATACGAGCGACAGGGAGACGGCCACCCTGGCCGGCGGCTGCTTCTGGTGCCTGGAGGCGGTCTTCGAGGAGCTGGCGGGCGTGGTCAAGGTGGAGTCGGGCTTCGCCGGGGGCGGCAAGGGCGACGTCTCGTACAAGGAAGTCTGCGCGGGCGGCACCGCACACGCCGAGGTGGTGCAGGTCCGCTTCGATCCCGCCGCGATCTCCTACGGGGAACTGCTGACCGTCTTCTTCTCCGTCCACGACCCGACCACCCTCAACCGCCAGGGTGCGGACATCGGCACGCAGTACCGTTCGGCCATCTTCTGGCACGACGAGGCGCAGCTCGAGGCCGCCACGAAGCTCCTGGCCGACCTCGCCGAGGCCGAGGTCTTCGACGACCCCGTCGTCACCCAGGTGGCGCCCTTCGACGCCTTCATCGCCGCCGACGCGGGTCACCAGGACTACTACCGCAAGAACAGGAACCAGCCCTACTGCCAGGTGGTCATCTCGCCCAAGCTGGACAAGTTCCGCGAGAAGTTCCAGGACCGGCTCAAGCACTGAGGCCCCGTGCGCGTCAACGGCGCGCGGTGAGCACGGTCAGGTCCTCGCGGTAGCGTTCGCTGCCGGGCAGGGGCTCCAGCGGGGACTCGTCCTCCAGGTGCAGGCCCGCCCCGCGCAGCAGGTCCTTCACGCCGCCGACCGACGGCATGACGTAATCCGGATCGAACAGCGATCTGTCCAGGGCCCAGTGGGCGCGGTTGGGGGGCGCGGCGTCGTCGGGCGCGAACTCGTCGATGATCAGGAAGCGGCCGCCCTCGACCAGGGCCGCCGCCACCTTGGCGAAGAGCCCCGTCGAGTAGACGTTCACGTCGCAGGCCAGGACCACGTCGAAGCACGTGGGCAGGGGGTCGGCCAGGAAGTCGGCCGCGTGGTAGGTCACGCGCTCGGCCAGCCCGCGCTCGGCCGCCAGTCCGCGGCCGGTCTCGCAGACGTTGGCGATGTCGACGACGGTGGCCGACAGGCCGGGATGGCGCTCGACCAGCGCCAGGGACACCACGCCCGAGCCGCCGCCCAGGTCCATCAGGCGCGACGCGCCGTCCAGGTCGATCGATGCCGCCAGCTCGGCGGCCAGCGCCCGGTGCAGGTCGTAGAGCATGAGCGTGAAGCGCCTCGCCCGCACGGGATCCGCCGCCATCTGGGCCATGTAGTCGCGCGGGGGGAGGTTCAGCCGGTCGCGTACGGAGCCGGGCACGCCCAGGTTCAGCGCGAGGTCGACCAGGGCGGGCATGCGTTCGCGGGCCTCCTCGGCCAGCAGCGCCCAGGTGTCGGGACGGTAGCGGTCGAGGATCGCCGCGCGGGCCGTGGCCGACGGGGCGTAGGCGTCGCCGTCGCGCACGATCAGGCCGGTGTCCGACAGCACCTGCAGCCAGTAGGCGCAGCGCCGGGCGGGGAGGTCCAGGGCGTCGGCCACCGCGGCGGCGTCCAGGGGACGCTCGGCCAGCAGGGGGAACAGGCCCAGCTCGAAGGCCGCGCCCAGGGAGGCCGCGCCGGTGGCGCCGTTGAGCAGGTCGAGCACGTCCTCGGTGGTGGTGGGTTTCATGGGAGGACCGCCTTTCGTGGTGACGCGACCATAGCACGTCGGCGGCGGGCGATAAAACGGGTCTGTAACCGGACGGCGGCGCTGACGTAGAATCGGGAGCAGTCTTTCCCCGGCCTGGAGGTCCGTCATGCATCCCCTTCGTACGCTCAGCCTGTTCCTCGTCGCGCTGGCCCTCGCCGCGCCGGCGGCCGCCGAGATCGTCGACATCGACGGCGTTCCCCACGTGCGCAACGGCAAGGCGCCCCGCGACGGCGTCGAGACCCTGCGGCTCGAGGAGCTGTGGCGCGCCGGCGGCGAGGACGACGAGATCTTCTTCGGCCTGATCACCAAGGTCGACACGGACGCGGCGGGCAACGTCTACGTGCTCGACGCCCAGCTCAACACGGTGCAGGTCTACGCGCCCGACGGCACCCACCTGCGGTCGCTCTTCCGCGAAGGGGAGGGGCCCGGCGAGATCAGCGCGGCCCGCGACATGGTGGTGCTGAGCGACGGCCGCGTGGGCGCGGCGATGGAGTTCCCCGGCAAGATCGTCTTCGTGGACGCCGACGGCGACCCGGCCGGCGCCCTCGAGCCCGGCGGCGCCGACCGCGAGGAGGGCGGCTTCTGGAGCCTCAACGCGGCCTTCACCGGCGGCGACGTGCTGCTCCTGTCCGGCACCCGCGCCCAGCCCGGCGAGCCCGGCACCTCGCAGCGCGAGAATTTCCTCTCCCTCTTCGACGCCGCGGGCAACGAGACGAAGCGCCTCTGCCAGCTCGACAACATCTACGACTTCCGCGACTACGTCTTCAGCGAGGGCGTGCACATCCCGGGCTTCTGGTGGAACTCGGCCGTCGGCGCCGACGGCCGCATCTACGCGGCGCCCGAACTCGAGCAGTACCGGATCAACGTCTATACCCCCGAGGGGGAGCTCGTGCGCGTCATCGAGCGCGCGTACGAGCGCTGGCGGCGCACGCCCGAGGAACGCCAGATGATCCACGACATGATCGACAACGCCATCAGCGGCGCCGGCATCCCCTACCGGGTGGAGTACCTCGACCACGAGCCCGACCTCATCTACAGCCTGCGCGGCCTGCGCGCCCGCGAGGACGGCACCCTGTGGGCGGTCACCAGCCGCGGCGTGCGCGAGCAGCCCGAGGGCGTGCTCTGCACCTTCGACGTCTTCGACGCCGAGGGCGTCTTCGTCAAGCAGGTGCGGCTCGCCTGCGAGGGCGACGGCCGCTACGACGCTGCTTTTTTTGGCGGGCCGGACCGCGTGCTGGTGATCCGCGGCTACGCCGACGCCTTCGCGGCCCAGTGGGGACAGGGCAGCCGTCTCAGCACGGGGGACGACGAGGAAGCGGTGATGGAGGTGGTGTGCTACCGGATCGTGGAGTGAGGGATCCGGCCATCTCGATCGATTTGTCCAGGGACACGAAAACACCACCCCGGGGTTGTGTTTTCACATCAAGCATCACGAGTCGACCATCCGGCGCGCTACCGGGCCGGCGTCGCTTCGCCGCCGGGGGGCTCGTCGACGAGCGTGATCCGCCATTCGCCGTCCGGGAACAGGTCCCGGGACGTCATGAAGGCCAGCCTCCGGCCGTCCGCCGAGACGAGGGTCTGCGAGGGGCAGAAGGCGGCGACGTACTTCGCCAGCAGCAGATCGGTGCGGAAGTCGTAGACGCCCACTTCCTCCGGCGAGAAGACGACGGCCATCCGTTCGCCCGTGTGGACCCGTCCCGGGAACTGCTCGGCGAAGAGGCGGCTGGTCGCCGCCGCGTCGGGCCCCAGCAGCGACAGGGCGCCGGCCACGGGCGGCTCGTCCGCCTCCACGACCCAGCGGAGCCACCGGCCGCCGTCGGAGACCGTCACCGCCAGACCACTGGCCCGCGTGCTCGCCAGGATCTCCCCCTTGCCCTCGTCGTCCGTGCGGATGCCGCCGCATGGTCCGTCCGCCATGAACGTCTCGAAGTCGCGTCGTAGCGGTTCCCACTCGCAGCGGGCGGCGTCGCGGATCCGCGCCGTCACCGTCGACCGGTCCAGCCGGCGGAGGTCGTCGAGATCACCCGAGCCCGCCCGGTACAGGTCCAGGAACCCCTCACCACCCAGCCGGGCGAGCAGGAAGTCGACGAGCAGGCCGCTCGGCGCGTAGGTCAGGTCCGCCGAATGCGCGTGGAAACCGTCCCAGGTGAAGAGGTCCTCGACGTCCAGGAAACCCTCCTGGAGCGTGAATCGGCCCAGGAGGCCCATCACCTCGGGCGCGCGGCCCCACCGGCCGCCCAGGGCGACCGCGGCGCCTTCCTGCAGGAACGGCAACGTGTACAGCGGCAGGTCCTGCAGGGCGAAGTTGACGAGCAGGTGGGCCAGTTCGTGCAGGTGGCAGGGCTCGCTGGTGACCACGGCGTCGGTCTGCAGCAGGGCGACGCCCCGTGTCGGGGCGCCGACGATCTCGGCGACCGTCGCCTCGTCGCATAGGTAGTAGCCGAGCTTCTCCGCGCGCAGCAGGTCCATCCGCGCGGGGGGCACGGCGAGATGCGCGCAGGTCTCGGTGACGAAGGCGTCGAGCCGCCGCAGGGCGGTCTCCGAGATCGTCAGCGGCGGCTGGACGCGCAGGTCGAGATACTCGGTCCGCGTCCGCGGCCAGCCGGCCGACAGCGCGGCGTCCGGCGACACGTACCGCCAGCCCTCGGCCGTGGGCGCGGCGTGATAGGTGACCGTGGCCCGTTCCTCGCCGGCCCGCAACTCGTAGCGGATGCGGGCCCGCGACGTGTCGTCGTCGATCCCGGACACGGTCACGTCGATTCCGCCCGACCGGCAGAGGCGTCTCTCGAGGACCAGCAGCGAGGCGCTGTCCAGCTTGAGCGGGAGATCGGCGTAGGTGATGCCGAGTCGAGTCGAGGAGGCGAGGTCGGCCGGCGACCAGCAGCCGCGGGCCGTTTCCCAGTCGTCATCGAGGATGGCCTGGAGGTAGGTGTCGGCGAGTTCGGTCGGCGCGGCGGTCGCCGCGGATCCCCGGCACAGAAGCAGGGCCGTGACGAAGAGACACCTGATCAGCATGCGCGTCCGCCCCCGTCTCAGTGCTCCCCCCACGTCTTCTCGCCCGCCGTCACCGCCACCGCCAGCGTGTTGCCCTCCGGCGGCCGCGGGCAGGTGGCGTAGGGGGTGAAGGCGCAGGGCGGGTTGTAGGCCATGTTGAAGTCCAGGACCACCTCGCCGTGCTCGTCGGGAGGATCGGCGGAGAGGAAGCGCCCGCCGTCGTAGGTGGCGCCGCCCGTGGTGGCGTCGGCGAAGACGATGGAGAGATCCTCGCCCGGCTCGCCCGTCGGGGTCAGGCTGTACGGTTCCCCGTCCAGTTCGAAGAACAGCAGCCCGGGGCTCGTCTCCTCGGTGACCTGCCCGAGCGCGTTGGGCACGGACACGGTGCGGGGCGGGTCGTGGCGCACCAGGCGGGCCGTGACGCGCCAGGTCTCGTCGACGGGGAAGCGGTCGATGCCCGAGAAGCCCACGCGGGTCGTGCTGTCGGTATCCTTGACGCGCAGGTACCGCGCACCGCCCCGTTCGATGACGAAGAAGCTCAGGGTGCCGACCTCGATCACGGTGGTGTCGTCCTGCATGTCGGTCAGCATGGTGATGCGGCCGGCGGGCGTGCCGTCGGCCCGCTTCACCTCGGCGCCGGGCCGGGCGAAGAAGATGCACCTGTCGCCCACCTCCAGCACGCCCACGCGCTCGGGCGCGGTCCCGCCGAACCGCACGCCGGCGTCGTCGCCCGAGCCGATGATGTTGGGACCCTGGGCCAGGGGATGCAGCCCCACCAGGGACAGCCAGCCGTCCGGGCTGCGCAGCCGGTCGACGCGGGCGGCGTGCCAGGCGTCGATCTCCTTCACGTATGCGGACTCGCCGCCGCAGCCGGACAGGGTCGCGAGCAGCAGGACGGCGCAGAGGGCGCGGGTCGGGTTCCTCATGTCTTGACCTCTCAGAAGCGGAAGGAGACGCCCAGCTCGTATTGCAGCAGATCCGTCTCGGATTCGGAGGGGCGGATCCGCACGCGCTGGCTCTCGTCCACCCGGATGGCGCCCTCGGTCAGGTACTCCGCCCGGCCGCCGTGGCGGTAGACGATCTTCGCGTCCAGCAGCACCGCGGGGGATTCTGGGTCGTCGGGATCGCCGCCGTGGAGCTGGATCTTCAGGCCGCCGCCGGCGCCCCAGATCACCATGGTGTCGTCGTAGTTGGTCTCGCGCGCCACCACGTCGTCGTCCCACCAGTCCTCGTCGGTGAGCTTGGTCTCGGTCCAGATGTACCCGCCGCCGAAGCGTCCCTCCAGGTAGGGGACGACGCGGCCGTCGCCGGCCCGCAGGCGGGCCAGCAGGAACAGCGAGGCGATGTTGTTGTCGGTGACGTACTCGAAGTCCTCCACCAGGGGCAGGGACATGAGGACGGTCTCGTGCCCGTAGATCAGCAGGTCGCCGCCGAGGCCCAGCGCCAGGGGGCCGTCGTCGTCGTAGGCGTAGTCCAGGACCAGGCCGTAGCCCAGCTGGTCCACCTGCTCGTCGAAGGCGCCTTGGGGCACGCCCACCTGCATGCGGATGGAGCCCTCGTGGCCGGCCGGGGCCGGTTCCGGGGCCAGGATCAGGGCCGAGAGGAGCGCGATCGCGCCCAGGTGATTTGCGGTTCTCATGACTCGTCTCGCTCGTTTCGGGTTCAGATCAGCGTAGCACGCCCGGCGCGGCTATGCTGTAAGGATTCGCGCGCCGGGGGCACTCACGTCCGTGCCTGGAGGACCATACGTGAGCGAACGGAAGAGGTTGGCTTGAAGTTCCGGACGAACCGCGGGCATGCGGGCGTGGCGGCGACGCTGGTCGTCGCCGCCCTCGTCGCGCCCGCCGCCGCCGTCGACGACCGGCTCGAGGCGGTGGGCGACTACGTCCCCGGCCGCTCGGCCGAGCTGCAGGACATCGAGATCGCCGACGGCCTGCTCTACCTCTTCGGCGTGGGCGGCCTGGAGATCGTCGACTACAGCGATCCCGCGGCCCCCTTCGCCCTCGGCCGCTACGTGCCCCCGGGCGATCCCTACGAACGCTTCTACCGCGGCTCGGTGGCCGGCGGCTACGCCTACTGCGGCGCCCGCGAGGACCTGCTGCAGGTGATCGACGTGCGCGATCCCGCCTGGCCGTCCCTCGCCAGCGTGGTCGGCGTCCCGGGCGGCACCTGGGAGGGCTCGTGCGTGCACGAGGGCTTCCTCTACGCGGCGCGCCACGACGACGGGCTGCGCGTCTACGACCTGGCCGCACCGGCCCTGCCCGCCTTCGTGAGCGCCCACTGGGGCCTGGTCAACGCCTGGGACGCGGCCGCCCACGGCGCCCACGTCTACGTGGCGGACGGCGCCGGCGGCCTGGCGGTCTTCGACGTCGCCGATCCGCGCGACGCGCGCCACCTGGTCTCGCTGCCCACCTCCGGGTCCGCGCTGGACGTGGACGTCTCCGACCGCTGGGTCGCCGTGGCCTGCGGCAGCGCCGGCGTCGACGTCTTCTCCCGCGACGATCCCGCCCTGCCGGTCCTCCACGACACCCACGCCACCGCGGGGCTGGCCCTCTCGGTGGAGATCGAGCGCGGGCTGATCTTCGTGGCCGAGTGGGACGGCGTGGCCGTGATCGATCCGGACGCTCCCTACCGCCCCCTGCGCGTCGGCTTCGAGGACACCCCGGTGCGCACCATGGGCCTGGCGGCCTGGGGGCACCGGGTCTTCGCCGCCGACTGGTCGCGGGTGCGGGCCTACGACTACGGGCCCACCCTGCTCGGCGACCTGGCCGTGTCCGTGGACGGCGTGGCCTTCGGCGCCGTGCCGGTGGGTGCGAGCGCGGACACCGTCTTCTCCCTGGCCAACACCGGCGGCGGGCCCGTGAACGTCTCCGCCGTGGAGACCTTCAATCCCGCCTTCACGGTGTCTCCCTCCGCCCTGACGCTGATGCCCGGCGACACCCTCGACGTGACCCTGACCTTCACGCCGCAGGCGTCCGGCTTCGACGGGACCTTCCTGCGCATCCTCTCCGACGACGTCGACGAGGGCGCGGTCACCCTGCCGCTGAGCGCCGACGACGATCCCGACGTGCTGGACCTGGGCGAGAGCGCGCCCGCCTTCGCGCTCACGGACCTGGGCGGGGCCGTCCACACCCTCTCGCAGTACCTGGGCGAGGTGGTGGTCCTGGCGTTCTTCGCCAACTGGTGACCGGTCTGCGGTCCGGAGTTCTCGGACCTCGAGACGGCCGTGCAGCAGCGCTACCAGGGCACCGACGTCCACCTGCTCGGCCTGCACAGCGGCGGCGATTCGCCCGCGGACCTCGAGGCCTTCCTGGCGGCCTCCCAGATCACCTTCCCGGTGCTGCGCGACGCGGCGCCCGTCTACCAGGCCTACCGGCAGGTCCGCGTCGTCTCGCCCTATCCCCTCGACTACGTGATCGACCGTGACGGCCGCGTGGCCTACATCGGCACCGAGTACGACCCGGCGGCGTTGGTCGCCGTGGTGGACAGCCTGCTGGCGCGGACCGCGCCCGTGCCGCGCCCGGCCCCGGGCGGACCGGCCCTGAGACAGGGCGCGGGCACTTCGCTGCGGCTCACGCTGGCGGCTCCCGCCGAGGTCGGCCTGGATCTCTTCGACGCGCGCGGGCGCCGCGTGCGCCGGCTGCTGGCGGGGGAGAGCCTCGCCGCCGGCGTGCACGCCCTGGACTGGGACGGGCGCGACGCCGCCGGCCGGCGCCTCCCGGCGGGCGTGTACCTGGCCCGCGCCCTCGCGGGGGGGCGGGCCGCCGTCGCCAAGCTCTTTCTCGTGCGCTGATGTAAGAAATCGGCCGCCCGTGTCACGCACTCTCGTTCCCGCCCGGGGAAAGTCGAATTCAGGAGAAAGGAAGCCCTATGCGTTCGATACGGACAGATCTCGTCATCGTCGCGGCCGTGACGCTGCTCGGCGGCGTGGCGCGTGCGGATGACGACATGGTCGGTTACACCGGCGTATACAACCCCAACTACTTCGCCGAACTCCAGGACGCGGACATCGTCGACGGCCTGCTCTACGTCTTCGGCGTGGGCGGCCTCGATGTCATGGACGTCTCGAATCCCGTCACTCCCGTCTCGCTGGGCCGCTACCAGCCGCCGGGCCATCCCTTCGTGCGCTACTACCGCGGCGTCGTCTTCGGCGACTACGCCTACTGCGGCAGCCGCGAGGACCTGCTGGACGTGATCAGCGTGCAGGATCCCGCTGCGCCGGTCCTGGTCGACAACATCGGCCGCGGCGGCGAGAGCTACGAGGGGGGCTGCATCCACGGCGGATACCTCTACGCCGCGATCCACGGCAACGGCGTGTGCATCCACGACCTGGTCGATCCGGCCCATCCGGTGGAGGTGGCGAACGTCCCCGGGCTGGTCAACAGCTGGGACGCGGCGTCCCTGGGCGACCACGTCTACGTGGCCGACGGCGCGGGCGGACTGGCCGTGCTGGACGGCACGGATCCCGCCGCGCCGACCCTCGCGACCTCGGTGCCGACCTCGGGCAACGCCCTCGACGTGGCGACGGCGCCCGGCCTGGTGGCGGTGGCCTGCGGCAGCGGCGGCGTCGACATCTTCGACGTGACGATCCCCTACGCGCCGGTCCTGCTCTCCACCTACGACAGCTCGGGCCTGGCGATCTCCATCGAGCTCGACGGCGACCGGCTGTACCTGGCCGACTGGCACGGCGTCGACGTGGTGGACCTGGACTCGCCCGCGGCCCCGGTGCGCATCGGCCACGAGAACACGCCGGTGCGTGCCATGGGGCTGGCGGCGGCGGCCGGCCGGATCTACGTGACCGACTGGTCCAAGGTGCGCGTCTACGACCACGGGCCCACGAGCGAGGGAGACATCGAGCTCTCGGTCGACGGCATCGCCTTCGGCAGCGTGCCCGTCGGGGCGACGGTGGACACGACCTTCACCGTCTCCAACACCGGCGGCGGCGCGCTCCAGGTCACCAACGTCGCGACCTTCAACGCCAACTTCGACGTCTCGCCCATGGGGCCCTTCACTCTGCCGGCGGGGGAGGCGCAGGAGGTGACCGTCAGCTTCACCCACGCGTCGCCCGGCTACGACGGCACCTTCCTGCAGGTCCTGAGCGACGACGTCGACGAGAGCAACGTCTCCTTCCCCCTGACCGCCGACAACAATCCCAACCGGCTGGACATCGGCGACCCGGCGCCCGACTTCGTGCTGACGAGCACGCAAGGCATGACTCATTCCCTGTCGCAGTATTTCGGGAAGGTGGTGGTCCTGGCGTTCTTCGCCAACTGGTGACCTGTCTGCGGTCCGGAGTTTTCGGACCTCGAATCCGCAGTGCATCTGCCCTACCTGGGAGAGGACGTACAGGTGCTGGGCCTGAACAGCGGCGGCGACTCGCCGCCCGACCTGGTGGCCTTTCTCGAGGCGGCACAGGTGACGTTCCCGATCCTGAAGGACGCCTATTCCGTGTACAACATGTACACCCGCTCGGGCGCCACCTCGCCCTACCCCCTCGATTACGTGATCGACCGGGCGGGACGCGTGGCCTACTTCAACACCGAATACGATCCCGACGCGATCACGGCGGCCGTCGACAGCCTGCTTCAGGATACGACCTCCGTGGCGCCCGCGTGGGGCGGGGGGCTGCGGCTGTCGCAGCTGACCTACGGGGCGCCCGGAGGCGTGTCCTTGCGGCTGACCCTGCCCGCGGAGGGCGTGGTCGAGCTCGACCTCTTCGACATGCGCGGACGCCACGTGCGGCGGCTCGTGACGGGCGAGACCCTGAACGAGGGCAGCCACGTGCGGCCCTGGGACGGCCTCGACGCATCGGGCCGCCCGACGCCCGCCGGCGTCTACCTGGCCCGCCTGCGCCTCGGCGAGACGGTCGCCACGTCCAAAGTCTACTATCTGAGATGAGGAGCGTGTCATGAAGCGATACACGATGGTCCTTTTGACTCTCTTGGTCGCCGCCGCGCCTGCGCCGGCAGCCTACATGATCGGCGACACGGTGAGCGACTTCACCTTGCCCGGCCTGGACGGCGGCGACCATTCCCTGTCTGATCTGCGCGGCGAGATCGTGGTGCTGAACTTCTTCGCGACCTGGTGCCTCGGCTGCAACGAGGAGGCGGAGCACCTCGAAAACGACATCTGGCAGGTCTACGGCAGCCAGGGCGTGAGAGTCGTGGCGGTCGACATCATGGAGCAGGCGGTGCTGGTGGACGGTTGGCGCCAGGCCCAGGGCGTCACCTACGACATCTGGCTCGCGCCCGACTGGGACCTCTTCCAGCTCTTCACCGAGTTCGGCGGCATTCCCTACAACACCGTGATCGACCGCGACGGGATCCTGCGATATTCCCAGACCGGATTCGACCTCACGGCCATCGTCGACACCGTGGAGTCGCTGCTCGACACGACGCCCAACGAGATCCGCGCCTGGAGCGACGTCAAGTCCCTCTACGCGCGGTGACTCCCCCCGTGAAACCCGGCCGCAACCCGGCGGCCGGGTTTCCGTACTTCTCTCGGTGACGCCGGAAGTCCGGACCGGCAACCCCACACCGACGAGGAAACACGATGAGCCACCCCCGCCCGCTCGGTCTGCTACTGCTGTCCGCCATGGTCCTCACCGCCTCCGCCGCCCTCGCCGACGACTGGGTCGCGACCTACCACCCGACCCTGGAGATCTCGCGCACCGCCGGCGCCATCGACGTCGACGGCCTGCTCGACGATCCCGGCTGGGCCGGCCAGCCCCCCGCCCGCCACTTCGCCGAGCACAATCCCGGCGACCAGGTGCAGCCGCCCGTGGCCACGGTCGCCATGATGACCTACGACGACGACCACCTCTACGTGGCCTACGTCTGTTACGACGACCCGTCCACGGTGCGCGCCAGCTTCTGCGAGCGCGACCGCATCTGGAGCGACGACTACATCATCACGGCCATCGACACCTACGCCGACCAGTCCTGGGCCTACGAGATCGCCTGCAACCCGCTGGGCATCCAGGGCGACCTGCTCTGGTCGGCCAACGGCGGCGAGGACATGGGCTACGACATGATCTTCCACAGCGCCGGCCGGATCACCGACGAGGGCTGGCAGATCGAGATGGCGATTCCCTGGGCCAGCCTGCGCTTCCCCGACAAGGACGAGCAGGTCTGGCGCGTCGACTTCTGGCGCAACCACCCCCGCGAGGTGCGCGGCCAGTACTCCTGGGCCGCCTACGACCGCGACGAGAGCTGCTGGCCCTGCCAGTGGGGGACGATCGAGGGCATCCGCGGCGTGAGGCCGGGCAAGGGCATCGAGATCATGCCCTCGCAGATCTTCACGCAGTCCGGCGGTCGCGGCGAGGACGCGGACTGGTCGAACGAACCGATCCTGGGCGATTTCTCGATCGGCGCCAAGGCCAACCTCTCGTCCAGCTTCACGGTGGAGGGCACCTACAACCCCGACTTCAGCCAGATCGAGGCCGACGCCGCGCAGATCGACGTGAACTCCACCTTCGCCCTGTTCTTCCCCGAGCGGCGCCCCTTCTTCCAGGAGGGGAGCGACATGTACCGGACCTTCTTCAACGCCGTGTACACGCGCTCGATCAACGATCCCGTCTTCGCGACCAAGATCACGGGGCGTCCCAACAGCACCAGCATCGCCCTGCTGACCGCCCGCGACGAGCACACGCCCTTCACCCTGCCCTTCGAAGAGAACAGCGAGTTCGCCCTGGGCGGCAAGAGCACCACGAACATACTGCGCGTGCGCAAGTCCCTGGGCGACGGGTCCCAGATCGGCGTGCTGGCCACCGACCGCCGCATCGACGGGGGCGGGCACAACACGGTGGCCAGCCTCGACGGCCGCATCCGGTTGACCCAGCAGATCCAGGTCGAGTTCCAGGCCATCGGCACGGACACCGAGGAGCCCGACGACCTGGACGTCACCGGCGACCTCGGCGGCGCCACCTTCGACAACGGCCGCTACACCCGCGCCTTCGACGGCGAGAGCTTCAAGGGGCGCGCCGGCTACGCCAGCCTGGAGTACAACGACCGGCGCTGGAACGCCGACTACGACTACTGGGAGTACAGCCCCACCCTCCGCGTCGACAACGGCTTCCAGCCCGACAACGACCGCCGGCGGCATTCCCTCAACCTGGGCCATACCTTCCGCTTCGACGAGCACCCGGTGCTCAACTGGTGGTCCGTCGACACGAACGTGGCCCGCGTCTGGAACTGGGACGGGCAGCGCAAGGACGAGTGGATCTGGGGCGGCATGCGCGCCAGCCTCAAGTGGGCACAAGCCGGGGTCGCGGTGTCGCACATGGAGAGCAATGAGCACTTCGGCGGCATCCAGTTCAACGGTATCGACAGCTGGGAACTGAGCGTCAACATGCATCCCAGCGACGCGGTGCGCGGCGGTTTCAGCTTGAACACCGGGCGCCGCATCGCGCGAGGGGACCTGGTCATGGGCCGTGAAAACGGCGCCTTCGTCTGGGTCGACCTCAAACCCGCCGACCGTTTCCTCTTCGAGACCAGCTGGCGCTGGATCGAGAGCGAGAACATCGCCACCGGCGCCACCCTCTTCAGGGGCTACATCCTGCGCAGCCGCTGGGGCCTGCAGTTCACGCGCGAGCTCTCGGCGCGGCTGGTGATCCAGTACAACGACTTCGCCGCCGCGTGGGAGGCCGATCCCCTGGTCACGTATCGGATCAATCCCTTCTCGACCTTCTACGTGGGGTCCACGCGGGACTACGCGGAGATCGACCCGGGCGGCAGCGGTACGCGGGAGTGGCGCCTGACGGACCGGCAGTATTTCATGAAGCTGCAGTATCTGTTCCAGCTCTAGCGATACGCGCACCAAGATCGCCCAGCCAGTGGCCCATGCGTCTAGGGTGGGGCGGACGAATCAACTGTAGACACACCCCGCCCTGGAAGGGGCGGGGTGTGCCCGGTTGCGCCGAGGCGTCCGTCATTCCCAGACGGTGAGCAGATCGTACAGAACGACCTGACGCGGTCCACCATCGTTGTACTTGAAGCTGTACATGTCGTAGTACGTACCCTCGATGTGATTGATGTCCCAGCACGAGTGCGGGTTATTCAGCGCGTCCTGGATGGCCTGCGTCCGCTTCGCGATCAGCTCCGCGCTTTCCGGAATCCGCTGGCAGTCGTTGCCGATCGGTCGATCCTGGAACCGTCGCGTGTACTCCCCGGCGGGTCGATTCGGCTTGGGATCGGTCCACTGGACAACGAAGCCCTGCCGCTTGTCGCAGCCCTCGACGAAGTGGGAAAGTGTGAGCCTCCCCTCGTTCAGGGCGTCGATGGCGCGGGCCGACATGAAGTCGACGAAGGCGTCGTCGGGCAGGTCGAAGATGTTCTTGGCGGACTCGCCGCTCGACTCGGACATGGCGGATTCGAGATGGCTCTCGAGGATCTGCTCGGGAGTCGAGGGCTCCGCCTGCGGTGACATGGGCTGCTCGGCGACTTCCGAACACCCCGCGAAGGCGATGGTCATCAGGATGACTGCGACTAGTTTCTTCATGGGCTTCTCCGATCATGTGTGATGGTCCGTGGTGAAACGAAGAACGTCGTCGGGCCGAGCCTGCGATCCGCGGCTCCCTGCCGGAAGCCGCAAGCGGCTGCCGCCGAAACCCAGCAAGCACCCTCATCTGTGGATCTCGTCCGGACGAAGTCGTCACTTCTGTACGGGGTCTTGCAGACACCGCCGGTCGACAGATCGGGCAGCTTCGGCTGAGGCTCGTGTCGGATATCGCTGGGCCGGTCCGACAGGCCTCACGCTCGGCGCCGTCTGCAATGGAGCGCCGTCCGGCTCGTCATGTAAGGAAGAATGTTGCCTGTACGGGCGTGCGGTGTGGTGTTTCGCTCCGCGACTTGACGTTCCGACAGCGCCGAAGCGTGACTCAGGCGGAACGGCGCCGGCCGACGGCCTGCGCGACGGCGCCGGACAGCAGGAGCATGATCCCCGCCGCGGGCAACACCCACCGGGCCGGCGGGGCGTGCCGCAACCGGAACGCGGCGATCTGATCCAGCCGGCCGGTGGAGAAGGCGCTGCGCAATCCGCCCGCCGGAGCCAGGTGCGCCGGCACGGGCTCGACCGTCACCCGAAACCGCTGCCCGCGGGGCAGCGGCTCGGCCGGCCGTACCTCGGTCCGCGTGGCTGCCGTCTGCTCCGACCAGCTGTACGCCCCGTCGACTGCGGCGACGGTGATCCGGTAGGACGATGCGGCCTTGATGGGAGTCCAGCGCACGGTCGGCATGGTGCCCACGACTTCTTCGGGCACAGGACTCACGATGGCCGGCCATTCGGATTCGTCGCGCATCAAGCCGACACTGCGGAACTGCGGTGGCAACAGCAGCAGCAGGGCCAGGCCGGCCGCAAGGGCGAGCCAGCCCGTCGCGTAGACGGCGCGGGGTCGTCGGCCGGGACCGGCCACGATGTCGACGTCGAGGCGGCCCTCCCGCAGGCCGGCCGCGAGTTCGTCTCCGACCTCTCTCTGGAGTCGGCACGCCGCACACGATTCGAGATGGATGCGCAGCCGCTGCCGCAGGCGCTCGTCGATCCCCGGAGCATCCAGGCCCCCGAGCTGCTCGCCGAGCTCCGGATCGATGCATTCGTATCCGTACCGGTCATTCATGGCGCGTGTCTTCCCTGGCATACTCCACCTCGGAACTCCCGCCTCCGGAGCGTCCCTCGAGCAACTCTTGTAAGAACTCTCTCGCGCGCTTGAGGCAAACCTCCCGTCGGTAGTATACCGCGTGGACGGAGCCGAGCCCCAGGCTCTTCCGCAAGACCTCCGTCGGCACGGCGTCCAGGTACAGCGCCTTGAGCAGGGAGCGGCAGTCGGCCGCAAGGCGGCTCAGGACGCGCTGGAGCAGGGAGAGCCGCTCCCTCGTCTCGATCTGCTCGAGAACCGAGCTCGCCGGGTCGGACAACCAATCGTTCAGGCCCTCGAAGTCGGCTTGCGGATGGCGACGGCGCCAACGCTTCAGATCCCGGCAGCGGTTGCGGGCGATGGTGACGGCGAGGTTGACGACGTTGCCGGCGAACTCCGTCTCCCGCCGGAGATACTTCATGGTCTCGATGGTCGCGACCTGGACCAGGTCGTCCTCGTCGGCGGAGTCGGGGCCCAAGAAGGAGACGACGTTCCGGATGATCGGCCCCCGCAGCAGCTTCGACAAGCGTGCGGCGGCGCTCTCGTCGCCGTTTCGGAAGGCGCGAATGCAGCTCTGGATCGCTTCGGGAGATGATTTTTCGCTTGGTTGAGGCATTTGTAGCGATCGTATCCGATGAAGTCGAATGGCGCCTGAGGCGAGTGTCGAATCCTGACGACGTCCGAGGGCGACCGTCAGAATGAACATAGGTGATGCCGGCTTGCCCGTCTAGCCGATTCCCCTTGCGCCGTGGCGGTTGTGCGCGGAGAGATCGCCGCGACATGCACGCCCGGAATGGGTGGCCTGGACTCGAGAAGTCCCGTATCCTCAGTTCATGTTCGAGGTCGGATCCT
The DNA here is from genome assembly GCA_964617805.1 of uncultured Fibrobacteraceae bacterium. GTDB lineage: Bacteria > Krumholzibacteriota > Krumholzibacteriia > LZORAL124-64-63 > LZORAL124-64-63 > JAHIYU01. The sequence goes on along the minus strand of CAZTWK010000023.1, from coordinate 8,839 downwards.
AGTCGCGTTCAGCTCGGCTCCCGGGGAAGGCATACGTTGAGGCGCTTGCTCACGATGATCGGTATCGGGATCGTGTTGGGGTCGATCGGGTGCGGCCGACAGGCGCCCCCCTCCGCCGAAGAGACGTGGTCCGTCGACCGCTCGATGCTAAGAGCGACCGTAGGCAGGATGGCGACCGTCCAGGACAGTCTGCTCTCCCTGCCCGAGACGACGGCTCCCCACGCCCGGGACATCCGCGATTACTGGGCCCTGAAGCAGGCGCTGAAGAACCGCGACACGCAGGCGTCCGTCCAAGACACCTTCTGGACGCGGTGGGATCGGGATCCGGAGAGCTTCCTCTGGATCGAGTTGGCTCACGTTCGCAGGCGGTACATCCAGGATGACCGGAGACTCGCAGACGCCTTTCACCGGGCCGCGGGACCGGACTCCAACACCGCGGTGGCCAGGTGGGTGAACGGCCGGCGTCGTCTGGTGCGGGCCGAAGAACCCCTCCGGTACATGTACTGCATCGAGTCGGGGTCCGGGGAGCTGTCGGACATGCAGGCCGCTTGGCTTCAGCTGATGCTGGGGCGCGTCGATCAGGGCCTGGGCCGTCCCGAAGCCGCCGTCGAACGGATGGCCGGGCTCCAGCAGCGGGCGTGGGATCTGGGGGGAGCGCCGTTCGTCTCCAGCGTCTGGCACGACGTGAGCATGTACTGCCGGGCCCTGGGCTGGCACGACGACGCCCTCTTCGCCGCTGGCATGGCTGCGGATTGCGCGCGACGGGATGGCAACGACATTCTCCTGATCCGCGCGAACCTGGTGCGCGGTGCAGCGCAGGAAGCCCGCCTCGAGTTCCCGGCCGCGGAGCGGTCGTATCGGGAAGCCGAACGGCTCGCTCGCCGCGGCGGATACCAGAAGTGGATCCACGACGCGATCCAGTTCACCGGCCGGATCAACCGGTCACAGGGCAACTGGCGCACCAGTGTGGGAGACCTGCATCGCGCCCTGGACCTCGCGCTGGCCCTCTCGGATACGGTATCGGCGATCCACACCTGTTTGGAACTCGGTTACGGTTATCGGTATCTGGGGCAGCTGGATTCGACCCGGATCTGGATGGCTAGGGCCGAGGACCTGAACCGGTCGGGAACCGGGTTGCGGCAGGACGGCCGCATCGCCAGGTACAAGCTCAGACAGATGCTGCAGCTCGGGCAGTATGATCGTGCCGATTCCCTGCGCGCGACGATGTCCGACGATCTGACCGAGATGCTGGCCTTCTCCATGCTGCTCGAGCAGGTGCAACAGGGGTTGGAGACGGGGCATCCCGATGTCGTCTCCCGGGGGCTGGCGCAGGCCTCCGCCATGGTACCCACGCTCGCCCGCACCAACAGCTACAATCCGGAGCTGCATCTCGCCCAACTGGCTGCGGTTTTTCATGCCCGCCAGGGAGACCACTTGCAGGCGGATGTTCAGCTGGCCTTCGCCCAGGCCCAGATCGACGCAGGAGCGACCGAACATGCCCGCTGGGATCAGGCCTACCGCACGGGCGAGGTTGCCGAACTGGCTGGAGATGCGGAACGGGCCGCCCGGGCATTCTCCGAAGCACTGGAGCGGGCCCTGCAGCTGGAGGCCTCGGATCTAGCCCACCGCAGCCGGATCCGCCTCGGCCACGTTCTGCTGAACCAGAAGCGGTATCGACGCGCGCGGGAGCTGTTGGTCGGCTCGACCGAAGTCGAGGAGTACTGGCCCAGGCTGTCGGCGCACCTGTTTCTCGGCATGGTCGAGAACCGCGCGGGGGTTCCCCGGTCCGCGCTGGATCATCTGGAGGTGGCGGGGCGTCTGCTGCATCCGGACGCGCCGCGCGATCTGACGCACCGTCTCCACCTCGAGCATGGCCGCAGCCTTGCCACCCTGGGGCGCCCGCGTGAGGCGCTGGCGGCCTATCGGCGACTCGATTTCGACGCCGCGGCGGACGGCGGATCCCGGACCGACAACGAGCTGATCAAGGCCTTCAATCGTCCCTACCATCTGGAGTACGCCGAGGCTGTCATCGGTCTGCTGTACGACAACCCGGAACTCAGCGGGGAGACGCCTGCCGTCTTCGAGACCCTCGCCATCGCCGAGTCGGCTCGCTGGCGGGCCGAACCGATGGGTCCCGCTCCCGATTCCGCCGACCTGGAATCGCTCGTCGTTCCGCCGGGATCGGCGGTCGCGGTGTATTTCATGGGTGAGTCGGCTTCGTTCGCCTGGTTCGGCGCGGACGGCGACTGGGAACTGCACCGTTTCGCCGAACATGAGCAGTTGACGCGGCTGGTCGAGAACACCCTGATCGACATGGAATCCCCTCGACGCCGGGTCCACTGGGAGGGGGCGGGGGAGCCGGCCCGTGTCCTGCTCGATCCCGTCGAATCACGGTGGCTCGCGGATCGACCGCTCTACCTGATGGCTTCCGGACGCCTGTCCATGCTGCCCTGGTCGGCCCTCCCGTGGTCCGGATCGGGGGAGGAGGGGTCGTCCCGGATCCTCGATCACGGGCCGTTGGTGTACCTGGCCGGCCTGGCCTCTCTGGCGGGTATCGACGGTCGACCGGACGATCCCCGACAAGGTCGCCTGCTGTCACTCGGGATCGACGGCGCGGAGTCCGGGCATCGACTGCGCCACGCCGAGACCGAGGCCCGGGCCGTGGCCGCGCTGTGGCCGAGCGGCGGCGCGGAACTGCGTTGCGGCGAGCGGGCGAACTGGCGGTCGGTGACCGGAAACGATCTGAAGTCCTTCGACATGATCCACCTGGCGACCCACGCCCGGATCACCCAGGGCGTGCCGGGCCACTCGTCGCTGCGCCTGGCGGGCGAGGACGAACGGCCCTTGACCCTGCCCGAGATCGGCGAACTCGGCCTGGACGCCGAGTTCGTCTTTCTCTCGAGCTGTGACGGCGCCCGCTCCGCCTCGGGGCGGGCCGGCGGCGTCAACAGCTTCGTGCGGGCGTTCATGGAGGCGGGCGCGCGTTCGGTGCTCGCCTCGACGCACGCGGTGGACGACGAGGCGGCCAGGTTCCTGGCCGAGCGGTTCTACACGCACTGGCTGGAAGGAAAGAGCAAGGCGGCCGCATTGCGGGCCGCCCAGCTCGAACTCCGATCTACTCGGGACGCCTGGAGGCATCCGTTCTACTGGAGTCACTACCAGCTGCATCTGGCCGGCTCCTAGGGACTAGTCGTACTCCCCTCCCGCCGGCGGATCCGAAGGATCGTAGACGGCGCCTTCGGTCTTGTTTCCATCAGGCTTCACGTAGTCCGTGATCACGAGCGACATGTCCGCACAATCCGCGTAGTCCTTGACGTTCCTGTGATCGATTTCGGCCCATCCCGGTCTGGGATCGGTGGTGAGGACGAACGAATTCAACAGGTAGCCGTCATCTTCGCCTGGAACGTCCAGGTCATCCGAGCAGACCGAAAATACAATTTCTTTACAACCCTCGGGAAGTTCATCGAACTTGAAGACCGTCGCCCGGCCGTAGTTCTGAGCATAGTAGGGAGCATAGATCGTGTATGTGTACGTGCCTCCTCTGTTCGGCTGGTTCCCGAGGTCGGAGAGGGCCATTTTGACCTCGGAACCTATGGTCCATCCAGGTCCGTCGATCGGTTGAGTATCGATGAGGTGATCTTCTGAAAACGTGAGCGAAATCGGGATCCAGTAATCCGGGTTCGGGGTGTTCAGGACCGCCGCGACGCCGGCCATATAGGCCTCGAAGTCGGTCGGATCACCCGGCTGAATTTCGATCTTCAGGTCGTTTGCGATCTCGTTGTCCGAGATGGACGGAGCCACGCTCGTCGGCGTCGCCTCCCGGCCGTCTTCTCCACAACCCCCGAACAATACGCCGCAGAGCATGACCGCGATGATCATAATGCGATTCCAGTTCATGGTGACCTTCTCTTTCAGATGCGAGGAATTCCCGATCGCCTCTCGATAAGGCATTGAACACGTACGGTGTTAGTTTACCTGAATCGAAAGGCGAAATCCAGACCGACTCGTCGAATCGACCGGGCGAACACCTTGAGAGCGCTGTCGGAGAGTGATTGTAAGGGGCTTTCCGGTTTCGCCACGCCGCGGATGAGAGGCTGAACCACCCGGCGCCGCCGTGCTATAGTTTCCTGCCGAAACCCAACTCGCGCCCTGCCCACACCGGGAGAAATCCATGCCCCGACGCCTGCTGCTCATCGCGACTCTCGTGCTGACCCTCGCGGCCAACGCCGCCCCCGCCAGCGAGGCGCTCTTCTGCCGCCGGCCGGCCATCGACGCCGACGGGTCGACGATCGTCTTCTCGCACCAGGGGGACCTGTGGAGCGTGGCCGCCGCGGGCGGCCGGGCCGTGCGGCTCACCGCCCACGAGGCCTACGACGGGTGGCCGGTCTTCGCGCCCGACGGCGTGACCCTGGCCTTCGCGTCGGACCGCTACGGCGACTTCGACGTCTTCGTGATGCCCGCCGACGGCGGCCCGCCCGCGCGGCTGACCCACGCCGAGACCACCGACCGTCCCTGCGCCTTCTCGCCCGACGGCGAGGAGCTCTACTTCGCCTCGCGCCGTCTCTTCGACTTTCCCATGTCGCAGCAGATCCAGTCGGTGCCCGTGGCGGGCGGCACGCCGCTGCGCCTGGCGGACTTCTTCGGGGACGAGGCGGCCACCGCCGACGGCAACACCTTCGTGATCGCCCAGGGCCGCGTGGCCGCCGGCCGTGTGCGCTACCGGGGCAGCTACCAGCGCGAGCTCTGGCGCTGGACTCGCGGCGGCGATCCGGTGCGGCTGACGGAGAACCGCGGCTACGACACGCATCCGATGGTGGCGCCCGACGGCCGCGTCTACTGGGTGGGCGACATGGGCGAGGCCAAGACCGCCAACGTCTGGACCATGGACCCCGACGGCGGCGGCAAGCGCCCGCTGACGGACTTCGCGGGCGACGGCGTGCGCGCGGCCGCCCTGAGCGCCGACGGCGCGCGCATCGTCTTCGAGCGGGGGCTCCACCTCTGGACCCTCGACACCGCCGGCGGCGATCCCGTGCGCCTGCGCATCGACGTGGCGGCCGACCAGGTCGAGAACCCGGTGGTCGTGGAGACGAAGTCCGGCGACGCCGGCGAGCTGGCGGTCTCCGCCGACGGCGAGGAGTACGCGCTGGTCATCGAGGGCGAAATCGTGCTGGTGAGCAAGGAGCTGGGCGGCCGCGCCACGGTCGCGGAGCCCGGCGCCTGGCGCGAGCGGGACATCTCCTTCCGCCCCGGCGGCGCGGATACCCTGCTGCTGGTGACCGACCGCGGGGGCGAGGACGCCGTCTGCCTGCTGGTGGCCGGGGACGGGGAGGCGTCGCCGCTGCGCGCCGCCCGCGAACACCGCCTGGTCGAGCTGACCGACGGCAAGCGGCCCTGCACGCGTCCGCTCTGGTCGCCCGACGGGGAGCGCATCGCCTACGTGCGGGGCAACGGCGACCTGCGGGTCATGGACGCCGACGGCGGGCACGACCGCTCCGTCTCCGCTTCCTGGAACCTGGGCGACGTCGCCTGGTCGCCCGACGGCCGCTGGCTGGCCTTCGCGCGGCTGGACCCCGACTACAACAGCGAGATCTGGATCGTCCCGGCCGAGGGCGGCGAGCCGGTCAACGTCACGCGCCACCCGGAATACGACGAGACGCCCGTCTGGTCGGCCGACGGCACCATGCTGGCCTGGCACACCACCCGCCACAACCACGCGCCGAACCGGCGCGACTACGACGTCTACATGATGTACCTGCGCGAGGCGGACCACGACCGCTCGCGCGAGGACTGGAAGATCCTGGAAAAGACCCGCGACGACGCGCCCGACAAGAACGGGGACGACGAGGAGGGGGACGACGAGGAGGAAGCGGCCGAGGAGGAGCTCGTGGTCGAGATCGACTTCGACGAGATCCACCTGCGGGCCGTGCGCGTGACCTCGCTGCCGGGCAGCGAGTTCATCTACGCCCTCGATCCCGAGGGCGACAGGATCTACTTCACGGCCTCGCTGGACGGCGACCGCGACCTCTACGCGGTCGACCGCTTCGGCGAGGAGCGCGAGGCCGTCACCGAGGGCGACACCGACCCGCGCAACATCACGCTCGACGAGACGGGCAAGACCTTCACCTTCCTGAAGAACGGCGCGCCCGCCACCGTCGGCGCCGACGGCGGCAAGGTCGAGACCACCGAGTTCACCGCGCGCCTGGTCGTGGATCGCCCCGCGATCCGCAAGCGCACCCTCGACGAGGCCTGGCGCACCCTGCGCGACCGCTTCTACGACCCGGACATGCACGGCGTCGACTGGCCCGCCGCGCGCGAGAAGTACGGCGCCTGGGTCGCCCACGCGGCCTGCGACCGCGACTTCGGCGACCTGATGAACCTCATGCTCGGCGAACTCAACGCCAGCCACATGGGCTATCGTCCCGGCTGGGATTCCCCCGGCGACTACGGGGACGACGGCTGGCTCGGCCTCGAATTCGATACCGCGCACCGCGGCGAGGGCCTGAAGGTGTCCCGCGTGCTGACCGACGGCCCCTGCGACATGGCGCCCGACCGGCTGCGTGCCGGCGACGTGTTGCTGAGCGTGGACGGCCGCCCCGTGGGCCGCGGCGCCAGCCTCGAGGCGGCCCTGGAGACCCGCGCCGACCTGCCCACCTGGCTCGTCCTGGAGCGCGACGGCGACGAACTGGAGATCCGGGTGACGCCCGCGGGCTGGCGCGCCGTGTGGACCCTCAACCACCGCGACGCCGAGCGCGCCAAGCGGGCCCACACCGAGGCCCGCTCCGACGGACGGGTCGGCTACGTGCACATCCAGGGCATGGGCTTCGCGGAGGTGGAGCGCTTCCAGCAGAACCTCTTCGCCGCGGCCGACGGCAAGGAGGCCCTGATCATCGACGTGCGCAACAACGGCGGCGGCTGGACCACCGACCTGCTGCTGACGATCCTCACCCAGCCGGTGCACGCCTTCACGATCGGCCGCGACGGCGAGACCGGCTACCCGCAGGTGGAGCGCCAGCCCTTCTTCCGCTGGTCGAAGCCGGTGGCGGTGATCTGCAACGAGGGCAGCTACTCCAACGCCGAGATCTTCAGCCACGCCGTCAAGACGCTGGGTCGCGGCCCGGTGGTGGGCGCCGAGACGGGCGGCAACGTCATCTCCACGGGCGGCTTCGGCAACCGCTACCGCGGCTACGTGCGTCTGCCCGGGCGCGGCTGGTACGTCTGGGGCGACGCAGCCAATCCCGAGCGCAACGGCAAGCCCCAGGAGGCCCGGCACGACCTGACCGGCTGCCTGCCCGACCACGTGGTGCCGCTGACGCCCGCGGACCGCATGCACGACCGCGACCCGCAGCTCGACAGGGCCGTGGAGCTCATGCTGGAGGCGGCCGACGCGGAGCGGCGGGCGCCGCGACGCGAACCGAAATAGGGGAGGGTCAGCGACCGCTGCTCAGGCGCGAGGCCAGGTAGCCGGGGAGGCCGGCGTCCCGGATCTTGGACATGGCGGTGTCGATGTCGTAGGCGACGCGGTGCAGTTCGACGCGCCGCGTCGTCGTGTCGTACACGGCGTAGGCGGCGCGCGGGTCGCGGTCCCGCGGCTGGCCGACGCTGCCGGGATTGAAGAGGTAGCGCGCGTCGGGCTCCAGCTCGCATTCCTCGAGGTGGTGCCCGGTGATCGCGCCGTCCTGCATGCGGTAGATCCAGGGGCGGTGGGTGTGGCCCACGAAGCAGACGGCGTCCTCGAAGGCGCCGAAGGCCTCGCGGGCGTAGACCAGCAGTTCCAGGTAGTACCAGCGCTCGGGCCGGGCGGGCGAGCCGTGGACCAGCAGCAGGTCCGGTTCGGGATGCATGATCAGGGGGAGGGCCCCCAGCCACCGGCGCTGGTTGGGGCCGAGCCGCTCCCGCGTCCACATCACCGCCTGTTCCGCCCAGGCGTTGAAGTTCTGGGGTCGCTCGTTCGAGGCGGCCATCTCGTCGTGGTTGCCCTGCACGATGTGCAGGCAGGCGTCGTGTACCAGCTCCAGGCAGGCGACCGGGTCCGCGCCGTAGCCCACGATGTCTCCCGTGCACAGGCACACGTCGATCCGCTGGCCGTCGAGGTGGGCCAGCACGGCTTCCAGCGCTTCGAGATTGGCGTGTATGTCGCCGAGGACGGCGTATCTCATGGCGGCTCCGGCCCGGATTGACGGCCTGCTCGGGGCGATCGGAGGGTCATTCTAGCGCATGCCGGGGACGGATGCCACGGCGGGAATGGGGGCGCTTCCCGATCTCGCCACGTAGCTGTTGCGCGGGCCCCGGCTTCGTGCCAGTCTTCGTCCACCAAGGAGTGCATATGACGGAACGACAGAGGATACCGGCCATCCGCGTCCTGATGATGCCGCGCGACACCAACGTGCACGAGACCATCTTCGGCGGCGTGATCCTCAGCCACATCGACCAGGCGGGGGCCGTCAGCGCCAAGCGGCACGGCTGCAAGCGCGTGGTGACGGTCGCCATGGACAAGGTGGAGTTCCACGAGCCGGTCCACGTGGGCGACCTGGTGAGCTTCTACACGGAAGTCGTGCGCCAGGGCACGACCTCGATCACCATCGAGGTCAGCGTGGAGTCCGAGCGCCACGAGACCGGCGAGCGCGTGCCGGTGACCAGCGCGAGCGTGACCTTCGTCAACGTCGACGAGGAGCGGCGCCCGCTGCCGATCTGAGCTCCATCCCCACAGGCGAGCGAGAAAAGGCCGGCCCCCGCGGGGACCGGCCTTCCGTCACGCGGTGCGGACCGCGTCTACTTCAGCAGCACGAGCTTGCGCATCTGGTCGGCGCCGTCGGCCCGCAGGCGGACCAGGTAGACGTCG
>CAZTWK010000022.1:0-53571 GCA_964617805.1 uncultured Fibrobacteraceae bacterium | reverse complement strand
GATGTGATAGCTTTTTAGTGGAATGGGTGGCCGGAGTGCAACACGAGTTGTTATTCGCCGCGGTGAACCGTTCAGCGTAGAAGCCCCGGACGACATGGTCTGGGGCTTCTTCCGTTTCTGACGCTGTGGCCGGTCACCATATATGCTTGAGTGGATATGGATCTGTAATCCTCTGGGTTCCTCTACGGGTTCCGTTCGTCCCTTCGCCTGTTCCGACATCTCCTCCCCTGTACTCGCCTGCTATTCTACGACGTCTCGAAAAGGCTACATATGTGAATCGACGACGCTACAGCCGCGAGTTCAAGCTGGAGGTGATCCGCCGCGTACGCGACATACTCATGCGCCCGGTCTGAACAGCACGTTCGGCGAGCCCTTCAATCGTTCCGATGTATACCCTCTCGAGTCCAGATCGGCGATGATTTCCCGCGAGGTCGTCTCGATGACGAGCACGGGTCGGTGCGTCTCGAGCAGCGTCCGCATGCCGGCCAGCACCTGGGCCTCGTGGCCCTCGGTGTCGATCTTGACGAGGGAGACGCGCTGGTCGATGCGGAGCGCGTCGATCGAGATCGTCAGCACCGACAGCTCGCTGTCCGTGTCGGACGACAGGTGGGCCATGTAGTAGTTGGTCAGTCCCGAATCGAACCTGGGCATCGCCATGCCGACCACCTGCAGCCCGTCGGACACGGCCGCGTTGAACAGCGTGACGTTGGCGTGGTCGAAGAGCTGGACGTTCGCGGACAGCAGGGAGAAGGTCGTCGGCACGGGCTCGAAGGCGAGGACCCGCCCCCGCGGCCCGGCCAGGTCGGAGAAGCGCTTCGTGTAGTGCCCGATGTTGGCGCCGATGTCGAGGACCCAGTCTCCCGGGGCGATGAACTCGTGGAGCAGGGCGTACTCGGGCTCGTCCGTCGCGAAGGCGCCCCGGCGGATCTGCCGGCCGAAGTGGAGGCGCTTCAGTTCGGTCTGCCAGCGGTCCGGCATGCGGGCGGCGAGTCTCTTCAGCAAGGGCGTCTCCCGTCTTTCATCGCGGTTCCGGGTTCATGACCACGTCGTCCACGACGCCCACCACCACCGAGCGGATGGGCGCGTTATCCCACGCCAGCACCTGGCGGGCGCCGTTGCCCTCGTCCAGCACCAGCACGGTCTCGCCGTGCCCGGCGCCGACGCTGTCCACGGCCACCAGGTAGCCGCCGGTCGGTGTGCCGTCGGGGTCGAGGCGGTCGATCAGCAGCAGGCGGCGCTTCTCGGTCGATGGGTGCTGGATGGTCTGCACCACGCGGCCGGCGACGCGTCCGAGGATCATGGCGTCACCTCGTCCAGTTGCACGTCGTCCACCAGTCCCACCACCGCGTGATCCACCGGCACGAACCAGGGTTCGAGGGTCAGGGCGGCCTCGCGGCTGGCTTCCCAGGTGACGGTCTGGCCTGGGCCGGCCATGCGGGTGCCGTCGGCCGCCACGAAGGGCGTGCCGGAGGGTGCGCCGTGCTTGTCGAGGGGTTGCACCCACAGCATGGGCACGCCGGCCAGACCGTCGGCCTGGGTCGCGGGGACCAGGGTGCCGATCACCTTGCCCAGCTGCATCTCAGGCCTCCAGCTTCTCTGCGCCGTGCGGTTCGGCGAACGCGCAGGCGCGGAACTCGGTGCCGCCCGCGAGCACCGCGCGCAGGTGCGCGTCGGGGCGGGGCAGCAGGGTGCGGGCGCGCATCTGGGCGGCGTCGCCCACGCGGGATTCCGCGGCGGCCAGGGCGGCCTGCACGTCGGGCAGGTCGCCGTGCATCAGGGCCAGGCCCCGGCCGCCGAGGTCGTCGGCCAGGCGGAACTCGTTCAGGGCCACCGGGGCCGCCTTGAGCGCCGCGTCCACGCAGCGCAGCAGGGCCGCCGCGTTGACCGTCTCCATCACGCCGACGGTGTCGTCGTCGCCGATCCCCGCGCGCTCGCCCAGGGCGGCGTCGCGCAGGCCGGGGTGGGGATCGGGCAGGAACACCGCGTCGGCCAGCTCGCCGCAGGCCTCGCCCTCGCGGTAGCCCTCCTCGACGCTGGCCACGGTGCCGCCCAGCAGGGCCAGGTAGTGGCCGGGGTGGACGGTGCCGCAGCGCAGCAGGGCGATGGGCGCGCGCTTGAGCAGGCGGTCCACGGCCAGGATGCCGTGGGCGGCGCTACGGAACTCCAGCAGGGCGAGGGCGGCGACGTCGCTTGTCATCAGACGATCCTGAAGTGGTCCACCAGCACGCAGCGCCGCAGGCGGCTGAAGGCGACCGGTCCGGTCAGGCCTTCGCCGGTGGGGCTGGCGATGGTGAAGCTGGTGTGGCCCTCGCCGCCTTCGCCGAGCCCGGCGTAGATGGGGCCGTTCTTGACGAAGATGCTCGTGTTCATGACGCGCGCCATGCGGCTCAGGGCGTCGATGTCGCGCGAGTGCATGGCGGCCGAGTGGCCGAAGCCGTGCTCGGCGCGGCGGGCCAGGTCGATGCCGGCGTCCACGTCGGGCACGCGCACCACCGGCAGCACCGGCATCATCTGCTCGGTCCACACCAGGGGGTGCTCGGCCGGCACCTCGCAGACCACCAGGCGCGGGTCGCCGCCGCCGCCGATCCCCGCCCGCGCCAGGATCTCGCCGGCGTTCCTGCCGATCAGGTCCTTGGTCATCACGGCGTGCTCGCCGGGCCCGCGAGTCTCGGCGAAGATCGCGCGCTCGAGCAGGCGCAGGTCGGCGGCGTCGGCGACGTGGGCGCCGTGCTTGCGCATGGACGCGAGCAGTCCGTTCGCCGCGGCCTCGGTGACGAAGACCTCCTTCTCGTCCACGCAGATGATGTTGTTGTCGAAGGACGCGCCGGCGACGATGAGGCGTCCGGCCGCGTCCAGGTCGGCGGTCTCGTCCACCACCACCGGCGGGTTGCCCGGCCCGGCGCAGATGGCGCGCTTGCCGCTGCGCATAGCCTCCTTGACCACGCCCGCGCCGCCGGTCACCGCCAGCAGGCGCACGCCGGGATGGCGCATGAGCGCCTGGGCCGAGGCGATGGTGGGCTCGGCCACGGCGGTCACCAGGTCGGGCGGCCCGCCGGCGCCGACGATGGCGCGGTTGATCAGCCGCACGGTGGCCATCGAACAGCCCCGCGCGCTCGGGTGCACGTTGAAGACCACGCTGTTGCCCGCGGAGATCATGCCGATGGTGTTGCAGATGATCGTCGAGGTGGGGTTGGTGGTCGGCGTGATGGCGCCGATCACGCCGTAGGGGGCGTACTCGGTCAGGGTGAGGCCGCGGTCGCCGGTGCGGGTGTCGGGCCGCAGGGCCTCGGGGCCTTCCGTCTTGACGGTGACCAGGCGGTTCTTGACGCGCTTGTCCTCGTAGCGGCCGAGGCCGGTCTCCTCGCGGGCGTGGCGGGAGAGCTCGTCGCAGGCCTCGAGCATGGACGCGCGCACGGCCTCGACGATGCGCACGCGGAGCTCCAGGCTGGACTCGCCGAGACGGCGGAAGGCGGCGGACGCGGCCTCGACGGCGCGGTCGACGTCGGCGTGCACGCCGTCGCCCAGACTCTCCGATGTGGTGGGGGATGGTTTGTCCGCCGCGGCCGACGCGACTCGATGCACGGAGGGTGCGCCTCCGCCCAACAGCCGGTCGGCCAGTCGGCGGGCGATCCTGTCGACCTGCTGGTCGCTAAGATTCGCCATCACACCTTACCTCTTTTCGCCGCGTTGTGCATGCGCGAATGTCGTGTTCGATCGACGGCTAGTCGTCGACGCCCTTCTTGTAGCGCTGCTCGCCTTCGATCTCCCAGCTGTCGACGATCGCCATGACCACAGCGTCGATGGGCTTCGCGTCGGTCAGCACGGTCTGGCGCGCCGAGGAGCCCGAGGCGTAGAGCACGTACTCGCCCTCGCCCGCGCCCACCACGTCGGCGGCCACCACGGTGGCGCCGGTCAGCGCACCGTCCGGGCCGGCCACGCCGAGCATCAACAGCTTGAAGCCCTCGATGGCCGGTTCCTTGCGCGACGACACCACCGTGCCGAGCACTTTCGCCAGGTTCATGTCCGCCTCCCCGGCGTCTACTTCTTGGCCGGCTCGGCCTGACGGCCCAGCGGCACGACCAGATCCACGTTGGCGTGCGGGCGCGCGATGACGTGCACCGACACGACCTCGCCCACGCGGGCCGCCGCCGTCTGTCCGGCGTCGCAGGCCGCCTTGACCGCGGCCACGTCGCCGCGGACCACGGCCGTGGTGTAGCCGCCGCCGGTCTTCTCGTAGTTGACCAGCTCGACGCGGGCCGCCTTGACCATGGCGTCGGCCGCCTCGACCATCGCCGCGAAGCTGCGGCACTCGATCATGCCCAATGCGTCTGCCATCTCGTCTCTCCTTGTCTCGTGTTCACTTGTCTATCTCGCGTCCGTCCAGGGCCGTCAGCGCTTGCACCGCCGCCGGCCTGGCAACTGCCACGTCCTTCTCTTCGCCGCCGATGTAGACGCGCCCGAAACTGCCGAACGCGCGTACCTCAAGGATGTTGATGTCCGCCGCCTTCTCGGCCTCGTTGGCCGCCAGGGCGGCGTAGGCGGCCGGTTCGCATTCGAGCACGAACAGGGTTTGACCCGAGAGGATCAGGTTGCCGTGCCGCATGCGGTTGATGAGCATGCACTGGTGGTCGTCCAGGTGGCGCACCACCTGGTTGGAGACGATGCGGGGCTTGAGGCGCTGCGCCTCGTCGAGTTCCAGGGCTGCCAGGATCGCCTGCCCCGACTGCCGCACGTCGGCCTGGCTGTCCGAATGCACCTCGAGCATCCCGAAGTGCCGCTCGACGATCTGCATGCCCGGCGTGACGTTCGTGGACTTCAGAGCGATGTCCATGACCCGGTTGATCTCGATGCCGGGTGCGATCTCCACGAAGAGGCTCGCCTGTCCCGCCCGGGGCAGGAAACCCTGGGCGATCGTCGCCTGGAACGAGGCGAACTGGGGCTGCAGGCTGTCGATGATGCAGAAGGCTCTCAGGTCGACCATGCCGTTCCTTCCCCCGTCAGTGATTCACCGTCACGCCTTGCGCTTCCTCGACGATGGCGATGCCGGCGCTGGCGCCGATGCGCGTGGCGCCGGCCTCGATCATGCGCCGGGCGTCGCTGTACGATTTGATGCCGCCCGACGCCTTGACCTCCATGCCCGCGGGGCGCACCACGCTTGCCATCAACGCCACGTCCTCGGCGGTGGCGCCGCCGGAAGCGAAACCGGTCGAGGTCTTGACGAAGTGGGCGCGGGCCCGCTTCGCCATCTCGCAGACACGTCGTATCTCATCGTCGGTGAGCAGGGCAGTCTCGATGATCACCTTGCAGACGGCGCTGCCGTCGCGACAGGCTTCCGTGACCGCGCGGATGTCGCGCAGCACCAGGGCGTCGTCGCCGCCCTTGAGCGCGCCGACGTTGATGACCATGTCGATCTCGCGGGCGCCGTCGCGGATGGCGCGCCGGGCCTCCAGGGCCTTGACCTCCGGCACGGCGGCCCCCAGGGGGAAGCCCACCACCGAGCAGGTCAGCACGCCGCTGCCGCGCAGCCCTTCGGCCACGAACTTCACCCAGCAGGGGTTCACGCAGACCGAGCGGAACTTGAACTCGCGCGCCTCGTCGACGACGTGCTTCACGTCCGCGCGGGTCGCGTTGGGCTTGAGGATGGTGTGGTCGATGTAGCAGGCCATGTCCTCGGGGATGGGGCCGCAGCCGCCGGGTTCCGAGGTGAGGCAGCCGACGCCGAGGGCGAGGAACTTGCGCGCGGTGTCGGGGCAGGAGGCGACACACGGTCCTTCGTGTGGGCCTCCTGCCGCCAGACGGGAGCCTACCATGCGTTCCAGCTTGGCGACGATCCGTTCCACGTCCGCTGCGGCCAGCTCCCCGGTACCGCCATCCGTTGCGGATACCGCGGTCGCCGTCGCTGCGGGCGAGGGACTTCCCTGTTGCGTCTCGTCGATCATGGCCACCCTCCGCTGGTGGCGTGGCTCCACGCAATCCGTGGACATGAACACCTCGGTGATCTGCTTGGCCAGGTTGGCGCCGATCAGGCCGGCGCCGAGGGTCAGGACGTTGGCGTCGTTGTGCTCGCGGGCGTTGTTGGCGCTGGAGACGTCGTAGGCCATGGACGCCCGCACCCCCGGCACCTTGTTGGCGACCATGCAGGAGCCGATGCCGGCCCCGTCGATCACCACGCCCCGCTCGGCCTGCCCCGTGGACACGGCCTCCGCCACCGAACGGGCGAAAACCGGGTAATCAACCGCTTCAATTGATGAAGTGCCGAAGTCGAACACCTGGTGCCCCTTGGACTTGAGGTGTTCGATGAGGCGGCTCTTCAGCTCGAAACCGCCGTGATCCGCGCCGATGGCGATCTTCATGGCAGCCTTTCTCCCGCGATCCTAGGACCAGACCTGCGAGTCGTCTTCCCGGTCCTCCCCGGGGCTGGGGTGGATGCCCCCCGCCTCCAGGTCCAGGACCGCCTGCAGATGACGCACGAAGCGCTTGAACCTGGTCACCCCGGCCTCGGTGATCTGGAAGCTGGTGACCGACCGGCGACCCCGAATCGTCTTGCGGATGCTCACGATGCCGGCGTCCTCGAGATTCCGGGTCTGGACATGCAGGTTGCCGTCGGCCAGACCTGTCATATTCCTTAATTCCATGAAGCTGAGGGGGCGTCCGGGCATCAGGGCCGTCACCACGAGCAAGCGGGGCGGCGAGGCCAGGATGGTATCGAATCGTTCCGTCACCAGATACTCCCCGGGAAGCTCCGTCTTTGCTTCATCCTGCGAAGTTATCGGCATATTTCGTGGGGAGTCAAGTGAAATATGTGTCCGGAGTGTGGATAAGCTTCAAAATATGAAGTTTTATGAGGAGTCAGATAGGGATTCCAGCTCTTCCCAGCGGACGTACAGGCGCGCGAGCTCAGCCTCCAGGGCCGCCAGGCGCTCGCGAAGATCGCCGACGCGTTCACCCGCGGACCTGTAGAGTGCCGGATCGGCGAGTTCGGTCTCGATGGCCGTCTTCTCGGCATCCAGCGTCTCGATCCGCGCCGGCAGGTCCGCCAGCTCGTGCTTCTCCTTGAAGCTCAGCCGCCGTGGCGTGGCGGGCCTGGCGCGGCGGGGCGCCGCCTTCTCCTTGCGGGGACGCGCGACGCTCTGCTCGAGGCGCTCCCAATCCCGCCAGCCGCCCGCCGACTCGACCACACGGCCCCCGCCGGTGAAGACCAGCGTCCCGGTCACCACGTTCTCCAGGAAGGCGCGGTCGTGGCTGACCAGCAGGACGGTGCCGCTGAAATCGGCCAGGAGCGACTCCAGCAGTTCCAGGGTCTCCAGGTCGAGATCGTTGGTGGGTTCGTCCAGGACGAGGAGATTGGCGGGGCGCGTGAAGAGCCGCGCCAGCAGGAGACGGTTGCGCTCGCCGCCGGAGAGGCGCGTGATGGGCGAGCGGGCGCGATCGGGCGTGAAGAGGAAACGCTGCAGCCAGGTCAGCACGTGGATGCTGCGCCCGTTCACGATCACGTGGTCGTTCCCGTCGGCCAGGTTGTCCTGGACGGTGCGCCCGGGATCGAGGGTCTCGCGCTGCTGGTCGAAGTAGAGGGTCCGCAGTCCCGTGCCGCGCCGCACGTTGCCGTTCCACGGCGTCAGTTCGCCCAGCAGCAGGCGCAGCAGGGTGGTCTTGCCGGCGCCGTTGGGGCCGACGACGCCCACGCGGTCGCCGCGCAGGATCGTGCAGTCCAGGTCGCGGATGACTTCCGTCTCGTCGTAGCCGAAGGTGACGCCTTCGGCCCGGGCCACGAGCCGGCCGCCGCGCTCGGCGTCCTGCAGTTCCAGGCGGGCGGTCCCCAGGCGCTCGCGTCGGGCGCGGCGTTCCTCGCGCATGGCCAGCAGCCGCCGCACGCGCCCCTCGTTGCGGGTGCGCCGTTCGCGGACGCCCTGCCTTACCCAGACCTCCTCCTCGGCGAGTCGCCGGTCGAATTCGTCGTTGCGCTTGTCCTCGGCGGACAGGTCCGCTTCGCGCCGGTCCAGGAAGGTGTCGTAGTCGCAGCTCCAGTCGCGCAGGCGGCCGCGATCGAGCTCGATGATGCGACGGGACTGCGCCCGCAGGAAGTCGCGGTCGTGCGTGACGAAGATCAAGGTGCCGTGGAAACGGCGTAGCCAGTCCTCGAGACGGCGGATCGCGGGGATGTCCAGATGGTTGGTCGGTTCGTCCAGCAGCAGGATGTCGGGATCGGCGACCAGGGCCCGGGCCAGCAATACGCGGCGCCGGCGCCCGGTGGACAGGGTCGCCACCTCGCTCCCGGGATCGATCCCGACCAGGGACAGCGCGCGCTCGGCCTCGTGGACCAGCCCGCCCACGACCTCGACGGCCGGTCCCGCCAGGCCCGGCGGGATCTCCTGGGGCAGCAGCCCCACGCGCAGGCCGGGCGTGCGCGTGAGTTCGCCCGCGTCGGGCGTCTCCTCGCCGGCGAGCAGCCGCAGCAGGGAGGTCTTGCCCTCGCCGTTGCGCCCGAGCAGGCAGATGCGTTCGCCGCGCTCGACGCGCAGGTCGACGCCGTCGAGCACGGGAGGGCCGCCGAAGGCCAGGGTCACGTTCCTGAGGGTGAGTTGTGGCACCTACGTTCCTCTCCGGTGTCCGCTCAGTTAGGGCGGCGGGACGTCATCGTGCAAGTTGATTATTCTCCGCATTGCGGGGATCATGTGCCGACACGGGTACGAGCCGCTCACCGGGAGGATAGCCCATGTTCCGCGACATCACACCCGCCTGGACCATCTTCAAGACACCCCTGGGTCCCTGCGGCCTGAGCTGGACCCGCAAGGGCTTCGACCACCTGGTGGCCCCGGAGGAATGCGCCTGGGCGATCCGTGAGGTGCTGGAAGCGGCCTGCCCCGGCCGCGCGGAGACGAAGCGGCCGGACAAGGCGGTGCGCGTCGTCGTCGAACGGCTGCGGAAGCATATCGGGGGGAAGAACGACGACCTGCGCGACGTGAAGCTCGACCTCTCCGGCTTCTCGCCCTTCGGAGCCAAGGTCGCCCGCGCCCTGCGGCGCGTGCCGCCGGGCAAGGTCGTCACCTACGGCGAGCTGGCGCGCAAGGCCGGCAAGCCGGGCGCGGCCCGCGCCGTCGGTAGCGTGATGGCCGCCAACCCCCTGCCCCTGCTGGTGCCCTGCCACCGCGTGCTGCCGACCGGCGGCGGGCTGGGCGGCTACTCGGCCAAGGGCGGCGTGGCCCTCAAGGCGCGGTTGCTGCACGGCGAGGGCTACGTGTTCAGCGCGCGGCTGCAGGACGGGCTGGACCACCTGTCCCGCGCGGACCGCAAGCTGGGCCGGATGATCGCGCGCGCGGGCCCCTACCTGCCCGCCTTCGGCAACCGCGAGGATCCCTACGAGATCCTGGTGCTCTCGATGGTGCACCAGCAGATCTCCATGAAGGCGGCCGCGACCATCGCCGGCCGCGTGCGCGCCCTCACAACCGGCGACAACTTCCCGACGCCCGACGAGTTCGCCCGCCTCGACGACGCGTCCCTGCGCGGCGCCGGGCTCTCGCGCCAGAAGATCGGCTACCTGCGCGACCTGGCCGCCCGCGTGGGCGACGGCCGCCTGGACCTGCGCGCCCTGCGCCGCCTGGACGACGAGGCGGCCATCGCCGAGCTGGTCCAGGTCAAGGGCATCGGCGTCTGGACTGCCCAGATGGCCCTGATCTTCCACCTCGACCGCCTCGACGTCTGGCCCGTGGACGACCTGGGCCTGCAGGACGCCGTGCAGGCCCACCTGAAGCTGCCCGCGCGGCCGACGGCGAAGGAGATGCACGTCCACGGCGAGCGCTGGGCGCCGTATCGGTCCATGGCCTCGTGGTACCTGTGGCGGATGGTGGACGGTTAGTCCGGTTGGCCGCGCCGGCCCGGGACCGTATTATCATCGACATGCTCGACTGGACCCGGCGCGGAGGGCCGTATGCGTATCCCATCGATCCCGATCTTCCTGCTCGCCGTTCTCGTCTGCGGCTGCTCCACCACCCTGCCGCCGCCGCCCCTGGACGATCCCGGACGCGCCCTGGTGGCCGAGGTCGATTCGCTCGGCCTGGCGCAGTTCATCAAGCTGTCCTACCCGGAAAAGGTGGAGCGCCGCCGCCTCTCGGACCGCGACCTCGCGCCGCTGGAGCTCTGGGAGCGCGAGATCGTCGACAACGACCGTCTCGAGCGCGGCTTCGTCCCCATGCGTTCGCGTGACTGGGACAGCCTCGAGCGCGGCCGTCCCACCGAGAAGCGGGTCGACCGCATCATGCGCCACCTGCGCCGGGCGGTGAACACGGACCCCGCCCACGTGCGCGCCTGGCGCGAGCTGGGCCGCCTCGCCGCGGCCACCGGCGGCTGGGCCCACGCCACCGGGGCCTTCGAGGCCGCCTGGGCCGCCCTGCGCCACGACCGGCGCGACTGGCGGGCCGCGCACCTGGACCAGCGGATCCAGCTGGACGCCGCCTGGCACTGCCGCGCCCTGGGTTTGACCGGAGAGGGGCTGTCCTGGCTCCGGCGCCGCCAGGGCGACTGGCACGACACGCTGTCCCAGGAGGAGATGCTGATCCACGGCCTGCTGCTGGCCGACGCCGGCCGCTTCAGCGAGGCCCTCCGCATGGCCGACACCATGCCGCCGCTGCGCTTCCGCCAGATCGACACCTTCCGGCGCGGTCACGGCCGCATGCAGTCCGGCTACGCCAACCGCTGGATCAAGGCCATGGCCTGGATGGCCCAGGGCGAGCCGGGTTTCGCCTACCACGCGCTGGGACTGCTGAGCCAGTCGCGGGTCCAGATCCCGTTCATGGCGCGCTACTGGAACGACGTGGCGCGGATCTGCGAGGCCACCGGCCGCATCGAAGAGGCGAGCACGAACTACGCCCTGGCCCTGCTGGGCCTGCATCCCCTGCACTTCTACATCCCCTTCGAGGGCTATAGCTGCCCGGAGATCATCCTCGGCGAGCCCGACGTGCGCGTGCCCTACTTCACCGTCTGGTACGAGGACTACCTGGTGGGCTCGCTCTTCGCCTACGGCTGCCAGATGCTGGCCGAATGCTCGGTGGCCGACGACGACGAGGTGCGCCTGTCCCGCGGTGGGAAGGCCGAGACCGCCTTCACCGTCTGCATGCGCCGCGGCGACCGGCCCGCGCGCGCCCAGGCCCTGCGCGGCCGCACGCGCTTCTACATGGGGGAGCAGGACTCGGCGCTGGCCGACATGCTCGAGGGCCGCCGGCTGCTGGCCGCGCACGGCCGGGTCGATCCGCTGACCGGCATGGTGATCGGCACCCTGCACCTGAACGCCGAACGGCCCGCCGACGCGCTGCTCTTTCTCGAGGAGGCCGTCGCGGCCGATCCCGACCTGGCGGCGGCCTGGCGCGCCTACGGCGTGGCCCTGGCGCGGGTCAACCGGCACGCGCAGGCGGACACCGTCATGGACCGGGCCGTGGCCCTGGACCCGGGCGCCCCGAGCGGCTGGTACAATCGCGGCCTGCAGCACATCAACCGTCAGCGCCTCTACGCCGGCCGTTCGGACCTGCTGGTCGCGCTGAAGCTCGCGCCCGACGACCCGCGCATCCGCCAGCTCGTCGCCCGTCTCGAAAGGGACTGGGACCTGGCCGACGATCCCGAGTCCCAGGCGGCCGCCCAGGCCCGGGCCGACAGCATCCACGCGGAGATCGCGTCGGGGGACTGGCTCACCCGGGACGCGACCGAGGGACCGCGGTATTTCGCCATCGCCGACCTGGATTTCGAGGCCCGCGCCGATTCGCTCGCCGCCGCTTATGCGGCGGATCCCGCGGCCGAGACCCGCCGCGAGCTGGCAGAGGCCCAGCTGCAGGCGGGCCGGCCGGAAAGCACGCTCGAGCTGCTGCTCCCGCTCTGGCCGGACGAGCTGTTCCTCGCGGAACGCATGCTGGTCCTGCGGGCGGACCGCGAAGTCGGCCACGCGGAGCGGGCGAAGAACCTGGCCCTGTCCCTCGCCGACGGCTCCCCGGAGGTCTTCGACCTGGATTTCTGGACCCTGGTCGCCCTGACCTGCCTCGACGCCGGCGAGCGCGAGGCCGGGCTGTGCGCGCTCGATTACGCCGTGGGCCTGGCGCCCGCCAATCATGCGCTCAGGAGCTTCCGCAAGCTCGTGGGCGGCGACGGGAATCCGTGATACCCCACCGCCAATGTAGGGATCAAGCGCCGCCTCCCTGTGCCGATGAACAAGAGGTGAATCCGCATGTCCATCCATGTGGGAGGCC
The DNA here is from genome assembly GCA_964617805.1 of uncultured Fibrobacteraceae bacterium. Lineage (GTDB taxonomy): Bacteria > Krumholzibacteriota > Krumholzibacteriia > LZORAL124-64-63 > LZORAL124-64-63 > JAHIYU01. The sequence goes on along the minus strand of CAZTWK010000022.1, from coordinate 41,344 downwards.
GCCTTGTTCGCCCGTTCGCCCGAATGCCACGCCCGGACGATCCGCCTATTCCTGACGGCGGCGTTCTGCGCCTGCATCCCGCTCGCCGCGGGCGCCGTCGAGACGTTGCGGGTCGACGGGGAGACCGGCGGTACGATCCCCTGCGGGCACGTGCGGTACCTGGCCGATCCCGGGGGAGACCTCGCCCTCGCGGACGCGCTCGCCCGGGACGATTGGCAGGACGTCGAACACGACATCGCCAACTTCGGCTACACGGCCGATACCTACTGGCTGCGCTTCCGGCTGGCGAATCGCGCGCCCGACGAGGACGAGTACCTGGTCGAGGTCGCCTACCCGCTGCTCGACGACATCGTCTTCCACCAGCTCTGCGACGGCCGGCTCCTGCAGGCCCGCGCGGCCGGCGACGCCCTGCCTTTCGCGGCGCGCCCGATCGAGTACACCAGCTTCGTCTTCCCGGTGTCGCTGGCCGAGGGCGAGACCCACGACGTCCTGCTGCGGGTCCGTTCCACCAGCTCGCTGCAGGTGCCCCTGGCCGTGTGGGCCGAGACCGCCTTCCACGCGCGGATCAACCGCAGCTACGGGCTCTACGGCCTGTTCTACGGCGTCATGCTGGCGATCATGATCTACGGCCTCTCGATCTTCGTGACCATGCGCGAGCGCAACTACCTGTTCTTCGTGCTCTACACGCTGATGTTCATGGGCATCAAGGCCTCCATGGACGGCACCGCCTACCAGTACGCGTGGTCCCGGTCGCCGTTCATCCAGGACCACAGCATCACCTTCTTCCTGGCGGCGACGACGGCCGCCGCCTACCTCTTCGTCGCCCACTTCCTGCGGTTGCGTAAGGTGGCGCCGCGCCTGTTCGCGACCTACCGGGTCATCGGCGGCGTGTGCGCGCTGCTGGCCGTCCTCGCGCCGGTGCTGCCCTACGCGCTGCTGATCCGGCCGACGCTGGTGCTGGCACTGGGCTCGGCCTTCCTGGTGCTCGGCGGGAGCATCTGGATCTGGCGGCGGCACGACTCGCGGCCCGCCATGATGTTCACCGCCGCCTGGTCGGCGTTCATGCTGGGCTCGCTGCTGATGATCGTCAGCAAGTTCGGCGTCCTGCCGCGCACGGTGCTGACGGAGAACGGCCCGGCCCTGGGCATGATGGCCGAGGCGGCGCTGATGATCGTCGCGTTGACCGAGTCGCTCAAGGAAAGCCGGCGCAAGCAGCATCGGGCCGCCTCGGAGCTGCTCAGGGTGGAAGCCGAGGCGGGTCGCAAGCTCAAGCGGGAGGTGCAGCGCCAGACCGGCGCCATCCAGGACATGATGCGCCAGCTCGCCCAGGCCAATGAGGAGCTCGAGCAGCGCAACCAGCAGGACGGCCTGACGGGCATCTTCAACCGCAAGGCCTTCGACGAGCGCCTGGCCACCGAGCACTACCGCGCCGGCCGCAGCGAACTGCCCCTGTCGCTGCTGATGATCGACATCGACCACTTCAGGAATTTCAACGACGACTACGGCCATCTCACCGGCGACGAGTGTCTCAAGCGGGTCGCCGCCCTCATCGACGAGGAGGCCCGCCGCACCACCGACTACGCCGCCCGCTACGGCGGCGAGGAGTTCGCCGTGATCCTGGCCGACACGCCGGGACACGACGCCGCCAAGGTGGGCGAACGCGTCCGCGCCGCCGTGGAGGCCATGGACTTCATCGTCGGCGAGGAGCGCGTGATGGTGTACGTGAGCGTTGGCGTGGGCACGCTGGCGCCGGGCGCGGACGAAGACCACCCCGAGGCCCTGGTCGCCGCCGCCGACATGGCCCTCTACTGCGCCAAGGAGAACGGGCGCAACCGCGTGGAAATGGCGCCGGCGGCGGAGCCGGTTGTATAGCCCCAATCAAATCTGATACAATGGAGCAGTCCCTCGCCCAATGGTTTGTCATCGGAGGGATGTCATGCTCCGGATTATTTCGTTTATCATGATTGTGATTCTGTTGTCTGGCTTCGTATATGCCAGCCCTTACCCTCTGTATATCTGGGAGATCTTCGAGGATGAGGAATTAAGCGAGGATTTCCACTGGCTATATCTCGTGAACGAACCACCTAGCGATCCTGCCCGATCATATCTGATAGTTGAGGCCCCCTCCTGGAACGGCACCAATGGCTTGAGCATGATCCAGGGCACGGACGGGTACGATCCCTACTTTGAATTTTATCTCTATTGCCGCGTGTGCGGAGGAGGCTCCTTTCGATTCGAGATCGCCGCGGCGCCTGGACGGGAGTTCGGTTCATTCCGGGTTGAGGTCGCCACTCACCCCCCGGATCCGATCGTGTATGTGATAGATGCGCCCGGAGAATACGAATTCGAGAATCCCGCGGATGTCTTGTGCCTCGCGGTCACGATGTCCGGGCATGATGTCATCGTCGATGAGATCCATTTCTACGATGTTTGCGATTGCTACATTCCCGCCGAGTCGTCGAGCTGGGGTGCGATGAAGTCGTCATACCGCTGACGCGCAGTCTATCCCGCTCATGAGCAGGCCGCGACCGAGACGATCGCGGCCTGCCGTGTCTACGCCGGTTACTACTCCGATAAACCTGCCAGATCCAACAAAAACGCGTACTCCACCGCCCGGTCCCTGTGACGCTTGAAGCGGCCCGAGGCGCCGCCGTGGCCGGCCGCCATGTCGGTCCTGAGCAGCAGCAGGTTGTCGTCGGTCTTCAGGGCGCGCAGCTTGGCCACCCACTTGGCCGGTTCGAAGTACTGGACCTGCGAGTCGTGCAGGCTGGTGGTCACCAGCAGGTTGGGGTAGGCCTGGGCGGCGACGTTGTCGTAGGGGGAGTAGGAGAGCATGTACTCGTAGTACTCCTGCACGTTGGGGTTGCCCCACTCGTCGTATTCGCCGGTGGTCAGGGGGATCGACTCGTCGAGCATGGTCGTCACCACGTCCACGAAGGGGACCTGGGCCACCACGCCGTGGAAGAGGTCCGGGGCCAGGTTCATGACCGCGCCCACCAGCAGGCCGCCCGCGCTGCCGCCCATGGCGTACATGCGCGCGGGGTCGGCGTAGCCCTTCTCGACCAGCGCCTTGCCGCAGTCGATGAAGTCGTTGAAGGTGTTCATCTTCTTCAGCAGCTTGCCGTCGTCGTACCACCAGCGGCCCATCTCCGAGCCGCCGCGTACGTGGGCCACCGCGTAGCAGAAGCCGCGGTCGAGCAGGCTCAGGCGCGAGAAGCTGAAGTAGGGGTCCATGCTCGACCCGTACGAGCCGTAGGCGTAGAGCAGCAAGGGCTGTTTGCCTGTCTTCTCGAAGCCCTTGCGATAGACCAGGGAAACGGGTACCTCGACGCCGTCGCGGGCGGTCGTCATGAACCGCTCGGTGACGTAGTCGGCGCGGTCGAAACCGCCGAGGATCTCCTGTTCCTTGCGGAGGGTTTTCTTGCGGGTCGACATGTCGTAGTCGTAAACCGACTCGGGCGTGGTCATCGACTCGTAGCCGAAGCGCAGCACCCTGCTGTCCAACTCGCGGTTCGAACTGGTCCAGGCCACGTAGGCCGCTTCGCCGAAGTCCAGGGCGTGCCAGTCGTTGTTGTCGTGTTGGCGCATGCGGATGTGGGCCAGGCCCTCGCGCCGCTCGGAGATCACCAGCCAGTCGTTGAACAGGTCCACGCCCGTCAGCAACACGTTTTCGTCGTGGGGGACGACCTCGGTCCAGTTCGTTTCGGCGGTGGCGTCCAGGGCCGTGCGCATCAGCTTGAAGTTGAGCGCGTCCCGGTTGGTCCTGACGTACCAGTGGTCGCCCAGATGATCAATGGAATGCTCGTGGCCGCGCTCGCGCGGGATGAATACTTCGAAATCACTCGTGGGCTCGCAGGCATCCACGTACCGGTACTCGTTGGCGATGGAATGGAAGCTGCCGATGATCACGAAGCGCCGCGACTTGGATTTCCAGATATAGCAGCGGTAGGTGTCGTCGTCCTCCTGGTAGACCAGCACGTCGTCGGCGGGGTCGGTGCCCAGCTCGTGGCGCCAGATCTGGTAGGGGCGCAGGGTCGTGAGGTCCTTCTTGCTGTAGAACATCGTCACGCCGTCCTCGGCCCAGGCCAGGTTGCCGTGGGTCTCGGGGATGGACTCGGGGTACCACTCGTCGGTGTCCAGGTTCTTGAAGCGGATGGTGTAGAGGCGGCGTCCCACCACGTCCTCGGCCACGGCCAGCACGTTGTTGTTGGAATTGACCCGCACCGATCGCGTGCCGTAGTAGTCGTGGCCCTCGGCGCGCTCGTTGGCGTCGAGCATCACTTCCTCGGGCGCCTCCAGAGTGCCCTCCTTGCGGCAGTGGAAGGGGTATTCCCTGTCCTCCTGGTAGCGCCGGTAGTACCAGTAGTCGTTGTAGAGGTAGGGGACGGTGTTGTCGTCCTGCTTGATGCGGCCGACGATCTCGTCGAAGAGGGTCTCGCGCAGGTCGTCGGTGTGGGCGGTCGCGGCGTCGTAGTAGCCGTTTTCGGCCTCGAGGTGGGCGATGACCTCCGGGTCTTCCCGCTGGTTGAGCCAGTAGTAGTCGTCGACGCGGGTGTGGCCGAACTCCGTGAAGGTGGTGGGCTCGATCTTGGCGACCGGCGGCTCCGGGGGCGGGGCGTAGGAGGAGCAGCCGAGGCCGACGAGGACCAGGGCGAACAAAACCGTCACGAAAGGTCTGTGCATGATGGGACCGCCTCTTGGGATGGCGTGAGTGGAGTTGCGGGGATCATAGCCCAAACGCCCGCGCTGACAAACTACGTGTTCGCGCGGGCCGTGGTTGCGGGATTGTGATATGATATTGTCATCGCCCCGAGAGGAGTCCTGCGCGATGCGTGCGCTCTGTATCGTACTGCTGGCCAGCCTGTTGCCGATCGTTCCGGCCGGAGCGACCGATTTCTACTTCCACATGTCGTGGGACAAGGACGAGGACGTGACCTACGCCACGGCCCGGCCCGGGGACACCCTGCGGGTCTTCATCCGCGTCGACACCCTCGAGTTCTGGGAGGGGCTGACCCTCGACCGGGTCACCTTCGGCCTGTGGTCGGACTGCTCCCTTACCCACCTCGAATCCAAGACGCTCAACGACGACATCGGTGTCACCGCGGAGGATCAAGGCGGCTGCAGCGTGGTCGGCTGGACGCCCGTCGAATGCGGCGTGCGGATCGCCGAGATCACCGACTACGTCTCCGAGCACCTCTTCCGCGTGGACGTGCCCCAGGAATCCGGCACGGGGTACCGCCTCGGGTCCTGGTGCCCCGACTTCATCGAGCCCTTCATCTACTACTGGCAGCACAGCGACTGCACCGGCTACCAGGGGGAGATGTTCGCGGTCTGCGACCAGATCTACCTGGACGTGACCGTGCCCCACGAGGACACGACCTGGGGATCGGTCAAGAGCCTCTATCGCGCTCCCTAGACAGACCGCCCGCTTGCCCTTAGGCTGCACGCAGTACCCCTGCGAAAGCGAAGACATGCCCCCTGCCCTCGTCAAGACCGGACTCGAGGTCCTGCTCGCCGACCAGGCCCGCACGTTGCGCGGCCAGCGCGTGGGCCTGCTCTGCCACCCCGCCTCGGTGGACGCGCGCCTGCGCCACGCGGCGCCCCTGCTGCGCGACGCCGGCGTCGACCTGCGCTGCCTGCTCGGCCCCCAGCACGGCCTGCGCGGCGAGACCCAGGACAACATGATCGAGTGGGAGGGCTTCCGGGACCCGGAGACCGGGCTGCCGGTCTACTCCCTCTACGGCGAGCACCGCAAGCCGACCCCGGCCATGCTGCGCGACATCGACACCCTGGTCATCGACCTGCAGGACGTGGGCGCGCGCTACTACACCTTCGTCTGGACCATGCTGCTCTGCCTGGAGGCCTGCGCCGAGGAGAAGACGCGCGTGGTGGTGCTGGACCGGCCCAACCCCCTGGGCGGCGACCGGGAGGGCAACGTGCTGGACATGGCGTGGCGCTCCTTCGTGGGACTCGCGCCCGTTCCCATGCGCCACGGCATGACCGTCGGCGAACTGGCCCTCCTCCTGCGCGACCTCTTCGACCTGCTGGTCGAAGTGGAGGTGGTGCGCATGGAGGGCTGGCGCCCCGGCATGTTCTTCGACGAGACGGGCCTGCCCTGGGTCATGCCCTCGCCCAACATGCCGACCCTCGACACGGCGCTGGTCTACCCGGGCATGTGCCTGCTCGAGGGCACGGAGCTGTCGGAGGGGCGCGGCACCACGCGGCCCTTCGAGATCTGCGGCGCGCCCTGGATCGATCCCGGCCGGCTGGTCGGCGCCCTGGCGGACCAGGCCCTGCCGGGCTGCGTGTTCCGGCCGCTGCACTTCGAGCCCACCTTCCAGAAGCACGCCGGGCGCCTCTGCGGCGGCGTGCAGATCCACGTCTTCGACCGCGTGCGCTTCCGGCCCGTGCGCACGGCGGTGGCCGTCCTGGCGACGGCGCGCGCCCTGTGGCCCGGCGAATTCGCGTGGCGGCAGCCGCCCTACGAGTACGAGCGCGTGCGCCTGCCCATCGACGTGCTGGCGGGCGGTCCCGCCCTGCGCGAGGCCGTCGACGCCGGCGAGGACGTCCCGGCCATCACCCGTCACTGGGATGCGGACCTGCTGCGATTCGAGACCGTCGCGCGGGGGTGCTTGCGCTATGGTCCGTGAAGCCGGATGCATCCGCCGGGCGATGGTGCTGGCCGCCGGGCTCGGCACGCGCCTGCGCCCCTTGACCGACTACGCGCCCAAGCCCCTGCTGAACCTCGGCGGCGAGACGCTGCTGGCGCGCATCGCCGGCCGCCTGAGCGCCGCGGGTATCCGCCACCTGGGCGTCAACGCCCACCACCTGGCGGGTCAGGTCTCCACCGCGGCGAAGTCGCTGGACGGCTTCGACGAGGTGCTCGTCTTCCCCGAGACCGAGATCCTCGGCACCGGCGGCGCCCTCTGGGGCGCCCGCACGTTCCTGCGCGAGTGCGAGAGCTTCCTGCTGCACAACGGCGACGTGGACTGCGACGTCGACCTGGCCGCGCTCTGCGACGCCCACGTGGCCGGTGGCTCGGCGGTCACCCTGCTGCTCACCGACTGGCCGGCGGTCAACAGCGTGCGTCTCGGCGCCGACGGCCGCGTGCGCGACGTGGCTGGCCGCCTCGGCGCCGCCCCCGCCGAAGGCGACCGCCTGCTCACCTACACGGGCGTGGCCGTCATCGCGCGCCGCTTCCTGGACCTGCTGCCCGTGGGCGCCAGCGACCTCATCGACGCCCTGCAGGCGGCCATCGCCGACGAGGACCTGGGCGTGCGCGGCGCGGCCCCCGTCGGCCTGCACTGGAACGACCTCGGCACCCCCGGCCGCTACCTCGACGCCCTGCTGCACGAGGACTGCACCGTGGACATCGACTTCACCGCCGCCGCCGTGACCGCCCTGCCCCTGGTGCGCGGCGCCGGCTGGGACGTGGCCGTGCCCCGCCGCCTGGCTCCCCAGGGTTCCGATCGCGGTTTCTGGCGCCTGCACGACGGCGAGACCCCCGCGGTGCTCATGAAGTGCCCCCCGGACGACCCCGACTTCGCGCGCTACGTGGCCATCGGCCGCTTCCTGCAGGGGGAGGGACTGGGCGGCCCGGCCGTCTACGGTCACGACGACACCGACGGCTCCGTCCTGATGGAGGACCTGGGCGACGACACCCTCTACCGCCTCGCCCAGTCCGACCCGGCCCGCGCCGCCGACCGCTACCGGCGCGCCCTGGACCTGCTGGTCGCCCTGCAGACCAAGGGCACCGACGCCCTGCCCGCCTGCTCGGCCGCCGCCGAGCGCGTCTTCGACGCGGAGACGGTGCGCTGGGAGCACGACTACTTCCGCGAGCGCTTCCTGGTCGGCGTCGCCGGCCTCGAGGCCGCGGACCTCGCCGTCCTCGACGACGACCTGGCCCGCGTCGGCGAGGCCGTGCTCGCCCAGCCCCGCGTGCTCATGCACCGCGACTTCCAGTCCCAGAACATCCTGCTGCGCGAGGGCCAGGCCCGCTTCGTCGACTTCCAGGGCGCCCGCCGCGGCCCCTACGCCTACGACCTGATGTCCCTGCTGCGCGACCCCTACGTGGACCTCGGCGCCGACGACCGCGCCGAGCTGCTGGACCACTACCGCGACGCCCTGGACGCAGCCGGCCGCCCGGCCCCCGGCACCTTCGCCCGCGACTGCGCCGCCGCCGGCCTGCAGCGCGTGATGCAGGCCCTCGGCGCCTACGGCTACCTGTCGAACGTGAAGGGGAAGCCGGGCTTCCGCGCGCACATCCCGCTCGGGGTGCGGCACCTGCGGGAACTGCTGGCGGCGTGGCGGATCCTGCCGGGGGAGGCCCCGCTCGAGGAGATGGAACGCGTCGTGAGCCGGCTGGAGACTCCGTAGCGCCGCCCGGGGAGCCGGCGCGGCGGGGATGGTGGTTTTGACCCAAGTATCGTGTCCGTGATATACTGTTCAGATAGATATGTTCCTATGCCGTCGTCTATCGGTTGTCACCCCCAGAAGGGGGAATACGATGTCGGACAAATCAATGACTCGTGCGTTTGTGGTGACTCTCCTGGTTGTCCTGCTACAGTTCCCCTTCAGTGTCGAAATACTGGCACTGGACTGTTTCGAATACTCCGCGCAGGCCTTCCTGGCGAACACCCTGGCTGGGGAATACCCGAATTTCCGTAGCATGCTCGTGATGGACGCCGGGCCGCTTCTGGCCTTGGGTGTCGATGGAAGGCTGTTTGTCTTCGATCGTTCCGACCCCCTGAACCCCCAGTACCAGGACGTACTCGATCTCGGCTTCTACTACAGGAATATGGCTTATTGCGGCGACTATGTATTCCTGTGCGGCGCTGTGGATCAAGGTGTACGGATCGTCCAGGTCGAGTCAGGCGGCGACCTATCGGATTGCGGCCTTCTCGATGGCGACATTCCTGCATCAGATGTCGCGAAGGACGGCTCGTTGCTGGGCGTATGCCTCTATGACGCCTGGCAACTCTGGGATTGCTCGTATCCGAGTGTACCCCAGTTGATCGTGACTTTCGCAGACGGTTCGGGTTATGACTCCATCAGTTTGGATGGTGATTTCGTGGCAATACTGGACGGGCTGGAAGGTCTTCGCATGTTCAACATCACCAATCCCGAAACGCCAGTCTTCCTCGGAGCGGGCTACGAAGGATACAGCTATGAAAACAGCACATTCAGGGCGGACATCGTCCTATTCGGCGATGTGGCCTTTGTTCTGAATTCGCATTCGACGATGTACGAGAATGACATCGGAGGCTGGTATTACCGCCACGGATACTCTTGTGGGATCTTGGATGTATCGGAACCGGAGGAGATGACACTCATCCGTACTGAAGACCTCGGAGGTTTTACCAGTTCCGATGATCGATGGGCCGCTGTATATGAATCCAATGGTCGCATCATGGTCACGGATGGGCCTTCCACCGAGGTGCTTATCATGGATCAGGGCCGGCCTGCGGATTCTCCGCCTCTACGTTTGCCTACTGGCCCCCATGGGTGGGCGCTCGCATGTGATGACGAGATCATGTATATAGGGCATGAAGGGGGTGGAGTGGATACTTGGGCCGTGCCAAGATCCATGGGGGTCGAAGTGCTGCCGGCTCCAGAGATCACTCAGCCTAACATTTTCACTAGTGCGAATTTGTCGATAGAAGATATCGAAATAGCAGAACCCTATATCGCTTCGTGTGTACGTGCCGAAACATCTGCCGGGGGATATGTCTACTCGAATGAGTGGATCGTGATTTATCGTCCCGAGATTGCCGAGCTGGATACCGTGAACGTATCCGGCGATCGTATCACATCCTTGGCTCTCGCAGATTCTGTCTTGTATTTCATATCTCGATCTTCGGGGGATGTAATGCGTGTGGACTTGACTGATCCGGAGTCATACGCCAGTCCAGATATGGCCATAGCTGGCTACTTCTCAGGACCTCTAACCGATCTCGGTAACGGCATATTGGCCGTGGGAGATATGTACGATCTGTTGTTCTACGACATGGCCGCAGGCCGTGATGCCGACCCGATCGCTACCCTCGAATTGCGCACGAATGACCTTGTTCGGGATGATGCGATTCTGTTCGCCTCAACCCAGTATGGTGTTGCGGTGATCGACGTCAGCGATCCCTGGACTCCCTCCATCCAGGGATACTGCATGTCTGAGTATGCAAACAAGCTGACCCTTATTGGCGATCAACGTGCGCTGATCAAGAATATCGTTTACGGGTACCATACGCCGTCGGTCGAATGGTTCAGTGTCATGGACTATTCGAACCTGGAATACCCCGTGATCGAAGCCACCCCGCATTATCCATTTGGAGCTGTGTTTCCGACCCTATTCGGGGACTACATTTGTTTGGCGGGTGTCGGCGTACATATGATCGACGCTTCCGACCTGTCTCATGTCGGCTGTCTGCCCACCGAGCACGATATCTTGGCCACAGTATTCTATCAGGATCAGCTCTACTGTGTCGGCGCCGACACGCTGGTGGAGATCCCTATGCCGTGCGGTGACGAGGTTCCGGTCTGGTTGACCGGAGTGAGGCTCGAACGAGACGATGGCCGTCCGTTGCTGACCTGGGGGGTCCATGAAGCGGGCGACGAGAGATTCGTCGTGGAGGCGATACGTGGAGATGACTCCTGGAGCGTGCCGGTGGTTGCGTTGGGCGGCGGACGATACGAAGCTCGCGACATCTCGGCAGCCTCTGCTTCACCCATTTCGACTACGTACAACCTGTACCTGGTGACCGGTACGCTACGCTCCTTGCTGGCCAGCGAAGTCCTCGAACCAGCCCCATTGCCGTCCAGCCTGAGGCTAATCTCGCTCGTCCCCAATCCCTTCAACCCCCGCACCGAAATCGTCTTCGAGCTTTCTCGGCCGATGCGTCTGACGCTGTGCGTCTACGACGCCGCGGGGCGACACGTGCGCACATTGGCTGAAGGCAACCACGCCGCTGGAGTCCACACAGCGGCCTGGGACGGTCGCGACGACCGTGGCTTCGAGGCCTCCTCCGGAACCTACTTCCTGAGGCTGAACACGGAAACCGGCTCCATCAGCCGCAAAGCGGTCCTGATCCGCTGAGCCGGAATCCCATGTGACCAATCATCCATTCATGCTGTCTATGGTCAAGCGCCCCGCATCCCCCCGGGATCGGACGCTTGCGACGGCGCGCGCCCGTGCTTAGTATCGGCGCCGTCGACACGAGCAACCACGAATCGAACCTGCATAAAGGAGAGTGCAATCATGCGCAGCAGCGTCATCGTTTGCCTGGCCGTGCTGGCCGCGGCCGCGGTCGCGTACGCCGAGGATGCCCCCGTGGTCGGGGTGTGGGAGAAGTCCGCCGACCTGGGCCTGCTCTTCAACCAGAGCAACTACAGCGACGAGTGGGCCGGCGACGAGCTCGGCACCATGGTCTGGACCTTCACCGCCGACGTGGTGGCCGCCAAGAACCTGAGCGAATCCACGAACTGGCGCAACACGCTGAACCTGAAGTACGGCCAGACCCACCAGGAGAAGGACGACGGCGGGGACAAGCGCTGGGGCGCCCCCCAGAAGACCACCGACCGCATCTTCTTCGAGTCCCTGATGCGCTTCGGCGTGGAGCACCCCATCACGCCCTACGCGGCGTTCACGGTGGAGAGCCAGTTCCACGACGGCGACAACAACCTGTTCACGCCGGCCCTGCTGACCGAGTCCGCGGGCGTCGGCCGCCAGCTCGTCAAGGACGAGCGCACCGACCTGCTGACGCGCGTCGGCTTCGCCGCCCGCCAGCGCATGGCCAACGGCGTGAAGACCGTCAACGACGCCGGCCTCGAGTGGGTGACCGACCTGTCGCACACCTTCAGCGAGAACCTCAAGGCCGTCTCCAAGCTGCGCGTCTTCAAGGCGATCACCAGCAGCGCCAGCGACGATCTGGCCGGCCTGCCCGGCGAGAACGACTGGAAGGGCGCCGACGTGGCCTGGGAGACCACCCTCTCCGCGTCCGTCTCGAAATACATCCAGACCACGCTCTTCTTCGAGCTGCTCTACGACAAGGAGATCGTCGACGAGCTGCGCTACCGCGAGCTCTTCGGCTTCGGCGTGACCTACAAGCTGTTCTAGGAGGGAAGACCCATGCTCGACGAGACCCGGATCCAGAAGTTCATCGACCTGGCGGTCGATTACGGCATCTCCATCCTCGGCGCCGTCGCCGTCCTGATCATCGGACGCATCGTGGCCGGCTGGGTCCGCGCCCTGGTGCGCAAGGCCCTGCGCAAGACCGACGTGGACCAGGCCATCGTGTCCTTCCTGGGCAGCCTGGCCTACTACGCCGTGATCATCTTCGCGGCGATCACCGCCCTGAAGAAGTTCGGCGTGGAGACCGCCTCGCTGGTGGCCGTGCTCGGCGCCGCGGGCTTCGCCGTCGGCTTCGCCCTGCAGGGTTCGCTCAGCAACTTCGCCGCCGGCATCATGCTGCTGGTCTTCCGCCCTTACAAGATCGGCGACGTGATCGACGCCGCCGGCGTGATCGGCAAGGTGAGCGAGATGCGGCTGTTCACGACCATCGTGTACACGCCCGACAACATCAAGATCATCATTCCCAACAGCAAGCTCTTCGGCGACACCATCAAGAACATCACCGCCGAGGACACCCGCCGCGTCGACATGGTCGTCGGCATCGGCTACGACTCCGACATCCCCAAGGCCATGAAGATCATGCAGGAGCTCCTGGACAAGGACGACCGCGTCCTGCCCGAGCCCGCCCCGCAGATCGCGGTCAGCGAGCTGGCCGACTGCAGCGTGAACTTCGTGGTCCGGCCGTGGTGCAAGAAGGAGGACTACTGGGGGATCAAGTTCGACTTCAACGAGGCCGTCAAGACGGCCTTCGATGCGGAGGGGATCGAGATCCCGTTCCCGCAGGTGGTGGTGCACAAGCCGGCGTAGGCGGGGATTCCATCCAATGCGAACGGGGCCAGCTACCGTGGCCCCGTTCGTCGTTTTCCTATCTTCGCTCTACCCGGCAAACGAACGGTCGTCATCGTCGCTTCGACGCGATCAGAACAGGAACGCGCCGCCGACCGTCACGCCTCCAACCGTTTCATCCTCGATCGTCTTGGTCGTATAGTCCGCGTTGATGGAGAACCAGGTCCCACCGCCGATCTTCCACGAATAGCCGCCCCCGACGAGGAATCCCATGCCGGTATCGCTGGTCGCATCGTCGGCACCGCTGACATCGACGACCATCCTGGCGATACCCACGTCGCCACGGACGAACAGCCCCCGACCGACCGACCGGCTGGGATAGTGTCGGAAGCTCGCCGCGAACAGGTACTGGTTGATCTGCATATGATCGGAATCGGCCTCGAAACGATCACCGATGCCGTTCATCGAAACACCGAGCACCGAGCCCGGTCGAAGAGCGAAATACAGCGTCAGATCGATTCCGACCTGCACGTGATCGACATTGGGCTGATCGGCGAGGTTGTCGAGCACGTTCTGGATTTCGGTCGGGTAGGAGGCCTCGGCCCAGGCGAGTCCCAGGTTGAAATACACCTTCTGTTGGTCGGCACATGCGCTTCCGGCCAGGACAAGGCAAAGGAGCATGACCAGTAGACACGGGATCGATTTCATGGCTGACCTCCAGGCGGGGTTACGGGGATACGGGAACCCGATCAAAAGACAATCCCCTCTCATTATTTATCCCCCCCGTCGGATATGCAATGGGTGATCACCTCATTATGAGATTCACGCTCATCGTTTTTTCTGTTTGAATTCCTGTCTGTATTCCACCTGGGGATCCCTGCTATGGCCCCAGCCGCCCACTCCATACGGGTCTTCGAAAGCCCCGTCTGCTAGACTGCGCCAGCGGGACCGGTGAACATTCAATGAATGGTGAGACCTGACATGTTCGAGACCGTCCAGGAATGGCTGATCGCACAGGGACTGAGCGCGTCGCTGGCCACCCCGGTCCTCCGGGTGGGGCTGGGCCTGCTCGTCGTGTTCATCGCCTGGCTCGGCGGCCTGTTCGCGCGCCGGGTCATCCGGAAGATGGTCATGAAGGTGGTGGTCGCTTCCAGGACCAACTGGGACGACATCGCCGTTGATCAAGGCGTGTTCGATCATCTCCTGCGCCTGGTGCCCGCCCTGTTGATCCAGTTGCTGGTCGCGATTCCCCTGAGCGGGCTGCCCGAGGCCATCGCTCTGGTGCGCACCGGCATCCACATCTACATGCTCGTGGTCATGATCTTCGTGTTCGATTCGTTCCTGAACAGCGCCCTCGCGATCTATCGGCAGTATCCGGTCGCCAAGCGCTTCAATCTCATGGCCGTCGTCCAGGTCCTGAAGATCGTCATCTACATCGTCATCAGCATCCTGATCCTCTCGATGCTGCTGGACAGTTCGCCCCTGGCCCTGCTGAGCGGCATGGGGGCCCTGACGGCCGTCCTGCTGCTCGTCTTCAAGGATGCGCTCCTGGGGTTCGTGGCCGGCATCCAGCTCACCGCCAACAACATGGTGAACCTGGGCGACTGGATCGCGATGCCCAAGTACGGGGCCGACGGGGTGGTCCTGGAGATCGCCCTGACCACGGTGAAGGTCCAGAACTGGGACAAGACGATCACCACCGTGCCGACCTACGCCCTGATCAGCGATTCGTTCAAGAACTGGCGGGGCATGGAGGAGTCGGGCGGACGCCGCATCAAGCGGTCGCTCGCCATCGACATGACCACGGTGCGCATCTGCGACGCGGACATGATCGATCGCTTCCGGCGCTTCGCCTACATCTCGGACTACATCGACGGCAAGTTGACCGAGCTGGCGGCCTGGAACGCCGAGCAAGGGGTGGAGGACGATGTCCTGATCAACGGCCGCCGCCTGACGAATCTCGGGATCTTCCGGGCCTACGTGGAGGCCTATCTCCGGCATCATCCCATGATAAACCAGGAGATGACGTTCCTGGTGCGACAGCTCCAGCCCACCGACAAGGGGCTCCCCATCGAGATCTACGTCTTCTCGAAGGACCAGAGGTGGGCGCACTACGAGGGCATCCAGTCGGACGTCTTCGATCACATCATCGCGGTGGTTGCCGAGTTCGAGTTGCGGGTGTTCCAGCAGCCGACCGGACAGGATGTGACGGGTCTCCTGGATCGGCTGCCGGGCGCGACCGATCCGGCTTGAAGCCGGTATCGAACGCGTCGCCTGTTCGTCCGCTCTTCTTCCGCCCGCTCAATCGAAGTCCGTCGTCACCATCCTGACCACGCTGTCGTTCGGGAAGAGGATGTTGGCGACCTCGGACATGTGGACGCGGGTCAGCGTCGATGAGTCCTGGCCAGGCAATGTGCCTGGCGTAGCCAAGTTGACGATTCGTTCTGTGAAACCCAACCCGTTCAATCCGTCCACGGAGATCTCTTTCGAGGCCCTTGTACCTGGTTACATGTCCTTGGAAATCCACGACGTGAGCGGACGGTGTATCAGGACGATAGCGCTCGGGGGTATGGGCATCGGGCTGCATCGTGCCGTATGGGATGGCCGGGATGCAAGTGGGGAGAGAGCGGCATCAGGCGTATACTTTGTCCGTATTCGTAGTGACGAGACGAAGTCTCTGC
The DNA here is from genome assembly GCA_964617805.1 of uncultured Fibrobacteraceae bacterium. Classification (GTDB taxonomy): domain Bacteria; phylum Krumholzibacteriota; class Krumholzibacteriia; order LZORAL124-64-63; family LZORAL124-64-63; genus JAHIYU01. Next base: position 25,753 of record CAZTWK010000022.1, on the reverse strand, counting down.
CTGCGAAGGCCTTGTTAATCAAATAGTTAGCAATCTTGATCTGGCCACCCTGGGAGCAGTGTTCTACTAGTTCTGCTTACTCTGCTTGGATGTAGTGACCAGAAGCGCGTATACCAAATTTACCCATGTATACTCATGTGTTGATATATTCAGGTAACCGTGCTATACAATGTAGCCATGGACCCGATTCGAAACCCTTTCGCACCTGGCGCAGGTTCACCGCCTCCCGAATTGGCGGGTCGAGATGATATCATCTCAACTGCAGAGATCGCTCTGCAACGGGTGTTGATCGGTCGGCATACCAAATCCCAGATTTTGCTGGGATTGCGCGGCACTGGCAAGACGGTGCTGTTGAATCATATCGGGAAGCTGGCTGAGGCGCACGATCATGTCGTATCCACGATCGAGGCACCCGAGGACAGGTCTTTGAGCGATCTGCTATACCCGAGGATCCATCGGACCCTGCGCAAGCTTTCAATGGTGGAAAACGCCAAAGCCAAGGTCCATGCAGCTACGCGTGCCTTGCGCAGTTTTGCCAGCGCATTCAGGATTTCCATGGGCGATGTTTCTCTCTCGGTCGATCCTGAACCGGGCGTAGCCGACAGCGGAATACTCGAAGACGATTTGGGTGACCTGTTTCTTCGTGTTGGAGAAGCGGCTCAGGAAGCGGGCAAAGCCTGGACGCTTCAGATCGACGAGTTGCAGTATCTATCGGCAAGTGATCTGTCCGCACTGATCGTGTCGATGCATCGTGTGAACCAGAGACAGCTTCCGGTCATTTTCTTTGGCGCCGGCCTGCCGCAGATCGCCGCGCTTGCTGGCGATGCGAAATCCTATGCCGAGCGACTGTTTGATTATCCTCCAGTTGGACCTCTGGATGGAGCGGCGGCTATGGCTGCAATCCGGCAGCCGATTGTCGAGGAAGGTGAAGCCATATCAGACGAAGCGCTGGCGGCAATCGTATTACGGACCGAGGGCTACCCATATTTTCTGCAGGAGTGGGGTTATCAGGCCTGGAATGTTGCGACATTATCTCCCATTGATGAAGTGGACATAGAAACGGCCTCTGCTTCGGCTTTGAAACGACTGGACGCAGGATTCTTCCGCGTGCGGTTTGACCGTCTGACGCCCAAGGAGCGGGAGTATGTTGTTGCCATGGCCAGTGTGGACAGACGGGGGCCGTACAGATCTTCAGATGTCGCCGACATGCTTGGTGAGAGCACTCAGAAATTAGGACCCCGCCGCGCCAAGATAATTCGCAAGGGTATGATCTATAGTCCCGCTCATGGCGATATCGATTTTACCGTGCCCATGTTCGCCGATTACCTCTGTCGTACCATTGACGGATTGTATTAGTGGACTGCGACTGGCCGTGGCTAGGCCTCGACCGCATGATCCCCGCGCCCCTCACCCCCCAACATACAACCCCGCTCCCGGCCCCAACGGCAATTCCAGCACCAACCAGATCACCAGCAGCACCATCCAGCTCACCGTGAAGGCGACCGAATAGGGCAGCATGGTGGCGATCACCGTCCCGATCCCCGCCTTGGCGTCGTACTTCTGCACGAACGCCACGATCAAGGCGAAGAACGACATCATGGGCGAGACCATGTTGGTCGCGCTGTCGCCGATCCGGTAGACGCCCTGCACCAGCTCGGGCGTGTAGCCCAGCAGCATGAACATGGGGACGAACACCGGCGCCATGAAGGCCCATTTGGCCGAGGCGCTGCCCATGGTCAGGTTGAGGGCCGCCGACAGGAGGATGAACGACAGCATCAGCGGGATGGGGCCCAGTCCGGAGGCCTGCAGGGCGCCGGCGCCGTTGACGGCGAGGATCAGGCCGAGGTTGGTGTACTTGAAGTAGGCCACGAACTGGGCGGCGAAGAAGACCAGCACCAGGAACAGGCCCAGGGTCTGCATGGATTCCTTCATGCCGGCCACCACGTCGGCGTCGCTCTTGAAGGTGCCTGCGGCCAGTCCGTAGGCCAGTCCGGCCAGCAGGCCGCCGAGGAAGATGAAGGTCACGATGCCGTGCATGAAGGGGGAGTGCAGGACGCTGCCGGTGCCGGTCTCGCGCAGGAAGCCGTCGGCCGGCGCCAGGCCCCAGACCACCACGCCTATCAGCAGCAGGTTGACGGCCAGGGCCCAGACGAGCCCCTTCTTCTCCGCCGCGGTCAGCGGCTTGAGGTCCCCGTCCTGATCGGTGTTCCCATCGTAGGCGCCGAGTCTCGGCACCACGATCTTCTCGGTGACCCAGGTGCCCACGGCGGCGATGACGAAGGTCGAGACGAACATGAAGTAGTAGTTGCAGGCGGGCGTCACGGCGTAGGCGGGGTCGATGATGCGGGCCGCCTCCTCGGTGATGCCGGCCAGCAGGGGGTCGATGGTGCCCAGCAGGAGGTTGGCGCTGAAGCCACCCGAGACGCCGGCGAAGGCCGCGGCCAGCCCGGCGATGGGATGGCGGCCGATGGACAGGAAGATGATCGCCCCCAGGGGCACCAGCAGCACGTAGCCCACGTCGCTGGCCATGTTGGACATCACGCCGGACAGGACGATCACGAAGGTCAGCAGGCGTCGCGGCGCCGCGTGCACCAGCAGCCGCAGGACCGTCGCGATCAGGCCGCTCTTCTCCGCGACCCCGATGCCCAGCAGGGCGACCAGCACGGTGCCCAGCGGGGCGAAGCCCGTGTAGTTGTCGACGGTGCCGTCCAGGATCCAGTGCAGGCCCTCGCGGGACAGCAGGCTGATCGGCACGATCAGCGAGCCGTCCTTGGGATGGACCGCCGTCACGCCCAGCTCGCTCAGCAGCCAGGACAGCACCACCACTGATCCGGCGAGGATGGCGAACAGGGTGGCCGGATGCGGCAGGGCGTTGCCCACCTTCTCGATGGCGCCCAGGATGCGGGGCAGGAGGGCGTTGCGGGGAGCGGACTCCGGAGTCGAGGTCATGGAGCGATCGGCCTTTCGGCTGGGTGGGGGGCTTCGCGAGCGGTCACATACTAGGGCAAGGCGAGGGGGAGGGGACAGGGAATTCCCGTCTCCCGGGTCTCGGCCGCCCCCTGGCGCGCCGCCCCCGCTTCAAAAGGTGTATACTTACCTTTGTCCCCGCCATCCGGTTCAACCGGAGCCCACAGCGAGATCCTGAGGTACGTCATGATCCGGTGCGCTCGCCTGTTTCTCATCCTGATCGTGCTTGCGGCGAGCGTCGCGGTGGCCGATACGCCGTCCACGCCTGTCCGGGCAATCGTGACCAGTGAAGAGCCGCCGCACAACCTCACGATCCTCGACCGCCGCGGCGACCGGTGGCTGGTCGAGGGGACGTCCGAGCAACTGTCCGCCTGGCCGGACGCGCGGCCCGCACCGTTGCCCCCGGCCCAGCCCTTCGCCTCGACGCGGACCTGGTCGCCCCTCAAGCAGGTCGATCCGGTGGTCCAGGATCTGGTCGATCAGGTGCAGTGGGACGATCTGCTCGACGACGTGGAGTGGATCGTGAACCTGGGTGTCCGGTATTCCCTCAACGACCACATCGACGCCGTGGCCGACAGCCTGTTCACCCGCTTCGAGGCCATCGGCCTGCCCGTCGTGAAGCAGCCGTTCGCGTTGTACGACGACACCCGCTTCAACGTGATCGCCACGCAGACGGGGACCGTGTACCCGGACTCGATCTTCGTCGTCTGCGCCCACTACGACGCCATCAGCGAATCCCCCAACACCAACACGCCGGGCGCCGACGACAACGCGTCCGGCACCGCCGCCGTCCTGGCCTGCGCCCGCCTGTTCGCGCCCCTCGAGAGCGCCTACACCATAGAGTACGCGCTCTTCGCCGGAGAAGAAGTGGGTCTGTACGGCAGCGACGCCTATGTGGCCGCGATGATCGCCGCGGGGGCGGACATCATCGGCGCCATGAACGTCGACATGGTCGGCTGGTGCGGCCGCTTCGCGCCCTTCGACCTGGAGGTCGAGACCAACGTCCACTCCCGCTGGATGGCCGACGCCATCGTCGACGCGGCCGAGCTCTACACCGACATGCCCTACATCCTGCACCAGGACGATTCGATCTGGTGGGGCGACTTCTACAGCTTCTGGCAGCACGGCTTGCGCGCCGTGAACCACGAGGAGGCCTGGGACTGGGGCGATCCCGACTTCAATCCGCAGTATCACACCACCAACGACCTGCCGATCTGGCTCAATCCGGACTTCATGACCGGCAGCGTGAAGGTCGTGGTGGCCGGCCTCGCGACCCTGGCCCAGCTGAGCGACCCGGGGGTCGCCGTTCCTGACCGGCCGGCGACCGGGTTGCGGCTGTCGGCGTCCCCGAATCCCTTCAACGGGCGGACGATCCTGCAACTGGAGCTCGCGGGCGCTGCGGGTGTATACGCCGTGGAGATCTTCGACATGGCGGGGCGGCGCGTGGGCCGGGAGGCTGTCACCCTGGTGAACGGTCGCGGCTCGACGGCGTGGTCGGCGGTAGGGCCATCCGGAGAGAACCTGGCGACCGGGGTGTATATCGCGCGGGTCATGGCAGCGGATGCACACTTCAGCTGCCGAATCGTGTATATTAAGTGATCGAGATCAACGGACTGATCTCATCTTGTGTCATTGATCGGATATCGATTTGCCGCCCCCTGACGACTCGCTTGGATCAAGGGGGATATCTATGAGTTATTCGGTTCGACTCGTTTTCTCGTTCGCGCTCTGCCTGGGGCTGCTGCCGTCGGTCGCCCGATCGGGTGACGAGTTTTCTACGCCAGGACAGGTCGCCGTCCGGTTCGTCGAAGCCTTGGCGGACCGGTACTATGGTGATGTCGTCGAATGCATCGACCCCAACTGGATTTACGACGATCTCGAGGCCCGGTGTAAAGAGCACGAGAACCTGAGGCGTGGGGAACGCGACGCCTTCGCCAAGGAATATGGTGCGCCGTCGTTCGCGGGCCTTTGCGAGGAGTCGATGGAGTCGTATTCCACGGCTTGGGCCCGAAAACAGTGGCCGCGAATTTTTCCGCCGGAACTTGTCTCTAAGATCGACCCGGTAGAGGGCTTTGTAGGCACCCTTTGGTATCCCCCCTCCCACATGGTAGAGGATGTATGGGTGACCATCGTGCAGGAAGTGGTGGATTCCAGGCGGTGTGCCTACGTCACGCTGGAGGTCTGGGAAGGACGCCGTTGTCTGACGACCGGCTTCGAGTTCCTATTGAATCGTGACGGTCGTGGGCAGTGGTGGATCGTGAGGATCGTGGACAGAGGACCGCTTGATTGAAGCGGTCGGCGCGTCCGCCGCTCGACCGGCCGACGCCAGTCACCTCCACGCCCCTGCCGCTCAGTCCGCGCGCCCCCCGATCCCCTCCGCCGCCAGGTCCACCCGGTCTGTGGCCAGGATGTCGGCCCCGTTGTCCACCAGTTCCCGGTAGATGTGGGCGCCCCGCCGCTCCGCCCGGCGGTCGAGGTTGCCCATGGTGCCCAGGATCGCGCGCACGCCGTGGGCGTGCAGGTAGGCGTAGAGCGAGTCCGGCGGTTCGTAGACGCCGACGAAGGCGAGCAGATTGGCGGGATCGATGCCGCTGTCGAGGAGGCGCCGGGCGCCCTCCATGTCGCGGGCGGACGCCGAGATCACCAGGTCGGGATTCAGCTTGTGGTAGCGCAGCGCCGTGGGCGTGTTGTAGGTGATGACCACGGCGCAGGACTCGGCCTCGTTCTCCTCGATGACGCTTACGACGGCTTCCGGCATCACCGGCCGCTTGACGTCCAGCTCGACGATGGCCCGGCCCTTGGCCCAGCGCAGCGCCTCGGCCAGCGTGGGGATACCGTACGGCGTGACCTCGCCCTCGTCGTCCACGAGCTTCAGGGCCCGCAACTCGGCCAGGGTATGGTCCGCGACGTTGCCGGTGCCCGTGGTGGTGCGCTCGAGTGTGTCGTCGTGCATCATCACGAGCACAGAGTCCCGCGTCGCCCGCACGTCGCATTCGATCAGGCAGGGCGCGTAGCTCAGCGCGTTCTCGAAGGTGGCGAGACAGTTCTCGGGATAGCCGGTCTCCGGCCCGCCGCGGTGGGCGGCGACCAGCGGGACCCGCTCCGGCGACCAGGCGAGGTAGGCCTGGAGTTCGCCGACCGTGTCGAAGGAGACGTGGAAGGGCGGCTGCGCTACCTGGGACGCGCAGCCCGCCGCGAGGAGGCAGACCAGGACCAGGGACAGGGTGCGGAGGCGTTTCATGGGCGGACTCCCGGCTGGAGGCGGACCGAGGGGGGGGACGCGACGGTCCTACTTCTACCACATCCCGCGCCGGGATGCGATGGCCGGCGGGTCAGCGGGATCCGCCGCCGGGAACGCATAGGGCCAGCGCGGAGACCGCCAGCCCCGGGAAAACGGCCTCCACCCCCAGCCACGGCTTTCCGCCCCCCAGCGCCAGCCACCCCAGCGACACCACGGCCGAAGCCACCATCGCCATCGCCACGCGCCGCCCCGTCAACCGCCACTTCCCGTGCGCCGCCAGCACCGGCAACAGCAACACCGGCGTCCCCACGCTCCCCAGGTGGTGCCACAACTTGACCACCGATCCCGACCACAGCGCCATCCCCACCGACAGCAGCCCCACCAGCGGCAGCGCCCATCGCGTCGCCCGCAGCGTCGCCGCCTCGTCGTCGCCGCCCCCGCGCAGCCGAGCCCAGATGTCCCGCCCGCCGGTCACCGCCGCCACGAAGCCGTAGCTGTCCACCGTCGACATGATGGTCGCCAGCAACCCCGTCACGAACAGTCCCTGCCACACCGGCGGCAACACCTCGGCGGCCAGCCGCGGGAAGGCGGCCAGCGGATCGTCCAGCTCCGGCAGGGCGGCGCGGGCGTAGAGCCCGGCGGTGGTGGTCATGAAGTCGAAGACGATCCAGAACCCGATCGACACGAGGATGCCCCGGCGGGCCGTCCCCTCGTCGCGGGCGGCATAGCAGCGCTGGTGGAAGGCGGGCTCCACGAGGGTCGCGGCGGCGATCACGTACCACACCGCCACCGCCTGGAAGCCGCGGCCGCCGCTCCAGTCCAGGTGCGTGGCGGGCAGCGCGCCGCGCAGGAAGTCCCAGCCGCCGTACTCCGCCACGCAGACCGGCACCAGCACCGCGAAACCCACGAACATCAGCGCGAACTGCACCATGTCCGTGCCCACGATCGCCCGCAGCCCGCCGCGCAGCACGTAGCTCAGCGACAGGACGGTGCCGATCGCGACGCCCACCCACAGGGGCCAGCCCGTGGCCATGCGCACCAGCACGCCGAGCATGAGCACGTAGGCGGCCGGCACGGTCATCACGAAGATCGTCGCGGCGCCCAGCAGGGCCGGCCCGCGTCCGTAGCGCGCGTGGAGAAGTTCAGGCAGGGTCAGCACCCGCGCCCGCCGCGCCCGCTTCGCCAGGAACAGCGCGAAGACCAGCGCCCACAGGTAGTAAGGGGCGCCGAAGACCAGCCAGTTGCTCACGCCGTAGGTCCAGGCGTACTCGCCCACGCCCAGGATGCCCCCGTACCAGGACGAGACCAGGGTCGCCACGAAGGCGGGCAGGGTGAGGCGGCGGCCGGCCACGATGTAGTCGGCCTCGGTCTCGGACGGCCGGCGGAAGATGCGCAGCACCGCGTAGAGCAGGAAGAGGGCGTAGACGACGGCGAAGGTCATTGCTGGAACTCCCGCCGGAACCGGCCCATGCTCCAGCCGCCCACCGACACCAGTACCGAACCCTCGAGGACCTCGATGGACAGGGGAGCGTCCGTGGTCTCGTTGGAGATGGAGAGGTCGCCGCCGTAGGCCACGACCAGGTCGGACAGGGGCCAGCGCACGCCGCTCACCTCGCCCAGCAGGGCCGGCGCCGACAGGGGCGCCACCGAGACGTCCAGGTCCGGCTGCAGGTCCCAGCTCACCGACTCGCCGGCGCCGATCCGGACCGACGCGCCCCGGCGGTTCGCCACGCAGATCCGCATCCGGTCGGCGAAGCCCTCCACCAGCGACAGGTTGTAGAGGGTGTGGTCCAGGCGCCGGCCCGTGGCGCCGAGCAGGACCGCCTCGCTGCAGTCCATGTCCAGCGCGTGCAGCAGGCACTTCTCCATGTCGGTGGTTTCCTGGTCGTCGATATGCATGATCGGCGGGTCGTTCTTGTCGACGGCCCGGCCGAACAGGGTGTCCAGGTCGCCGATGATGGCGTCCGGGCGGCGCGGCAGGTCGTCGTAGTCCAGGGCGCCCCAGTCGGCGGCGAGGAACAGTTCGGCCATCTCCACCCAGTGGGCCAGGCAGTCCTCGCCGGGCGGCTCGCCGCAGCCGAGGATCACCGCCCGCCGGCCGGTCTTCGCGAAGATGGTATCCGCGACCTGTCGCTGGGGCGGCGGTGCCATGGCGGCCTCCTAGTAGGTGTAGTGCACGCCGGCCAGCACGTGGCGACCGGCGGCGGGAATCAGCCAGCGGCCGCCGTACCAGTAGCCGGTGGTCTCGTAGTGCTCGTCCATCAGGTTGACGATGCGCACGTCCAGGCGCGTGTCGCCCGAGGCGCCGTCCAGGTCCAGTCCCGCGGACAGGTCGAGGGTCAGGTGGCCGTCGATGGTGCGCGCCTCGAGGCCCGTGTTGTCCAGGTACTGCTTGCCGACGCTGCGCAGGCGCAGGCGTGTGTCGACCGCGCCGAAGTCGGACTCCAGCGCGATGCTGGTCAGGTGCTGCGGGAACAGGGCGATGGGGTTGCCGCTCAGGTCGAAGGTGCCGTCGGTCCAGGTGTCGGGATCGAAGGTGGCCGTGTAGGCGTCGAACTCGTCCCAGCTCTTCGAGGCGGCCACCTTCAGCGCGTGGGCCTCGCTCAGGCGGGCTGTGAGGCCCAGCTCCACGCCGCGGTGCAGAGTCTTCTCGGCGTTGCCGCGGATGGGCGCGCCGTCGTCGTCCACCGCGCCGTAGGCGATGATCTCGTCGTCGAAGTCCATCCAGTAGCCGTTCACCGTCAGCGACAGGGTTTCGCCGCGCCAGGCCGCGCCCAGCTCGTAGTTGACCGCCCGCTCGTGACGCACGTAGGGCTCGGACCACTCCAGGTAGTCGGCGTCGCCGTCGCCGTCCTCGTCCACGGGCACGCTGTGGCGGAACAGGGGGGAGACGCCCACGTCGTCGGGGCCGTCCCAGGTGTCGAAGAGCTCGCCGTCGGTGGGCTCGCGGTGGGTCCGTCCCATGTGGGCGTAGAGGGCGGCCCGCCCGCCGAAGGGCTCCGACGGCAGCTCCCAGTGCACGCCGCCCTTGGGATTGAAGAAGTCGTAGTCCACCTCGTAGGCGTGGCGGTCGTCACCGGTGAAGTTGCCCACCTCGTCCTGCTTGAAACGGTACCGCTTGTGCTGGAACTGGAGGTCCGCCAGCAGGGTCAGCCCGGGCACCGCCTCCCACATCTCGTTGACGTAGACGCTCCAGGCCTGCTTGTCGCCGGTGTAATCGTAGTAGTGCAGGTCCTCGCCGGGACCGTGGCCCACGCCCGCCACGCGCAGCACGTTGCCCCAGTGGTCGGAGTGGAAGTCGTAGATGTCGCCGCCGACGATGGTACGGCCGCCGCCGTGGCGCAGCTGCAGGTGGGACACCCAGCCCACCTGGTTCTTGTCCACGTTCTTGCGGCGGACCAGGTCGACCTCGTCGTCGGGCGCGAGGCCGAGCAGGGCGTCCAGGCTGAAGTCGGCGGCCTCCTCGCCCTCCTTGAGGTTCTCGTAGAAGCCCTCGCCGTGGATCCAGTAGGCCGAGTTGCGGGCCGTGACGCGGTCGGACAGGCGCCACTCGTGGTGCAGTTCGTAGTGGGGCTGGCGGAAGTCGTCGATGGCGCCCTCGTAGGTCTCGGGGTTGTGGCGGCGGTTCACGGCGAGGTCGTCCTCGAAGGCCGCGTTCCAGCCGTGTTGGGATTCCTCGCGCCCGGTGTAGATCTTGACCCGCGTGGTGCTGTTCCGGGTCAGCCAGCGGGCGCTCCAGAACACGCCCCACAGCTCGCTGCCGGTGCGGTCGCGGTAACCGTCGCTCTCCAGGCGCGAGAGGCGCAGCGAGGACTGGAAGCGGCCGTCGACCAGGCCGGTCTGGTACGAGACGGACTGCTTCCAGGTGCCGTAGCTGCCGCCCATGGCGGACAGGCGCAGCTCGGGCTCGCTGGTGAACATGTCGGTGACCAGGTTGACCGTGCCGCCGATGGCGGTGGTGGCGCCCAGGGAGTTGGTGATGCCGCGCTGCACCTGCACGTCCCGCACCGAGGAGACGAAATCGGGCAGGTCGACCCAGTAGACCTGGTGATCTTCGGGGTCGTTCAGGGGGATGCCGTCGATCATCACGCCCACGCGCTTCTGGTCGAAGCCGCGGATGTTCAGGTAGGTGTAGCCCACGCCGTTGCCGGCGTCGGACCAGGCGTGCAGGCCGGGCGTGTCCTCCAGCAGCAGGGGGATGTCGGCGACGCCGATGCGGTCCTCCAGTTCCTCGCGGGTGATGTCGGCGTGGCTAAGGTGCACGTTGTCGCCGTAACGCGAGGCGGTGACGACCACGTCGTCGGCGTCGTAGGCGGCGGTGTCGGCGGGGGCGACGGCCGCTCCGGCATCCGGAATTGCAACGGACGCGGCGAGCAGAACGAACGGCAGGGCCGCACGGGCGAAGCGGTTGGACATGGCTTGCTCCCAGGAACGATGTTCGGGGAGCCGGAGAAAAGAAACGCCGGCTCCGCTCGAGGGGTGCCGGCCGCGTGGCAGGTCTTGAAGAGTCCGTTTCCCTACGCCGGTACGACCCGGTTCAGGTTCGGAGGGTCTATCTCAGGCCCGAAGGCCACCCCTAACGGTTGTCATCCCGGACCATAAGTCCGGTCCCGGGCGGTGTCAAGGCGCCCGGGACCGCTAGACCGTTATCTGTAGAGCGCCTTGACGTCGCCCCAGCTCCCGGTCTCTTGGCCGAGCGCCGGGTCGTCTGCGACGGCGGCGTCGCAGGCGGTCGAGTCGCCGGTGAAGCTGTTGCCCCCGTTGCCCACGGCGAAGTCGAGGGTGTCGCCCGCCTCGAAGTACATGTCGCCGGCATAGTGGGCCGTCTCCAGGTAGCCCCAGACGGAGTCGTCGAAGATGGACACGCCGTTGACGAGCACGTGGACGTCGGTCGTGGTGCCGATGCCCCAGTCGCGTCCCTCGAAGGTGACCTCGAACCAGTAGGTGCCCGCCGCCGGCGCCGTCCAGCGCGCGATGGCCTTCTCGTCGTTGGGGCCGGGGTGGAAATTTATCTGGCCGGACAGGAAGCTGACGGAACCGAAGCCCTCCGGGTCCGGGGACATGTTCTTGGAGATCTGGGGCGAGTCGTCCCAGGCGATCCCGCTGTACCAGGCGCTCATGAAGGGGCGGCCCCACATGCTGGTCGTGGTGTAGGGGAAGAGTGTCAGGGGATCCCCGAGCGATGGCGAGTAGCCGTAGGTCCACTGGCCGTTGGGATTGCCGGATAGCGAGAAATCGTCGCCGAGGTGGTAGAGGGTCTGCCCGGATGCCGGAAAGCCCGCCAGCAGGACGCCCAGCCCGATCGTCAGCACGAGGCTCGTTCTCTTCGTCTTCATCTTCGTCTCCTTCGGTGGATTCGGATCCCCTGGTCGCCCCCGCGCGTGCGCAGGGTGCTTCGTGTTGCGGACACAGCGTAGGAAACCGCCGTTACGCGAGCGTTACGCGGCCGCCCGGCCCCAGACCGTCCTCGTCAAAGCCCCCCGCCTCGGATATATTGGCCCCGAGCCGCCTCGAGCGAACACGTATCCCCGGAGCGCAGACGCCCATGTCACAGCTCGTCCTCGTCCGCGACGCCCGCCTGTTCATGCGCCGCCCCGAACTGGGCGAAGAGCTGTCCGGGCGTGTCCGCGCGGTCGACCTGGCGCCGAGCGAACTGCTGCATCCGGACTCCCCGGCGGATTTCGTGGTGCGGCTGGGGCGCCTGCGGGTGACCGAGTTCCTGCCCGACGGGCGCGAGGTGACCCGCGCGGTCCTGCAGGCCGGCTCCTGCTTCACGACCCGCGAGGCGGCGGAGAGCGGCGACTCCGTCTATCCTCTGGAGCGCGCCGTCCTGATGGCCCTGGGCGACGCCGAGATCTGGCGACTGCCCGCGGGCGCCTTCGACGACCTGAACATCGGCTGATCCGGAAGAAACCCAGTTGAGACCCTGAAGAGATCCGGAAGAGATTCGGAAGAGAAGGTGTATCCATGTCCCAGCGACCCGCCCCCCCCCTGGTCCTCTGCATCCTGGACGGTTTCGGCTGGCGCGAAGGCCCCGGCAGCGAGCGCGGCAACGCCATCGCCGCCGCCGAGCCCGCCTTCTACCGGAGCCTGCTGGAGCGCTACCCCCACACCCACCTCAAGTGCATGGGCCTGGACGTGGGCCTGCCCGAGGGGCAGATGGGCAACAGCGAGGTGGGCCACCTGACCATCGGCTCCGGAAGGGTCATCGACCAGGATCTGAACCGGGTCACGCGCAGTCTCGAGAGCGGCGACTTCGCCGGGCTGCCCGCCTGGCGCATCTTCGTCGACGACCTCGCCGCCCGCGGCGGCAAGCTGCACCTGATGGGACTGGTCTCGCCCGGCGGCGTCCATTCCCACACCGACCACCTCTACGGCATCGTGGCGCTCGCCCGCGACGCCGGCGTGTCCGACATCTGCATCCACGCCATCCTGGACGGGCGCGACACGGACCCCAACAGCGGACTCGGCTACGTGCGCGACCTGCAGACCGCGCTGGACGGGATCGGCGCGGGCCGCGTGGTCTCGGTCTCGGGGCGCTACTACGCCATGGACCGCGACAAGCGCTGGGACAGGGTGGAAAAGGCCTGGCGCCTCTACGTGCACGGCGAGGGCGGGAGCGGCGCCGACGCGGCGTCGATCATCGAGGCCTCCTATGCCGACGGTGTGACCGACGAGTTCGTGCTGCCCACGCGGGTGGGCGAGGGGACGACCGTCGCCGATGGCGACGGCGTCTTCTTCTGGAACTTCCGCGCCGACCGCGCGCGCGAGCTGACCTGGGCCTTCAACGTGGACGACTTCGAGGGCTTCGACCGTCCCCTGCGCCCGGAGATCTCCTACCTCTGCCTGACCGTCTACGACGAGAGCCTGGACCTGCCGGCGCTCTTCACCAAGGAGCGCCACGCGGGGATCCTGGCCGACGCTCTGGCCGCCGCGGGCCTGAAGAACCTGCGCACCGCCGAGACCGAGAAGTACGCCCACGTCACCTACTTCTTCAACGGCGGCCGCGAAGAGCCCTACCCGGGGGAGGACCGCGAGCTGGTGCCCTCGCCCGGGGTGGCCACCTACGACCTGCAGCCCGAGATGAGCGCGCCCGCGGTGGCGCAGGTGGTCCTGGACGCCCTGGACGCGGCCACGTACGACTTGATCGTGGTCAACTTCGCCAACGGCGACATGGTGGGGCACACGGGCGTCTTCGAGGCGGCCGTGTCCGCCGTGAAGACCCTCGACGGCTTGCTCGAGAAGATCGTCACCCGGGTGCTGGACCTGGGCGGCACCCTCCTGCTGACCGCCGACCACGGCAACTGCGACGAGATGGTCGACCCCGACGGCCGCGTGCTGACCAACCACTCCCTGAACGACGTGCCGCTGGTGCTGGTCGCGGAACGCTTCGCGGATCGCGCCGATGTCCTGGCCGGCTCCCCCGGAGGGTTGCGCGACATCGCGCCGACCCTGCTCGACCTGCTCGGTCTGGACCGGCCCGAGCAGATGAGCGGAAGTTCACTCCTCGCCTAGATCCTGTCCGGTGAATGCTATTTTTCATGAATGATCAGAACCCGCGAAACGGATACTCACCATTTATATCTGGACGTTATATCCACAAACTGTAAAAAAGCGGTTGAGACGTAGACATGGTCGGGGAACGCGTGTTATCATTCCGCAAACGCAGAGGCTAGATAGCCTGATCCTGACTTCCACGGCTTCATAATCCGTAACTTGACACCAGGATCCGTTTTTCTGCCCGGTCCCTGCGCTGTTCTAAAGGTATGTCTGCTATCAGGGGAGAAAGGAAAATGAAGAAACTCGCTTACGGCGCTCTCGCGCTGGTTCTCATGATGTCCTTCGCCGGGGTGACCGCCGCCCAGACGATCGACGACATCCAGCTCTACGATGTCGACGGCACGCCGATCAGCACCTACATCGGCACCCAGGTGTCCGTCGAGGGCCGCATCTACGTGGTCAACAACACCTACAACGGCGGCACCCACTACATCCTGGACGACACGGGCCAGGGCATCAACTTCTACCTGCCCAGCGCTCCGCCGCTGGACTACGGCGACCGGGTGCAGGTCACCGGCTACGTCGATGCCTTCGGCGGCGAGCTGGGGATCACCTCGGCCGGCGGCACCTATCCCGACCCCGTCGTCGCCTTCCTGGGCGCCGAGGCCGAGCCCACACCCGAAGTGATGACCGTGGACGAGGTCCTCAACGGTGTCGACAGCGAGATCGGCTACGAGAACATCGGCAAGTTCGTCGACGTGACGGGCATCGTCACGTCCAAGAGCGGCAACAGCAACTTCTACATCCGCAACGACGGCGCCACGGACACGATCCAGGTCTACATCGACAGCACGACGCTGATCAACCTGGGCGCCGTGGACGTCGGCGACACCTACCGCGTGCTCTCGCCCGTCGTCACCTACAACGGCGAGATCGAGCTCAAGCCCCGCAAGCAGGGCGACCTGATCGAGGGCTCCGGACCGGTCATCGACGACATCGAGCTGGACGACTGGTCGCCCGTGTACAACGAGGCCGTCACGGTCTCCGCCACCATCACCGACGACGTGATGGTCACCGGCGCCACGCTCTTCTACCGCGACGACAACGGCGACAGCACCGGCGTCTTCCTGTCGGTGCCCATGAGCAACGCCGGCGGCGACATCTGGGCCGGAACCATCCCCTCGCCGCATACCGAGCGGCAGGTGGACTACTACATCTCGGCGACAGACGGGACCGACGTCACGGTGAACCCGGGCGACGCCCCCCTCGGCTGGCGCGAGTTCGCGATCGGCTTCACGTCCATCTACGACGTGCAGTACGCCGACCCTTCCCAGCCGTTGCAGGGCTCGGACTACTACCAGCGGACCGTCAACCTCGACGCCATCGTGACCGTCGGCACCGGTGACGCCGGGTCGAACAGCCGCTTCCTCATGCAGGACGCGGCCGGGGCCTTCAGCGGCATCCTGGTCTACGAGGGTTCGTCCAGCATCTTCGTGCTGGCCGGCGACGGGGTGGAGGTCGGCGGATACATCGACGACTACTACGGCCTGACCGAGATGGTCCCGCACACCGCGGCTGCGGTCGAGATCGTCAGCTTCTCCAACGACCTGTTCGAGGCCGCCCCGTGTGCCGTCGGGGTTCTCAACGACGACACCCTGGACGACGGCGACGACGTCTACGGCGAGGCCTACGAGAGCGTGTGGGTCACCACCTTCTGCTCCACGGTGACCGACACCACGGGCTACGATCCGTACTACACGTTCCTGATCTCCGACAGCCCGGGCGATACGCTGATCGTCGACGCCAGCGTGGATCTGGTCTATCCGGCCTCGCCGGGGGACAACCTCCGCGTGTACGGCTTCATGAATTATGACTATGGCAACTTCGAGCTGGTGCCGTTGCAGGACTCCAACCTGATCCTGGACTGCTCGACGGCCATCGGCGACGAACTGCCGCAGCTCGAGTCCGCGGGCGGGTTCACGCGCGTCGCGCCGAACCCCTTCAACCCGAAGACGGAAATCCGCTTCGTGCTGACCCGCGACATGCTGACGCAGCTGAACATCTACAACATCCGCGGCGAGCTGGTGCGCAACCTGGCCAGCGAACTGCTGGAGAGCGGCGAGCACATCAGGTACTGGGACGGCCGCGACCTCAACGGTCAGCGGGTGTCCAGCGGCACCTACTTCGCGCGTCTGCGCCTCGGCACCGAGGTCCTGCAGATGCAGAAGCTGATGCTCCTGAAGTAGCGTCCGCGATTCGAGCGTTCAGAAGCGAGGAGGCCCCGGCGACAAGCTGGGGCCTTCCCTTTTCCAGTCTTTCGCAGACGCTCCAACCTTATGAATGTCAGAAGATTACAGGATACGGGAAGATCCAGCTTGACAAGTTCAAACGTTTGTTTAATATGACCGTATGAATTCTGGACAATCCGGATCATCCGAAGCGAGGGAACGATGAGCGAGTCATCGACCCGGACACGCCTGCTCGACGCGGCCGAGATCCTCTTCGCGCGGAAGGGCTACGACTCGGTCTCCATCCGCGAGATCGCGGGCGAGGCCGACGTCAACCTGGCGGCCATCAACTACCACTTCCAGGGCAAGCGGAACCTCTACGTGGAGGTGCTGCGGCGGCGCCTGTCGCCCAAGCGCGAGAAGCTGCTGGCGGCCCTCGACGAGGTGGAGGCCGCCGGCGCGGACCAGCCCCGGCTGGAGATGCTGATCCGAGCCTTCGTGGGCACGCACCTCGAGGACGCCCTGAACATGCCTGGCGGTCTGATGGGACTGCACCTCATGTCGCGCGAGATGTCCGAGCCGCGGCACGGGGCGCGGGTGCTCCTGGAGGAGCTCATCGGCCCGGTGCGCACCAAGATGCGGGGGCTCTTCCGGGAGTTGCTGCCGGAAGCCGGCGAGACGCAGGTGCAGATGATCACCATGAGTCTCGTGGCCCAGTTCGTCTACTACGCCATGTACTGGTTCAACCACCGGGCCATGCAGGAGAACCTGCCGGAGGGGGCGGCGTCTTTCGTCTCCCTGGGCGAGAGCAGCGAGGACTACATCGCCAACGTCATCGAGCACGTCACCCGCTTCACCCTGGGCGGCGTGCGCGAGATCATCGAGGGAGGACGGACGTGATCCGATACGCCGCGGCCCTGACCGCGCTGCTGCTCCTGGCGGGGGGCTGCGCCGTGGGGCCCGACTACGAACGGCCTGACGTGACCGCGCTGCCCGACGCCTACGCCGAGCACGCCGCCGCGCCCGCGCCCGACGCCGGCCCCGCCCACGCCTGGTGGTCGGCCTTCGGTTCGCCGGAGCTCGACGCCCTGGTCGACGAGGCCCTGGCCGCCAACCCCGACGTGGCGGCGGCCGCGGCCCGCGTCATGGCCGCGCGCGCCGAGCTGAAGGGCGCCAACGCCAGCCGCCTGCCCTCGGTGGAGATCGGCGGCACCGCCAGCCGCTCCGAGACCACCCGCGCGCGCTTCGGCGGCGTGGGCAGCTTCTACCAGAACTTCTTCACCGCCACGGCCTCGGCCGCCTACGAGCTGGACCTCTGGGGGCGCCTCTCGCGCACCCGCCGCTCCGCCTGGGCGAGTGCCCTGGCCAGCGAGGTGGACCGGCGCACGGTGCGGCAGGCCCTGGTGGCCGACGTGGTGCGCGGCTGGCTCGCCGTCCACGAGGCGCGAGCCCAGCTCGACCTGGGCCGCGGCACGGTGGCGGCCTACGCGCGCAGCCGCGACATGGTCGAGGACCGCTACCTGTCCGGCGTGGCCTCGTCGGTGGACGTGCACCTGGCGCGCCAGAACCTGTCGTCGGCATCGGCGCTCACCGCCCTGCGCGAGCAGGAGCTGGCGGGGGCCCGGCGCGGCCTCGAGATGCTGCTCGGGCGCTACCCGGCCGGTGCTGTCGGCGCCGAGGGGGCCGGCATCGAGGAGCTGCCCGCCCTGCCGCCGGTGCCCGCGGGCCTGCCGTCGGCGCTGCTGGAGCGGCGTCCCGACATCCAGGCCGCCGAGATGCGCCTGCGCGCCGCGACCGAGGGCGTCGGCGCCGCCAGGGGCGATCTCTTCCCCAGGCTCGCCATCACCGGCGAGTGGGGCTACAACTCGTCGATCCTGGAGGAACTGCTCGAGGATGCGTCCAACGTGTGGAGCCTGGCCGGCAGCCTGGCCATGCCGCTGCTCAACCGCGGCGCCCGCACGAGCCGGGTCGACGTCGCGCGGGCCGGCGCCGCCGAGGCCGAGGCCCACTACGTCAAGACGGTGCTCAACGGCTTCCGCGAGGTGGAGTCGGCCCTGACCGCCGACCGCCTGCAGGGCGAGCGGCGCGCGCACCTGCGCGAGAGCGTCGACCACGCCCGCCGCTCCCTGACCGTGGCCGAGCAGCGCTACCGCCAGGGGCTGGACACCTACCTGACCGTGCTCGACACCCAGCGCCGGCTGCTGCAGGCGGAGGGCGACTGGCTGGGCGCCGAACGGGCCTGGCGCGCCTCCCGCGTGGACCTGATCCAGGCTCTGGGCGGCGACTGGGACGAACCCGCGATCCCGGATTCGGACAACGATGGAGGAGAGGGACGATGAGCCTGAACAGACTTCCCAAGGGCGTGCTGCCGCTGGCGATCCTGGTGCTGGGCGTGCTCGGCGCCGTGATCATGCTCAAGCTGCGCCCCGAGCCGGCCAAGCGGCCCGCGATGACCCTGCGGCCGGTGGTGCGCGTCCACGTGGTCGAGGGCGAGGCGCCCGCGGTGACGGTCGGCGGCTACGGCACGGTGCAGTCGCGCCGGCGCGTGCAGATCACGCCGCAGGTCACCGGGAACGCGGTCTACAAGAGCCCGTCCCTGGAGATCGGCGGCGCCTTCGCGGACGGCGACGTGCTGCTGCGCATCGACGAGACCGACTACCGCCTGGCCGTCGACGTGGCCGCGGCTGCGGTCGCGCGCGCCGAGTACGAGCTGGCCCGCGCCAACCAGGAGGCCGAGATCGCCCGCCGCGAGTGGCAGGAGATCCAGGACGCCGATCCCGACCGGCGCGTCCGTCCCAATCCGCTGGTCCTGCACGGGCCTCAGCTCAAGCTGGCCGAGGCCAACCTCGTGTCGGCCCAGGCGTCGCTGGCCAAGGCCGAGCTCGATCTGGACCGCTGCACCCTGCGCGCGCCCTTCGCGGGCCGCGTGGTGAGCGAGTCGGTGGACGTGGGGCAGTACGTGCGCGCCGGCACGCCGGTGGGCGAGATCTACGCCGTGGCGGCGCCCGAGGTGACCGTGCCCCTGGACGACGCCGACCTGGCCTACATCGCGCGCCCCGGGAACGGGGAGACCGGCGCGCCGGCGGAGATCGTCGCCGAGTTCGCCGGCGCCGAGCGCGTCTGGCGCGGCCACGTGGTCCGGCTCTCCGGCGCCCTAGATCCGCGCACGCGCATGGTCGATGCGGTGGTGGCCGTGGATGACGACCCCTCCGGCTCCGCGGGCGGTCCCGAACTGCTGGAGGGCCTCTTCGTCGAGGTCCGGCTGCAGGGACGCCGCTTGCCCGGCGCCGTGGAGATCCCGCGCGCCGCCCTGCGCGAGAACGAGACGGTCTGGCTGGCCGTGGACCCGGGCCGGGTGGCGATCCGGCCGGTGGTCGTGGCGCGCAAGGGGCACGACACGGTGCTGGTCACCGGGGGACTGGCCGTGGGCGACGCGGTCATCGTCTCCAACCTGGACGTCGTGACCGAGGGCATGGACATCCGCGTGGCCGGCGCGCCGCAGCAGCGGCCGGAAGCGTCCGTCGCCGCGACCGGAGGTGAGCGGCCGTGAAGGGACTCATAGACTGGTTCGCCGGCAACCACGTGGCCGCCAACCTGCTGATGGCCTTCCTGATGCTCGCCGGGGTGATGGCCGCCCTGAGCATCAAGCAGGAGGTCTTCCCCCAGATCGACCTGGACATGGTGACGGTGCAGGTGCCCTACCTGGGCGCCAGTCCGGCCGAGGTCGAGGAGGCCGTGTGCGTGCGCGTCGAGGAGGCCATCCAGGGCATCGACGGCATCAAGCGCATCTCGTCCTCGGCGGTGGAGAACTCGGGCCTGGTCAGGGCCGAAATCGAGATCGAGGCCGATCCCGAGGAGGTGCTCGACGAGATCAAGCAGGCCGTGGACCGCATCATCACCTTCCCGGCCGAGACCGAGAAACCCGTCATCCAGCTCCTGGAATCGCAGGAACAGGCCATCGACGTGGTGATCTACGGCGACGTCACCGAGAAGGCGCTCAAGGCGACCGCCGAGCGCGTGCGCGACGACCTGCTGACCCTCGCGGGCATCACCCAGGTCAAGGTGGTGGGCACGCGCCCCTACGAGATCTCCATCGAGGTGAGCGAGGCGGCGCTGCGTCGCCACGGCCTGAGCTTCGACCAGGTCACGCGCATGGTGCGCGCCGGCAGCCTCGACCTGCCCGGCGGCAGCGTCAAGACCGAGGCGGGCGAGATCCTCGTGCGCACCAAGGGCCAGCGCTACACCGGCGAGGAGTACGCCCAGCTCGTGGTCATCTCCACCGCCGACGGCACGCGCCTGACCCTCGACCAGATCGCCGACGTGCGCGACGGCTTCGAGGACGTGGACTCCCGCTCCTACTTCAACGGCCGGCCCGCGGCCATGGTCACCGTGTACCGCGTGGCCGACCAGGCCATCCTGAACGTGACCGATACCGTGAAGGAATACGTGGCCGAGACCCGCGACATCCTGCCCGCAGGCCTGACCATGGACGTGTGGGCCGACCGCTCCGACATCTACCGGGGCCGCATGAACCTCATGCTCAAGAACGGCGGCATCGGCCTGGTGCTGGTGTTCCTGACCCTCGCGCTCTTCCTGCAGCCGCGGCTGGCGTTCTGGGTGTCCATGGGCATCCCCATCTCCTTTCTGGGCGGCATGTGGATGCTGCCCTGGTTCGACGGCTCGCTCAACATGATCTCCATGTTCGCCTTCATTATCGTACTCGGTCTGGTGGTCGACGACGCCATTGTCGTGGGCGAGAACATCTATACGCACCGCCAGATGGGTAAATCGCCCGGGCGCGGCACGCGCGACGGCGCCCTGGAGGTGGCGGCGCCCGTGATCATCGCCATCATGACGACCATCTTCGCCTTTCTGCCCTTGTCGCAGGTCGAGGGCATGATGGGCAAGTTCATGGGCGTGATTCCGGTGGTGGTGATTGCCGTACTGATCGTCTCGCTGGTGGAGTCGTTGCTGATTCTGCCCGCGCATCTCTCGATGGTTCCGGACTCCAGTCTCGCTGTCGAGCCAGCCGGGCAGTCGTCGGGATCACGCTGGAATCCCATGCGCTGGCAGAGGTCGTTCGCGAAGACCTTCGAGTACTTCATCGAGCACAGCTACCGCCCGACGCTCAACTATGCCCTGTCTCACCGCGCGATCGTGGTGGCCGTGGCGATCGCCTCCCTGCTGTTGATGATCGGCTTTGTGGGCGGCGGACACATCCGCTTCACCTTCATGCCCAAGATCGACGCCGACAACATGCTCTGCGTGGTGGACATGCCCGCGGGCACGACCCTGGCCGAGACCCAGGCCGCGATCGACCAGGCCATGGGCGGCCTGGCGGAACTGAAGGCCGAGCGCGACGACCCGGAGCTCTTCATCCACGAGTACGTGACCATCGGTTCGCAGCCGCGCAGCAGCGCCTCGCACGGCCCGCCCGTCGGGGGCGACGTGGCCTACCTGGGCGCCCACAAGGCCGAGATCAACGTGGAGCTGCAGGCGGGCGAGAAGCGCGTCGTCGGCAGCAACGAGCTGGTCGCCCGCTGGCGCGAGCTGACGGGGCCGGTGCCCGGCGCCAAGTCGGTCTCCTTCACCTCCAATCTCTTCGGCGCGGGCGCGGCCCTCGAGCTGCAGCTCTCGTCGCCGGACGTCTCCCGGCTGACGGAGGCCTCGGAGCGACTGATGGCCGAGCTCGCCGAGTACCCCGGCGTGCAGGACATCACCGACAGCTACGAGGAGGGCAAGCAGGAGCTGAAGCTCGACCTCAAGCCCGCCGCCAGCACCCTGGGCCTCACCCTCGACAACCTGGCCCGCCAGGTGCGCCAGGGCTTCTACGGCGACGAGGCCGCGCGCATCCAGCGCGGGCGCGACGACGTGCGCGTGATGGTGCGCTACCCCGAGGCGGGCCGCCGCTCCCTGGGCGACATCGAGATGATGATGATCCGCACGCCCGCGGGCGACGAGGTGCCCTTCGCCTCGGTGGCGGAGGTGGAGGCCGGCCGCGGCTACGCCACCATCGACCGCCAGGACCGCCGCCGCATCGTCAGCGTCGAGGCCGACGTGGACCAGAACGTGACCAACGCCCGCGAGGTGCTGGCGGACCTGCAGGCCAACGTGCTGCCGGGCCTGCTGGCCGACTACCCGGAGCTGCGCGTCTCGTTCGAGGGGGAGGAGGCCGACCGCGCCGAGTCCATGTCCAGCCTGGGCAGCGGTTTCATGATGGCGCTGCTGGCCATCTACGCCCTGCTGGCGGTGCTCTTCCGCTCCTACACCCAGCCCATGATCATCATGTCGGCCATCCCCTTCGGCTTCCTGGGCGCCGTGCTCGGACACGTCCTGATGGGGTGGGATCTCACGCTGCTGAGCATGTTCGGCGTGGTGGCCCTGACGGGCGTGGTGGTCAACGACTCGCTGATCATGATCGATTTCATCAACCGTAACCGGAAGGCGGGCGGAACGCTGGTCGAGGCGGTCACCAACAGCGGCGTGCGCCGTTTCCGGCCCATCGTGCTGACGTCCCTGACGACTTTCGTGGGCCTGACACCCATGCTGCTGGAGAAGAGCCTGCAGGCCAAATTCCTGATTCCCATGGCCATCAGCCTGGGCTTCGGGGTGCTCTTCGCCACCTTCATCACCCTGGTGCTGGTGCCGGTCAGCTACATGGTGCTCGAGGACCTGAAGCGGCGGCACCGACGCGACGCGGCCGAACCGGTGCCGCAGTCCCGGTAGTTTGCCACCGGGCCCGCGTCGAGCTATCTTGGAAGTCGAATTTCGACTAGGGAACACACCCGAGGAAGGTTGACGTGAACGATCTGCTTCGCATCTCGGACGCCGCCACGGCCGCGTTCGGAACGCTGGATCTGCCGGCGGACGGACCCCAGTCCGTCAGGCTCTTCTTCCAGGGCGTCGGCTGAGGCGGGCCCTCCATGGGCATGGCTCTGGACGAGCCTAAGGACGACGACCTCAGCATCGAGACGACCCACCTGACCTTCGTCATGGCGCCCGACGTGCAGACCTTCGTCAACCAGAGCGGCGGGCTGGTCATCGACTTCGTGGACGACGGCATGCGCAAGGGCTACACGGTCACCCTCGCCAACCGCGCCGACAGCGAGTGCGGCAGCTGCGGGGACCACGGCGGCGACTGCGGCTGATCTCCGCGCGACGGCATAAGAAAAGGGAGAGCCGAGAGGCTCTCCCTTCGCGTTGTGCGGCATGACCGGACGGGGCGTTCAGAACGCCTCTTCCTCGTCGTCGGGCAGCTCGCCCTCGAACTCCTCCAGTTCGTCCGCCAGCACGTCACGCTCCTCGAACTCGCCCAGATCGATCTCGTCGACGCTGACGTTGTCGTCGTCCCAGTCTTCCTTGCAGTCGGTCGAGCAGAAGATCTGGCCCTTGTAGGGAAGGCCCCCGTCCTGGATCTCCGCCCCGCACCAAGTGCATTCGCTTGCGTCCATCGGCTCGCTCTCCTGAGGTCAACGAAAGGCTACGATATATGCGACCCAGGCCGGGGAGGTGTCGCCTTCGGCGCTGGGCTGGAAGTCCCCGTCCGGCTCCCCCTCATCATCGGCACCCTCCCAGTATACTTCAACCTTTCGGAAGCCCGCGTCCAGCAGAAGATCGCGCACCTCGGGCACGGTCCACAGGCGCCAGTGGTACTCGAAGGCGTCGGTGATCTCGCTGCCGTCCTCGAAGCGGAAGTGGATCTTGCAGCGGTACTCGTGGGTGATGGGGTTGAAGTGGTCCTGGTCCCAGACGTAGGTGAAACCCTCGCAGTCGCGCTCCTCGAACTGGAGCACCTGAGCCTCGGGGCCGCCGTAGATGTCCAGCATGAGCATGCCGTCGTCGCGCAGGGAGCGGCGGCAGTTGCGGAGGTATCCCATGAGCTCCTCGCGGGTGTGGAATCCCCACCAGGAGAAGTTGGTGGCGGCCAGCACCTCGACCGGCGGCCGGCTCACGTTGCGCACGTCGTCCTGGATCATGGTCACGCGCGACGCGCCGTCGCCCAGCGGCTCCACGTTGTGCTCGCGTCCCCAGTCCAGGGTGGGGCTGTCGAGGTCCACGCCGAGGGCGGTGTTGTCGCCGCGCTCGCGCACCCAGGCGCAGCCCAGGTTGAGCGTGCCGCAGAAGTCCTCGCGCAGGTGGCGGGGCCGGCGCCCGAACTCCCCGGCGTAGACGCGGTCGATGAACTCGACCTCGGCTTCCGGGTTCTGCACGGAGTTCTCGTACAGCCAGTGCCGGTCGGCGGTAGCGGCGGTGAGCTTGTTGCGGGTCATGGTATCCAGTTTTGTCATGGGCACGGTGTCCTTCGCGGGGTGGCGCGTTTCGGTTCTTCCGGACGGGGGGAAATTAAGCATCCCCCCGGCCCGGTGACAAGCCCCGATCGAGGGTGTCCGCGCATTCCGCCGGGCGGGGTCCCTTGAGCCCGTCTTCGATACCATGCTATCATATTCCCGGAATATACGAGCGAACATCAAACAGAAAATCTCCCGAGGGGGACACCATGAGAAAGCGCGCCCTGCCGGCGCTCGCCGTCGCGCTGGCCCTGATCCTGTCGGCCGCGGCGCCCGCCGCCGCCGATCCCTTCGTCAAGGTCTACGGCGGACCGCTGGACGACGGCGCCCGCCACATCGCCCTCACCGCCGACGGCGGCTTCCTGGTCACCGGCTACTACGGCTACCCGGCGGAACCGGACAGCTTCGACCAGGACGTCTGGGTGCTGCGGCTCGACGCCGCCGGCGACACCCTCTGGACCCGCACCTTCGGCACGCCCGGCACCCTGCGGCACGACCTGGGACGCTGCGGCACCGAGATCGCCGGCGGCGACGCGGTGGTCTGCGGCACCTGGTCCGCATACAGGGACACGACTCCCATCGACCTCTCGGGCGATCCCTTCGTCATGCGGCTCGGCGGTCTCGACGGGGAGCCCGCCTGGCAGTGGATCTTCGACGGCGGCAACCCCGAGGTCCGGGGCACCGCGTCGCACGTGATCGAGAACGCCGATGGCGACATCGTCGCCTGCGGGGCGCGCCGAGCCCTGGGCTTCACCAAGAAGCACGCCTTCTCGATCCAGTTCTCGCCCGAGGGGGAGGACACCCTCGAGGTCATCTACCCGGCCGACGTGAACCAGCAGGCCTGGGCCACCTCCATCCGTCAGACTCCGTGGGACGACGGCTACGTCATGAGCGGCCTGGTCTATCCCCCCGTGGTCGAGGAGAAGGCCCGGGGCCAGTCCCGCTGCTACCTGATCAAGGCCGACGCCGCCGGCGACACCCTCTGGACCAGGGCCTTCGAGTTGACCGACCGCAACTGGGAAGGGCGCCATATCTGCCTGACCGGCGACGGCGGCTACGCCCTCACCGGCAACCGCAACAGCGGCATCGGCGCACACAACGAGATCTACATCCTCAAGACCGACGCCGACGGCAACCACGAATGGGACCGGGGCTACCACAACGGCCTCACCTGCGCCGGCGACGCGGTGGCCGCGACGCCCGACGGCGGCCTCGTGGTGGCGGGCTTCGTCCTGCTGCCCGAAACAGACTCGCGCGACGCCTTCCTGCTCAAGACCGACGCCCTGGGCGACACGGTCTGGGTGCGCCACTACGCCTTCGCCGAGGGGCGGGACTATGTGGACCGGGCCTTCTCGGTGCAGGTCCTGCCCGACGGCTTCGTCCTGGCCGGCCGCACCGGCGGTCCCGACAACGAAGGCAGCGACGTGCTGGTCCTGCGCACCGACGAGCGGGGCGTGCTGGTGGGCGTGCCCGGCGCACTGCTGTCCAAGATAATCTAACCCCCGCTTTTTCTCCTCCGAATTCCCCAT
>CAZTWK010000021.1:0-56121 GCA_964617805.1 uncultured Fibrobacteraceae bacterium | reverse complement strand
CCAAGCTGGAGGGGACGGTCCACGTCAACATCGCGCTGATCATGAAGTTCATGGCCCGGTACTTCTTCGGCGCCGCCGATTTCCCCGAGGTCGCCCGCCAGGACCAGGCGGCCGACGACGCCTTCCTCTTCGACCAGGGTCCGGCGCGCGGGCTGGGCAAGGTGCGCTTCCACGACTACCGCAAGGTCCTCGCCTCCTCCGACCTGCCCAACGTCCGCGTGTTCCGCAAGCAGGCGGCGACCCTGCGGCGGATGCTCGTGCTGGCGCGGCCGCGCAAGGGGCAACTGCGCGACGTCGACTACCTGCTGGCCCTGGGCCAGCTCTTCACGTCGGTGGTCTACGGCCAGCTGGTCCTGGAGAACGCGAAGATCCACGGCGTCGACGACGACACGGTCGACCAGATCTTCGAGGTCCTGGTGCGCGACTTCTCCGGCTACGCCCTGCAGCTGCGCGACAAGCCGGGCACGACCCGGCTCCAGCGCTGGCACTGCGGCCGCATGATCCGCCGGCCGGCCCTCGCCACGGAACGTTTCGATCGCGTGTGGGAGGAAGGCGCGTACGCGCTGCGTGGCACCTACCGCATGAGCGACTAGGGCCCGGCCGCCTCAGTCGGAGATCTTGGCGCCCGGTATGGTCTGCAGCACGGGCGGCAGGTGGGTCGTGACCCTCTCCGCCTGTATGGTGACCAGCACGGCGGGAAGATGCCCGCCCATGGGCCCGAGCGTCACGTTGCTGGGCCAGCAGGTGTGCAGCGTGACGTGGACGTGGTTCTTCTGGGTGTGCACGTGCCGGACGTAGAGCTGGATGTCGCGTTTCTCCTGCTTCCCCTCGCCGACGCGCTTGAACCAGCGGATGAGCGGCGCGGCCTCGTGCCAGCCGACCTCGACCGTGAAGGGTTCGATCTTCAGTTCGCCCGGCACCAGGACGGGACCGGACGCTTCCTGGTTCCCGCTCTTGTAGGGGGTCGCCGCGACGTCGCCCAGGTTGACGCCCAGGGGCAGGAATACGTCCTGCACGAAGACGTCCTCGATCACCATCCGCGTGGTGAACTCCCCGGGGTGTTCCTCGAAGTCCTCGGCCGCGGCGGGCAGGGCCGCGCCGGCGCAACACGCGGCGAGGCCGGCGATGACGAACAGTCTCATGTTCCACTCCTTGCTCGGGATGATCACTTCAGGATCACGGTCTGGATCGCCGCGCCGGGAATGTCGAGGGTGATCTGCGCGTCTCCCAGGCGTAGCGAGTAGGTCAGGGGTGCGTCGCCCTGGTTGAGCAGGACGACGGCGAGGGTGCCGTCGGGGTTCTCGACCGCGGTCGCCATGACGCCGTCGAGGCCGTTGGCGAGCCCGATCCGTTCGGCGCCGGGCCGCAGGTAGCGGCTGAAGTGCGCCAGCGTGTGGTACAGGGGCGTGACGTAGATCTCGTCGCTCCCGGGCCGGGCCAGCACGGGCGCGCAGCACCAGTTCTCGGCCAGGTTGGGGCCGCCCCGGTCGTCCAGCACCATGTTCCAGTCCACCCAGCCGACCACCCAGCTGTTCAGGCTCCCGATGATGTTCCGGGCGTAGCGGTAGACCGGCACGTACGGGGGATGCAGGGGCTTGTTCTTCTCGCTGGCCCACCTGTGGCCCCAGTCGGTGGCTTCCTTGCGCCAGTACCAGTCGTCGTCCCCCCAGACGGGCACCTGGGAATCCACGCAGCCCTCGCTGTGCAGCAGGGGCTTGTCCGGGTACTTGTCGTGCACGCGGTCCAGGACCTCGGGGAACCAGTCGTAGGTGCTGCGATACCAGTGGACGGCGGTGCCCCACACGTACTTCGCCGTCGCGGGGTCGCCCAGGATGACGTCGGCCCATTCCTCCACGTGGTCGCGGTTCTGGTCGAAGATCAGGAGCTTCGTGTCCCAGCCGCCGCGGGCCAGCTCCGGTCCGAGGTGGTCCCGGATGAAGTCCCGCATGCTCTCGGGCGTGAAGTGCATGCTGTCCCAGTTGCCGTCGTTGCCCAGGGGTTCGTTCTCGGGCGTGAGACCCCAGATGTCGATGCCCTGCTCGCGGTAGGCGGCCAGGTACTTCGCGAGGTACCGGGCCCAGACGTCCTCCAGGCCGGGCTTCAGCGAGCCGCCGTACCAGCTCTCGTTGTCCTTCATCCAGGGCGGCGCGGTCCAGGGGGAGGCGATGATGCGGAAGCCGTCGGCGCTGGTCTGCATGGCGTCCTTGATCAGCGGGACGAGCGTGGCCAGGTCGTGGTCGATGGAGAAGCTCTCCAGCGACGCGTCGCCGTCGTCGGTGTAGGCGTAGTGGTCGAGGGAGAAGTCGCAGCTGTTGATGTGCGTGCGGGTCAGGCTGTAGGCGGCGCCGTCGGGGCCGAAGTAGGCCGCGATGACCGAGTCGCGCTTGCCCGGGCTCAGTTGCTTCAGGACGTGGGCGGTGGACTCGGTGAACGAGCCGCCGAAGCCCACGAGGGTCTGGTGGCGTTCGCCGGGGAGGAGTTCGATGACGGGGGCGCCGGTTCCGTCGCTCTTCGTGAGCGTCCCGGCCTCGACGACCTTCAGCCTGTCGCCGGCGCGCGAGGTCTGGACGATCGTCGCCTGGTGGTGTCGCGTCATGTCCATCTTCTCCCCGCCGGCGCAGCCCGCCACGAGAACGAGCAGTCCTGGCAGCCATCTGTTCATGGTCGATCCCGGGCCTTGTTGAAGCGGACGGGTGAGCGAAGGTCTCACCTCGCTGGTCTGATAGAGCGTGTACTGTATCGCCTGGGCGGATTTGGGTCAAACAGGCGTCGTAGCCGGGCCTGGAGACACCAAGAGCCCGGCCGTCGCGGCCGGGCTCTTGGTCTCTCGCTACCCGGGGCCTAGTTGTAGACGTTGACCACCCCGCCGTCGGGCCCGTCCTCGCCGACGCCGGCGCCGGCGCCGGTGCCGCCGAGACCGCCCTGGCCGGGTGTGCCGGCCTGGTAGGTGGGGTTGGTCAGGGTCGGCGTCGTCAGCGGTCCGAAGATGCCGTAGCAGGGGCCGCCGGGTCCGCCCGCGCCGCCGCCGCCGTTGCCGCCGTCGCCGCCGGTACCGCCGTCGCCGCCTGCGCCCACCTCGTCCGTGCAGAAGGTGCCGCCGTTGCCGCCGTTGCCGCCGGCCCCGCCCGTGG
Source organism: uncultured Fibrobacteraceae bacterium (assembly GCA_964617805.1). Classification (GTDB taxonomy): domain Bacteria; phylum Krumholzibacteriota; class Krumholzibacteriia; order LZORAL124-64-63; family LZORAL124-64-63; genus JAHIYU01. Next base: position 52,990 of record CAZTWK010000021.1, on the reverse strand, counting down.
CGCCGTTGCCGCCGGCCCCCCCGGCGCCGCCGTTGCCCATGACGAACACGCAGTCGGTGAAGATGGGGTCCGACGCGGCCAGCACGACGCAGATCGACGCGCCGCCGCCCTGGCCGCCGAAGCCGCCCGGGCCGCCGAAGCCGCCACCACCGCCGCCGCCACCGCCGTTGCCGGTGCCGTCGTTGACGAAGGTGCCGGTCTGACCGCCGCCGCCGCCCCCGCCGCCGCCGCCCTCGCCGGGGTCGCCGTCCACGCCGGATCCGGAGACCTCGGCCACCCAGACGGTGATGCTGAGGCTGCCGGTGGGAGAGGCCGCCGTGCCGCCGGCTCCGTCGCCGCCGTCGGTGCCGGGGGCGCCGTTGCCGCCGGCCTGGCCGGGATCGCCCGAGTTGCCGCCGACGCCGCCGGGGGCGCTGGAGCTCGGCCAGCCGTCCTCGCCGTCGTACTGGCCCTCGCCGCCGGCGCCGCCGGCGCCGCCCGCCCAGCCGCCGCCGCCTTCCAGGCCGCCGGGCACGTAGTTCTCGTCGTCGCAGAAACCGAGGCCGCCGGGCTGGCCGTTCTGCCCGTCGTCGCCGTCGAGGCCGTGCGTGCCGTCGTTGCCGTCGGCGCCGTTGCCGGCGGTGAATCGGCAGTCGTCGAGGACCAGGTCGGCCGTGCAGCTCCAGAACGTGCCGGCCGTCGAAGCCCGACCGGGATCGGTCGCGTCGAGGGCGACGATGTCCAGGCCCTCGACCAGGGTCGGCGAGTTGACGAAGACGGCGCCGAAGGGGATCACCTCGCCGGTGACGGTGCTGTACTGGAGCGGATCGCGGTCCCAGGTGGGGAGCACGCGTCCGCCGTGGAGGTTGATGCCGTTAGCCACCGACACGAGCCCGTTGTAGACGCCCGTCTCGATCCAGACGTCCGTCGCGCCCTGCTGGGAGGCGAGCGTGATGGCGGCGCCGATGGTCAGCAGGGGTGAATCGAAGGTGCCGTCGTTGCCGTCGTTGCCGGTGGGGGAGACGAAGATGCCCTCGTAGGCCACCTCCGGCACCTCGAAGGACACGGCGTCGAGGGTCACGGCGCCCGCGTCGTCGGTCAGGCGCAGCTTGGCCGTGACGGGGCCGGCGGCCGGGTAGACGAGGGACGTGTCGCCGGTGAGGCCCGAGTCGTAGTCCCAGGTGCCGTCGTTCTGGAAGTCCCACTCCCAGCGCACGACCGCGCCGTCGGGGTCGTGGCTCAGCACCGCGAACGTCGTCGTCTGGCCGAAGGCCGCGGGCGTCACGTCGATCTGGTCGACGACCGGCGGGATGTTGGACTGCAGGGGCAGGAACATGTCCGCCAGCGCGACGCTGTCGCCGGCCGCGGCGATGGCGCCCGAGGCCGTGTCGTCGAGGTAGCCGGCGTGGAAGGCGCGCAGGTCCCAGGCGCCCGCCGGCACGCCGCTCACGGCGTAGGCGCCGTCGGTGCCCGTGACCGCCAGGTAGGAGGTGCCGACCGCGTAGACCACCGTGCCGTCGTGCAGCGCGGCGTGCTCGAGGGTCGCCAGGCCCGTGAAGGTGCCGGTGGGCGTGAGCTGGATGTCCACGAAGGTGGTGCCCGCGGCCGCGGCCATCGTCAGGTCGCGGCTGTCGCCCAGGTGGTCGCGCAGGCTCGTGGTGAGCAGGTAGTCGCCCGGCTCGAGCCCCGCGAAGGCGAAGCGTCCCTGCGCGTCGCTGACGGCCGACCGGATCGCGTTCTTGGCCGCGAGGCCGGGATCGCCCCGCAGGCGCGAGGCGACGCGGGCGGCGAGACCGTCGATGACCGGCTCGACCGCGACCACGGCGCCCTCGGCGCGGAGGCCGTCGGTGTCGGTGACCGTGCCGGCCACGATGCCGACCTGGGGGGTGTCGGGAGCGAGGGGTTCCACGATCGTGCTGTTGTTGCAGCCCCAGAAGACGGCCAGCGCCGTCAGGAGCGGGAGCGACGATATGGCGAGACGGGCGCGGGTGGTCATCGTTCGTCCTTTCGGGGGTCAGTGGACCAGCATCAGGGGCCGGGAAACGCCACGGCCCTCGGCGCGGGCCTGGATCAGGTAGAGGCCGTCGGTGGCGCGTCGTCCCTCGGCGTCGAGGCCGTCCCAGACGTGCTCGAGGGCGCCGGGCTGGACGTCCGGCGACGACCAGCGCCGCAGCAGCCGGCCGCGCGTGTCGTAGACGCTCAACTCGACGTCGGCGCTGCGGTTGACGGTCACCCGGATCTTCGCGGCGCCGGCGGTCGGGTTGGGCCAGGGGGCGCCCAGCAGGACCGCGGGCACGGCCATGGGCACCTGCACCTCTGTGAGGTCGTCCTCGACGACCACGCCGTCGCGCCAGCCGATCAGGTAGTCGTCGACGCGGATCTCGAGGCGGTAGGTGCCCGCCGGCAGGTCGATGCAGAAGTGGCCGAAGACGTTCGTGGAGGCGTGAAGCCCCGTGTAGGCGCCGTCCTGGTGGACGAGCACGCCGGCCTGGAAGACCGGTCCGCCGGACACCTCGTCCGTGACCTGGCCGCAGAGGGTGCCGGCGTGGGCGGACGCGAGGGGGATCATCAGAATGAACAGAATCAGGCAGCGGGTCATGGAGCTCTCCAATGGGCGAAGGAGGTCGCAACTAATTCGGACAATATCACACCTGTATGTTGGAGTCAATCGTCCGAGGTCGGGACCCCTGTCCGCTCGCCCGGCATGGAAAAAGCCGGGCCGAAATGATCGGCCCGGCCATGCAACCGGCCTTCGCGAATTGCCGACGTCCTAGCGGTACCGCGCCTTGATGCCGCCCCACGTCGTCCGCTCCGAGGCGACCGTCGCCTCGCGCACGAAGACATGATCCCATGAGATGTCGTTGACGGTTCCGTTGGCCGTGGAATACAGCTCGATGCGGGCGCTGAGGGCGTTCGCCGGGGTGATATAGCCGTCACGTTGCCGCAGGCCCCAATCCGGGAACGAACTCTGATCCGTGTCGACGGACTCGATCGGCGCACCCGAGCAGTCCGTGGTCGGATACACGGACAGCGAAACGCCGTTGGTGGCGGGAACCGTCGATGAATGCGTGAAGCTGCGGCTCGAGAAGGAATAAGGCGTGTCGCCGGTGATCTCGACGCACTGGAACAGGATCATGCTCTCCGAGTCGACCTGCGTCGTCTGGGCGGACGGCAGGCTCGGATCCCCTTCGAACTGGTTCCAGGCGAAGACGCCCGTGCCCTCGGCGGTCCAGCCGTTGCCGGGGACGGTCGGATCCAGGTCGAAGTCCGGGTTGGTGAGCAGGTTCTGGGCGACGGCGGGCGCGGCCGCCAGGAACAATGCGGCGATGACCATCATGGTTCGCATGTTTCCTCCTCGTATGTTCGATCGTTGATCGGAGTCAACACCTGACCTTCTCCATCTTCGGATCATACATCGGCCGCATCGGCAGTCCCACCGCCAAGGGATACCGCTCGCCCGCGATGTCGATCTCCCAGTCGCCGCCCTTCAGGTAGGCCTTGTCGATGGGCGCGTCGGCCTCGATCATGGCCAGCCCCACCGCTCCGCCGAGGGTGTGTCCGTAGCTCGCCGCGCGCACGTAGCCCACCGCTTCGCCGTTCCGGAAGATCACCTCGGCATGGTAGAGCAGCGGCGCCGGATCCTTCACCAGCACCTGCAGCAGCCGCCGGTGGTAGGCGGGCCCCTGCGCCTTCTTCTCCACGCAGTAGTCCCGGCCGATGAAGTCCGGCTTGTCCAGATCGACGAAGAAGCCGAGGCCGGTCTCGTAGGCGTCGTCGGTGTTGTCGATGTCGTGGCCGTAGTCGCGGTAGGCCTTCTCCATGCGCAGGCTGCCCAGGGCGCGCAGGCCGGCGTGGCGCAGGCCGAACTCGCGGCCCGCCTCGACCACGCGGTCGTAGACGTGCACGGCCTGCTCCGCGGGGATGTTCAGCTCGTAGCCCAGTTCGCCCACGTAGGTGATGCGGTTGCAGATCAGGCGGGCGTAGCCGATGTCGATCTCGCGGGCGGTGCGGAAGGGGTAAGCCGCGTCGGACAGATCGGCGGTGGTTATGGATTGCAACAGCTCGCGCGATCTCGGCCCCTGCAAGTTGAGCTGGCCGATGCCGCCGGTGATGTCGGTGACGGTGCAGTGGGCGTCGTCGGGGATGTGACGCCGCAGCCAGGTCTCCACGTGGCGGTGCATGGTGTCGGTGGCCACCACCACGAAGCGGTCCTCGGTCAGCTTGGTCACCGTCACGTCGGCCTCCAGCCGGCCGCGCGCGTTGAGGAACTGGGTGTAGGTGATGGTTTCGGCCGGGCCGTTCACGCGGTTGGCGGCGATGTGGTCCAGCACCCGGCCGGCGTCGCGGCCCTGCACCAGGAACTTGCCCATGAAGGACATGTCCATGGCGATCACGCCCTCGCGGCAGGCCCGGTGCTCGGCCTCCCACCAGGGGAACCAGTTCTGCCGTCCCCAGGACAGCTTGTCGACCTTCGGCTCCTCGCCTTCCGGCGCGTACCAGGCCGGGCTCTCCCAGCCGCTCACGTCGGTGAAGTAGGCGCGTTGCGCCGCCAGGCGCTCGTGGAAGGGCGAGCGCTTGCAGTCGCGCGCGGTCCGGGGCACGCGGGTGGGGTAGTGGCGCCGGTAGACCAGGCCCAGGGTCTCGACCACGCGCGTCCGGCGGTACTCGGGGTTGCACTGGTAGGGGTGGAAGCGGTCCACGTTGATGCCGGTGATGTCGGCGCCCGGATCGCCGGTGACGAGCCAGCGGGCCATGATCCGGCCGAGCCCTCCGGCGGTGATGATGCCGATGGAGTTGAGCCCCGCGGCCACGAAGTAGTTCTCGATCTCCGGGGCTTCGCCGAAGGCCACGCCCATGTCGGGGGTGAAGCTCTCCGGTCCGCAGAAGAACTTCAGCAGGCCGGCGTCGCGCGCGGCGGGGATGCGGCTCATGGCCTTGTCGACGTAGGGTGTCATGCGCTCCCAGTCGGGCGGGATCTCGCCGAAGGAGAAATCCTCGGGCACGCCGTCCACCTTCCAGGGGGCGCAGACCGGCTCGAAGAGGCCGATCATCAACCCGCCGCCCTCCTCCCGGTAGTAGCCGTGGCAGGAGGGGTCCTCGATGATGGGCAGGTTCCGCGTCATGCCTTCCATGGGGCCGGTGATCAGGTAGTAGTGCTCGGTGGACTGGTTGGGGACGCTCACGCCGTTCAGCGCGCCGAGCTGCCGGGCCCACATGCCGGCGCAGTTGACCACGTAGTCCGCCGCGATGTCGCCTCGCGTGGTGGACACGCCGGTCGCGCGGCCGTTCTCGACGGCGACGCCCGTGACCGCCACGCCCTCGACGAGGGTCACGCCCTTGCGGCGCGCCCCCTCGGCCAGGGCCATGGTCGCGTCCACGGGATTGACGCGCCCGTCCTGGGGCAGGTAGAAGCCCGCCTTGATATCGTCCACGCGGGCCAGGGGGAAGAGCCGCTTGATCTCGTCGGGGCCGATCTCCTCGACGTCGTTTCCGCAGAACCGGTTGAAGGCCGCGACCCGGCGGTACTCCTCCATGCGGTCGGCGTCGGCGGCCAACTCGATGAAGCCGAGGGCTTCGAAGCCGGTGCTGAGCCCGGTCTCCGCCTCGAGGCGGCCGTAGAGGTCGCGCGTGTACATGCGCATCTCGACCGACGTCTCCGAGGTGGAGCCGAAGGTGGTCATCAGGCCCGCCGCGTGCCAGGTGGTGCCCGAGGTGAGGCGGTCGCGCTCGACCAGCACCACGTCGCTCCAGCCCAGGTGTCCGAGGTGATAGGCGATGGAGCAACCGATGACGCCGCCGCCGACGATGACGACGCGGGCGCGGTCGGGAACCTGGGATGCGGGCATATGGGGGCCTCCCGTAGACGAGATGGATGCGACACGGGGCGGTCGCGGTCTCTCCGCTGGGCAGGATATACCACAAAGGAGTTGTTGTCATAGTGTTATGTGAACCTGCCGTATCGACAGAATCAGGATGTTATTGAAAAAAAGACTTTGCACGGACTCCGAACAAAGTGTATAATCCAAGGTGTTATCGAGGGAGCCCGCCTGTTCCCTTTCGTCCGCTCGGTCTATCCTGCACGGGAGCGTGATTCATGAAGGCCCACAGAGCCGGCATCCTCGTCCTGACGTTCGCGCTGTCGATACTCGTCGTGGCGGGTTCCGTTTCGTCCGCGCACGCCGCCCTGTCCCTCGTCTGGTCGGACGAGTTCGACGGCACCAGCCTCGACACGAGCAACTGGAACTACGACATCGGCGACGGCTGCCCGGGCCTGTGCGGGTGGGGCAACAACGAGCTCCAGTACTACCGGTCCCAGAACGTCTCGGTCTCCGGCGGCAACCTGATCATCGAGTCGCGCGAGGAGTCCTACGGCGGACGTTCCTTCACCTCCGGCAAGATCCACACGCGGGACAAGCACGACTTCCTGTACGGCCGCATCGAGATGCGGGCCAAGATCCCCGGCGGCGGCGGCATGTGGCCCGCCTTCTGGATGATGCCCCAGGACGCCGTCTACGGCGGCTGGGCCGCGAGTGGCGAGATCGACATCATGGAAGCCGTGAACGACCCGAACTGGACCAGCGGCACGCTCCACTTCGGCGGCAGCTGGCCCAACAACACGTCCAGCGGCGGCACCTACAATCCCGGCGGCGTCAACTTCTCCGACGATTTCCACATCTACGCCGTGGAGTGGGAGCAGGATCAGATCCGCTGGTACGTGGACGGCGTGCTCTTCTCCACGAAGTACTACACGCAGTGGTACTCCGACAGCGATCCCGGTAATCCCTACGCGCCCTTCGACCAGTCCTTCTACATCATCCTGAACTCCGCGGTCGGCGGCAACTACCCCGGCTGCACGGATCCGGGCTGCATCGACGCGGATCTGCCCCAGCAGTTCGTCGTCGATTACGTGCGGGTGTACCAGGAGACGGGGAACCTCGCGCCGACGGTCGAGATCACCTCGCCCACCGAGGCCGACAACCCGCCCCCGGGTGACATCACCTTCGAGGCGACCGCGTCCGACACGGACGGCAACGTCGTGAGGGTGGAGTTCTACCACGGCCCGACCTACCTGGGCGAGGACGCGACCGCCCCCTACAGCTACGTCTGGCCGTCCGTCGCCGACGGCTGCTACGCGATCACCGCCAAGGCCATCGACGACGAGAGCGCCGTCGGCGAGGACACCGTCGATGTCACCGTGGGTTCCGGTTGCGGCCAGATACCGTACGGCGGCGCGTTCGTCCCGCCGGGCCGGCTCCAGGCGGAGGACTTCGACATCGGCGGGGAAGGCGTTTCCTACCACGATTCGGATCTCTACAACGAGGGTGGGGTATACCGCGGCGGCGTGGGCGTCGACATCGAGAACTGCTCCGACGCCGGCGCCGGCTACAACGTGGGCTGGATCAGCCCCGGCGAGTGGCTCGAGTACACCCTCGACGTCCCGGTCGCCGGAGAGTACCCCGTCGATATCCGCGTGGCGTCCCTCATGGCCGGCGGCACCTGCCGCCTCGAGATCGACGGCGTCGACGCGACCGGCGACATCTCGCTGCCGCCCACCGGCGGCTGGCAGGTCTGGTCGACCGCCTCGACGACCGTGGCCCTCGACGCCGGCTCGCACATCTTGCGCTTCTTCACGACCACGGACGGCTACAACCTGAACTGGTTCGAATTCCAGGAGCCCACGACCGCGGTGCCCCACGAGCCCCCGTCGACGGGCTACCGGCTGCACCCCTGCTACCCCAACCCCTTCAATCCCTCCACGACGATCGCCTACGAACTGCCGGAGCCGGCCCGGATCAACCTGGCCATCTTCGACGTGTCGGGCGAGGTGGTGAAGACCCTGGCGGCCGGCGAGACCTCGGGCCCGGGCCGTCACGAGGTCGTCTGGAACGGCCGCGACGAGGCGGGTCGCGCCGCCGCCGCGGGCGTGTATTTCTACCGGCTGGACGCCGGCCTGTATTCCGAGACCCGGAGGATGTCCCTGGTCAAGTAGCGCTCGCTGCACATCGGGTGAGACGCTTCGGGTCGTTGTTGAGCCCGGCCGACACGGCCGGGCTCTTCTCGTGTGCGGGTGGGATCGGTGGATGTTGGGGATTCAATTCCCGTATCCACTTGTGCTGGATTGGCCGTCATATCGACGAGCGACCGAACCCGGGGGTGACGACATGCCACGGCTTTCCCGACTCGCACTCGTTCTCTGGTACTGCAACGGCATCTACCCCGGTGGCAAGCCCGCGGGATTGAAGTATGAGAGGGGATCGATCGTTTACCGGGTCGGATCGGCCTGATTCGTCTTGACGGACTGCTTTATCACCTGATAAAAATCAGAGTTGATTGATGCAAGACCTTTCGAGTCGGACTCACGGTCGCGACCCGCGGCCGTGATTATCGGCCATCGCTGACCGCGTGCGCCGTATACAGAACCGGGAGCGGACGGATCGTTCCCGGCGAGTGTCGTCGCCGCACGAGCGCCGTACACGGAGGTCTGCTCATGCCCAGATCCGCTCCCGCCAAACCGTCTCCCGCCAAGAAGACGAGCCCGCAGAATCCCTGGGGATTCCCCGCGGCCCGTGTCATCGCCTTCGTGAGCCACAAGGGCGGGGTGGGCAAGACCACGTCCGCCGTCAACCTGGGCGCCACCTTCGCGCTGTCCGGCCACAGGACCCTGCTGGTCGGCCTCGATCCCCAATGTGGCGTCTCGCTCAGCCTGGGCTACGACGCGGAATCCCTGCGGGGCGGACTGAAGGACGTGCTGACCGCCGGCCTGCCCCTGGCAGGGGTGATCCACGGGACGCCGCTCACGAACCTCGGCCTGCTGAGCCCCAACGCCCGGTCGATGGCCCAGGAGGAGCAGTACAAGTCCGGGATCGGCCGGTACGGCGTCCTCGAGTCCCTGCTCGACCAGGTTCGCGACGATTACGACACCATCCTGCTCGACTGTCCTCCCGGCTTCGGCCCCGAGACCCGCGCCGCGCTCACGGTGGCCGACAGCTACTTCATCCCCGTCCAGGCCGAGGACCTCTGCCGCAACACGGTGCGGCGGATGCTCGATTTCATCCGGGAGTTCGGGCCCGTCGCCCGCAAGGGCCAGTTGCTGGAAGGACTCTTCCTGACCATGACCGACGCGCGCCTGCGCATGTCGCGCCAGGTGTCCGAGCAACTGCGCAAGGAGTTCAGGACCGCGGTCTTCAAGACGCCCATCCCCCGCGCGGTGCGCCTGGCCGAGATGTCCGCGCAGGGCAAACCGGCGGTCATCCACGACCGGCGGGGACGCGGCAGCCGCGCCTACTTCAAACTGATGGACGAGATCATGACCCGCCACGCCAAGCGGCCGCGGCCCGCCCCCGGGTTACGCGACCGCATGCGGGTCTTCGCCAGGCCGGGTACGTCGGCCCGTCCCGGCGCCGGACGGCACGCGCCGATGGCCGCGTCCGGCAACGGCGCGCGGGCGGGCGCCATGTCCAGGCTCTGGCGGCACCTCATGCGGCGCGGCGACGGGGAGTCGCTGACGGGGGGCGCGAAGTAGGAAGGTGCGGTCAGGTTCCCGGCCGTCGTCCGCCGGGTTCGTCTTCGCCCATCAGCTCGCGGATCTTCCTGCGCTCCCGGGACAAAGTTACGCGAACAGTTCGTCACTCGGCCTTTCTCGCCGCGAGATCCCTTTCGATCTCCTGCATCGTGCCGTCATCCAGCTCGTAGAACAAGGCCGCCACAGTCGCCGTGATCGAACACACGGCCGGGATGAAGCTCATCATCAGGCGGATGCCGCGCAGGGTCTCGGGCGACTGCTCCGTGTTGGCCACGAAGCCGAAGAGTGCCAGCAGCCAGCCCGCGGCGCCGCCGCCCAGGGCGATGCCGAACTTCTGGGCGAAGGTCGCCGCCGAGAAGACCAGCCCGGTGGCCCGCCGTCCGTTCTTCCACTCCGAGTAGTCGGCCGTGTCGGCGTACATGGCCCAGATCAGCGGCGCCTGGGGCGCCATCACCAGCATGGTCACGATGTTCAGGGCGAAGATCAGCTCGACCTGTTCCCTGGGCACGAAGTAGAAGAGGCAGGTGAGCACGCTGGACGCGCCCATGGCGAAGATGTAGAGGCGCTTCTTGCCGAACCTGCGCGCCAGCACCTGCGTGCAGGCCACGCCGGCGATCACGGCCGCCGTGCCGGTCACCATGAACAGCGCCGCCCGGTTCTCGTCGCCCATGTAGTACTTGAAATAGTACATGATCGAGCCGGTACGGATGATGGCGTAGGCCAGCGAGGCGATGCTCATGGCCAGCAGGACCATCCAGGGGCGGTTGCGGGTCAGGTCCCGCAGGTCGCTCTTCAGCGCGGTGCTCTGGTCCGCGGGCGGCTGCACCCGCTCGCGGGTGGTGCGGAACGTCACGTAGAACAGGCCCGCCGCCAGGACGCCGTAGACGGCCATGGTGAGCGGGAAGCCCACCGACTGGTCGCCGCCGCCGAAGAACCGGACCAGCGGCAGTGTCAGCCCCTGCACCACGAAGGCCCCGATGAAGGCCAGCACGAAGCGGTAGGTCGACACGCTGGTCCGCTCGGCCGTGTTGGGCGACAGCACGCCCATCAGGGCCGAGTAGGGGATGTTGATGGCCGTGTAGGCCATCATCATCAGCGTGTAGGTGACGTATGCGTATATGAGCTTGCCCTTGAGGCCCAGGTCGGGCGTGAAGAAGGTCGCCACGCCGACGACGGCGATGGGGAACGAGATCCACACGAGGTAGGGACGGAACTTGCCCCAGCGCGTGTTCGTGCGGTCCGAGATGATGCCCATCAGCGGATCGTTCACCGCGTCCCAGAAGCGCGAGAGCATGAGCATGGTGCCCGCCGCGGCCGCGGAGATCCCGAAGACGTCCGTGTAGAAGAAGAGCAGGAAGTTGATGAACATCTGGAAGTAGAGGTTGGACGCGGTGTCGCCGAGGCCGTAGCCGACCTTCTCCTTGAAGGATATCCTGTGCGCTGCAAGGGCCATCGGTCTCTCCCGGGCGAATGGGCGGGTCGTGCGGGAAGAGGCAGGGTATCATGGCGGGGCTTCGCCGTACACATGCGTCGGCGCGACGGCCGCCGTTGCGGACGGGAGGACGGGATGACGCGGAAAGACGGGAATCCCCTGCTGCCGATCATCGAGGACCAGGGCTTCGTCGTGCTCGACGGCGGCCTGGCCACGACCCTCGAGTCGCGGGGCCACGACCTGGACAACGCGCTCTGGTCGGCCGGCCTGCTGCTGGAGGAGCCGGAGGCCATTCGCCGGACGCACCTGGATTTCCTGGCCGCGGGCGCCGACTGCCTGATCACGGCGAGCTACCAGGCCAGTCTGGAGGGCTTCGCCCGCCGCGGCCTGGGCGCCGACGAGGGCGCCGCGCTCATGACGGCCGCGGTGGACCTGGCCGTCGAGGCGCGGCGCGCCTTCCTCGACACCGCCGCCGCCCCCGCGCGGCCGCGCCCCCTTGTCGCGGCGAGCGTCGGCCCCTACGGGGCCTTCCTGGCCGACGGTTCCGAGTACGATGGACGCTACGACGTCGACGACGCGCGCCTGTGTGATTTCCATCGCGAGCGCTGGCGGATCCTGGCCGCGTCGCGGGCGGACCTGCTGGCCTGTGAGACGATTCCCTCCCTGCGCGAGGCGGCGGTCCTGCTGTCGCTGTTGGCGGATACGCCGGACAGGTGGGCCTGGCTGAGCTTCAGCTGCCGCGACGGGGTACACTTGAACGACGGCAACCGGCTCGTCGACGCCGTCCGGCTCTGCGACGAGGTGCCGCGGGTGGCCGCCGTCGGCGTGAACTGCACGTCGCCGCGGCACGTCGCATCGCTGATCGCGGAGATGCGGCGGGCCACGAGCCGGCCGCTCGTCGTCTATCCCAACCTGGGCGAGATCTACGACGCGGGGTACAAGGTCTGGCGGCCGGGGCTGCACGCCGTGGCCTGGGAGGCGTCCGTGAAGACCTGGCTGGAGGCGGGCGCGCGGGGCGTCGGCGGCTGCTGCCGCGTCGGCCCCCCCGAGATCGCACTGACCCGCCGCGTCGCGACCCGCGTTCTCTCCGGATAGCCCCCGCGGTACCGCATTCTCAGCGGATCTCCGCCAGCCGCTCCACCCGCTCGCAGTCCGGCGGCGGCGTGAAGAGGTCGGCTGGCGCCGGCACAACTGAGAGTTCGTCCAGATTGTCCACCAGGCGGACGCGGTACCACACGCTGCCCTCCCTGTACTCGAGCCTCAGCTGCTGGCCGCGGATCTTCGCCAGCTCGCGTCGGAAGCCCGCGTCGCGGTCGTGGAGCCGGCGCAGCACGTCGAGGAAGTCGGCGAAGACGCGGCTGTAGTAGGGCGGCTCGTCGGAGGCCCAGACCCTGAGGCTGGAGCTGTCATGGCGGATCCCGTCGCGGAGCCGCCAGGAATCGACCCGGTACTCGCGGCAGGACACGTCCTTCACCTCGACGGTGCGGCCTGTCTCGGCCACCCGGCCGTAGGTGCGGCGCTGCCGGAGTTTCTCGCGCAGCTCCTCCTCGTAGAGGGCGTCCAGGTCGAGGGGCAGGGGCGTGTCGGTCCAAATCCCGTTCTCTGGATCGATGTAGGTGAGCTTGCGCTTGCCGAAATCGATTGCCAGGGTGCGGCCGTAGGCCTTCTCGACCACCCAGTCGTCGCCGATCCAGAGCTCGCTCTCGGCGAGTTCCCGCGTCTCGTAGCGGAAGCCCAGGCACAGGCGGTCCTCGCGCAGGATGTTGCGCTGGTAGATGGCCGTCTCGTGGGACGGCGCCGGCGTCTCGTCGGTGAGCATGGCGATGCGCAGGTCGAGGGACTCGTTGCCCAGATCAGCCCCGCCGACCAGCCCCGCCGGCGCGCCGACGCTGCCCATGGGCAGCAGCAGCGGCACCGAGACCACGGCCACCGCCGCGGCCGTCGCGAAGGCCTGGCGCTGCCACCGCCAGCTCGGCCGCTCCAGCCAGCGCAGTCGGGGCACCAGGCGGAACGGTTCCTCGAACACGCCGAGCAGCCCCAGCCCCGGGGCCACCGACTGGCTCAGCAGCTCGCGGGCGGTGCCCAGCAGGGTGTCGCGGTAGCCCTCGGTCTCCTCGCGCAGCTCGCCGGCCACGGTCAGGTCGCAGCAGATCTCGCGCACGTGCTGGATCTGGCGCCGGGCCAGGGCCAGCAGCGGGTTGAACCAGTAGACGATCTGCAGGGTCATGGTCGCGGCGTGCAGCCACAGGTCGCCGCGCTTGAGGTGGGCCAGCTCGTGCAGCAGGACGTGCCGCGCCTCCTCGCGCGTGAGGGTGTCCAGATACGCGCGGGGGAGGAAGAGCACCGGCCGCCAGATGCCGCACACCGCCGGCGTGACCACCTCGTCGGAGAAGACGATGGCCGGCAGGCGCGACAGGCCCCAGTCGCGGGAGATCTCCGTCAGCAGTTCGTGGTACCAGGCGGGGATCGTCTGGCGCGGTTGCTGGGCGTCGTGCCAGCGGCGCAGACCGCGCAGGCGGTGCCAGAGGAGGCCGCCGAAGACAGCCATGCCCGCGATCCAGGTCAGGAAGGGCCACACCTGCCAGACCGGCCGCACGGCGCCGGCCTCCCGTGTCGGGGCGCCGTCGCCCGGCGCGACTCGTGCGCCCGCGTCCGCGGGGGGCTGCGCCTGTGCGGCCGGCAGGTCCTGGTCCCCGGCCGGGAGCAGGTCGGCCCGGGCCTCGAAGCGCTCGACCACCGGCCGGACGAGCGGCTCGGTCACCGAAACGGGCAGGGTCCAGCCGGGCGGGAGCGCCAGCTTCAGCAGGATCAGCAGCCACAGGGCGTACCTCACCTGCGGCCAGGCCCAGCGTCTCAGCAGGGCGTCGGCCATCCAGACGATCACGATCAGCAGGTTGACCTGCCAGAACATGGGCCACATCCAGCCGAACCACAGCTCGGCCACGCCGTTGAGCCAGCTCATGACGACTCCTTCCCCTTGCGCGCGTCCTCTTCGAGGATCCGCTCCAGCTCTTGCCGCTCGGCGTCGGAGAGCTTGTCGTCCCGGGCCAGGAACGCGAGCAGCGGTTGCACGCCGCCGCCGAAGGCCTGGTCGATGAGGTTGCGCAGCGCGCTGCGCCGGGCCTCGTCGCGGGCGACCAGCGGTGTGTAGTGGCTGGTGTTGCCGCGCATCTCGGCCGACACCGCCTGTTTCTTCTCCAGACGGGTCAGCATGGTCTTGATGGTCGTGTAGGCCCAGTCGATCTCGTCCGGCAGGCGGTCGGCGAGTTCGCGGGCCGTGGCGGGATGTCCCGCCCACAGGGCGTTCATGAGTTGCCACTCGGCGTTGCTGAGGCGCATGGCATCTTCCTTTCTACGTTTGTAGTAGATACTACTACGGACGTAGAAGGATGTCAAGGGAGAGTTCTACATTTGTGGCAGAAATGCGGATCGTTGTTTCTGATAGATAATTACGACTTCATATCTCGTTGATATAACAAAGATTACGAGAGATCACCCTTTCAGCGGCCAGTCTCTTTACAGCCTCTGAGCCGATGTCCAGGCATGCTCGGCCTGGGCCGATGGAGGAGATCCAGCGGTCGAATCCCCCTATCTCTCGAATGATACAGGTGTTATTCTGTCCCGTATTAGGGGAGCCGTGGCCAGCCGGGCCGTGGCTTGCGGACTCGATGAGATGCGGAGGGATGATAATGTTGAAACGCACACGCATGCTCCTGCTGGTCATATCACTGCCCCTGCTGCTCGCGGGCTGCAGCGACGATCCCAGCAGTCCCGGTACCGATGCTCTCGCCGCCGGGGATATCGTCGAAGTCGAACTGAGTGGATCGATCCAGGTCGAGGATGTGGCGAAATCGGGATTCACCGTCACGGACATACCTCTACAGGTCACGGTCGAGGCCCAGATCGTGGAGGTCACCGATGAATTCCTCGATATCATGATCCAGCCGGCCGTCCTGAGGAGCGTGTCGATCGAAGGGTCATCAGGGACCATCTCGATCAACGACAGCTCGTCGTATATCTCGTGGCTCTGCATACCTCGGCGCGACTCGGGGGGGGACTCCGGTGGGATCGACCAGCGGCGCCCTCAGCCTGGTCATGCAGGTCGCGGACAGTTCCACGGTGATGATCGGCGGTCTGCTCTCGCTGGTCGACGATCCCAGCGATCAGGATCAATTGATCCCGGTGCTGGGAACGATACCGGTGGTGGGGATGCTGTTCAACAGCGTGGACCACGAGGTCCGCATCTCCGAGCTGGTGATCATGCTGACGCCGCGGATCCTCGATGATATCGGAGGATAGGCGCGTCCGTCACGTGCTCTCGGACAGCCTGACCAGCGCCCGCCGCAGCTTCCGGTGCCGGTCGAACAATCGCGCGAAGTCCGATTCGCGCAAGCCGCCCTTGGCGCGCACCACGGCGACCAGGGCCTTCTTCTCGGCCGCGGTCCAACGCTCGAGGCCGGGCAGGATCAGGATCAGCGGGCTCCACCGTCGCCAGGCCAGCCGTTCGCC
This sequence comes from uncultured Fibrobacteraceae bacterium, assembly GCA_964617805.1. Classification (GTDB taxonomy): domain Bacteria; phylum Krumholzibacteriota; class Krumholzibacteriia; order LZORAL124-64-63; family LZORAL124-64-63; genus JAHIYU01. The sequence goes on along the minus strand of CAZTWK010000021.1, from coordinate 37,547 downwards.
GGCGCTCCAGCCTCGGCGGCCGCGCACGCCGAGCAGCTTCATCGCCTCGCGGGCGCACACCTCGTCGGCCGACTTGCGGCGCGAACCGAAGCGCCGGGAGAGATGGTCCGTGATCTGCAGGCCGATCCCGCCGAGCGAGATCATGCCGATCACGTCGTCGCGCCGGCGTTTCAGGTCGAGGTAGACGTTCTCGGCGGCGAGTTCCTCGAGGGTGGCGATGCTCGAGCGGTATTTCGGCTTCTTCCGCATCTGTCCCAGCTCGCGGCGCATGAGCTTCAGCACGCGCGTGTCCCGCGCCCGGAAGCCCAGCTTCTGATAGAACCACCACGCGCCGGACTCGAGGCCTTCCTGGTTGCCGTCGCCCCCGAGCTGGTAGGGATAGATCGTGAAGGTGTCGAGGTCGAACAGGTGGTACAGCGACGCGAGCAGGCGCCCGTACATGTAGCCGGCCTCGCCGCCGCGATATGTCTCGAAGACGTTGTAGGCCACCTCGACCGAGCCGAAGAGGGCGCTGTTCAGGACGTACCCCACCGGCACGCCGTTCTTGAGGATCAGGAAGCCGTAGAGCGCCTCGAGCATCAGCCGGCGCTCGGGGACGGCGCTGAAGGCCGCGAACTGCAGGCCGCCGCCGCAGTCGATCAGCCGCACGTCGCGCGGATCGCCGAAGGAGAAGACGTCGAGGTCGCGGCTGCGCGTGACCATCGCCTCGCGGGCCAGCTCGACGATCTCCCGCCCCTTGCGCGCGCCGACCTTGCGCACCGACAGCGGCGGGCGCTTCAGTTCCGCGCGCAGGTCCGGACGCCGGAAGTCCAGGGGCCCGGTCTGGTAGAAGATCTTCGCCCCGCGGAGCTTCGCCCGCGTGCGGCTCGGGCCGCCGGGGCCCGCCTCGATGCGCATGGGGATCTTCAGGTGCTCGTAGAGATACTCGCGCGTGAAGGAATCCACCTCGAGGTCCCGCATCCGGTCGACCACGAAGGCGGCGTCGGTCTCGCCCGGACCCTTCAGGCGGTCTATCCAGTCGCGAACCCCGAGATCCGACTCGTCCAGGCCGGGCGTCTCGCAGTAGAGCGCCAGCAGGTTCAGGATCTTCTCGAGCGTCTCGGGATCCTTGAACTCATCCCAGTCGATCCGCAGGCGCTCCGGCCAGCGCCGCGCCAGCCACGCGGCCATCTGCGCGTAGAACTCGTAGCGGATCTCGGTGCCCTCGATGCCCGAATCGACCAGGCCGCGCCGCAGGCGCCGCAGGTCGCGGCGGGCCGCGAACCGCGCCAGCATCATCTCGACCTGCCGCAGCAGCGGCGCGTCGTCGGGATAGGCGCGCCAGAAGCAGAGCAGTTCGTGCAGACGCAGCACGGCGTCGGCCGTGGGCAGGGAGCGGGTCTCGATACGGCGCAGCAGATCGAGCTTGCGTTCGCCGGCGCCGTTTCCGAACTGGTTCTTGAGCTTGTGGAGTTTCGTCAGAACGGACGTGGCCGAAGCGAGCATCGATCCCTCCGTGGTTTTCGGTACGACTACTTCACCATGATCATCTTCGCGAACCGTGTCTCGACCCCGGTGTCCAGTCGGGCGAAGTATACGCCCGCACCTTGCGGCTGTCCCCTGTCATCGATCCCGTCCCAGCGCGCTTCCTGCCGGCCCGGCGCCTGGACCTCGTCCCGCAGCACCGCCACTTCGCGCCCGCCCGCGTCGTAGACGGCCAGCCGCACGTGCGCACGATCCGGCAACGCGTAGCGAATGGTCGTCGAGGGGTTGAAGGGATTGGGGAACACCGTGACCTCAGCCCGTGCGTGCGGCGGTGATTCCTCCACCGCCGTCCCGGTCGTCGAGGCCAGGAGCCGGGCCACGAAGAGGCCGCCCATGTCTGCGCTGTAGCCGCTGACGATGATCTTGCCATCGCTCTGCTGCCCGAGACCACCGGTGAACGATTCGAAATTCAGGTAGGTGACTCCGCCGTCGCCGAAGGTGGTGTCCAGCGCTCCGTCGGCCGTGAAGCGGGCCACGTAGCTCCTCAGGTCCCCCTCCACGTTCGTTCCGCTCAACAGGAGCCGTCCGTCCGGCTGGCGGATCAGGAAGACCTCGGTCTCGAAGCCGGTGGCCACGCCGGGTCGGGCGATCCCGCCGTCTCCGAAATCCGTATCCACGACGCCGTCCGGGTCAAGCCGCACGATGTAGTTCTCGCCCGAGTCCAACTCGTATCCGCTCAGCAGGACACCCCCGTCGGGCAGCGGCTGCATCGCGACCTGCGAATACGCCGTATACTCGGTGGGAATCCCCGTGTAGGCCACGCCGCTGCTGCCGAACGTGGCGTCCGGCGTACCCGTCTCGTCGAATCGCATCACGAATCCCTCGTGATCGGTCACGGCGAAACCGGCCAGGAGAAGGTGCCCGTCGGGCTGGACGGCCACATCCAGTCCGTCGGCGGACAGCTGGAAACTGATCCCGGTGTGGACGATCCCGTCCGAATCGAATGACGTGTCCAGGGTACCAGTTTCGTCGAAGCGGGCCAGATACGTCTGCTGCATCGACGGATCCGCCCCGGCGAGTATGACCATACCGTCGGCTTGGGTGGCCACGGCGACTGGGCTGTGGTCGAACGTGAACAGGCCGGAGTACATCAGGGGCGGGATTTCGCCGTATGCCGCCATGGGCTGTACGAAATGCTGATCCGCATGGATACTCGCCAGCAGCACCTCCTGGTCTCCGCTCATTGCCAGGTCGAAGGGGAGGGATGGAGCCGAGGAAGGTGGAAAGATGTTGTAGAAGTACGCGATCCCGTTAATTCCCCAATACCCGAGGGGGTAGCCGTCCGGGTAATAGCCCGCCACGCCGTAATGGATGCCGAAGTGGGAAGCGATCCGGATGATGTCGTTCTGATCCACCAGCATGGCGTGGCCTGGGATGTTGGAGGAGAAATACCGCGCCACGCCAGTGCCGATGGGGATCCCCTCGGCGTCCGTGCGCCCCGCGAATATCCTCGCCGGTCCCGAACTGTCCCTGGCCCCGCAGACGTAGATCGTTCCATCGTGGGAGATGTCCACCGCGACCGCGAAATCGCACGCGTCCGAAGCGGGATAGCTCATGTGGCCGGCGTCGCCGAAGCCCGTGTCGGGAGCGCCTGTTTCATCATACCGGCAGATGAAGACTTCCGCGGTGGTGGAGTCGTGTCCCGCGAGGACGAAGCTGCCGTCGTCCAGGACGTCGAGTCCGCAGCCGGCGTCGGATGTCGAGTACGGCGGCGCGGTCACGATACCGCCCGAGCCGAAACCCGAATCCACCGCACCCGTGAAATCCAGACGCGCGGCGAAAACGCGGCCCTCGGCTTGGTGCACGGCTGTCAGGTAGGTGCGCCCCCAGCCGTCGGTGGCGACCGCGACATCGGTGGTGAAGGCGACAGGGCCGAGGTTGGCGATCCCGCCCGTGCCGAAGGCGGGATCCAGGACGAGCGACGCGTCGAAGCAGGCCACGATGCCGTCGCCGAGCAGGTTATCGCGGGCGCCGAGAAGTATCTTGCCGTCGACGTGTAGTGCGAGGTCCAGGCCCGCGGGATCCGCGACGAAAACGTCGTGGGTGGTCTGGGCGTCGAAGATCCCCGCGGACGTGAAACGGGTCAGGACGACGCGGCTGTCCTCGCTGTTGCGGGTGGCCAGCAGGATCCCTTCGTCGGTCTGGACCGCGACAGCGACCCTGGAGCCTGGATCGCTGGACATGATCGCGTAGGCCACACCCCCCGTGCCGAAGGCGGGATCGAGGGCGCCGAATGCGTCACAGCGCGCGACGAAGGCCTGGAGCGAAGATCCCCCCACCCCGGCGAGCAGGATCTTGCCGTCGTCCTGCAATACGAGATCGAGCCCGAGATCCGGACCATGGAGAATCCCGAGGCCGGCGATGCCGCTGCTACCGAAACCGGCATCCAGGCCGTGGAAGGGAGATGAATGGAATCGTGCCAGGTAGATCTCGTCGGTGCTCTCGTCGACGCCGGCGACAACGGTCCTGCCGTATCCATCCACCGCGATGCGCAGTCTGAGGTCGTCGGGAATCCGTTCTTCGATGGATCCCCACACATTGTTGAAACCGAAAGAGGGATCCAGATCCCCCTCGGCGGCGAAGGCTCCGGAATGGCTACAGACGGCGATGAGAAAGAGAAGTGTGGCATACCGTCGCATGGCGATCACCAACCCCGTTGGAATCCGACGCATCAGATACGGAATCTATCCGGGGAGTATAACATACCATGTGGGGAGGCGTTCGAGAGCCGGGCAGGGACTACTTCACCAGCGTCATCTTCGCGTACCGGGTGTCCCGCCCGGCATCCAGCCGCACGAAGTAGACGCCCGCGCCCAGTGGTTGCCCGGCTTCGTCTATCCCGTCCCAGCGGGCCTCCTGCTCCCCCTCGGCCTGCATCTCGTCGCGCAGCACCGCCACCTCGCGGCCGGCGGCGTCGTACACGCCCAGCCGCACGTGCGCGCGCTCGGGCAACGCGTAGCGGATGGTCGTCGAGGGGTTGAAGGGGTTGGGATGGTTCTGCTCCAGCCGCAGGCCGGTCGCGGGCGGTGCGCCGTCGCCGGGATCCACGTCCGTGGTGGGCTCGAACTCGTAGACGCGTACCTCGTAGGCGCCCAGGCCCAGGCCCGTGATCTCGTACGCGGGCGTGACGGTGAGCTCGCGGGTGTCGGCGGGATCGAGCAGGTCGACGACCTCGTGGGTGCCCGGCGTCAGGCTGCTTTCCGTGCCGGTCAGCGAGTAGCCCTGGACGTTCTGCGAGGTGTTGACGAGGCAGAGCACTTTCTGCAGCCCGTCGTCGCGGACGTAGGCCAGGACCGACGGGGAGGAGCTGGCCACCATGTCGAGGGTGCCGTGCCGCAGTGCCGAGGAGCCGTTGCGCGCGTGGATCAGCTTCTTGTACCACTCCAGCAGCGAGAACGGATCCGACGCTTCGGTCTGCACGTTGCGCTGCGGGTAGTCGCCGTTGACCGGCCACCAGGGCGTGCCGGTGGTGAAGCCGGCGTGGGAGCCGTCGGTCCACTGCATGGGCGTGCGGATGTTGTCGTGGGCGCCACTGCCGGTCATGCCGATCTCTTCCCCGTAGTAGAGGAAGGGGACGCCCGGCTGGGTCAGGTAGATGCCCGCGGCGGCCTTGGCCTCGCCCACGTCCTCGCCGAGGACCGTGAACGAGCGGTCCTGGTCGTGGTTGGTGAGGAAGGGCGCGTACTGGAGGTAGGGATAGAGGTTGTAGACCTGGGCGGCCTTGCCGCGGAGGTAGCCGACGTCGGCGCCGTTGACGGCGTTGAGCATGGCGTAGGACAGGTCGAACTCGAAGCAGAGGTCGAGGCGGTCGTCGATCACGTACTGGATCACGGTCGTCGACGCGGTCCAGGCCTCGCCCACCGAGAAGGTCTCGGGATTCACCGACTTCACGTGCGCGTTGTAGTCCTGCCAGAACTGCAGCGTCCCGTTCGTGTTCTGGAGCTGTCCGATCTCCTCGACGATGTACAGCACGGCGTCGAGGCGGAAGCCGTCCACGCCGACGGTGTCGAGCCACCACGTCGCCGTGTCGAACATCTCGGTCTTCACCGCCGGGGTCTCGTAGTTGAGGTCGGGCATGCCGCCCCAGAAGAGGCCGTAGTACCAGTCCGAATCGTACCAGTGCCAGACGTCCTGGCCCCAGGGGCCCGTCTCGACGGGATCGCTCTCCTCCCAGCGGAACCAGTCGCGGTAGGCGGGGTCGTTCTGCCTGGAGGCCACGAACCAGGGGTGCTGGTTGGAGCAGTGGTTCATCACGTAGTCGATGATGACCTTGATGCCGCGGGCGTGGGCGGCGGCCAGGAAGGTCTCGAAGTCGGCCAGCGTGCCGTAGTCGGGATTGATGGACCGGTAGTCGACGGCGTCGTAGCCGTGCTGGGTCGGCGAATCGTTGATGGGCATCAGCCAGATGCCGGTGACGCCGAGGTCGTCGTCGGTGGCCGGGTCGCCGTCGTTGAGGTAGTCGAGCTGCGAGGTCAGGCCCGGCAGGTCGCCGATGCCGTCGCCGTCGCTGTCGTAGAAGCTGCGCACGAAGATCTCGTAGAAGACCGCGTCGTTCCACCAGAACAGCTCGCCGACCTCCGTGTGTCCGCCGCCCGGCGCGAAGTCGTTGTACCAGACGTCGATCACGTTGTCGCTCTCCAGCACCGTGTACACGCGGTTGGAGCCGTAGCCGGGGAACTCCTCGGTGCCGTCCCACACGCCGTTGTAGCGGAACTTGAACTCGATGAATTCCGAGGGGGTGAAGCCGTCGAGCGTGATCTCGTAGATGGAGTCGCCGTCGGCGTCGGCCAGCGGCGTCAGCGGATCGGTGCCCCAGCCGTTGAAGGTGCCGGCCAGGTCGACGAAGTCCGCGGGGGGATCGAAGGCCCCGAGCTGCATCTGCACGCCCATGCGCACCTTGAAGGTGATCTCCACGGCCGGGGCGGCGGTCGCGGCGAGCGTGACGACGAGCGCCGCGAGGAGGAATCTGTGCATCGAGCCGTTGCTCATGTCGATGTTCACCTGCCGTGCGGGATAACGGGTTGGGGGGCCGATTACCGGAACATTATAACACGTTCCGGCCTCCTTCCGCCCGCTCCCGGTGTCGCCCCTCAGGGCAGCCTCTCGACCGCGACGCCGGCCGTTTCCAGGAAGGCCCGCACGGCCCTGGGGAGATAGCGGCCGGCTCTCACCACGAAACCGTACCCGAGTTCGCCGAACAGCCCGGTGATCGGGAACGTGTGCAGGTCCGGATCGCGACCGGTCTTCAGCACCAGGCCGGAAACGATGCCCACGCCCAGGCCTCTCTTCACGTACTCCACCATGGCCTGTGAGCCGCCCGCCTCGACGGTCACGTCCGGTTCGACGCCGTGGCTCGCGAAGACCTGATCGATCCGTGCGCGGATGGCGGTGCCCTGTTCGTAGAGCAGCAGGGGCTGGCTGGCGAGATCCAGCAGCGTCAGCTGTTCGCGCCGCTCCGCCCACGGATGGTCTTTCGCCGTGCAGGCGTACATGTCGAAGGAGGCGTACTCGAGGTATTCCAGGCCGGTGAACTCGTTCCAGGAGGCGGTGACGCCCAGGTCCACCTCGCCGGCCGCCGTCAGCTCCAGGATCTCGCGGTCCAGGATCTTGCTCGTGATCCTGAGGCGTACGAGGGGATAGGAGGCGTTGAAACGCTGGACGATGTCCGGCAGCGAGTAGGTGGTGATGCCCCTGAAGGCGGCGAGGCGGATGACGCCCGTCGGCCTGCCCCGCAGATCGTCGAATTCGTGGCTCAGATCCTCGACGGCCCGGATCACGGTGCGGGCATAGACCAGCAGCCGCTCGCCCTCCGGAGTCAGTGTGATGCCCCGGCGCGTCCGCTCGTAGAGCTTGGCCCCGAGCTCCTCCTCCAGCGCCCTGAGCTGGTGGCTGACGGCCGATTGGCTGATGTGGATCATCCTCGCGGCGCTGGAGACGTTCCCGAAATGGGCCGTCCAGTAGAACCCCCGCAGCTTCTGCAGATCCATCCTGTCCGCTCTCCCGGTTACGGTTGGGCGATCGGCTCATGCGGCGCACGTCGCGACCACCACGGAGTATGAGAGCCGGCTCAGGATATATGAATATAATTCATGAGACAAGCATATATTATTAATGTGATACTGGACTTGCAGTGGCAGGACTCGATCCGAGTCCCGCATCCCCAGACCGCGTCACCTCGAACCAGGGGCTGATTCCAGCACATAACGAACCGGACACCGTCGGCCATGCTCCTGGGGAACCTGACGCACAACGTCGGGCAGGTTCGTCATGGCTGAACTGGAACTGAAGCCGATCCCCATCAAATCGTTGCCGGCGCCTCTGCTGCGATCCACGCCGACCATCTTCGAGTATGCCCGGATCACCGCCGAGGCCGAGGTCGGCTCGGTGGTGCGTCGCCAGTTCACGGCGCACCTGCGGGCGCTGAAGGCGATGCTGGCCGTCCTGGTCCGGGGCAGTGATGTGTCTCCCCTGGTGGTCGAGCCGCTCATCCATCGCTGCGAGTCCATGTCCATGCTCCGCGGCGCCGAGCTGGCCGCATCCTTCACCGTCCTCGTCGAGGGCCTGCAGACGATCTACGAGACCGACCGCAAGGCGGTCAGGGAAGCGCTCGTCGGAGATCCCGACCTCTGCCGCGAGATCTTCCGGGCCGAGGTCCGGCCGAAACGGATCCTCGCCATCTATGCGGAAGACACCTGGGACAGGTCGGAAAAGATGAAGGCCAAGCTCGTCGATCGCTGCTGGTATGATCAACGGCGATTCCGCGAGGGCGACGGGATGGTGTGGCTCGAAGACACCGACCTCGTGATCTTCGCGCCCGGCAAGAGGAGCATCGCGGAGACCATCGAGGAGGCCGTAGCCCGCGCCGGGCTCCCCGTCCTCGTCCTGGCCGGCTGGGTCAAGCAGGCGGATCCCCAGGGAATGGTCGAGCTCCGATTGGAGCACATGTACCGCCAGTCCGGCTTCGACGTGCTGCACGGCCCGTTCCCGCCGGTCAGGCTCTACCAGACCATCGACAAGATCCACCTACGGCACCTGGCCCGGTATCAAACGACCGAGCGCAGGCTGGAGGCCTCGGCCCACGAGCACCGCTCCGCCTGGAGTCCGCCGCGGTTCTTTCCGGATTCGCCCTCCTGAGCCCGGGCGAAGCGCATGGGCGATGACGCGGGTGCCCCCGCCGTGATACGCTCCGGGCGATCGCCCGTGTAACCCCGGCTCCACCCGGAGATGCCGCCATGCGGATGACGGATTCCGTCCCACGCGCCCCGTCGCGTCTCGTTCTCCTGGCCTGCGTGCTCCCGCTGCTGTTCGCGGCGGCCTGCGACGATGACGACGCGACCGGTCCGGGCGGCGGGCAGAACGAGATCCAGAACGGAATCACCTTCACGCGCGAGGACGGAAGCGACCTGGTGATGGGCGTCGAGTACGCTCTCTGCTGCGGAACCTGGGAGGTGGGCGGCGTCGACGAAACCGCCCTGAAGATCTTCTTCTACGATCCCCTCTTCGCGACCGATCCCCTGAACGCCGACTCCTTCTGGAAGCTGTTCCTGGTCGTGGACGAGATCGTCCCGGGCAACGTCTACGATTTCCCGACGCCCGCGGACAGCCCGCTCAAGATCTTCTTCGTGGACGCGACCACCGGCAACGAACTGTCCGGGGACATGACCGACTCGGTCGGCACCATCACCGTCCAGACCCTGGACTGCGGCCCGCCGTGGCGCGTCGCGCTGACCATCGACGCCACGATCGGCAGCGAGTTCCACCTGGCGCCGACGGTGGATGTTTCCGGGACCTTCACGGCGGTGATCCGCGACAATCCGTTCGCGGAGGATTGCGACTTCGGGATGTGAGCGGTTTCAGTCCCCCGGCCCCCGGTCCTCCGGATACCGGTCCCCCATCATCTCCCGGATCTTCCGCTCCTCCCAGGCCTTGCCGAAGGGGCCGCTCTCGATGAACACCGAGGCCCCGTGGAAGGCGAGGCCGATGCCCCAGCCGACCAACGGCCAGAAGAACCACCAGTGGCCGGGCGCGGTCCACCAGTTGAGCAGGAACAGGAACGCGTTCATGATCAGGTACGTGGCCAGGTGCCAGTAGAAGCCACGGATCTCCTGGACCCGCTCCTTGGCCTCCTCGTAGGTCATCCGCTCGGTCATGGGGCTTGCTCCTCGCTGAAGGGGCTGTGCGGTCCCGGGCATGTTAGCACATCGCACTGGATCCTACGCGAGGCGCCGCCGGATGTTCGCGCGAGGTCGGATGTGTTATAATACTCTTCGCGGGCGCGGTGGACGCGCCCGTGCCGCTTTGTCGCCCCGTCGCCTCGATTGCATCGAACCCTGGAGCCGGACATGCAGATCCGCCGTCTCGCCACCGTCGCCGCATTCATCGCCGTGATCGCCGCCTTCCAGGCCGCGGAGCGCAACGCGCGCACACCGGACCGCATGCCGCGGCCGGCCGCCGTCGAGGCCCGTGCCCACCTGGGCCCCCTGACCGGCGCGCAGCACCGGGAACTGGCCGGCGAGCGGCGGGGCTTCAAGCAGCAGCGCCGCGACTACTTCGAGTCCCTGCACCGCACGGCCCCGGATGTCGACTGGCGGGCTATCGACCAGGAGAACCGCCGCCGCCTGGGTATAGAGCGCGTCGCGCTGCGGCGGGCCATGCTCGAGCGTGGCCTCGACCCGGCCGAGCAGCCGGTCGTCCTGGACAAGGGCGCGAAATCAGTGGCCGGCACCTGGACCGAGAAGGGCAGCAACAACCTGTCCGGCCGCATGCACGTCACGACCGTGAGCGACGGCCTGATCTACGCCGGCTCCTCCGGCGGCATCGTGTGGCGCGGCACCCTGGCCGGCGCGCAGTGGACGCCGCTGAACGACTGGCTGCGCATGCCGAACATCGTGTCGGTGGAGGTGCTGCCCGGGATCGGCGGCGGCGACCGCCGCATCGTGGTCTACCACGACGGCGACGACATGCTGCACTACAGCGACGACGAGGGGACGTCCTGGCAGACGGCCACCGGCCTGGAGATTCCCGAGAGCTGGGGCTCGCCCCGGCGCGCCGAGCTGATGGGCGATCCGGCACGGACGCTGTTCCTGCTGGCCCAGGAGTCGAGCGGGACGGGCTTCTACCGCTCGGGCGACCACGGCGCCAGCTTCCAACTGCTGCAGAACTTCGGCGTGTCCCACCAGATGATCGACATGTGGTGCCCGCCCGACGAGGCCGGCCCCGGCTACCTGCTCCTGGAGAACGACCTCTACGCCTTCGACGCGGCCGGCGCGCTGACGTTCGTGCAGACCCTGCCCGTGACGCACGTACCGTCGTGGGTCCGACGCATCCAGTTGCGCGGCCGCTCGACCCCGTCCGGCGCCGACCTCTTCGCGGCCTACGCCCTGGAAACGGGCAACACCCGCATCTACTCCGCCCGCTCCGGCGGCACGGTCTTCGCCTTCGAGGGCTCGGTGCCCCAGACCACCTTCATGATCAACAGCTTCGAGGCCAGCCAGGACCGCGCCGACGAGCTCTACCTGGGCGGCGTCGACACCTACCGCAGCGGCGATGGCGGCCAGACCTGGAGCGTCGTGAACTACTGGTACGAGTACTACAACGATCCGCAGAACATGCTCCACGCCGACATCCCCGGCATCCAGGTCTTCGCGACCGACGGGGGCGAGGTGGCGCTGATCTCCACCGACGGCGGCGTCTACGCCAGCGACGACGGCCTGCTGACGGTCGACAACATCTCACTCAGCGGCATGCGCATCAGCCAGTACTACGACGTCTACACGAACCGCACCGACAACGCCGTCGTCTACGCCGGCTCCCAGGACCAGGGCTTCCAGCGCAGCCTGGGCGATCCCGGCGGGCTGATGGACTTCGAGCAGACCATCAGCGGCGACTACGCCCACCTGGTGTCGGGCGACGGGGGCGCCAGCATCTGGTGCGTGTATCCCGGATTCGCCATGTACTACCCCGACGCCGTGAACAGCACGGACGCGCTCTTCTGGGACTTCACCGTCAGCGGCCAGTTCTGGCTGCCGCCCCTGATGGCGGACCCCGTGCTGCCGAACCGCTGCTGGCTGGGCGGCGGCTCCACCACCAGCGGCGCGCACCTGGTGTCGCTGACCACCCTGGGCGGCAGCATCTCCGCCTTCGAGGCGCCCTACGACTTCAGCGGCGGCGGCAGCGCCGCCATCTCGGCCATGGCCTACTCGCACCAGAACACCGACACCCGCTACGTGATGACCAGCGACGGCAACTTCCACTACCGGATCGACAACGGTCCCTGGCAGACCTCGCCCGCCTTCACCGGACCGGGCAGCCACTATTTCCACGGCGCCAGCGTCGTCGCCTCGCGGGTCGACGCGGGCACGGTCTGGATCGCCGGCAGCGGCTACAGCAATCCGCCGGTCTACGTCACCCACGACCACGGCCTGAGCTTCACGCCCCTGGACGCCGGCCTGCCGTCGACCCTGGTCTACATGCTGGCCGCCAGCGACGACGCCCAGCTGCTCTTCGCCGCCACGGAGGTGGGCCCCTACGCCTGGGACGAGACGTCGCAGAGCTGGACGCACATCGCCGGGGCCAACGCCCCCGACCAGACCTATTGGTCCGTGGAGTGGATCGAATCCATGCAGACGGCGCGCTTCGGCACCTACGGCCGCGGCATCTGGGACTTCACCGTCGACGACGGCACACCGGTGCAGGACGAGCCGCCGCAGGCGCCCGCCTTCGCCCTGCGGGCCGCGCCCAACCCCTTCAATCCCGCTACCCGGATCAGCTTCGAGCTGGACCGGGGTGGCGACGTGCGCCTCGACCTGTACGACCTGCGCGGGGCCAAGGTCGCCGAGGTCTTCGCCGGCCCCCTGGAGGCCGGCCCGCACACGCGAACCCTCGACGGCTCGCGGTTGGCCTCGGGCGCCTACGTGCTGAGGCTCGTGGCGGGGGGGCGGCACGCGGAACTGCAGGTGACGGTACTGAAATAGCGGAACCAATCGGAAAGATCGGTGTCCAATTGCATGTTGTGAATATCGGCAATGCGATGATTACCGGCGGATGGTCGCGAATCGGAGACCCTATGATAGGTTGATAGGCAGGCTCAGGGTACACCCATGACGATATGACCGGGGGGATACCATGCCATCGACCAACCATCGCAATCCGCGATTTCTCATGCTCGCCTGTATCGTTTCCGTGGTCTTTCCACTCCTCTGTCTGACGGCCTGCGACGATGGCGGCTTTTCGCCCAACGCGGCGGGCGGTTACATTCCCTACCTGGGAGCCACGCCGGGCGGTGTCCAGGACATCGAGCTGGCGCGCGCTCTGATCGAGGCAGGTAACGTCCCGCCGCCCGAAGCCTTCCTCGTGGAGGGGATGTTCAGCGAGCACGACCTGCCGTTGGAAGGGGAGGCGGGATCGGACCTCCTGTCGCTGCGCGCCGCTCTCGGTGTCGCGCCCGATCGTACCGGGCGCATGGCCGCCTGGGCGCAGATCGGGCTGGGCTCCACGCTCGATCCGACCACCTTCGTGCGTACGTCCCAGACACTTGTGCTGTGCATCGACGTCTCGGGCTCCATGGGTTGGGACTACAGCGACCACGGCGATGAGTACGGCACGCCGGGCAACGTGGTCCGCCAGTACCTGGCGGAGTTGCTCGATCGCCTGGACGGGAACGACCGCGTCGCGATCGTCACTTTCGCGACACGGGCCGAGTTGAAGCTGGGCGTCGTGAACGCCCTCGACCCGCGGGTCGCCACCACCCTGGCCGAGCTCTGCGACGAGGGGTCGACCTTCATGGAGGCGGGTGTGACCCTGGCCCTGTCGCAGGCCCGTGAAGCCCTGGACGGCGTCACGGAGGACGTGCGCATCCTGCTGATCACCGACGCGCAGCCCAACGTGGGGGCGACAGAGCCGACGGAGTTCGAGGAGCTGGCCAACGACGCGTCCGGGGACGGCATCGGCCTGACCGTGATCGGCGTGGGGATCGGCCTGCGCCACGAGCTGGTGAATGTGATGTCCGGCCTGCGCGGCGGCAACGCCTTCAGTATTCAGACCCGGACCGAGGCCTCGGAATTCTACGCGGACCACTGGCCTTGGTGCCTGTGTCCCATCGCGTACGATCTGGCACTCGACCTGCAGCCGTCGGCCGGGCTCAGCCGCGGGGCCGCCTACGGTTTCCCGGCACAGGGTACGGGGGACGAGATCGAGCTCGATGTCGCAACCGTGTTCCTGAGCGTCAAGAGGGGCGCGCTCTTGGTGCGCCTGGATGCCGAGGAGCCGGAAGACCTCTCATCCTTCGCGGTGAACGGAACTCTGGGCTACAGGACTCCCGCGGGCGAGCACGTCAGCAGAGAGGTGATCATCGGCCGCGACGGCGGCGACCCGGACGTCTGCTGGTTCGAACAGCCGGCGGTGGGGCGTTGCGTGGCATTGGCCGTGCTGGTCGAAGCGATGCGGGCCGCGGCCGAGGTCTACGGCGAGCATCCGGGGGAGGCCGTCGCCATCATGACGTCGGCGGCGGTGAGGATCCGCGACGCCGCTGTGTCCCTCGATGCGCCCGACCTGCTAGTGGAGGCCGACCTGGCGGACGCGCTGCTCGCGCTGATGGAAGCCGGGGCGCCGCAGGGCGATCTATACGGTCCGTGACGTCGGCGACCAGCGATCGATCCGATTCAGCCGTCCGTGCTCGAGGCCCGCTTCCTGCGGAAGTGGATCACCTTCTCCACCACCGCGCAGGTCGTGCCCCCCTCGTCCACGACCTCGATCCGGTACGTGCGGTCGAACTTCTCCTGGGTCTCGAGCCGGGCGCGAACCTCCGCCAGCTCCTCCCGTTCGATCCTGATCTCCGCCCGCAGCGTCGTGCGGCCCGGCCGCTTGAACTCGACGCGCGCGGACTTGTCCCAGACCGTGTGGCCCGGCCCGAGCAGACGGATGAACATCACCATGTAGATGGGATCGACGAACGCGTAGATGCTGCCGCCGAAGGTGGTGCCCACGTAGTTGCGCGTCTGCCAGTTGAGCGGCAGGGCGACGTGGACCTCGTGCATGTCCTCGGCGATGAAGGTCACGCGGGCGCCGGTGCGCCGGTAGGCGGGGAAGAAGTTCAGCCGCCAGCGCAGCAGGCGGGTCCTGAGGGATTCGCGGGGTGGCATCGGTCGGCTCGTCCTCCATCCGGATCGGAAAGGCCGCTCACCCGGCAGCATACACCTTTCTCCCGGCGTTGCCAGACGGTCCTGCCGATCCCTGCGACATCGCCGAAGTCGCGGGGGATCGGCGCTGGCTGGCCAATGATAGTGTGATATCATCACATCCCGTCTCGGCATCGACCGGGCATCGCGTTTGGCAACCATCGGCAGGCGGGACCGACCCTGATCATGGAGGCGCATATATGCGGTATCGGTATCCGATCGCTCTCGTCATCCTGCTCATGGGTCTCCTGTCGACCGCCACCACGGCCGAAGCCCGTTCGTTCTGGTCCGAGACCGGCGACACCGACCTGCTCAAGCTGGAGATCCTGCACCCCGCCCTCGATTACCTCAACGACCTGACAATCATGTCCAATGTCTTCTACCTGTCGGGCCGGTACGCGGTCGGGGGGGGGATGTGCCTGGCCTGGGAGCTTCCCTATGCCCGCTGGTCCTTCGAGGACGCGGACGAAACCGAGAGCGCGATCGGCAACTTCTACCTGGGCGTGGAGGATGTGGACGCCGAGAGCGTCACCCTGTTCGACCTGGGGGTGAGGCTGCCGACGGCACCCGAGGACGAGGCCGTCGTCTACCTGGGCGCCTACTCGGACTGGGTGGACAGGCTGGAGGCCTTCAGGCCCGAGATCGTGTCGGTCACCGTGGGCACGACCTTTCGGGCGGTCTCGCGGGACGCCACGTCGTTCAGCCTGCGGCTGGCGCCGACCCTGTGGCACGACGCGGGCGACGACGACGACAGCACCGAGTTCTTCGTCCTCTATGGTGCGCGGTACTCCTTCGAGACCGCATCCTCCAGTGTCGGCATGGGCTTCAGCGGCCGGCTGTGGCTCTCCGCGACCAACGGGGACTTCAGCGAGCGCACGTTCCACCAGCTCGGCTTCTTCGCCAACCTGCGCACGGGCCGCTGGCGCCCTGGCTTCCAGGTGCGGGTGCCCATGGACGAGGATATGAGACGCATCGTGGATCCCATCTTCAGCATCAGCCTGGGCGTGGTCACGGACTGACCGGGAGCGACGAATAACGGGGCCCGATCCGCCTGGATCGGGCCCCGTCGCTTCATGTTCCCGGCTCGGCTAATGCGAAGCGGGCGGCCCCCAGGCCGGCAGGCTGAACTGGTCCGGCTTCTCCGCCAGCAGCCGCCGCAACCAGGCCTCGGGATACTCCACGCCCTCGGTCTCGCCGCCCGGCTCGCGCACGTAGCCGTCGTTGTGCTTGACGAGGATGGACTCGCCCAGCTCGCGCCAGCGCTCGACCAGACCTTCGGCGGTGCTCACGCAATAGGTGGTCAGGTAGGATCGCGCCAGCTCGGGATCCTGCCCGTGGAGTTCCTTGGCCGTGCGCTCGACGGCTGGCAGCATGGCGAAGATGGCGTCCTCCATCTCCGTCTGCGCCGCGGCCACGTCGGGCATGATGCGCGCGTAGCGGTTGTAGGCGAGGTTGGAGACGAAGTTGTAGACCCACCAGGCCGAGTCCCAGGAGAAGCGGTCGATGTCGCCGCGGGTGAAGGCGCGCGGCGCCCTGGCGAGGCCCGCGTAGAAGGGGGCGAAGCAGGTCGTGTAGCAGTCGTCGGGCGTGTACCAGTAGACGCCGCCGATCGGGTCCGGCAACCAGTCGCGGCACTGGCTCACCATCACGAAGCCAGCCTGCTGCGTGGAGATGGGACGCTCCCAGCAGTACTCCACGTCGTCCACCTTCCACTTGAGGTCGCGCCAGCGGTAGGGGCTGCCGAAGGGGCCCGCGTCGAGGCCCTGGGTCATGTCGTAGGGCGTGCCCTCGAAGTGGTCGCGCATCAGGGCCATCACGTCGCGGACGCCGAACTTCTCGTCGGGCTTGATGAACAGCGGGTAGTCCTCGACGCCCTCGACGCCGCGGAAGTAGTCAGCCGCGAAGTCCTGCGAGGGGGCGGCGCGGCGGTAGATGGACCACACGCGCCCGGCGCACACGCGCAGGGCGTAGGGCGAGGTCGGGTCGTAGACGTGCTTGAAGCTGAAGGGATCGCCCGCCTCGGGATCGTAGTAGCCCTTCTCCACGGCGAAGTCGATCACGTCCGGGGCGTAGAGCCAGTCGTCGGGATCGTCCAGGGGGAAGGTGGAGATGCGGGGCTGGTTGGCGTGGACGGTGATGTGCCCGTCCGGCACCCGGCAGGCGACCCACACCGCGCCCTTGCGGTCCGGGCCCTTGCCGATGACGTCCATCATCCACACCTCGTCCGGATCGGCCACCGAGAAGGTCTCGCCCTCGTCGCCGTAGCCGTATTCCTCCATCAGCGCGGCCATGCCGAGCACCGCCTCGCGCGCGGTGGTGAAGCGTTGCAGGGTGAGGGACATCAGCTCGGCGTAGTTCAGCCCCTCCTCGGTGTTGTGCAGCTCCTCGCGCCCGCCGTAGGTGGTCTCGCCGAGGGTGAGCTGGTGCTCGTTCATCAGGTTGAGCACGCGGTGGGTGTGGGCCACCTGCCGCACCTGCGTGCCCGAGTACCGCTGTTCCCAGTTGAGCGGCTGCACGAGCGCGCCGGCCTCGTGGTCGGCCGCGGGCAGGTGGAAGAAGTGGGCCAGCGACCCCCCGGAGTCGGCCGAGTAGGTGATCATGACCGAGCCGTCGGCCGAGGCCCCCTTGGTGACCAGGATGTTGGTGCAGGCCTGCGCCGTGGCGAACGCAGCGAGCAGGACGGCGGCGATGAGCAGGTGGGCCGGGAGTCTCGTCTTCACGGGGCGTCTCCTTGGTCTCTGGTATCGGATGACGGGTCGCGGCAGGTCAGCCTAGCAGACCGCGTAACTTCGTAACAACCGAAACCGACCGCGCTTGGCATTCCCGGTCGCCGGGGCCGCCGGTGGCGGGTATGGAAATCTGCCCCGCCGGCGTAAGGCGGGCATACTCCATGAAACAGACATATCAAGTTCAGTTGACGACACCCATTCGAGGAGAATAGCCATGAAGACCTTGAGAACGAACCTGAGCCGACTGGTCCTGCTGGCCCTCCTGGCCCTGCCCGCCGCCGCGATGGCCGGCATCCAGGGCGCCGACTTCGACAACATGCCCGTCGGCCCGTACCAGGGCGGCGCCACCATCTGGGGCGATCCCAGCACCGTGAACGTCGTGCCCAGCGCCTCGGGGGGCAATTTCCTTCACATCGACAACAGCGGGGGCTCCTCGCCCGTCTACGTGACCTTCACCTACGATTGCGACAACACGTACGACGACGCCATCTGCAACATCGAGTACGACTACTTCTTCGTGGCCTGGTGGTGGGGCGCCTACGTGGGCGTCTACGTCGACGATCCCGACGCCCTGGACGACCCCGACGACTGGCTGCAGATGCCCGTCGGCATCCCGCCGTCGACCTCCGGGGGCGACAACAGCGAGAACGAGCCCGACTGCGAGGGCCAGCACACCATCACCTTCGTGGTCGGCCCCGGCGCCGAGCTTGAACTCGACAACTTCGAGACCGAGTGCCTCGACACCGTGGCGAACGAGAACGTCGAGTGGGGCACCCTGAAGAGCATGTACCGCTAGCGACGACGCCGAGGAAGACGCGAAAGGCCCGGTCCACCTGGACCGGGCCTCTTCGTGTGCCGGGCGTGCGTGTCAATCGGGGTAGAAGGTCGCCACGAGGAGGGCCTCGTAAATCGTGTCGTTGGCGTCCTGACCCACATCGACCTGAGACACGGGATAGAAGGTATAGGTGCCGGATGTGGCGCTCACGGCGGCCTTGGCCGTCAAGGCGGTCCGGTATGTGCCGGTCGGCCGGGACGCGGCGATTTCGTGCAGGCAGGAGAAACCGTCGTACGCCAGGAAGTCCTGCGTCACGCAGAGCTGGAACTGGTCGAGGGTGCCCGAAGTGTGGTTCAGGCTCACGTCGGCCACGAGATCCACGACGATGGTGCCGTTGGCCGGCGCCACGATCGTCACCGAGCCGTCCCCGATCTGTGTCCAGTCGCTGCCGATGACCTCGTCCCCGTCGTAGGTATACAGGTAGCTGTCGACCAGGATCTTGCCGGCGCCGTCCTGCCAGGATGCGTAGCCGGTCGCGTCGGAGGTCAGCACCTTGCCGGCGCCGGCGCCGGTGGACATGACGATGCCGTCGGCCTTGACGGTGCCGTTGACCTCCAGCTCCTTGTCCGGCGTGGTGGTGCCGATGCCGACGCGATGGTGCGGTCCGCCGACGAAGAAGGTGGGCGTGGTGGCGTCGAAGCCGATCAGCAGAGAGGCCGCCACGTTGTTGACCAGGGGATTCGCTACGCTGTCGCCGCTGCCGAGCACCATGCTCCGGGGCTGGATCGCCCGCACCCAGGTGCCGGCCGCGAAGGTGTCGGTAGTGTCGGCCCGGGCGTCCCAGCCGAAGGCCATCGCCTGGGCCCCATCGGCCTGCGCGCTGTTGCCGGCGGCGAATGAAGAGCTGCCCGCGGCCTGCGATTGGTTTCCGAAAGCGGTGGAGAACTCCCCGCTGGCCACCGTGCCCAGGCCGCCGGCCAGCGAGAAGAAGCCCATGTTCTCTGGTGCCCAGCTCCCGCCGGACGGATTGCCGAAGCGGAGCGACGCGCTCGTCGGATCCCACCAGAGGCGGGAGTTGGTGTCATCGCTCCATAGGTTGACCCCGTAGCCGGTGCCTTCGGCACCGACGGTCAGGTTGCCCTGCACGTCGAGCTTGGCGGCGGGCGTGGAAGTGCCGATGCCCACGTTGCCGCTGACGGCGCTGTACTGGTCGTTGCCCGAGACGGTCCAGTCGTCATCGCTGCCGCCGCCGCCCAAGTCTGTCGGCCGCCACATGCCGCCGTCGTAGGCGAGCACGCGGCCGATCGCGAGGCCCATGGTGTCCACGTCGGCCATGTTGTCCAGGCCGTGATAGTGGTTGCCGGCGGCTACTTCGTCGGCGGTGTGGCCGATGGGGATGCGGTCGATGGAGAGCACGCCCTCGACGATGTGGTCGGCGTGGTGCATGTGCGCGGTGTCGGCGAAGGCCTCCGCCGTCCGCCAGCCCAGCATGTCGGCCTGGCCGGCCCACAGGGCGTAGGGCGCGCTGGTCAGCTGGATGAGCGGCGTCATCTCAGCCCCGGGTTCCAGGGTGATGCCGAGCCAGTAGGGCTGGTCGAAGGGCAAGGCCAGCGGCTCCTCCTCGCCGAGCACGACCGAGATGGTCGAGTCGGTCACCTGTACCGGCTGGCCGACGGACTCCCAGACCATTCCCCCGCCCCCGGGATCGTCGTAGAGGACGAACGTCATCATGTGCTCGCCGTCGGGCACGGGCGTGCCGTCGTCGTTCTTGATGACGCCCTGGAAGCTCAGCAGCTCCGGCACCGCCTGGGCCGTCGTGGCGGCGAGGAGGGTCGCCAGCGCGAGCAGCGCGATCGTCTTTTTCATCTCGGAATCCTTTCCTGTGACCGCCCCCTCGGGCCGGCCGGTTCTCCATCACTGTCGGAATGTCTGTCCCGTCTCTCTCGTGAGCCCCGCGTCGCTCAGTCCGGATAGAAGGTCGCCACGATGTGGGCCCCCTGGATCTCGTCCCACCGGTTCGCGCCCAGGTTCATCCTGGCCGCACCATAGTAGTTGTGGGTGCCGGCGGTGACGGACTCGGTGGCCACGGCCGTGATGGTCGTCCGGTAGAGTTCCGTGGGCATGGCCATGCCGACGAAGAAGTCGCCGGGGAGTCCCATGGACGTGCTCAGGTCCTTCGTGATGTGGAGTTCCACGTCGTCCATGGTGAGCGTGTCGTGGTCGACGGCCACGTTGGCGACGAGCTGCACGACGACCGTGCCGCTCGTCGGCGCCACGATCTGGACTCCCAGCGTTCCGATCTGTTCCATCGTGTCGCTGATGGAATCGCTGTAGGCGTACGTGTAGATGTCGCTCGCCACCAGGACCCGGGGCGCGGTCTGCCAGGTGCCGTACCCGCCCGCGTCGGAGGTCAGCACCCGGCCGTCACCGGCGCCGGTGGACATGACGAAGCCGTCGGTCTTGGTGGTGCCGTTGACCTCCAGTTCCTTGTCCGGCGTGGTGGTGCCGATGCCGACCCGGTTGTGCGGTCCGCCGACGAAGAGGGCGGGGGTGGTCGCCCCGAAACCGATCACCATGGAATCGTCTACGTCGTTGACCAGGGGATTCGCCTCATCCAAGCCGCTGCCAAGCACCATGTTGTACGGCCGGATCGCCCGTACGTGGGTGCCGGCCGCGAAGGTGTTGGTGGTGTCGGCCCGGGCGGCCCAGCCGAAGGCCATGGACTCGTCTCCGTTCGCCACGGCCTCGTAGCCGGCGGCGAAGCTGCGGGGGCCGGTCGCGCGCGATCGCTGCCCCAGGGCGGCCGAGTAGGCCCCGGAGGCCATCGTCTCGTGCCCGGCCGCGAACGATCCCTGCCCGACGCTCCCCGGGGCCCAGCTACCGTTGCCGGGGATGCCGAAGCGGAGCGAGGTGGTGCTGCCGTCCCACCAGAGACGGCCGTCGCCGACGCTGCCCCAGAAGTTGATCGAGGGCTCGGACTCCGAGGTGCCGACGGTGACGTTGCCCTGCACGTCCAGCTTGGCGCCAGGTGTGGCGGTGCCGATGCCCACGTTGCCGTTGACGGAGCTGTACACGTCGTTGCCCGAGACGGTCCAGTCGTCGTCCGCGCCGCTGCCGCCCACCTCGGACGGACGCCACATGCCGCCGTCGTAGGCGAGCACGCGGCCCACCGCCAGACCCATGGTGTCCACGTCGGCCATGTTGTCCAGGCCGTGGTAGTGGTCGCCGGCGGCGACATCGTCGGCCGTGTGGCCGATGGGGATGCGGTCGATGGACAGCACGCCCTCGACGATGTGGTCGGCGTGGTGCATGTGCGCGGTGTCGGCGTAGGCCTCTGCGGAGCGCCAGCCCAGGTACTCGGCGTTGCCGGCCTGCAGGGCGTAGGGCGCGCTGGTGAGCTGGATGCGCGGCAGCATCTCGTCCTCGCCGGTTATGGCGATGCCCAGCCAGTAGGGCGCGTCGAAGGGCAAGATGTCCAGCGGCTCCTCCTCGCCGAGCGCGATGAAGATGGTCGAGTCGACCACCTCCACGAGCCGGTGTTCTTCGAACCAGATCTCGGCGCCGCCGGACGCGGCGTCGTAGATCCGGAAGTCCATCTCGTAGATGCCGTCGGGAACAGGCGTGCCGTCGTCGTTCTTGATGACGCCCTGGAAACTCATCAGCGCCGGCACCGCTTGGACCGCGGTGGCGGCGACGATGGTTGCGAGCGCGAGCAGTGCGATCGTCTTCTTCATTGCGGATTCCTTTCCTGCGGCCGCTCATCCGAGTCGGCCCGAAGTTCCGATAAGGTCAGCGCGTGAGCTGCAGCTTGCCCGTCTTGACGCCCTCGAAGGCCTGCAGCCGGGAGAAGTAGACGCCCGTGGGGACGCTCCGGCCGCGATTGTCGGTTCCGTTCCAGTCCACCGCGTGCCAGCCGGCCGGCTGGACCCCGTCGATCAGGGTGCGCACCAGGCGTCCGCGCAGGTCGTGGATCGTCAGGCGCACCTGTCCGCCCCGGCGCACGGAGAAGCGCAGGGTCGTCTTGGGGTTGAAGGGATTCGGGTGGTTCTGGGCCAGCTCGAACACCAGCGGCACCGACGCGAGCACGACCGGGCCGAACCAGGTCGACTCGCCGCTCGTGGGCACGGCTTCCAGCCAGTACTCCAGCTCGCCGGGCGGGGCCACGGGATCGGTGAATTCGAAGGGTCCCGCGCCCGACAGCGGCTCCTCGCTCAGGCGCTGCCGTTCGCCGTCCGCCGCCTGCCGCCAGACGTGCATGCCCAGGTGGTCGGCGAGCACGTTCACGTGCCAGCTGACGAGCACCCGGCCGTCGTTGCGCGCGGCGGAGAAATCGGCCAGGAAGATCGGCGTCTGCTCACCCGCGGGCGGGTGCCAGAAGCCGGCGCTCAGGATGTGACTGCCCGCCGTGTGACCCGTCAGCGGCTGTCCGATGGTGGCGCTCAGGGTCTGGCCGTCACCGGCCGTGACGCCGCCGCCCCCGGCCACGACACCCCGCTCGATGGTGTCGGCCGTCAGTGATCCCGGACCGCAGAGGGCGGCCAGGGCGAGAACCGTCAGGCAAGATATCAGCGTTTTCCTCATGAGGTACGTTCCTCCGGATCTGGTGATCGGGACGGCGTTGTCGCCACGCGCCACGCAGCGGGCGGCGATGGGCCTTCCGTTTGGATGTGTCTGGGGTTCGCGGCGAAGATGTGTGTCTTGATATGGACCCCGGCGTCTGATGAGCAAGGTTGGTGCCGGAGGTGATTTCGCATTGCCAGAACGGAGCGGACCTACCTAACCCATATATTGACAGGATGTTGTAGGTCAAGTACTTCGGGAATCGAGCGGCGGACAGCCGAGAATCGTGCCGGATTTGATGCTATCGACGTTGTGGACTTACCAATGGATAACATCCCCGATGGTCGCTGACCGCCCCCATGGCCCGACCGGCTGTGACGCGAATCTCGAAAGGAAACCGTAAGACTATTTCAGTCCTCTAAACATCTCCCTCAACCACGCACACTGCACCCTGACGAGGAGATGACCAATGAAGACCACGACAAAGACCCTGACCCGACTGTTCCTGCTGATCGCCCTGACCCTGCCCGCCGCCGCGCTGGCGGTCGTCCCCGGCTCCGGCTTCGACGGCATGGCGCCCGGCCAGTACGCCGGGGGCGCCACCGTCACCGGCGACGCCACCCGCGTCCAGGTGGTGCCCGCAGCCGATCTCGGCGGCGCCGCGCCCCCCAACGCCTTCGGCAACGTCCTCTGCATCGACAACCGTGGGGGCACCGGCAACATCATGGTGAGCTTCACGTTCAACTGCGGCGATCCCTTCCCCGAGGGCATCTGCAAGGTGGAGTACGACTTCTACTTCGAGTCCTGGCAGATCGGCTCCTGGATCGGCGTCTTCACGGACGACGACGGCAGCTACGACAACCCCGACGACTGGTTCCAGCCGCCCGTCGGCTTCCCGCCCAGCACGTCCTGGGGCGACAACGCCGAGGGCGAGCGCGACTGCCAGGCCGGCCACACCATCGACTTCATCGTCAGCCCGGGCGCGGTGGCCTACCTGGACAACTTCACCACCGAGTGCCTCGAGCCCATCGCCAACGAGACCGCCGAATGGGGCACGCTGAAGAGCATGTACCGCTAGGGGAAATCCGAGGCGACGAAAGAGGGGAGGAGGCCCGATCCACACGGATCGGGCCTCTTCTCGCGTATCAGGCCCGACGGGCCCGCTCGCCGGCCACGACGGCCCTGAGCTTGTGGATCCCGCCGATGCCGACCACGACCAGGGTCACCCAGAAGGCGACCCTCAGGAGCGTGCTCATGATCGGGCCCACGTCTTCGGCCAGATCCTGTGCGCTTTCAGCTGGCAGCCCGTGGGACACGAGCCAGTCCGCGCCGAATTCGACCACCATGTCGCCCGTCGCCAGCAGGAAGAAGAAGACGAATACCAGCAGATGGACCAGCAGATCGACCAGGCGCAACCATCGGGTCCAGTGGCCCTGGCGGATGGTCAGGATCCCCAGCCCCAGACCGAGCAGCAGGTAGAGGTTGAGCCAGGGCAGCCGCGCGGCGAAGGCCGGGCCGAGCATGGGCACCGTGAACCTGTCGGCCCCGATGTTGAAGAAGACGCAGACCTTGTCCGGCAGCAGGTTGAAGACGACCAGCCCCACGATCGCCAGCGCCATGCCCACCAGGGTGCCGGGCACGTCGACCCGGCGGGGATCCTCGGGCTGCGGCAGGGTCTGCGGGTCCCAGTCGACCTCGGGCCGCTCCCCGGGTTCCGAACTGCCACGCTCGATGAGCAGGAAGATCAGGACCACCATGCCGAACACGGATACGGCCGACGTGAGCAGATCGCCGAAGGCGGCCCCGAGGGTCAGGGCGAAATCGGGCAGGGAATCGAATCCGTCGAGCAGGTCGAGGAGCAGGCCCGTCCCGACGATGCCCAGGACCACCCAGAAGCAGATCTTCAGGGTGCTCAGGAAGCTGGGATAGTACCGGGGTCCGATCAGGTAGCGGCGTTCGGGGAGATAGGCGGCGGCGAAGCGTTCCGGCGGACCGAACTCGGCCAGGATCTCCGACCTCGTCTGCTCGTCGGCCGTCGCGCCGCTCCCTCCGGCGGCGTGGGCCTCGTAGGCATCCTCGAGCAGGGACCGCAGTTCGGACAGGATGTCGTCCCGCCGGCCCTTGGGCAGTTGCCGGCCCACCTCGGCCAGATAGCGTTCGAACAGGTTCATGGGCGCTCCTCTCCAGCCGGCGCCAGCATCCGCTCCATCACGGCGACGAGTGATTGCCATTCCGTTTCGAGATCGGTCAGCGTCCGTCGGCCGGTACGGGAGATGCGGTAATATCGTCGGGGCCGTCCGGCGCCGAGATCCCAGTCGCTGGTCAACAGTCCCTGGGCCTCGAGCCGTCTGAGCAGGGGGTAGAGCGTGCCCTCGTTGACGGCCAGCCCGCCCGCGGCCAGCTTCTCCCGCAACGAGTAGCCGTAGTGCTCGGTCCGTAGCTGGGCCAGGATCGCCAGCACGATGGCGCCGCGTCTCAACTCCTGGGCCACGGTCTGCGCCGGTGATTGTGTTTTTCGCGTACCCATGTCGCACACAATACTATGTGATACACAGTATGTCAACGCGCTATGACCGCTACGATCAGGATCGGCTCCGGTGAGGGATATTCAGACCAGGGCGGCCTCGAGCTTCGCCAGGTAGATCCGGCGCTGCGTCGCCAGTTCCTCCTCCGTGGCGAAGCCGAGGTCCGCCAGGACGGTGCCGATGGCCGGCCGCAGCTCCTTCTGGGTGCGGAGCAGGTGTTCGAGCTGGGATTCGGTCATGAAGCCCTTGGCGATGGCGATCTCGCCGAAGAGCCCGCCCTCGTCGGTCTGGTGCTGCAGGATCTCGAAGACCTGCGAGACGGTGAGGATGTGCAGGTCCAGGGCCAGGCGCCCGATGGGCTTCCCGCACTCGAACTGCCTGTCCAGGGCCTGCTGGGCCTGGTCCTCGTCGATGATACCGGCCTCGATCAGGTGGGCCAGGTATCCCTCGCGAATGGATGACTCGATATTCATGTCCGAACCCCCGTCCATGTCGATTCCGGGCGATACGAATTCGTGCCCTTTCGTATGGCATCGACAAGGGTAAGGGGGACTTGAAGTTATTTTATTTACCTAATGTGAAGGGGCGGGGCGCCCCCTCAGGCAAGCACTTCCTTGATCCTCCGCGCCACGTCCTCGTGGTCGATGGGCTTCTCGATGAACACGTCGGGCGCCATGCTCTGCAGCTGGTCGTGGATCCGGTCGCCGAAGCGCCGCGTGAAGTCGTCGGCGTAGTCCTGCGCGGGCAGGGGTTCGCCGCTGAGCATGTCCACGCCGGTGGCCTCCGAAGCGCCGGTGATGATGAAGATGGGCACCTTGTCCAGCTCCGGGTCCTTCTTCATCTCCTGGTACACGGCGATGCCGCCCTTCTGGGGCATCATCAGGTCGAGCAGGACCAGGTCCGGCGTCTTGTCCCGGATGGCCTGCATGCCTTCCTTGCCGTTGCGGGCGACGCGGTAGGGGATCTCCAGCTCCTCGAGGATCTCCGTCAGGTATATGACGCATTCCTCGCTGTCATCGACGATCAGGACGTCTTTCTCTACGGTCATCTCATATCCTCCTCGCCGCGATCATAGCACAACTCAACCTTCGGATCCCGTCTCGCATGATCTCGGCAGGCGAATGTGGAAGGTCGTCCCCTCGCCCGGGGTCGACGTGACATCTATGCTTCCCTCGTGCTCGTCCACGATCTTCTTGACCACCACCATGCCGAGGCCGGTGCCGCCGGTGGACTTGGTGGAGACGAAGCGCGTGTAGAGGCTCTCGAGCTGCTCGTCCGTCATGCCGACGCCGTTGTCCGAGACGGTCAGCACGACCTCGTCCTCCTCGCCCCGGCTGCCCAGCGTGACGAGGTCGCCCTTGCCACCCTCCACGCAGGCCTCGATGGCGTTGGTCGTGAGGTCGACCAGCGCCCGGAAGATGGCGAGGCGGTCCAGGCTGGCGATGCCCAGGTCCTCATCCGTCTCGGCGAGCAGGTCGATGCCCCAGCGCTCGGCCATGCGCTGCAGCTCGTCGATCACGTCCTTGACGATGGCGTTGGGTTCGAGCGGCTCGCGCTTGGGCTCGCGGTCCTTGACGTAGCTCAGCATGTCGAAGATCAGGCGTTCGATGCGGCGCACGCTGGTGCGGGTGACGCGCAGCCCCTTGCGCAGCTTCTTCTGGTCGCCCGTCTTCTGGGCGCGGTCGAGCACGAACTGTCCCGCGCGCAGGCCGTTGAGCACGTTCTTCAGCGTGTGGGAGAGGCCGGCCACCGTCTGGCCGACGCCGGCGAGGCGCGCGTTCTCCTGGATCTCGCGTTGCTGCTGCGCGATGCGTTCGGCCGACTGGTTGAGCGCGTCGGCGAGCAGGGCCATGCCGGGCTGCCGCGGTCGCTTAATGGGTTTCCGGGACTCGCCGGCGCCGATGGCCTCGGCGTTGGCCACGAGCCTCAGCAGCGGGCGGCGCAGATGGCGGTTGAGTTGCTTCCAGATCGTCAGGACGGTCGATACGATCACCGCCACGCAGAGGACGGCCGTGCCGATGCGGATCGCCCCGATGGCCTCGGCGACCGCCTGCTGCGATTCGTCGGCGAGGGCCAGCAGACCCGTCTGCGCGATCACGTGCAGACGGCTTTCCAGCCAGATCTCGAAGGCGACGAAGATCAGCACCTGCAGGGGCAGCAGCCAGATCAGGATGCGCCAGCGTACGGTCTTGGCACCGGTGGCCATGGGTCCAGGTCCGTCCTGTTGTGATGATAAATCAGGACACCCGATCAACCCGCCGATGTTAACCCGCCCTCACGCCCGAAACCACCCCCAATAAGCGGGTGCGAGGTGCCGGCTTGCGGGGGCCCGGGGCGGGCCCTAAGATGGACTGCACCGCGATCGAGCCGGCCGGACCACCAGAGGGAGAGACCATGAGTTACCTGCGAACCGCCTGTGCCTTGTCCTTGTTCTGCCTGCTGGCGGCTCCCGCGGCCCTGGCCGAGTGGGAGGGGGAGGTCCGCACCGTCGAGGGCGTGACCACCGTCGTGAATCCCGAGGTGCCGGCCGACGGCGAGGTCTCCGTCGAGCTGCGCGAGCTGTGGCGCGTGGGGGGCGACGACGACGAGGACGTCCTGTTCGGGGTCATCTCCCAGTTCCTTCACGACGAGCAGTCGAACATCTACCTGCTGGACAGCCAGCTCTCGGAGGTGCTCGTCTTCAGCCCCGACGGCGAGCTGCTGAACACCCTCGGCCGGGAAGGCGAGGGCCCCGGCGAGTTCACCAGCGGCACCGACATGTTCTGGGCTCCCGGCGGCGATGTCGGCGTGGTGCAGGTCTTCCCCGGCAAGATCGTGCTGCTCACGCGCGAGGGCGATCCCGCCGGCACCTACGCCATGACCTTCCGCGACGGCGCCGGCTTCCAGGTGGCCGCCAAGGCCGAGGGCCTGGGCGAGCGCATCATCCTGGCGGGCAGCACCTCGTCCATGGAGGACGGCAAGCAGATGTCGATCGCCTACCTCAAGGCCTACGACATCGACGGCAACGAGCTCGCCCACTTCCACGAGGAGGCGCGGGAGCAGCGCTACGGGGGCTGGGAATTCCGCGAGGAGACCTTCTCCGACTTCCAGCGGCGCTGGGCCTCCGCGCCCGACGGCCGGGTCGCCGCCTTCCTCTCCTTCGCCGACTACCGCATCCACGTGTGGAACGCCGACGGCAGCCTCGACCGCGTCATCGAGCGGCCCGACTACGCGCCCGTCGAGCGGACCGGCGAGGAGAAGAAGCGCTTCCAGACCTTCTACGACCGCATCACAAGCTGGAACCCCGGCTCGACCTTCGTGACCAACGACCACCACCAGACCCTGACCCAGATGTTCTTCCGCGAGGGCGGCACCCTCTGGGTCCGTTCCGGCCGCGACACCTGGCGCGCCGAGGCGGGCACCTTCACCGCCTTCGACGTCTTCGACCGCGAGGGACGCTACGTCAAGCGCGTCCACCTGCGGGCGGACGCGCATCCGATCGACGACGGGCTCTTCCTGGTGGGCGATCGCGCCTACGTGGTGACCGACCTCTTCAGCGCCATGATGTCGAGCTTCGGCGGCTCCGACGAGGAGGACACCGGCGCCGAGGCGGAACCGGTCGCGGTGATCGCCCACGAGTGGGAGCTGGAGGGGTTCTAGGCGCGGGCCCGCCTTGAATCCGAACCCGACGCGATACTACAGTTTTTCGAGCAGCTTGCCCTGTAGGTTCCGGAACTCGCCGCTCGCCGGCAGGTAGACCTCGAAGCGCAGTTCCTCCCCGTTCCAGAAGAGAACCGCTCCATTCCGCTTCTCCACGGGAACCTCCCGGGCGACCCTCTCGATGATGGCCCGTCTCGTCTCCTGGTCGTAGAGCACGTACGGCGGGTCGTAGCCGCCGGTGCTCGTCAGCTTCCCCGTGCAGTGGATGTCGCCGACGACGTGCAGCTCCTCCAACGGCTCCGTGGTTCCGATGCCGACATGCCCTGCGACTTCCAGTCCGCCCTGGCTGATTCTCACCGTCTCGCCGCCGGTGGTGACGATCGATATGCCCCAGGACACGATCTCGCCGTCGATCATGTTGTTCAGATAGCCCGAGTCGACCACCTTGAGTTCCCAGTTCCCCGTCGGGTTCAGGCCGATCCAGGTGTCGAGATCGCCGCTTACCGGGGGCGTGGGCTCGGGATAGGACGTATCCAGTTCGACCCCGAAATGATCACCGTCGAAGAGCACGTACTGATCGCTGTTGGGGTCGGTCAAGGTGACCGAGACGAAATTCAGATCCGAGTTGGTGAGATGTAGGGATACGGATATGTCGAGAGCGACGCCGACATCAGGAAAGACCAGGACGTCCTCGACCCCGGGTGGGGAGTTGTCGGGAATGGGGATCGGCGTATTGGCGCTCAAGACCGTTCTGGTCGCGCGAAATCCGATACTTGTCTGGCCCCCCCCGCTTATGCTGATGACCTCGATGTCCCCCTGGAAATCCTAGTTGCCACCCACCACGAGGGCTCCTCCGACGTGTACCGCCCCTTGCACATCGAGCCGCGCGGCCGGATCGGGAGTTCCGACGCCGACATTGCCGGTCACGGACGAGTACATGTCGTTGCCGGCGACGGTCCAGTCACCGTCCGCGAACGAGCTTCCCGCGGCGAGCGAGTCCGCAACCGACGCGCGCAGCGCGTAGGGTGCGGAGGTGATCCTCGCCCTGGGCGATATCTCCTCGTCGGTATCGACGGCGATTCCCAGCCAGCGCTCAGCGGTGGCGAACAAGCCGTCCGGCATGGTCGTGACGCTTCCCAGGTGCACGTTGAACAGTCCGAATTCGAACTGGACGTCGCTGTGCTCCTCCTCCCACAGGACAGCCGCCCCTTGCGTGCTGTCGGGATAGATTCGAAACGTCAAGTCGTGCGCACCGGTCAACGACTGCCCGTCCGCGTCCGTCAGGATTCCCTGGTAGTTCACGAGACGGGGGGTCTCGGCCAGGACCGGAGACGCGAACACGACCGTTGCAGCGATCACCGTAATCCAGATCATGGAGCGTCTCATGACTCGGTCCTCCCTCACTTGAGCATCAGCATCTTCATCACCGAGTCGTACGATCCCACCTTGAGACGATAGAAGTAGACACCGGATGGTACGGTCTGCCCGGCGTCGTCGCGTCCGTTCCAGACGGCCTCGTAGAGCCCCGGCTCCACCTCGCCTCTGATGAGGGTACGTATGATCCGTCCTCTCAGGTCGTAGATCTCGATCTCGACGGTCGTCTTCTCGGCGACGGAATACCGGATGGCGGTCGTAGGATTGAAGGGATTGGGGAAGTTCTGGAAGAGTCGGTTGACGAAGCCGCCTGGCGGGATGTCCTCGATCGAAGTGGCGATCATCAGGAACGGCTTCCAGAATCCTGCATAGAGAATGTGCTCACCCGCTGCGCCCAGGCTCAGGGGTGTCGACTGGGCCAGTGTTCCCCTGGTCCTGAAGCTGGCGCTCTCACCCGAGATCCCGGCGGCGCCGACGACGGAGGACTGGAGCCGATGAGTGACGGCCTGAACCCTGGAAACCGTTTGGTTGGTGGCGGGAGTGGCGAGCGAGGCATAGGACAACACCAGCTGTACGACCACCAGGAGCATACAGGATGGTCTCAGGCGCGTCATGGATGATCACCGCCTTTCGATGCCGGATAGGGGGAGGATACGGCTCGCTCCCCGAACCCTGGGCACTTTTCAGGCTCTATTTTGAGCTTAACGGAGATGACAGAGGATTACCATTTATTTTCCTGAATTATCCGAAGCCGGCGGCGCGGGATCCAACCCCCGGGGTGGCTTAAATCAGATAATTTTCATACTATATCTATCTCGTTATCCGATATGAGTTTTCACGAACGGGAGCCCACCCATGAAGTTGTCATTGCGTCTCATCATGTCCTTCATGTTCCTCGCTTTCGCGGCCGTCAGCGCCGGCGCCGCGACCATCGTCGTCGAGCAAGTCGGCACCAGCTGGGTGCCGGACGGCTTGTCGATCAACGTGGGCGACACCGTCCAGTGGGTCTGGAACTCGGGCGTGCACACCGTGACCAGCGGCCTGAATCCGGGCGACCCCGAAGCGGGCGACATCTTCGACGCGAACCTCACCGCCGGGGAGCCCCTCTTCGCCTTCACCTTCACCGAGGTGGGGCACTACCCCTTCTTCTGCATCCCGCACTACGGCCTCGACATGTTCGGCAACATACATGTGGAGGACAGCGTGGGGGGCGAGGCCGTCACCTGGAGCGCCGTCAAGCGGCTCTACGACTGATCCGGTTCCACGACCTCCACGATCCCGTCGACGGGGACGTCCGTCAGCCGCGAGACCTCGCCCGACGGCCAGCGCACCTCGAGCGACACGATCCCGGTCGAGGCGCCCAGCCCGAAGTGCGGCGACAGGTCGCTCTGTCCCCGGAACCCCGACTGCGCGACGACCTCGCGCATCTGCGTGATCGTTTCTCCCTCCCGTAGCGACGTCAACACGACCCGCGCGCCGATCGCCCCGCCCTCCAGCCGCACCCGCAGCCAGTGTCCGCCGCTCTCGTTGCGGTAGAGCGCGTTGAGTTCCCCGGGCCCCGGCTCGTTGGGCCAGTTCCCCACGTAGAGGTCCGCGTCGCCGTCGTAGTCGCCCCAGGTGCTGCCCGAGGAGAAGCCCGCGCTCTCGGCCAGGGCGCCGGCGGTGATCTCGGTGAACGCGCCCCCGCCCTCGTTGCGGTAGAGGCGGTTGGGCTGTCCGCTCGGTTCCGCGGAGCTCACGTCGTAGCCGTTGGTGACGAGGAGGTCGAGATCGCCGTCCCCGTCGTAGTCGGACCAGCTCGCGCCGCCGGTGCTGGCGTGGTCGGTGGTCAGTCCCTCCGCCACGACGCTCGTGCAGCCGGGAGCGTCCGGCGGGGCGGCCGTCTCCGAGGCGCATCCGGCGAGGAGCGTGGCGAGGATCGTCCAGCTGGCGCATGCGAGCGGCTTGGATACCACGTTCGTCTCCCAGGGGTTGTGGGGCCTAGTCCGGACATATGGGGTGGGGATCGGCGTGTTCCGTTCTCGCTCATATCGTGCTCGGGGAGAGTATGTTATGATCCCCGCGCTGCGAATGGGGTGCAGCAGAGGTTTCAGGCCGGAATCGCGATTCCTACCGCCATGCGTTCTTGCCCGCCTCGTGGGACCGGGCGTTTTTCCCTGCGCTCCATGCCGACATGACCGGGACGTCCGTCGCGAGCGGAGACTGCCATGGTCGATCTGACCGGCGAAGTGGGACAGAGCCTGCTGAAGTTGCGCGACGATCCCCGGGCGCGCCGGATCGCGGTATTCGTCGGCTTGTTCTTCCTGGTCACCAGCTTCACCCTGGCCCTGGTGGTCCGCCAGGGGCATTTCTTCTCCATCAGCTTCGTGGCGATCACCCTGGCCGGCTGGTTCGGCGGATGGCGCCTGGGTCTGCTGGCCGGCTTGCTGGTGCCCCTCGCCTCGGCGCCCGTCGCCTACTTGGGGGGCGTACCGGTGGAGGCCGTCGCGCGCGACACCTTCGGCTTCATGTTCATCGCGGTGCTGTGTGGCGGAGCCATCGGCCTGCTCAGCACCCTGCTGGGCTACGTGGTCTCGGCGCAACGCGAGCTGAAGCTGCTCCACGACATCCTGCCCATCTGCTGCTACTGCAAGAAGATCCATCACGAGGAAGAGGGCTGGCAACCCCTCGAGGCCTACTTCCACAACTACTCGGAGACCCAACTCTCCCACGGGATCTGCCCGGACTGCATGCGGGAGCACGGACCCGAGGAGATGAGGGAGAGGGCCTGCGAGTCGCCGTGACGCCGTCGCGACGCCGTCGCGGCGGTTGACCCCGCACTCTGAATTCTGATAACCTATTTTCCTAATCGCTTGCCGCACAGGTATTTCACCACGACCACGCACCGCGGCGCGATGACGTGGATCCCTGCGGGCCTCTGTCCGTGATGTCCGCCGCGCGGATCCGGGGTGTGTCAACGGGGGGTAGACCATGTCCAGGATCCGCACCGCGTTCGTCGTGTCGCTGCTCGTCCTCCAGGCCGTCGCCGTGCTGGCCCAGCCGGGCATCGCGCCCCCGCTGCCGGACCGGCTCGGTCTCTACACGACGGAACACTGCACGAGCGACAACGCGTACGAATCCGGCCCTGGCCTGTTCACGGTCTACGGCGTGCTCACCGGCACGTCCGCCGCCTACGTCAGGAGCATCGAGTGCCATGTGCGACTCGAGCCGCCTGCGGCGGTGCCCTGGATCAACTGGGACTTCATGGGTGCCAACTGGATCAGCTTCGCGCCGTACCCCAACTTCCTGGTCAGCTGGGACCCCTATTACCCGGGCGCCCAGCAGGAGATCCTCCTCTTCAGCCTCACCTATTTCGTTTCGGACGCGACGCCGGTGTACTTCTACCTCGAGCCGATCCAGTCGCAGCCGCCGCATTTCCCCGGCGAGATGGCCTACCACATGGAAAGCGGCTACTCCTACGTCATGCATCCGGTCAGCGAGGACCACGCCCTGCCGGTGTTCGGGCTCAACACGGGGGTCGGCTGGTGGCAGCCCGGCACGATCACCGTCGACGTCCAGCCCGGGTCCTTCTCCGCTCCCTGGGAATTGACGGGACCGTGGGGCGGCCAATCCGGTTTCGGGGACGAGGTCCTCAACGCCATGCCGCACGGCGACTACACCATCGAGTGGCTGCCCTACGACTCCTGGGTACCGCCGGATCCGAGCCTCGTCGCGTTCACGCTGGACCCGTTCGGCACGGCGCTGGTGGAGGGTTACTACGAGCCCGTGCCCGCGATCACCTCGGTGGTCGACGTACCCGACGACCAGGGCGGGCAGGTGCGCCTGACCTGGAATCGCTCTCCCTACGATTGGTTGGGCGCGGAGTATCCCATCACCGGCTACGGCGTGTACCGGCGGCAGGACGACAAGCTGCTGGGCTGGGACTTCCTGGAAACCGTGCCCGCCCGCGGCGACGAGGCCTACCAGTACGTGGCGGCCACCCTCTGCGACTCCACCGTCGCCCATGGGTCGTGCGAGACCGTGTTGATGGTCTCGGCCATGACGGCCGATCCGCTGACCTTCTGGGATTCCGCGCCCGACTCGGGCTGGTCGGTGGACAACCTGGCCCCGGGCGCGCCCGCCGACCTGCGGGCCGCCTTCGACGGCGCCCGCGTCCTGCTCGACTGGGACGCGCCGCTGGACCCGGACCTGGATCACTTCCTGGTCTTCCGCATCGGTGACGCCACGCCGCCGGACCCGGCGGACCCGCCGCTGGAGATGGTCTACGACACCGGCTACATCGACGATGGCGGCGGCTGGGGATACGCGTACTGGGTGGCGGCGGTCGACCGCGCGGGCAACCGCAG
The DNA here is from genome assembly GCA_964617805.1 of uncultured Fibrobacteraceae bacterium. GTDB lineage: Bacteria > Krumholzibacteriota > Krumholzibacteriia > LZORAL124-64-63 > LZORAL124-64-63 > JAHIYU01. Next base: position 2,900 of record CAZTWK010000021.1, on the reverse strand, counting down.
CGACCTGACCGCGTGGAGCGACGCGGACCTCACCGGGATCGGCGACGGGGCGGCGCCGGGACGCGTCGTGCTGCACGCCGCGGCGCCGAACCCCTTCAATCCCGCGACGACCATCGCCTTCGAGCTGCCCCGCCGGACCGCCGTGACCCTGGCGGTGCACGATATGTCCGGCCGGATGGTACGGACGCTGCTCGACGGCGAGGTCCTCGGCGAGGGGCGCCGCGAGGCGGTGTGGGACGGACGCGACGCCGCGGGCCGGCCAGCGGCGTCGGGCGCCTACGTCTACATCCTGGAGGCGGACGGCGGCCGGCAGGCGAGGCGCATGGTCCTGCTCAAGTGACCGTCGGCGCGCATCAACGGTACAGCGTCTTCACCTCGCTCCAGGTCACGGACTCGTCCGCCACGGGATTGGTGCGCGGCGCCTGGCGGATCGTGAACTCCGAGATCGTGTTCGGCACGTCGATCGTGAAGGTGAACACGTGGAAGGCCCCGTCGACGAACACGTCGAGGACGGCGTTGTGGACGTCCTCGTTCAGGGGCAGTTGCATGTCGAAGGGCGAGAAATCGAGGGGGGAGTCGAACTCGGGGTTGTCGAAGCCCAGCCCGTCGCCCAGCGACGACTGGGTGAACCCGGCGCCCGTCCCGAAGCCGAGCACGACCTGGTAGCCGATCCAGTCGGTGCCAGTGCCGTTGGCGACGCCCTCGGTAAGGATGTACTCGGTCGAGGGCACGCCGAAATCCTCCACCGTGAAGACCATGTCGATGTAGTCGACGGCGCCGAAGGCCTTCTGGTTGATCGAGATCCAGTTGGGCGAGGCGCCGACGACGTTGTCGTTGCCCACGGCCGGCGTGCCCAGGTTGTTGAAGGACATGCTGCCGAGGCCGGGCCCCGAGGCGCCGCCGAAAGCGGTAATGACGCTGGCCAGGGCCGGGGCGGCGGATGCGCACATGATGGCGGCGGCGAAGAGGAGCGCAGCGGCGGAAGTCTTCGTGAGTCTGCTGGTCATGATGTAACTCCTTGGCAGAGGCCCCCGCCGGGCGGGATACGGCGGCCAAAAGGCGACATAATTCATCTACATTACCATGCCGAACCCGCCGGAACCACTCCTTTCGCACATCCGCGACAATCTTCCTCCTGAAAATGTCATATAAGAATCTAATATCTTTTACCTATTGACCGGGTAGGCGTCCCTGTGGCAATATCCCAGTCGTGACGTGGGTATTCGGGAACCGATCGACGTTCCGCTACCCGCAAACCGGGGAGACAATCATGGAAATGGCCAAGGAAGAGCGTTGTTTTCGCGAGGTCTGCAAGAGTGTCGCCTGCCGCATCGCCCTCTACGGCGTGCTGTTGCTGGGCGCCGGGATCCTCTTCGTGGGGCTGCCCCTGGCGATCCTGAACACCTAGGCGGCGTGCGTCCGGGACCGATCCCTCGGGTCCGGTCCGTCCACGCGCCGCTTCACTCCCCTTGATATCCCGCTCTCATCTAACCAGCATCATTTTGCCGGTACGGGACTCGCCTCCCGCTTTCACCCGGTACAGGTAGAGCCCCGCGGGCGTCCGTCGGCCGGTGTCGTCGCGTCCGTGCCAGTCGCAGGACTGCGGGCCCGCGGACATGACCTCGTCCGCCAGCCTGACCACGTGACGGCCTTCGGCGTCGTAGACGTCGACGGTGACCGGGAGCTTGGCCGGCAGCGCGAAGAGGATTCGCGTGCCCGGGTTGAAGGGATTGGGATGGGCGCCGGCCACTTCCAACCGTTCGGGCAGGAGATCGCCCGGGGCGTGGGTGAGGTCGGCGCAGGCCTCGGTCGTGTACCAGGGATCGTAGAGCACGAAGTCGCTGACGGCGTCACCGCTGCCGGGTCCGATCCCGGAGGGCCCGTCCACGGCTCCCCACCAGCAGCTGGTCGAGGGCAACGAGCCAACCAGGTCCACGTGGGGTTCGACCTGCACGCCGTAGCTCGCGTTGCGCGCGTAGCAGCAGCGCACGATGCGGGCCAGGCCGCCGTGGGTGCTACGCAGGCCGATGTCGTTGTCGGTCATGTTGCAGAGCCAGAGCGTGGGTAGGGCGTCGGCGCCGTGGGTGTAGACGGCTGCGTCCGAGCTGTCGTGGAGCCAGCACTGCCGCAGGATGGGTTTCGAGTTGTTGGTCTCGACCAGGCTGCCGCCGTTGCCGCCGTAGCGCAGCTCGCAGCGCACCAGCCGGCAGGAGTCGCGCCGGGCCGCGGCGTTGAAGTCGATGCGGTGCCAGTTGCCCGGTGACGGGGCCAAAGTCGAGTTGTCGGTGTTGCCGCCTTCGTCGTCGCGCGTCGAGGTGAAGAGCACGTCCTCGGCGATCAGCCCACCGGCCACGGTGGCGGAACCGATCTCGAAGCGGCTGAACCAGGACTTGACGATGGAGCCGGGGGCGATGGTCAGCACCGGTCCCCCGGGACCGGCCACGTTGACGGTCGTGCTGCTCAGGAAGTAGACGAAGTCGTGGGGCAGCGCGGGTATGGTCGTCGAGGACGTCACCGTGGAGTTGAATAGTCTGACGCCGTTGTACACGTCGTCGCCGCGCGGAACGATGGTGTTGCCGAAGACCACGTTGTCCAGGCAGTCGATGTCGGAGCCCACGGGCAGATTGGCGCCCTGGTTGACGGTGTTGCCGACCAGGGAGGCCGCGCTGCCGGGGCTCGAGTACACGTACAGCGAACCGTTGTTGTCGGTGAAGGTGCAGCCGCTGACCGTCGGATCGCTGCCCCAGACCTGCAAGGCCCCCGGCCCGTTGCCCCCGTAGCGGATCTCGCAGTTGGTGATCAGGCAGGAGTCGGTGCGCGCCTGGGCGTTGAAGTCCAGCCGGTACCAGTTGGCGGCGGCCGGCGCGAGGGTCGTGCCGTCGGTGTCGCCGTTCACGTCG